>JBDRLU010000054.1:0-55980 GCA_043812795.1 Chloroflexota bacterium
CCGAACGGACACGGTTAAGGTAGTCCTTCCCCTCCTCGTCCAGTTTAGGGGCATAATCTTCCAGCAAGGCCCGACTGAAACCGTCCATGCTGCGCAGCGGTGCCCGCAGGTCATGCGAGACGGAATAGGCAAAAGCCTCCAGTTCTTTATTCACGGCCTCCAGTTCGATGGTACGGCGTCTCAGGTCTTCACTGAGCATCTCTTTGATTTTTGCCTCTGCCTGCCTGAGTTCGGTCACGTCCATATAGTTGCCCAGAATGGCTCTCTCACCTCGATACTGGATGGAAGTGACCGTTTCCGTAATCCATCGTATTTCACCATTCTTTTTAACGCCCCGATATTCGTAAGGAGGGACTTGTTCCCCTTTCAACATTCTGACAGCGTTTTCCCGTACCTGATTGCGGTCATCAGGGTACATAAGATTCGAGGCTTCCTGGCCGAGTAACTCTTCTTGTGTGTAGCCACTTATTTTTTCAAACTGCGGATTAACGTACCTGAACTGGCTGTCCTGCGTGATGAAAACACCAATCGGCGAATTTTCGGAAATTGTGCTGAGTAGCGCCTCGACCTGCTTGCGTTCGGTGATGTCTCGGCAGATGCCTAAGATGACGTCCCGGCCGTCCGCTTTGATGAGACGAGAATGAAGTTCAACTGGCATTTTTGTCCCGTCTTTACGAAGGTGGACACTCTCAGTGACGCCTTCACCCTGCTCGATAAGTCTTTTTACCCACGTGTCGAATGACGGGACATACTCGGGAGTCACCAGGTCACGGCGGTTCATCGTCATGAGTTCGTCCTTACTATAACCGTGCGACTTATAAGTGGCCTCATTAGCATAAATGAACTTCCCATCAAGGCCATATGAGAGAATCGAGTCGGTGGCCATGTCTAAAAGCTGTGCTCTGAGTGCCAGGTCTTCCTGGGATTGTTTACGCTGGGCGATTTCGGTTCTCAAAGATAAAGTTGTCTGCTGGTAAGCATAAACCACGAAGCCCATGACCAGTAAGTAGCCCAGCAGGCACATTCCATGCCAGAACCACCAGGCATCATTCCAGACAACTGAATTAGTAAACATTAAGGAAGCCGCCCCGAAAAGGAAGGACATGCAGAAAAAGATGTAAGACTCGGAGTTGGCCGAGCGATGGAAATCGAGAAAGAAATAAGCTGCGGCGGTGATGAAAAAAGCACCGGAAAGAAGATTGAATATCCGAGCCGTGGTGGTAAACTGCCCACCCACTTGCATTAGCGGTAGTGTCTCTCGAAATAGCAGCGTCCAGATGCCAAAAAGGACGGAGCCGATAATAACACCCCAGAGAATCTGCTTTCTCACTGGCAAAAGACGTTCTGACTCCGGCAGCCAGACTAAGGCAAACCCCAGACCGCTAATCAATACAGACGTTGAATAGAATAAAACGAAGCCATGGCCGACCTGACTAACACCGTGGAAAATACCCAGGATACCTCCACCCAATAGCCCCGTCGCCACCCAGTAAAACCGTCGGCCGCCTTCCTCTGGCTGTTTTTGCAACAGGATGACGGCCATAAAAATCGAAGTCAGCGCGCCAATCGCTTCGACTGTCGAGTGAAGCCCTTCATTCTCATAAAGAAAGCCCGGCCATAGAATGTGCGTTTCTTCCACGAGCACCAGGGCAATTACCACGAGTACGGCCACGTATAACCATTTACGCTTGTCTTTCATTACCCCATTTCATTCATTTCAGTATGGACTCCGTCTTCCAGATTTGGATAATACCAAAGGATACACCAATTTAGATAGTAGGCTCATTCGTAAATAGAAATAAGTCCCTAAAGGTATCAACACAAGGGATAAAAGGGGTCAATCTGGTGAGCCGAAAGTTCGCCAGTCTGGGTAAATCGCTACTACCGCCTCCTGACACCAACGGCCTCCATCGTTAAACTTTCGGATGATTTGACTATATTTCAATTTAAGAATACTCTTGACTATTTATGTTGTCAATCATAGCCAGTAGTGTCATGAAACTCGCATGCCAGTAAGACAAAAAGCACTGTATGTGGCGCAACATGTCGGTAGTCCAGCGGGTATCTTAAACTTAATTACTGAGGAAGGTAATGCCAGAGGGGCTAGACCTCGAATGAGGTCGCCTAATAACACAATTTACCATTCCGTGCTTGACACGGATTCATCCTGGTTCCACGACTCGACTGAGCTCGCCGAAGTCTGAGTCACCACGAAGTGAAGGTTCATCCTGAAGGAATCCAGTAAACTCGATGGCAAATAAAACACAGATATTTCTGGATACCGACCTTCGTCGGTACTAAACAGCCTTTAACTAGTCTGATTTGACTTCGTAAGCATTGAAAATGAAGTCCAGGTCAGACTGCAAGGCCGAAATTTTTGGCTCCGGGAAAAGCTTTTCGTCAATATCGAGCATGAGTTTGGTTTCACTCCGGGCCGAACCAACCAGATGTGCCCGCAGGCATTCCTTTTCGGCTTTTCGCGATTCGTCCAGAATTGTGAAGGAAAGCGTACCGCGAGAAATAAATGAAGAGGAATCCGTGGGTAAGGAGTAAGTCTCCAGTTTCGACTCGCTAATGATCAAACCCTGTTTCTGGGCAAAGTCCCGCACTTCATGGAACAGCAACTCAGGATTTACTTCACGGTAGGTCTTTTTGATTTGCATCGGTCCTAGCTTTCTCCTTTTATCTATCATAATTGGGCAGCGAGACTCTGTCAATTATGTCCTATGGGAGGCACAGGATGTCCCGATAAACCAGAACATCCTCGGAATAGAGCAACTCTTGTTCTAACGTAAAGGACTTTTTGTACCACTATTCTGTTCTCTTCAGCTATTTCTCTTGACCAATGAGTAGGATAGCCGTAATATTAAACCACTAGGGGGTTTCAATGAGAAAAAGGGGAATCTTTCACAAGCTGGTCCCGGTTCTGTTACTGGCGGTATTGCTGATGAGCCTCTCCGCCCGCCCTATCCTGGGTGCGGCTAACCGCTACTTTAGCTGTTATCCCACCACCGGCCATGTCGGTGACCGCATCGAGGTCAGAGGGCAGTACTGGGACGCTACCAATTATTATATCCTGACCTTTGCCTTCGGGACACCTTACCGCTTGACCCAGACCGGCATTATCGGCAGTAGCGGGATTCTCTCCACTGACTTCACCGTGCCGGCTATTCCGGGTGGGACTTACACCATTATGGTTGAGAGCAGCAGTGGGGGTGGTGAATCTTATAGCGATACCTTCCGTATCAATCCCTTGGTCACCCTCACCAAATCAGCCGCTATTTTCGGTGACCAGATCGTTATCAACGGCAGCGGCTTCGCCGCTAACCTGACCGCTACGCTCACTTTTGACGGTACCCAGTTCGCCACGGCACCCCTCAGTAATACTGGCAGTTTTGCCAGTATTACTTTCAACCTCCCGGAAACTTACCAGGGACAGCATGAGATAAAGGTCACCGATACCAGCGGCAATGTCGGCACGGCCAATGTTATCGTCAACCCGAAAACGACTATTACGCCTGTCTCAGGAGCAGTGGGGACTAGCGTAGCGGTGAGCGCCAGCGGTTTTAATGCCAACGCCAATATTACCATTACGCTGGCGGGTACCACCGTAAATACTACACCCAGTCCGGTGACGACCAACAGTAAAGGTAGTTTTCAGGCCAACTTCACCGTCCCGGCGGCTACCGGCGGCGCTCAGGAAGTTGCCACCACCGACGGGACCAATCGTGATGCCCAGACTTTCACCGTCGTAGCTGGCCTTATCGTTGAGCCGACGACCGGCTTTTCAGGGACGGAAGTTACCGTTACCGGTACCGGTTTTTTACCCAACATATCAGTATCGGTCATCTTCGATAATGACCTGATGAAAACGGCTTATACCAACAGCTACGGCCAGTTCGGCACCCGTTTCCCGGTACCGGCCCGTAACGCCGGCACCTATATGATACAAGCGACCGACGGAACCAACAATCTTCAGGCCAACTTTACTATTACCACTACTGCCAGTATCAGCCCGGAGACTACGGCGGCCGCGCCGGGCCACGTCGGTACCCCTCTCACCGTTACCGGCATTGGCTTTCAAGCCGGCAAGACCCTTACGGTGACCTATGATAATACCCAGGCAGCCACTGCTCCGGTCGGCACTGATGGGACTTTCACGGTTACTTTTAATGCCCCTGAAAGCGCGGCCGGCAACCATATCATCGCCGTTAGCGACGGTACCAGCACCAAGCAGTTTAACTTCGCTATGGAAACTTTACCCCCATCCACACCGGCACCGTTAAAGCCGGAAATAGACTCAAGGGAAAAGGCGGAAACTACTTTCGAATGGCAGAGCGTCACCGACCCGAGCGGGGTAACCTATACATTACAGATTGCCACAAAGGAAAATTTTGCCGAAGGCTCGGTCATTTTCGAAAAGACCGAACTGACCCAACCCGAATATACTCTGACCAAAGATGAAGCTCTGGAATCGACCAGCAAAAAAGAGCCCTATTACTGGCGGGTCCGCGCTGTGGATGGCGCCGGTAATGCCAGCCCGTGGACGGGCGCCGGGGCGTTTTACGTCGGAGGCTTTTCACTCTTCAGTTTTTCCTTTTCCCCGGTCGTTCTCATTATTCTCATCGTCGTGGGAGTGGTACTGGTCCTGTTCTTGGGTATCTGGCTGGGAAGAAGGACGGCTTACTTTTAGCACGATTTACCTTTCGGCGATGGCTTGTGCCTATACGCTACTTTCGATGAGAAGTATAAAAAAGGGAGGGCAGTTACCCTCCCTTTTTTGCCGTAATCTTTGCGCGGGTATTAAAGTTCTATTTCTTTCAGGTCTGGAGCGATGATTAATTTAGGCTCGGTCACTGACTGGACTTCTTCCGGAGTTATGCCGGGACAGACCTCTTTGAGGACCAGCCCGTCAGCCGTTACCTCGATAACCGCCAGGTCGGTAACAATAAGATTGACGACGCCTCGGGCTGTCGCCGGATAAGTTAACTCCCTAACAATCTTAGGTTCACCATTCTTGGTGGTGTGCTCCATGGTGGCAATTAATTTTTTGCTGCCGGCACACAGGTCCATCGAACCACCGATATTACCGACGCGATTCAGCCCGCGAGACGGGTTAAACCAGCCCGCCAAATCGCCCTTTTCCGAAACTTGCAGGGCACCGATGATGACGACATCCATGTGTCCGCCGCGCATCATGGCAAACGACTCGGCAATATCAAAGCAGCAGGATGTAGGGCGTACCTGTACCGGTTGGCAGCTGGCATTGATGCAGTCCTGGTCAATCTTGTCGCCTTCCGCCAAAGGGCCGGTATCCAGCAGACCTATTTCAGAGTGTAAAACTACATCTCTACCTTCGGTCCAGTTGCTGACCAGAGTCGGGATGCCGATACCAAGGTTAACGTAGTTACCTTCCTTAATCTCTCTGCTGGCTCTGAGTGCAATCAGGTCCCGAGTCAATCCTTGCAATTTCGTTTCCGTTACCATTTTCCCTCCGATTCTAGTCGATGCCTATTTTTACCTTCAGACGTGGCACCGGTACTATCCTTTTGACGTATATGCCCGGGGTATGGATATCTTCAGGAATAAGTAGCCCCGGTTCCACCAGCTCTTCCACCTCGGCAATAGTTATTTTGGCCGCCATCGCCATGACGTGATTGAAATTGAGCGATGTCCGTCGGTACCTGAGATTACCCACCTGGTCTCCTTGATTAGCATGAATGAAAGCAAAATCAGGCTTCAAGGCGTATTCTAACAGGTATTCCCGACCATTAATTATCTTTTTTTCCTTTTTTCCCCCGTTATGGACATTACAGATATCTTCTTCAGCAAAAGTGCCTACCCCGGTGGGGGTATAAAAAGCAGGAATGCCAGCTCCGGCGGCGCGGTACTTTTCCGCCAGTGTCCCCATCGGATAAATTTCCAACTCGATTTCATTCTTCCGGACAGCTTGTTCGAAGCAATGTTCTAGCCCTTTGCTCGCCGAACGGAAAAGCGCGTAAGAATCGATAACTCTCTTGACCTGTTTATTTTTGCAGAGTAATTCCAATTCTTCCGTAGCGCCGAGCAAAGGACCACATCCGCAGGCTAAAGTCAGGTCCTTCGTTCCTTTAGCTATCAGGGCGCGGAGTAGAATCCGGGGCACACCCGCTGTGAAAAAACCCGGTATCGCTATCATCGCTCCATCCGGTATATCAGCGATGGCCTCTTCTACATTAGCCACAACTTTATTCATATATTAATTCCCTCCTCCATTACGTCACCGGTCAGTCTTACCATTTCTCCTGGGTCAGCCGGGCGGTAAGCCAGGTACGTAATGGTTCATTGAGAGTTCCGACCTTCGATTCAATCCAACGAATGTCGCCACTCGACAGGGCGGCTTTCTCTGGGGCAGTCAGTTCGTCATAGTCTTCCAGTGCCTTGGCCGGGTTTTCGGACAAGCGGGCAAAGAAATTAGCGTCGTCTTTAGCCCGGGCCAGAACGGTCATCAGTACCTGTCCGCCGGGCCCCAGAGCCGCTGTTTCAGCCTGCTTGGCCTGAATGAGCTCGCTAATCTGGATACGGACAGCCTCGGGCAGTTCTTTTACGGGTTGGCGCGCCTTGACGCCGATAAAGTTAGGGACGAGCGATTTTAGCCATGGCCGGACGGTAATAACCTCTTCCCTGCGTTCCTGGCCGAGGTAAGTTATCCAGTAGATAGCCCCGACCAGCAGTCCACCGCCGATGATATTTCCGATAGTGACTGGAATCAGATTACCCACGAAGCCAGCCCAGGTGAGGTTAGCCAAGTTGGCTGAAGTTACTTTTGCTGCTTCCAGAACGGCCGGCTGGTTGGCCAGCAATACACCGATGGGGATGAAGTACATGTTCGCCACGCTGTGCTCAAAGCCAGCAGTAACGAAGGCAGTGATGGGAAACAGGATGGCTACTATTTTATCGGTGACCGTGCGGGCGCTGAAGCAAAGCCAGACTGCCAAACAGACCAGAGCATTACACATAATGCCGCGTGCCAATGCCGTGCCGAAGCTAAGGCTTACCTTGGCGTTAGCAATGAGCAGAGCATTAGCCCCGACCCCGTAGCTGCTGAAGGCCCACTGATTGGTGTAGAACATCAACCCGACTAGGCTTAACGCTCCCACGAGATTGGCCGCATAAACAATTCCCCAGTTCCTGAGTAGGCGGGCCAGGCTGGTGCGGCCGCTAAGCCAGCTCATTACAATCAGGGTGTTCCCGGTGAAAAGCTCTGCCCCGGCAACAACGACGAGAATCAGGCCGAGACAGAAGCTTAGTCCCCCGATTAGTTTGTTCATGCCGAAACCGAGGCCACTATTAGTGGTTACAACCGTGAAGAACATCGCTCCCAGACCGATAAAGACCCCGGCGAGGAGGCCGAGGATGGTTGTGCTCAATACGTCGCGTTTACCTTTGCTGACCCCGACGGCTTCTGTCTTGCGGGCCATTTCGTCAGGTGGATAAGCTTCCGTGCTGGATACTTTACCCACCTTTTGGAGCAAGGACTCTAATTGGACCAGCCTGTCTTCAGTCCTGGTCGCGGTGCTCAACCGGTCCAGAATATCCGGGCCGGCACTCTTTTGGTCAGTAATGGTGTCAGTTGTCGGCGCTGTTTTCTTTCTTTCGCTTACCATTTTGATTCTCCAAAACTAATCTTCGAAGTGCTTCGCCTACCACTTCTCCTGGCTGAGGCGGTTCCATAGCCAGGTTGCATGTCTTTTGTCCAGCTTGCCAACCCACTCTTCTATTTTCTTGATGTCCCCGCTGGCCAAAGCTGCCAGTTCTACCGGTGTCAGCGTGTAGTACTCAGCCAGAGTCTGCCCCGGATTATCGGCCAGGCGAGCCAGGAACTCGCCGTCATCGGCAGCCCTTGCCAGTACCTCAAGGATTATCTCTTTCCGGTTCCGTTGCTCCTGGACTGATCGTTCTTGTCGTGTTGTCATCCTTGTCATTGTGACCCTCCTTTTATCCCTTCTACCTATAAGATATCGCTCTGTGGCTGAACGCACAGTGACCTGACATCTTATCTTTACAGGCTAATAGTCCTATCCTTGAAATACCCTGAAGTACTAGGCCGCGAGGACTGCATTTATCGGACTTTAGTACAATGGATAATAAGTATATATGCGTTTGAGCTTATGCTCTGAATGGTTTAGAATTAGCTTAAGAGCTAGGTAAAGGAAGGTATAGAAATGGCCGCTAAAATAAGGATTTTGATTGCCGATGACCACGCCGTATTGCGAGAAGGGATGCGCGATATACTGAGTAGAGAAAAGGATTTTGAAGTCGCCGGTGAAGCCAGAGATGGGCAGGAGGCAGTGGAGCTGGCAAAGGAATTAAAACCTGACGTTGTGGTTATGGATATTGTCATGCCCAGACTCACCGGCGTCGAAGCTACCAGGCTGGTGAAAGAAGTAAGCCCTTCAAGTGCCGTTTTAATATTGACCGGATACAGCGATATTCGCTATATCCTCGGGCTTCTGGAAGCTGGGGCCTGTGGGTATCTATTGAAAAGCTCTCGTAGTAGCGAGGTTGTCGATGCTATTCGAACGGTGCGGTCTGGAGAATCGGTCCTTGACCCGGTAGTCACACGTAAGTTGCTCCAACGTGTCATGGGGGCTAGCTCAACACCTAAAACCAATGGTACCAACAGCGAGCTTACCAGCCGGGAGCTCGAAATATTGCGGGCAGCAGCCAAGGGGATGAGTAATAAAGACATTGCCTCGGCTCTCTTTGTCAGCTTACGTACGGTGAAGGCCCACCTGACTAATATCTTCAATAAAATGGGTTGTGGCAGCCGTACCGACGCTATTATCAAGGGGTTGAAGCAAGGCTATATCACCCTCGATGATATCCAGCGTGATGGAGAAGGTGAATAAATAATGGAAGGCAAGTTCAAGCTTACCGAACACAATTATCGCTACCTCTTCGAGAACGCCAGTGATGCCATGTGGGTTCATGATATGGCTGGTAACCTTATCGATGTCAATACGGCAACGGAGAGACTGACCGGGTTTACCCGGCAGGAGCTTTTGAACAAAAATGTGAAAGATTTTGTTACCGGTAAATATCTGAAGCTGGCCAGGGATGTCCGCCGCGAGTTACTGGACGGTAAGGAAATTAACCAGCCTTATGACCAGAGATTGGTCAGAAAAGATGGCACAATCAGGGCATTGAAGTTAGTAACCAGCCTGGTCACTATTGATGGCGAACCAAAGGGGTTTCAGCATATTGCTCGGGACGTAACCGAAGAGAAGCAAATGGCAGAGATGCTTTCCAGAATTACGGATAGTTCACCCATCCCCACGTTCGTCATCGACCTGCAGCACCGGGTTACCCACTGGAATACCGCTATCGAGTCCCTTTCCGGCGTCAGCAGTGAGAGAGTCCTCGGTACTGACCGGCAATGGCGGTCCTTTTACTCCAGAAAGAGGCCAACCATGGCTGATTTGATTGTAGATGGCGCCTCCGCCGAAGAAATTGAAACATATTATCAAGGTAAATATAAGAAATCTAAACTAATTGATGGCGCCTATGAAGCCGAAGATTTCTTTACCGACCTGGGTAAAGATGGAAGATGGCTTCATTTTACTGCCAGCCCGCTGACCAACCAGGAAGGAGAGCTAGTCGGTGCGCTGGAGACCCTGCAGGATATCAGTGAGGAAAAGAAGCTGCAACAGAATATGCACTACTATGTCCAGCTTATCACCCGGGCTCAAGAGGAAGAAAGAAAACGCCTGGCTCGTGACTTACATGATGACGTTTCTTCTTCGTTGCTTCTTCTTATCCAACGCCTTGATGCCACTATCCCGAGCAACCGGACCAAGCAAGCACAGGCACTTCGGGATAAACTGCATACCTGGCGCAGCCAGGCCGTCGAAGCACTGGAGCATGTCCGGCGTTACGCTCAGGACCTGAGGCCTCGTATTCTCGATGACCTGGGTCTGGTGCCGGCGCTGGAGTGGATGGCCGAAGACCTTGAAAAGAATCACGGCATAGAGGCTCAGGTCAAAATCGTCGGTGACGAGCGGGACCTGTCCGCTGAAGTGCAGCTATTACTTTTCCGTATTGCCCAGGAAGCATTAAGCAACATCAGAAGGCATGCCAGGGCTTCTGATGTGACTATCAGGCTCAAATTCGGCGACGACGCTATCAAGATGACGGTTACTGACAACGGTTGTGGTTTTGCCGTACCGCCGAGGTTTGAGGACCTGGCTAGTACCGGTCGTCTTGGCGTTATGGGTATGGTCGAGCGTGCCCGGCTGCTACGTGGTACTCTGAATATTAAGTCGGAGCCGGGTATAGGGACGAAAGTTATTACCAGACTGCCTTACTATCCGGTAGAGCTGGACTATCCATAATTCCGGGTAAAACCGGTTTATAGCTTGGTTGTTCCCGTTGATTTATGAGCTGTCATGACTATACTTGCCCTGATAATCGTAACCGCACTGGTTCTGGAATTTGTTCTTGAGACCGCTGCCGATATACTGAACTTGAGATCTCTTAGAGCTAAATTGCCACCTGCTCTCGATGGGATTTACCGAACCGACGAGTATCGGACGTCTCAAGAGTACGCACGTTCACGAACACGTCTCGGGCTCATGACCCGAACATTAGGCCTTTTGATTCTATTTTCCTTCTGGTTCGGTCACGGTTTCAATTACCTCGACCAGATAGTTAGAGCGTGGGGCTTTAATCCAATCGTCAGCGGGCTATTCTATTTCGGGATACTCGGTGCTGCCTATAACCTACTGACACTGCCAGCCAGTATCTATGCTACCTTCGTCATTGAAGAACGGTTCGGGTTCAATCGGACATCAGTGTCTACCTTTATCATGGACAGGTTGAAAGGCCTGGCGCTGCTTGTCATTATAGGGTCACCTTTGCTGGCAGGAATTCTCTGGTTGTTTGAGTATACGGCCCCTTACGCATGGCTGTGGGCATGGTTCG
This sequence comes from Chloroflexota bacterium, assembly GCA_043812795.1. Lineage (GTDB taxonomy): Bacteria > Chloroflexota > Dehalococcoidia > Dehalococcoidales > UBA2162 > JBDRLU01. Next base: position 10,963 of record JBDRLU010000054.1, read on the forward strand.
CTGCCGTCCTTTTCACCGTAGTTCTGGAATTCATATCTCCGATATGGATAATGCCTCTCTTCAATAGATTTACCCCCATGGGGCCGGGCGAATTGAAAGAAGCTATCCAGAATTATGCCCGTTCCGCAGGTTACAATATCGGAAAAATTTTCGTCATTGATAGTTCCAGGCGTTCCGCGAAGACCAATGCCTTCTTTACCGGCTTCGGACGCAGCAAGCGTATTGCTCTTTTCGATACCCTGGTTGATAAACACACCGTTCCCGAACTGGTTGCCATCCTTGCCCATGAAATCGGCCACTATAAGAAAAAACACGTTGTGACCGGGATGATTATCGGCATCGCTCAGGCTGGCCTGATGTTTTATCTCCTTTCCAGCTTTCTGGGTAGCGACGGCCTGTACCGCGCATTTTATCTGCAGTCGCCGTCTATTTATGCCGGCCTGGTCTGCTTTGGCTTTATCTACATGCCGCTGGAGTTTGTGTTATCGATAGCACTGCAGGCCCTTTCTCGGAGAAACGAATATGAGGCTGACCGGTTTGCCGCCCAGACTATCGTTGAACCCGCCGAACTTGCCAATGCACTCAGAAAACTATCAGCGAGTAACCTCGCCAACCTGACACCGCACCCATTTTATGTTTTTCTTAACTATTCCCACCCTCCATTATTGGAGCGAATTCAAGCTATTCAGCGGATAACTAGTAAGCAATAGTACCTGTTAAATCATTTTGGAAAAGAGTTTGTTGACAACTTTCAAGTCTCAGGTTATGCTATGTGCGGTAGGTTTTTAGGTCATTGCCTACTTGGGAGAATCTGAATATTTATACTTTTCAAAAAACAAAAGGTTGCACCAGTGTTGGATGGCCTAACCCTAACCACAAATAAAAAGGAGGTCATCCAGTGAGTTTTGAGGACAAGATACTTCAGTGTTCTGAATGCGGCGCCACATTTACCTTTAGCGCCAGCGAACAGGAATTCTTCGCATCCAAGGGCTATACCAACGACCCCAAGAGATGCCCGACATGCCGTCAGGCGAGGAAGACCGACAGGTCAACTGGAGGCAGCCATTTTGGCTACAATTCTTCACGCCAGATGTTCCCTGCGGTATGCGCTGAGTGTGGCAAAGAGACTGAAGTACCCTTCCAGCCACATGACGACCGGCCAGTGTACTGCCGGGACTGTTACCAGAAGATGAAGCCGACCAGGCGGGTATAGCTTAAGTCATCGGTAGCGCGGAGCTGGCAAAATTTGCCGGCACCTTCAATAATAGTATTGGGTCGTTATGGTCAATTTTATGTTGGCCATAAATATGTGTTTTGTTTTTATTTACCTGAGGGCGTGGTATCTCATTGTGGCCTGACCAGAAAGACAGGACTGGAAACGCCGCGTAAAACCTTATCGGCGATGCTGCCGTATTCCCAACGACTGATTCCCGAAAATCCGTGGGGCGTCATGACAATAAACCCAGGTGGATTCCTTTCTGCATAGCCGATAATCTCATCGGCTGGTTTCCCCATCAGTACCTCGGAGTGAATCTTTAGACCGGTGAGGGCCAGGCGTTTTTCGATTTGGGAAAGGTACTTTTCAGCCGCTTTCCGGTAGTATTCTTTCATTTTGTTTGCATAATCACAGTAACACCTTGCTTTTTAGCCTAAAGGTGGGCATTTGACAATCAAATCAGCCAGTGCTAAGTTAAGAACACACATGTGAAATCGATCTATAAGTGGTCGAATTGGGAGGTATGGTAGTGAAAGATCGGGGCGCTGATGTCGTTTCTAAACAGCGGACATCAGTGCCTTTTTTATTTAAGCTCAATGTTGGTAGTAGGCCATAAGAATAAAAGAGGTAATAAAACTATGGCAGTCAGCAAAGCGGTCAGAGGCTCTAAAACAAGCAAAAATAACTTCGAGGCGACGTTAAGTGAATGGGAGGAAAAAGTGCGCCAGCCAAGCTTGGCGAGTAAACCAGAGAGAAAAAAAGAATATAAGACACTGAGCGATTACGTCGCTAAACCAATTTATACACCCCTGGACTTGGAGGGAATAGATTACCAGCGGGATATAGGTTTCCCCGGGCAATACCCGTTTACCCGAGGCAGCATGCCAAATGGCTATCGGTCGCACGATTTTGCCTTCTCCGTGTCAACCGGGTCAGGGACATGTGAAAGCTGCAATAAGCGGATAAAGTCGCTGATCGCCCTCGGGTCCAAAAATGCAAGTAGCTACGTAGACCTTCCCACTCAGATAGCACTGGATTCGGACGACCCGAGAGCGAAGGGGGAAGTAGGCAAGATAGGCACGGCAATCGCCTCTCTGGCTGACGCTGAAGGACTATTAGACGGCATTGATATCAGCAAGTATAACATGGGCTTTGGTGCGTCAAACTGTGTGGCTTTTCTTCACCTTCCGCTCATGCTCGCAATGGCTGAAAAGCGAGGCGTCAAGCCGGAAGATTTGCCGAGCTTGCGCTTGCAGAATGACCCCTTCAAGGAGTACTCGGGGCGGGGCACTTTCATCTTTCCGGTACCAATAGCTATCGAACTGTCCACAGATGTCAAAGAATACCTTGTCCACTATATTCCACAAAAACACCCCGAACGAATACGCGCCGGGTCAGTTTGCACGACGCAATTATCGTGGTGTGGTATCGGTGCCGGAAAGGAATTAGGCTTTGCCCTGGCCCACTTTGCTACCTACATTGATTCCGCTCTGCGAAGAGGACTGAAACTCGAGGAGTTCGTGCCCAAGATGGACTGGCATGCTGGCTGTGACTTGGATATTTTTCAGGAGGCGGCTAAATTCCGGGCCGGAAGACGGCTCTTCGCCAGGATGATAAAGGAAAAATACCACTGCGACTTACCCAAAGTTCAGGCGCTGTATTGCACATGTTTCATATCAAGTCAGCGCATGACTGCCCAACAACCATTCAATAACCTCTGCCGGATCAGTATGGAAGTACTGGCTGCCATGCTCGGTGGCCTGGAAAATATCGCTGCCCCCGGCTACGATGAAGCTCTGGCCATAATGACCGAACAATCCGGCCGATTATCCAGCCTGGTAAAATTCATTCTTCTTCACGAATGCGGCTTGGAAAATACCATCGACCCACTGGCCGGTTCATACTATGTCGAAAGTTTGACCAAGCAAATTGAAGAAGAGGCACAATACTGGTTCCAGAAGATAGAAGACATTGGCGGCGCTGTGGCCGCTGTTCAGAAGGGCTTCCACCATCAGGAAGAGCTAAAAGGCGTTTATAAGGAAGCAAAGCTAGTCGCCTCGGGAGAACGAACGGTCATCGGCGTTAATCGCTTCCGGCTCAACGAAGAGCCACCAGTGGAAATCTTCCAGGGAGACCCTAAAGATGAACAGCGCCAGATAGAACGCCTGAAGAAACTTAGAGCCGAAAGAAACAATGCGCTGGTTGAAGAGAAACTTGCCAGGTTAGAGGACGCTGCTTATAAGAAAGTCAAAGATAATAAATTTAACATTATTCCGGCCGTGCTGGACGCCGTGAAAGTTTATGCAACTCATGGTGAAATAGGCAGAGTGACCAGGAAAGTCTTCGGCGAATATAAGGCACCAACTACTATCTAATAGCTGCCTGAACTAGGTCTACTGGCGCAAATATATGCTTGGAGTTAGCAGAGTAGCGCTCTCGGCCGTACGCTGAACTATCATTGCATATAACTGACATTTGTTCAATTTAGCTCAACCATACAAAAATACGTTTCGTGACAGGTCACGAAACTACCAGCAAGTTAAGGATCCGGACTTCCAGACAAAGCGGGACTTCGTAGAAAACATGGGCATCACTGTTTGGCTTGACGGTGAAAACGTAGAAATTACCGGTTTCATACCTACTGAAGAAGGTGCGATTGTGACTACGCGCTCTTGTTAACATGGCCTCCCCAGTTGAGCTCCATGGATGCCTCCGGGTAATCGCTCAATACCGGCGGCTCATCAGTTACTCTGAGCAAAACCACGTTGGTTTGTCTAGTGCCTTCCTGTTTAGCCAAGGCTTCGGTATGCGGTAACGCTGCCTCGGCCAACGGCACCAATGTCCTCTTATACATTATTTGACCTCCAAGCCGCTGCTCTACGTTTGGCTTTTGTTCACATTTTCATTACGCTGGAGGTATTTTGAGAAAAGCTAACCCCTCTCGTTACGAGAGGGGTTAGCGGAAAAGTCCCTTTTTGCACTGTAACCCTAAGGCAAGAGATTAGTTGTCCAGTATTTCTTCAGCTTCCTGGCGATAGGCATCCATCAGGTAAGGTATGCCGGTCACTTTGGCACAATCTTCGGTAAGGGACATAAGTTCGCGACGGCTAATCACCGGTACACTGAAGCATCTGGCGCCGGCCATAAGCTGCTGCAACCCTACCCTTATCTTTTCTGCATAGCTGAAAATGCCAATCGCGCCCAACGGGATGTTCTTTATTTCGTCGGCGCCGACGATGTTTTTCACATCTTCCCAGTTGACGAAGATTTCTTCGGGTGATGAGCCGAAAGCACTGACGGTCGGTGGCAGTTTGCCGTCATTAAGCCATTTCTGGATATTCTTGCCGACCATACCCGGAATCATTAAGGCACGCCCCATACATATTGCTTTGGTGAATGGTGCGCCGAGGGCCAGCGCCTTAAAAACACCGTCTTCACTGCTGAAGCCGCCGGCAAAAGCAAGGTCGGGTACCTTTTCACCCCGGTCGGCCAGCCTCTTGGCAAACTGGTAGGCCGCAGAATGAAGGTATATGCTGGGTATGCCCCATTCCTCCATCATGCGCCAGGGGCTCATGCCGGTACCGCCGGAAGAACCATCAATCGTCAAGAGGTCGATTTTAGCTTTGGAGCCCCATTTAAGGGCCATCGCCAGTTCGCGCAGACTGTAGGCGCCTGTCTTCAAGGTGATACGCTTGAACCCCAGGTTCCGTAAGCGGGCAACTTCGCGATAAAAAGCCTCTTCTTCAATAAACCCGAGGCGGCTGTGGCGTTCGAATTCCTTGACCGCGCCATCGTTGTAGGCAGCCTGATTGATGGGGTTGGATGGGTCGGGTGTGACGATATAACCGCGCTTCTGGAGTTCTAGGGCCCTATCCAGGCTATTTACCTTGATCTCACCGCCGATACATTTCGCCCCTTGTCCCCATTTTAATTCTATGGTATCCAGTCCGTGTTTCTGGCTGACGTACTCGGCGACACCTAACCGGGTGTCCTCGACGTTCATCTGGACCAGTATCTCGCCATAGCCACGATGGTAGCGTCGGTATATCTCGATACGGCGGTCCATATCCGGTGCGGCGGTTACTTTACCCTGGGCATTAAGTTGAAGCTGTGGGTCGATACCACAGACGTTCTCGCCGCAGACCAGAGTAACGCCACTTATGGCGGCGCCGACGGCAAAATGTTCCCAGTTCTTACGGGCGATTTCAGTTGACCCCAGAGCACCGGTGAAGATAGGGACTTTCATCTTGACCTTCTTATCCCAGCCGTACTGGGTTTCCGTGTTAACGCCGGGAAAAGTAGCCGTGTCCGAGTCCCCTTTAACGTTAGCGGGTAGGCCTCTGGCGCCGAGGGCATAACCCTGGATATTCAGGTGTGAATAATCGATGGGATAGTCTTTGTCGCCGCCGGCAGTGACTTCACCGAACGGACCGGGATAGATTAACTCACGACCACGGAAAGTCGCTTTGAACACCTCGCAGTTGCCGGTACAACCATCAATACAGCGGCTACATAGCCCGCTGCTGGGCACTACGCTCCTTGACCGGTTGGCGGTTCTGGTAGCTTCGTTGGAATTTGGACGCTCTAAGTTCATTGTTCCCCCTCTTTTGTAATTTGTTTAACATTTCGTCAAATACCGATGTGATATGGAAGGCAAGGGATAACCTGATTAAGTAGAAACCAATATCATTTTCATTATGCTTTAACTGGAATACCTTTCTGCTTAAGATACTTTTTAACTTCAGGGACGGTAATTTCACCAAAATGAAAAACTGAAGCGGCCAAAACGGCGGACGCTTTGCCGGTAACCACCCCATCGTAAAAATGTTCCAGCTTACCGGCACCACCGGAAGCGGTCACTGGAATATTTACGGCTTCAGCCACCGCCGCTGTCATTTCCAAGTCATAGCCATCTTTGGTGCCATCAGCGTCCTTACTGGTAAGCAGAATCTCGCCGGCACCCAGCTTTGCAACTTTCCTGGCCCAATCGACAATATCCAGGCCAGTGGCTTCATTACCGCTTTTAACGACTACCTCTAAGCGTGGAGCCTTGCCGCCCGGCGGGTTTTTGCGGCCATCGATAGCCACGACCAGTTTCTCTTTACCGAACTTCCGGCTCGCCTCCGTAATGAGCTGGGGACTGGTCACAGCAGCAGTATTGATGGAGACCTTGTTTACGCCCATATCAAACAATGTCTGCATATCTTCCAGGCTGTTGATACCGCCGCCCACGGCAAAAGGTACGGTCACCACCTGACAGACTCGTTTCACCCAGTCGAAACGAGTCTTCCGGTTCTCCACGGTGGCGAAAATATCCAGAAATACCAGTTCATCGGCACCCTGCCGGCAGTAAGCGGAGGCGGCTTCTACCGGGTCGCGGGCATCTTTAAGATTTACGAACTTGACGCCTTTCACTACTCTGCCTTCCCGGATATCAAGACAGGGGATAACTTTTACTTCTTTCATTCAAACAACTCCGTCAATTTGATTAAATCCTGGTACTCGATAACGGTGGACATGCTTTTATTTTCCGATTCGATACCGGCTTCTTGGGCGGCGGCAACTGGATTCAAGCCGCCGGCCAGGACCAGCCCAATCTTGTTCGGCTCCACCGGGACTTCACACACCGGTTCACTGGTATTCCCCATCATCAGTACCCCTTCTAACCCGGCCGCTTTTAACCCCGCCAGCACGCGTTCGACGACTGGTAGGCAGATGGCCGGTACTTCTCTAAAATTAGCCAGTATTCCGCCACTGCCAATGGATACTGCCTTCCCTACTGAAGTCATCCGGGCTTTAATAAAAATCTCGGAGGGGTCGAGGGAACAGCCATCATAGTGAATTATTTCGGTGAAACGCATCGGTTTACGATTAGTTATTTGTAAGATGCCGCTGAACCTTGAGTCCATCGGTATGCCGGCTTTAAGCAGGGCACCGTTTACCACAATACTGCAAACGGTCACCAGCCCGACTTTGTCTTCAGGGATAAAAACATCGCCTACCCGCTGCCCGGATTCAGCAGTTGCTACCAGCCGGCTTACGCACAGACCAGCATCAAAGGCTGGCCTCATGGCCAAAAGTGCCTTCTTGAAATTAACTTTGGGGAAGAAAGAGATATTCACCGGTACCGTGCCGCGGCGGGTCTCGAAATCAAAATCGGTACGGAAAGCCAGCTGCTCTATTTTAGTTATCGCGAAGCCAACCTTATCTTTGACCAGGGCATATTGAATTTCACTGAACCCCTTCTCGGTAATTGTCCTGCCGTCCCGGTTGCCCACCAGTTCGGTTAATCCCCGTTCATCCATAATGCGGAGGTGATACCGGACGGCCCGCTCACTGAGAGAAACCCCATGGTCTTTCAGGTGCTGAGCGATTATTCTTCCGCCCGCCGGTTTCTGAAGGTCATATAAGACCTTCAGAATGGAGAGTATTTTGCGTTCTACGCCCTGCGTTTCAAAACTCATTGGTTAATGTCCTAACGGCAAGCGGTTGCCGTTGACACAATATACTCCATATAGCTAATAGTTGTCAAGATGTTACAATGTTTATTTTTTGTAACTTTACGAATTACAACGGCAATTTTTTACGGGATAATTCCATTGAGGTGAGCTATAAAGAATGATTTGGATATCTTGTGAACAGTCGAGAAAGATACATGATGGAAGAAACCGCTCTATATCGGGTTAAACGGCCATAAAGATACTTAAATTGCCATCAACCTTTAAATACATACCCGGAGCCGTACTGGTTTAAAATCATCTTCGGAGGGGTGTCCCGTAGCTTCCGGCGTAACCGTCGCACGTATATGCGTATATTATCGGTCTCTTGCCGGTAGTCCTTCTCCCAGATTTCTCCCATGATTTGCTCATACGGTATAACCCTTCCTTTGTTCTTAACCAGGTACAGAAGCAAGCGGTATTCTACCGGAGTAAGTTTGACCGTTTCGTCATCGAGCATAACTTTCTGGTTTACGAAATCAATCTTGAGCCGGGAGCCAACCGCGGTAGCATGATTACTGTTAAGAGGTGTACTTTCGGTGCGTCTCAGCACAGCTTTAACGCGGGCCAGCAGAGTAAGGTAGTTGAATGGTTTCACGATGTAGTCATCGGCCCCGGCCTCCAGACCGCGCAATACGTCCCGGTCGTCGGACCTGACGGTTAAAATAATTACCGGAACAGAGGAAAAACTACGGACTTCTTTCAGCACATCAAAGCCGCTCATATCAGGCAAATTGATATCCAGAATAACGATATCAGGATGCTCTTTTTTGATTAGATTGATGCCTTCTTTGCCGGCCTTAGCGGCCAGCAGGCTGACCTCCGGCCAGCGGAACTCGAAGGCGACGTTGACGGCATCGATTATGCTTTTTTCGTCCTCGACGATTACTACTTTCATTTCACTTAACCGGCAATCTAGCGCTTATTTTTGATGGGGAGAGTAAAGAAGAAACTGGAACCTTTGCCGGGCGTGCTCTCCGCCCATATTTTTCCGCCGTGCAGTTCCACCAGCGTTTTGCATAGCGCCAGGCCAATGCCCAGTCCGCCCGGCCGTTCACTCTGTCGTGGTATTTGATACCCTGGTTTAAAGAGCATACGCTTTTTATCCTTTGGGATACCGGGGCCGTAGTCCCGAACCTCAATCACTACTACTCTGGCATCAGAATCCCTTGTTGCCTTGATAGTAATCTTTTTCCCTTCGGCAGCATATTTGCATGCATTATTAATAAGGTTGAGCATTACCTGCCGAACTCGCTCTTCATCAGCGTTAACATCGGGAAGATGGCCATGCGGCAGTTCCAGGTTAACGGAAACGCCATATTGCTGGGACAAGGCTTTTGTCTCTTCGACCAGGGAAAGCAATGAGCGTTCGATGTTTAACGACCTAAGCTCCAGTTTAAGCCGGCCTATTTCGCCTCGGATGACATCATGAAGCTCATCGATACGATTATTCAGGACATTAGCCCCTTCCCAGACATAGCCGGCGAGCTTTTCCAAGCTGGTGTCCTTCGTCTCATCGGATAGTAACTGGCTCGTTGCCATGAGTGAGGTTAACGGGGTCTTTAATTCATGAACTAATTGGCGCGTGAAATCGACCCTGTTCTGCATCTCAAGTTGCAGTTTCTTGAGCAATCTTTTTTCCCGCGTGTATGATTTTTGCAGGGCCGCTTCTACAATTCTGGACTCGATGATATGCCCTAGTCTTTCGGCGATGCCGTGAATAAGGTCCCGTTCCTCCTTGAGGAAAGGTCCCTCATAAGCGTATGCCCTCTCTTTGAGATAATAGACTTCCAGAGTGCCGGCCCGCCTTCCATTGATAATAATGTCTTCTTTCTGGTTCCACACTGTTTCTTTGAAATTCTTTGTCCTGAATTTCTTCTCTCTCAGGTTGATACAGGCACAGGTGACTTCCGGGTACTGCCAGGCAGGTGGTATTAAATCGACCACTCCCTGGAGGAGATTATTCAACGAGGTACTTTCTTCCTCAACCAGACGGGATATTCCGTAGAGGCAGTTAAGTTCTTTGATGCGTTCGAGAAGGTCATGGGTCAGTCGGCGCAGCCTGGCTTCAGACCCGCGGTCGATAATTTCCCTCTCATTGCCGACGTCCAGACTGTGGCGTTTCTGTGCCGTCAAATTATGCCTTACTCCACGTATAGTCATTTTACCTCGCCTACCTGCCACTGAATATTCTAAACCCAGGGTATACTGTTTGACAAACCATGAGGCAAAGCAATGGTGTTCACTTACCTTGCTGGACACAGGAGGATATGCTATACTTTGTTGTAAAATTTGTGCTAAACAATATTAAGGGGGTTAAATTTGCCAGATACCACTACAATTAAGCAGCTTCTTGAAGCCGGGGCCCATTTTGGCCATCAGACCAGCCGTTGGGACCCCCGCATGAAGAAATATATTTTTACTAAACGTAACGGCATTCATATTATTGACCTGGAGAAAACCGTCAACATGCTCGATAAAGCCTACGCTTTTGCTAGGGAAGTTATCTCCGATGGCGGCCACATTCTTTTCGTTGGTACCAAGAAACAGGCGCAGGAAGCCGTTGAGGAAGAAGCCAAGCGTTGTGGCATGTTCTATGTTAACCAGCGCTGGATTGGCGGCACATTAACGAATTTTGCCACGATACAGTCCCGTATTGACTTTCTGGTACGTTTGGAAGACCGCAAATCCAGAGGTGAATTTAGCCGGCTACCCAAGGTTGAAGCTCTTAAACTCGACGAAGAGATTGAGCGGCTTAACCGCCAGGTGGGTGGGTTCAAAGAGATGACCAGCCTGCCGGCAGCTCTTTTTATTGTGGATCCCACCAAAGAGAAAATTGCCTTAGCTGAAGCTAAGCGAGTAGGTTTGCCAGTCATTGCTATCGCTGATACTAATAGTAATCCGGATGAGATTGACTATCCCATACCCGCCAATGATGATGCTATCCGAGCGGTGAAACTGATTTGCATTAAAATGGCCGATGCCGTGCTTGAAGGCAAAGCCAGCCGTCCGTCACTACCAACCGAACCCACCGAATCGGTCGAAACGGCTGAAGAAGGCGCGCCGGCATTACCGACTACCGAAACCATGGAGACAGTAGTTCCTGCCTCTGATGATAAGGTGAGTTAGGAGACAGAATTGAAAGTTACAGTAGAGACGATAAAAGAGTTGAGGGAACAATCAGGGGCGGGGGTTATGGAGTGCCGTAATGTCCTCGTTGAAACCGATGGAGATGTGGGGAAAGCCGTCGAATTACTTAAGCAGCGTAGCCTTTTCAAGGCAGAAAAAAAGAAGGAGCGGGTTACTTCTCAGGGACTGGTGGAAGCCTATATCCATACCGGTGGCCGTATTGGCGCTATGGTGGAAATAAACTGTGAAACTGACTTCGTCGCTCGTACTGACGAATTTAAGATGTTGGCGCACAATATTGCCATGCAGGTTGCGGCCTTAAGCCCACAATTCATATCACCGGAAGAAAATAAGACCGAAGATGTTCCCGCCGATCCAGGTTGTCCCTGTCTGTTACAACAGCCTTACATCAAAGACCCGAGTATAACTATTCAGGACCTTATTAACCAGACAATTGCTAAAGTCGGCGAAAATATCAGAGTCAGTAAATTCACCAGATTCGAAGTAGGCGGAGACTAGATTTACTCGGCGCCTACCGGAGGAAGGGAATGACTGCCTCCAAATACAGGCGGGTTCTGCTTAAAATTAGCGGTGAAGCTTTTGGCGGCGACAAAGAATTTGGTATTGATGCTGCCGTGCTTACCAGGGTGGCCAAACAGGTCAAGCAGGTAATGGCAATGGGGGTAGAGATTGCTATTGTCGTCGGTGGCGGTAATATCTTTCGCGGGGCGGAAGCAGAGCAAAACGGTATGGACCGGGTTACCGCCGACTATGCTGGAATGTTAGCTACCGTAATTAATGCTCTTTCGCTTCAGGATATTCTGGAGAAAGAAGGGGTCGTTACCAGGACCCAATCGGCCATTAATATCCAGCAGGTTGCCGAGCCCTATATCAGACGCCGGGCTATTCGTCACTTGGAAAAAGGCCGTGCGGTGATTTTTGCCGCCGGAACAGGCAACCCGTATATGACTACTGACACGGCCGCAGCTCTGCGCTCTATTGAGATTGAAGCTGATGTCCTCCTCATGGCCAAAAATAAAGTCGATGGAATTTATAGCGCCGACCCGCTGAAGAATCCTGATGCCAGGAAATTTGAGAAACTAACTCATTCTGAAGCATTAAACAAGCGTCTGGAAGTGATGGATGCGACGGCTTTGTCGCTCTGTCTGGAAAACAAATTACCCATAATCGTCTTCGACCTCGAGGCGCCGGGCAGTATCGAGAGGGCCGTACGCGGCGAACCAATCGGCACCGTAGTATCAGATGGTTAGCGATGGCTAGTCAGACTTTATTCAACAGCCAGGACAAAATGCAAAAGACCGTCGATGGTCTGAAGAAGGATTTGCTCACTATCCGCACCGGGCGAGCGAGTCCTTCCATCATCGAGCATGTCAAGGTAGATTATGCCGGTGTGCCTACACCGCTTAATCAGGTAGCCAGTATCTCCGCTCCTGAGGCCAGACTTCTGGTAATTCAACCCTGGGATAAGAGCCTTATCCAAAACATTGAAAAGGCTATTCTGAGCTCGGACCTTAACCTGACCCCGCTCAATGACGGTGCTCTCATTCGGATAAATGTTCCGCCGTTATCTGAAGAACGGAGGCAGGAGTTGATTAAGGCGCTACACCGGAGAATAGAAGAAAGAAAAATAGTGATACGCAATCTGAGACGTGATGCGATTGAAGATCTGAGAGTACTTGAGAAAAATAAGGAAATATCCCAGGAAGAAAGCAAACGCTCATTAAATCAGCTCCAAAAATTGACCGATGGCTTCATTACCGAGGTTGAGGAAATCGGGCGAAGGAAAGAAGCCGAACTCAAGGAAGTCTAGCTTCAATAAGCTCTGTTGCTGGGGAAAGCGGTCGCAAGGTGAAGAAAGTGACATCTTTGGACAAGCAAATTACCCGGTTCCCCGACCATATTGCCATTGTGCCCGATGGTAACGGAAGGTGGGCCGAGCGCCGCGGCTTACCCCGACTCAGCGGCCATCATGCCGGTGCTGAAAATATGTACCGGATGATAAAATACCTTAACGAATATCCTATCAAGTATCTCACGCTATATGGCTTCTCGACGGAGAATTGGGCCCGGCCAAAAGCTGAGGTCACCGGTTTGTTCCACCTTCTGGGAGATTTCATTAGCCGCCTTCTTTCCGAAATTCACAGTAAGAATATCAGGCTACGCCATCTTGGGCGTCTTGACGAATTGCCGGATAGCCTGCAGATAATCATAAAGGGAGCCGTTGAACTGACCGGGAAGAATACCGGACTGACTCTCAGCCTTGCCTTTAACTACGGCGGACGTACTGAAATTGTGGATGCGGTACGCCGCCTGGTCAAAGAAAAAATTGTTCCCGAGGATATCACGGAAGATTTATTTAGCCGTTATCTTTATACCGCTGACCTGCCTGATGTTGATTTACTCATCCGTACCGGAGATGAACTCCGACTCAGTAATTATCTTATCTGGCAGACGGCTTATAGCGAATACCACTTTACCAGAGTCCTCTGGCCTGACTTCGGTAAGAAGGATATTGACCGGGCACTGCTCTCCTTTAGCCACCGAAATCGGCGTTTTGGCGGATTATAATCCGACCGGCTATTATGGTCAAACAAAGAGTAGTATCGGCACTGGTCGCACTTCCTATCGTGGTCGCTGCTGCCTGGTTTGGCGAGCCGTGGTTCACGATGCTGGTTGTCGTCTGTGGAGTAATTGCTGCCGCCGAGTTCTACCGTCTGGTCAGGGCCACCAGAGTGTCACCTTTAACTTACTTCGGTCTGGCCTGGACCTTGCTTTTTATTATCAGTCGCGATACTAATGTTATATCAATCACTAAACTGAACCCCAGCTTGCTTTTTCCATTTCTGTTGACTTCCGCTATCATTCTTCCCCTAATCTGGCTTTTAGTGCGCCCGAGGCAAGAAGGTGCCTTTACCAGTTGGGCCTGGACGCTGGTCGGAATACTCTATGCGGGCTGGATGCTTAGCTATCTGGTTGCCCTTCGTAGTATCGACCCGGCGCGGGACTGGATAGGCAGGAATTGGATATTCTTTACTTTCTTTACCGTTTTTGCTTTCGATTCAGCCGCTTTTTTCGTCGGTAGAGCCATCGGCAGACATCGATTAGCTCCATCAATAAGCCCCGGTAAGACATGGGAAGGTACCATCGGCGGCATATTGGTGGCCCTTCTCGTTAGTCTGCTCTTCACTTTACCGACGCCGCTCCAACTCTCTCTCACCTGGGGAGAAGCATTACTGTTTGGCCTGCTGGCGAGTATCTTCGGTCAACTGGGTGACCTCGCCGAGTCTTTGTTCAAGCGGAACATGGGGGCAAAGGACTCGGGAATACTACTCCCCGGGCACGGCGGGGCCCTCGACCGAATTGATAGCGTTGTTTTTGCAGCGGTAGTAGTGTACTATGGCGCATTATGGGTAATGCGCTAAAAAAACTGGCCATCCTCGGTTCCACCGGTTCGATTGGACAACAAACACTTCAGGTAGTGCGTGCTTTACCCGAGCATTTTGAGGTAATCGGGCTGGCGGCTGGCAGGAACACCAGCCTCTTGCGGAAACAAATTAGAGAGTTTAAGCCTAAATTTGTTAGCTCGCAGGACGAAAAGGTACAGGTGGACAATAAAGAATACCAAGTTATCTCACTGGAAGAGATGGCCAGCCATTCTGAAGCTGATATCGTTGTTATTGCCACGTCAGGCAAATCGGGACTGAGTCCGACGCTGGCCGCCGTTAAAGCCGGTAAGAACGTAGCCCTGTCGAACAAAGAGTCGCTGGTTGCCGCCGGCGAGATTATTATGCGCGAAGCCAAGCAACACGGCTCTCGGATTTTACCCGTCGATAGCGAGCACAGTGCCATCTGGCAATGTCTGCAAGGCGAGAAGCTGCCGTCGCGTATTATCTTAACTGCTTCGGGCGGCCCTTTCCGTCACTTTTCGAGGGCACAACTGGCTGAGGTTACTGCTGAGCAAGCCTTAAAGCATCCCTCATGGCAAATGGGCAAAAAGGTTACTATTGATTCAGCTACTCTGATGAATAAAGGGCTTGAAGTAATCGAAGCCCACTGGCTCTTCGACGTGCCGTTCGAGAATATTACCGTCGTGGTTCACCCCCAGAGCATCATCCATTCCATGGTCGAATTTGCCGACGGGGTAATCAAAGCTCAGCTAAGCTCACCTGACATGCGCTTACCCATTCAGTATGCCTTATCTCATCCCGAGCGTCTAGTTAATCCGCAACTTCCTTTTCTTGACTGGAAAAAGAATGACACGTTAACTTTCGAGACGCCCGACCTGGCTGCTTTTCCCTGTCTGAAGCTGGCTACCGAAGCCGGCAAAAAAGGGGGCACTTATCCGGCAGTACTTTGCGCTGCCGATGAAATAGCGGTAGAATTGTTTTTAATGGCACGCATCAGATTCACTGACATTGCTCGGTTGGTCGAGGGTACGCTGGATGAACACAAACCTATCGCTCATCCTGCTCTGGAAGAAATTCTAGCCGCTGATACCTGGGCCAGAGACCGGGTGAAGAGTCTGCTTGCTAAGAATAACCGATGACCTTATTTATTTTATCGCTAGTATCCTTTCTCATCGTAATTGCCGTTCTCATTCTTGCCCACGAATTGGGACATTTTATTACCGCCCGTGCCCGTGGAGTAAAGGTAATTGAGTTCGGCATCGGCTTTCCACCGCGCCTGTTCGGCATAAAGGCCGGTGGAACAATCTATTCCATCAACGCCATTCCTCTCGGAGGCTTCACCAAAATGGTTGGCGAGGAAGACCCGAAAGAGCCGGGCAGTTTAGCCGGCAAAGGCTTCGGTACTCGGCTGTTGGTGCTCAGCGCCGGCTCGATAATGAACCTGCTGTTACCGCTTCTCCTGTTTTCCGTGGCTTTCATGGTCCCCCATGACGTTACTGTTGGCCAGGTAGTAATCACCGAAGTGGCCCCGGCCTCACCCGCAGCTAACGCCGGTCTGCAACCGGGTGACATCCTCCTCAGCCTAAATGGCCGGGAGGTAACCAGTGGTTTCGACTTAAGCCGTTATATCCAGCTTAACCTGGGGCGACCGGTCACTTTGTTAATACAACGCGGCCCAATCACGGAAAAAGTACGTTTGATACCACGCTGGAAACCGCCGGCCGGCGAGGGGGCTATCGGGGTAGTCATCGATATGACGGACGTGACCACCGTCCACCAGAGGGAGCCTTTCTGGCGAGCCATACCGGCCGGTGTCACTACCTGCTTCGAAACCTTTGTCCTCTTCAAGAACGGAATAGAAAGTATGATTATCGGGGCGATACCGGCATCAGTGACCGGGCCGGTCGGGATTGCTCAGTTGACCGGAGAAGTAGCCCGTACCGGGGTTAGCCCGTTGCTGGAATTTGCTGCCTTTCTCAGCATCAACCTGGGGATACTCAATCTTTTCCCGTTACCGGCGCTGGATGGCGGCCGTATTGCCTTTGTCCTTCTCGAATGGATACGGCGGGGTAAGCGCATCTCGCCTAAAACAGAAGGGCGGATACATTTTATCGGCTTCGCTTTGCTAATTGCTTTCACCGTTGCGATAACATATCAGGATATTATCCGTATTATCGGTGGCGATAGCCTGATACCGTAAGGGCAGTATGAAGCATGGTGTGGAATTAGGGCGGAGGTAGTTCGTTACATGAATCCGAGAAGAAAATCGAAGCCAATTCAAATCGGAAAGGTGACTATTGGCGGTAAGGCACCCATTGTCGTCCAGTCAATGACTAAGACGGATACGCGCGATGCTAAAGCCACCATCCGGCAAGTCAAAGAGTTGGAAGACTGCGGCTGTGAGCTGATACGAGTGGCTGTACCGGACATGGAAGCTGCTCAGGCTATTCCGGCAATAAAGAAAGGTATTTCGATACCCTTGATTGCCGATATCCATTTCGACCACCGGCTGGCTCTGACGTCACTGGAAGGGGGCGTGGATGGACTGCGCTTGAATCCGGGCAATATCAGCGACCCGGAAAAGATAAAGGCTGTAGTCATGGCCGCCAAAGAAAGGAGCGTCCCCATCCGTATCGGGGTAAATGCTGGGAGTTTGCCAAAAAGAGACAATACGAAAATGAGCGTTGCACGGCGGATGGTAGCTGCCGCCATGAAAGAAATAAAGCTGCTGGAAAGCCTCGATTTCGACCTTATCAAGGTGTCGCTGAAAGCCTTCGATGTGCCGACTACCATCGAGGCTTACCAGGCCATTGCCGATAAGATACCTTATCCGTTGCATATCGGCATCACCGAGGCCGGCCCGCCCCGTACCGGCGTTATCCGGAGCACCGTGGGTATTGGCACGCTGCTTTATCTCGGCATTGGCGATACCATTCGCGTTTCTCTCACTGCCCACCCGAGAGAAGAAGTTATCGCCGCTTATGAAATCCTCAAAAGCCTGAACCTGCGTCAGCGCGGCCCGATTTTAGTCAGTTGTCCTACCTGCGGTCGTACCGAGGTGGATATTATAAAACTGGCCACCGCCGTGGAGAAAGAACTGACGAAAATCGATAAGCCCATCAAAGTGGCCGTGATGGGCTGTGTGGTCAACGGCCCCGGCGAAGCCAAGGACGCCGATATCGGTATCGCCGGCGGCAAGGGCAAAGGCATCCTTTTCAAAAAAGGCGAAAAAATTCGGGTGGTTGAGGAAAAGGACTTTTTGAAGGCGTTGATGGAAGAGATGGAGAAATTTTAGGCAGCTTTACTCAAAATACTCTTTGATATCGAGTTCACGCATTTCGCGGTAGAAATCATCAATCATCCGGTGTACCTGGCCGGGGTCAGTCTTCAATAGTTCTTTCAACTCGGCATCACGTAGCTCGGCAGCTCGCTCCGTCGGCACTATTTCCAGGTATTGTAGCCTAGGTTTAACCTGTACTGCCGCATCTATCGTCCTCAGTTTTTTGTGGCGGGAGAAGCGCCGGCGCAGTTCCCCCATATTATTGGCATGGCCGATGTAGAACTCTTCCCGGCCGAACTCAAGAATATAAACGTAAAACCGGCCGGGTCGAGTATATTCTTCCAACTGCAGCTTTTTGTATTTAACTTCAGGTACTTGTTTGGGGGGTGGAATGTTATCAGGCGGCTTTCGTGGGTTAACCGGCAGCCCGAAGTGGCAGTCCAGACAAAGACGGTTCGTCTTATCCTTAAAGCGGCCGCATTTGGGGCAGCGGTCGATGGCGCCATTGGTCCAGGCGTGGTAATGGTCGAGGCAAAGGACTTCATCATCCGGGATGCTCTTTTTGCAGTCCCAATAGGCACACGCATTGCCTTTTCTCCAGAACATAGGTCTAGTGTAGCGTAAACTACAAGGACAAAACAAGCTGTGTTTTGCCCCAATCTAAATCCTTTTAGAGTGGAATAGTTAGTATCTGGGATGGCATTTTCTTAAAGCTTGACCCATCCCCTGACCCCTTCCCTTGCTAGGGAAGGGGTAATATAAATAAGAGGGCTTCGCCCTCTTCTCGCAACTCCATAATGTCATTGCGAGGAATCCCGATGCAATCAGGATGTCGGAGCAATCCCATCATCCGATTCTATAAGATTGCCACGTCCTTCTTAAAAGGACTCGCAATGACAAACAGGAAAGACGGGTGACGCAAGGACGAAGATGTATTATACTATTAGCTTAGATTGTCGTTGGACGTCCAATAACGGTCTAGAACACGCAAAGGAGTCCAGATGCGCGTCTCTCAGCTATTCGGTAAGACACAGAAGGAAATTCCTGCCGAGGCGGATACCATCAGCCACCAGCTGCTGGTAAGGACGGGCATGATACGCCAGGTCGCCGCCGGCGTTTATTCTTATTTACCTCTGGCCTGGCAGGTATTGAGAAAAATCGAACAGATAATCCGTGAGGAAATGGACAAGGCCGGTAGCCAGGAATTAATGCTGCCGGTGCTCCAGCCGCTCGAACTCTGGCAAAAGACCGGCCGCGACCAATCCTTCGGGCAGAGTCTGTTTATCCTGACCGACCGTCGTGACCGCAAACTGGCCCTCGGGCCGACGCACGAGGAAGTCATTACCGAGATGGTGAAATACCACGTGCAGAGCTACCGCGACCTGCCCTTGCTGCTCTACCAGATTCAGACGAAGTTTCGCGACGAGCCTCGTTCCAGAGGCGGGCTGATTCGCGTCCGTGAGTTCATCATGAAAGACCTGTACAGCTTCGACGTCGATGAAGAAGGACTTGACATAAGCTACAATAAAATGCTACAGGCCTACCGTAATATTTTCGAGCGATGCGGTCTGCCGACCTTGATGGTCGAAGCCGATAGCGGCGCCATCGGTGGCAAGGCCTCTAATGAGTTCATGCTGATTACGGAAAGCGGTGAAGACGAAATTATCTATTGTGAAAAGTGCCATTATGCCGCCAATGCCGACAAAGCTCAGAGTGTCAAAGCGAAAGTCGATGGAGGAGAGCCTTTGCCCCTCGAAGAGGTCAGCACTCCGGGGATGGGCACCATCGCCGAGGTGTCCGGCTTCCTTAAGGTGCCGGAAAACCGGACGTTGAAGGCGGTCTTTTATGTTGCCAATGGCGAGTTCATTTTCGCTATCGTCCGCGGTGACCTCGATGTCAACGAGATAAAGCTGAGCCGGGCTCTGGATAGTGCTGAAGTCCGTGCCGCGACCGAAGCGGAAGTAATCGCTGCCGGACTGGTACCGGGCGCCGCTTCGCCGGTAGGGATTAAGGGCATCAAAGTTGTGGCCGATGATTCAATCAATTCAGGAACGAACTTTGTTGCCGGAGCCAATAAACCGGACACTCATTTCAAAAATACCAATTACCCGCGTGACTTTAAGGTTGACATAATGACTGATATTGCCCGTGCCCGTGCGGGGGATACCTGCCCCAATTGCGCTGGTAAGCTCTCGGCCACCCACGGCATCGAAGTCGGGCATACTTTCAAACTGGGCACTTTCATCAGCGAAAAGATAGGGGCGGACTTTGTCGATGCTGCAGGAGCTTCACATCCCATCGTCATGGGCTGTTACGGCATCGGTGTCGGGCGGTTGCTGGCGGCGGCCATCGAGCAGAACCATGATAATAAAGGCATTATCTGGCCCCAGACCATTGCTCCCTTTCATGTTTATCTTTGTTCGCTGTACCCGGACAATGCTGAAGTGGCCGCGGCTGCGGAGAAACTATACTCTGACCTTACCGGTCAAGGTCTCGAAGTACTTTTCGATGACCGCAGCGAGTCGCCCGGGATAAAATTTAATGACGCCGACCTTTTCGGCATTCCACTGCGGGTAACAGTCAGCCCGCGTACCCTGGAGAAGAATGGCGTCGAGATAAAATGGCGCGGCCAGAAAGCGTCTCAAATCATACCGCTGGCTGAGGCGGTGGAGCAGATTGGGAAACTTATTGCCGCAGCGTAGCCCCAAGTCCGCTCGCTAGCTTATCGAGGATTTGTTGCTGGACTTTGTTGACTTCCTCGTCGGTCAGCGTATGGGCGGGTGTCTGGAAGGTAATCCGGTAGGCCATCGATTTCTTACCTGCCGGCACTGGTGCACCTGAATAGATGTCGAAAAGGGCCACCTGCTCGACGAGCGGGAAACCTTTAATCGTATCTGCGATTTGACGGTGGGTTACTTCATTACTGACCACTAAGGCGATATCCCTGACCACGGCCGGGAAACGCGGCAGCGACTGGAACTTCCGGTAGCCGAGAGTCGCCGGTAGGAGCAGAGCCAGGTCGATTTCAACCAGAAAGACCGGCTCGGGAATCTCAAAGTTGTCCTGTACTTTCGGATGGACCTCACCAACCGTGCCGATGGCTTTACCATCCACAATGATGGCAGCCTGTTTATTCGAGTGCAGGCTGGCGTCGGCAGAAGCCTCGAAAGCGGTCTTGACACCCCATTGACTGAGAAAGCTTTCGACGACACCTTTCGCCTCAAAGAAATCAAACGGCCCGTCGCCGCTGAGCCACGACTTTTCCAGTTGCGTTCCGCTCAGCACACCGCACAAAACCTCTCGTTCATCGGGTAATTCATTAGCTCGTGGTAAATATACTCTGCCCAGTTCGAAAAGACGGTAGCTACCTTCTTCGCGGCGGCGGTTATTGCACAGGGCCGTTAGCAGGTTTGCCCGCAAGTTAGGGCGCAAAACTTCCTGTTCGGTGGACATCGGGTTCATGAGACTAATAGGCGCTGGTTTATCAGAAGTATCTCCGGGTAATAACTTTCTAAGCATGTTGTTACTGGTCAGGGAGTAAGTGACTAGCTCTTGAAAACCGTACCCGACCATACATTGCCTGACTTTACGTTTCAGAGTAAGTAGTTGTGACGGGTTTTGTCGTGGTATAGGCTGACTGAGCATCGTTATCGGAATGTTTTCATATCCAAGGATACGGGCGACCTCCTCAATGAGGTCAACCGTCAGGCGGATATCGCTGCGCCAGTAGGGTGCGGTGACACTAACCTCTGAACCTGAACCGGTTGCTTCACATTCGAAACCAAGTGAAGTCAGGGCATACGTTATCTGGTCAAGGGTAAACTCGGTACCCAGGACACGTTTCACTTCGCCGGTCGAGAGGTGGATAGGTTTCGTCTCGCGTTTACCGGGATACACATCGACCACGCCTTTAGCTGCTTCCCCACCACCCAACTCGACAATCAATTGCGTAGCCCGTTTTAGGGCAGGCATGGTCAATTCGGCGCGGATGCCTCGCTCAAAACGCACGCAGGCTTCGCTGGGCAACTCTAATGTTCTTCCGGTATAATGGATGCTCGTCGGATTGAAGCTGGCGGCTTCGAGCAGTATTTCCGTCGTCCCGCTGGTCACTTCACTATTGAGGCCACCCATAACCCCGGCCACGGCTACCGCTCGCTCGGCATCGGCGATAACCAGCATCTCTTCGGTGAGGTTACGGTCATTACCATCGAGTGAAATAATACTCTCCCCATCGGCGGCGCGGCGTACGATGATTTTCTTCCCTCGAAGCCTCTCGTAATCGAAGGAATGGAGCGGCTGCCCGTATTCCAGCATCACGTAGTTGGTCACATCGACGATATTATTTATCGGCCGCATACCGCTGGCTAAAAGTCGCTGCTGTATCCAGTCGGGAGACTCAGCGATTTTGACGCCGGTAATGAGGCTAGCACAATAGCGGGGGCAGAGGTCGGGCGCCAGGATTTCCACAGAAATATGCTGTTCAACCGGCGATGCCGACTCAGGGTAAGTAAGCTCGGGTAGATGTAAATTCTGTCCGGTGAGAGCGGCAATCTCTCTGGCGATGCCGATGGTACAAAGACAATCGGGCCGGTTAGGCGTTACTTCTAAATTAAAAATGGCGTCGCCCAGATAATCGCTGAGTGGCGTCCCTACCGGCGCGTCTTCGGGCAAAACCAGGATGCCTTCGTGCCGGTCGGATATACCTAGCTCTTTTTCCGAGCAGACCATGCCGGCGGAGACAACGCCGCGAATTTTAGCCGGCTTCAGCACCGCTACCTGGCCGTTATGCCCGTCAATGAGTTGTGCGCCGACATGAGCAAAGGCGATTTTATCTCCCACGTTGAGATTGGGGGCGCCGCAGACCACCGTTTCTTCGCCTGTGCCTAAATCCACCGTTGCCAGGCGGAGGCGGTCGGCATTGGGGTGGGGATTGATGGTTTTAAGTTGACCGATGACCACATGGTCCCAGCTGCCACCGATGATTTCAGTGCCTTTGACCTCGAGTCCGGCCATGGTCAGCCGTCGTGCCAACTCGGCGGGACTCAGGTTAATATCCACGTATGATTTAAGCCATTTAAGAGAAACTTTCATTTCGCTCTTTCAATATTAGAACTGTCTCAAAAATCTCAGGTCGCTACCGTAGAATAATCGTATATCATCGATGCCGTAACGCAGCATGTGGGGGCGTTCGACCCCAATGCCGAAGGCAAAGCTGGTATAGACCTGCGGGTCGATACCGCCACGGCGTAATACGTCGGGATGAGTCATCCCGGCACCCAATATTTCCAACCAGCCGCTATTTCCACAGAGACGGCAGCCCTGGCCATGACAGGCGGCACATTCGATAGCCATCTCCACACCGGGCTCGACGAAGGGGAAATAGTCGCAGCGGAAACGGACACCTCTATCCTCGCCGAAGAAACGGCGGGCGAATTCATAGAGTGTCCCTTTCAGGTCAGCCATGGTAATTCCTTTGTCCACAGCCAGGCCGTCAACCTGATGGAACATCGGTAAATGAGTGGCGTCGGTCGCTTCGTAGCGGTAGATTTTTCCTGGTGAGATTACTCTGATGGGAGGTTTCGTACTTTCAATGACCCGGGCTGACACCGCCGTCGTGTGGGTACGTAGTAACTTTGCTCTTCCTTCGTCCGGCGTAGTACTTTCGACCCAGAAAGTAGACATACTGTCGCGGGCCGGGTGTTCTTTGGGAATGTTCAGCGCTTCGAAATTATAGTAGTCCCATTCAACTTCAGGCCCTTCTTGTACCTGAAAGCCCATGGAAGCAAAGATGTCGCAGATTTCTTGGATAGTCTGCGTAATGGGATGCAAATGTCCGATAGGAGAAGGCCGGCCAGGTAGCGTGATGTCAAAAGCCTCTTTTTTGGCTGAAGCTAACTGTGTTTCGTTGAGCGATTGCTCTTTCTGCTGCACGAGGCTTTCGAAGGTAGCTTTGACCTCATTCGCTCTGGCACCTAAAGTCTTTCTCTCTTCAACCGGTAAATCGGCCAGGCCGCGCATGAGATTAGACAGTTCGCTTTTGCGGCCCAGATAACGAACCCGCCATGACTCCAGGTCTTTAACCTGGGAAATTGACTCTAACTCGCCCTGGGCACGGACTCTTATTTCTTCGAGACGCTCTAACATTTCTTATCTTTAATACTTACTCAGCGTGAAATTATAGGTTATCAGCCGTTAAGGGTCAAGAAGCGTAACTGGACACGCCCGAAAGGACCAGTGGTATGAAAGCCAGACAGGAAGCGGCTGAGAAACCAATGAGATTGGTATATTTACTCGGTCTTGGCTTTGATAACCGCTATCAAACTGGCGAAAGCTGCCGGCTCTCTGACGGCCATATCAGCCAGTATTTTACGGTCGATGACCACTCCTGATTTTTTCAGGCCGGCCATGAACTCGCCATAGGGTAGCCCTGACGCTCGGCTGGCGGCATTGATACGGGTAATCCACAAACGCCGCATATCGCCCTTCCGCTCCCGGCGGTGGGCATAGGCATAGCTCAATGATTTCAGCATCGACTCGTGGGCACGGCGATAGAGGCTATGCTTGGTAGCCCGATGGCCTTTGGTCAGAGTAAGTACTTTCGTATGGCGGTGATGAGCCGGTACACCTCGTTTTACTCGTGGCAAGGTATTCCTCCTATTTTATTCCGTAAGGTAAAAGCCGTCTCATCCGGGTTTTATCGCGGGGTGAAATCGGCATTGTCTCGCTGAAATGACTTTTAGTCCGCTTCGATTTATTGCGACGCAGATGGCTTTTTCCAATCTGTGCCCGCATAATTTTGCCGGTCCCGCTCATCGATAAGCGGCTGGCGGCGGTTTTATTCGTCTTAAGCTTTGGCATCTACACTCTCTTCCTTTACCTTTTTCACTTTTGTGGCCGGAGCGGCGGCTAAGATGAGACTCATCCTTCTCTCTTCCATCGAGGGCTGCCCGTCAAGGACCGCAACATCTTTCAGCTCTTCAACCATCCTCTGTAATAATTTAAAGCCGATATCGGGATGCGTGATTTCACGGCCCCGGAAAAATATTACTACCCTGACCTTGTCCCCACCACCCAGGAGTTTCTTGACTATCCTGGCTTTAGATTGAAAATCATGGTCGCCAATTCTGGGCCGCAACCGGATTTCTCTAACCAGAGAAAGCTTCTGACCCTTCCGCGCCTCCCGCTCTTTTTTATCCTGCTCGTATTTGAACTTCCCGTAGTCGAGCAAGCGGCATACCGGCGGTACGGCGGTCGGGGCTACTTCGACTATGTCCAGGCCATTCTTTTTGGCTAAATCCCGTGCCTGAAACAAGGGCATAATGCCAAGCTGTTCTCCCTTTTCGCCGACAAGACGTACTTCTCTGGCTCTTATCTCTTCGTTGACACGCAGCTTCTTAATTATGGGTATATTTTACCTCCCGCAGAGTAACTTTCATGTTGATAAAATATATCACAAGCGTTGACGCTAATCAAATTCATTTATCCCTAAATTGCATTTAACTTATTGATTATGAGTGAGGGCCTCTTTTACTTCAACTCTTTAGCTCTTGTGGCAATGGTCGCCTTTATTTTCTCTTTGAACTCGCCAAAAGCCTGTACCGGTAGTTGCTCGCCAGTCCGCAGGCGGACGGACACTGCTCCTGAGCTGACTTCCTTATCACCGACCACCAGCATATACGGAGCTTTTTCCATCTGGGCCTGCCGGATTTTCGCATTCATGCTTTCCGAACGGACATCCAGCTTCACCCTGACGCCATCGGCTTTCAACTCGGCCTCTAACTTGCGGGCGTAATCAAGATGGCGGTCGGCAATGGGAATTATCGCTGCCTGCACCGGGGCCAACCATACCGGAAAGGCGCCCGCGTAGTGTTCGAGTAAAAAACCGATGAGCCGTTCGTGGGTCGCCAGCGGGGCGCGGTGAATAATCAGGGGACGCTCTTCTTTTCCTTCGTCATTGGTGAAAGTAAGCCCGAAACGTTCCGCCTGAGCGAAATCAACTTGATTTGTGGCGAGAGTGAACTCCTTGCCGATAACGCTTTTTACCTGTACGTCAATCTTCGGCCCGTAGAAGGCTGCTTCATCAGCCACTTCATAAAAGGGTATGTGATGATGGTCCATTGCCTTACGGACCATATCTTCCGTTTTCAGCCATAGTTCTGGATTGTTGACATATTTCTTGCCCAGGCCACTCACCGCATGGGTACTTAACCGCATGGTGTACTCTTTGATATCAAATAGTTCAAAATATTCTAGGTAAAGATAGACAACGCCGGCAAACTCGTCCTCGAACTGTTCTTCCGAGCAATAGATGTGGGAATCGTTCATCTGCATCGAGCGCACGCGCATCAGACCCATTAGCTCGCCTGATTTTTCGTAACGGTAGCAGGTGCCATATTCGGCCAGCCGCAATGGGAGGTCGCGGTAGCTGCGCAGTTTGCTGGCATAAATCTTGTGGTGCATTGGGCAGTTCATCGGCTTGAGGTAGTAACGAACACCTTCGACTTCCATGGGTGGATACATGCTATCGGCGTAATACGGCAAATGGCCGCTCCGCTTGAGAAGGTCCTCTTTGGTGACATGAGGGGTTCTGACCCTGACATAGCCGTGTCTGAACTCTGTTTCCACAGCCAGTTTTTCTATCTCTTCAATCAGAGCGCCGCCGTTCGGTAGCCAGAGCGGCAGACCCGGTCCCACCTCATCGTCGAAGGTGAAAATCTCTAAGTCTTTCCCTAATTTGCGGTGGTCGCGCTTCTTGGCTTCTTCAAGACGCGCTAAGTGCTCCTCCATTTGCTGGCTTGTATCAAATGCGACGCCATAAATCCGTTGCAGCATAGGACGGTGTTCGTCACCGCGCCAGTAAGCACCGGCGGTATTGATGAGCTTGAAAGCTTTGACCTCACCACTGGAACTAACATGGGGGCCGCGGCACAGGTCAACGAACGAGCCCTGCCGGTAAATACTCACTCTCTCATCGGGGATATCATCGAGCAATTCAAGTTTATAGGGTTGCGTTGCAAAAATACGCTGAGCTTCTTCCTTGGTTACCTCCTCCCTCGAAAAAGGCACATCGGCGGCAATTATTTCCTTCATCTTCGCTTCAATTTGCGTCAGGTCCTCAGGTACCAGTGGGCGCGGTAAATCAAAGTCGTAATAAAACCCGTTCTCAATAGCTGGTCCGATAGCAAATTTGGTATCGGGGAAGATGGACTGGACGGCTTCCGCCATGATATGAGCGGCGGAATGCCGCATCACTTCCAATTTGTCTTCCTTTTCCTTTTCATCAGCACTCATTTTGTGAAACCCTCTATTTAAATAAATGAGAACCTCCCACCCGCTTCAGGACGAGAGGTTCTAAATAAGTACTACAAATACATAATTTAGTCTGACTTGCTCACTAATAGGTTGACGAATTCAACAACTATTCAGGCTTTATTATAGCAGCCATCAGCTATCAGCGCAATTACTTGCACTGAAGTCGTTTAATAGCACGAATTGTCATTCCGTGCTTGACGCGGAATCCATCCTTCTCATGAAGGCCAGCTTGCAAACTATGGTGCAAGTATTTCTGGATACCGACTTTCGTCGGTATGGATAGTATTTCTAAATGACCTTAAGGATCGCTTTTTGATGTCTTTTCCTAAAGTCCCTGACCATTGACGGCGAAAAAAGAATGCGGTTATACTGAAATTAGTTACGCATAACCGTTTATTAAGAAGGTAGTTACGACTGGCTACTTTTGTCCACCGGGCGGAGAATTTACCTACAGGAGTACAAAAATGGCAAACGAGCAAGAAAGAACATTAGCCGCTCTGCAAACTGCTGTGCAGATGGAAATTAGGGGTAAACAGTACTACCGTAAAGCCAGCCAGACCAGCAGCAACAAATGGGGCAAGAAATTATTGCAGACACTGGCCGGTGAAGAAGACCGCCATCGCCGGCGGTTCGAGGAAATCTACGAAGCTCTCAGGGTCAAAAACACCTGGCCAAATTTAACCTCTCCGCTCAAAAGCAGCCGGCAGGTAAAAGACTTGTTTGCCAGAATAAATCGAGAAACAGATTCCAGCCACCGTCCCCCGGCGGCCGAGCTTAGCCATGTCGAGAAAGCAATGGCCATGGAAAACGAAACGTTTGACTTTTATAAGGGTGAGGGAGCAAAGGCGGCTTCCGCAGTTGAAAAGGACTTTTATGAAAGTATTGCTGCCGAAGAAAAGGAGCATTACCTGGCCCTTCTCGATTATTACGAATACTTGAAAAACCCGGCAGCGTGGTTTGTTAGATCGGAGCACCCTGCTCTTGATGGCGGATGAGAAAATGGCGCGTCTAAAATTCCGGAGAAGGAGGATTTTGTAGTAAAAAAAGAGGATTAGACTATTAAGGAGTTTCTTGAAAGAAAACCATGGCAGATACGGGTATTTGGAGGTAAAAATAATGGCAGGCAAGAGCGACTCGGTTACCAAAGTCTCGAATAAATTACTTGACCAGCTCAACGTAGCCATCGCACGTGAGCTTCAGGTAGCTATCCAGTACATGTGGCAGCATGTCCAGTGGGGTGGTGTGAAAGGCTTTGCCGTCCACGATGAACTAAAGTCCATCGGCATTACGGAAATGAAACACGCTGAAGCCATTGCCGAGCGACTCTATTACCTCGGCGGTATTCCGACAACTAAACCAAGCCCCATTTTCGTCGGTAAGACTCTCAAAGAGATGATTCAACAGGACGTCAAGGATGAAGCCGGTGCGATTGATCTCTACAAGAAGATTCAAGAGGCGGCGCTGAAGGAAGGCGATGTCACGACCAGTTTCCTTTTCAAACAGATATTACAGCAGGAAGAGGAACATCACGATACCTTCACCACATTATTGGAAGACCTGAGAGCTTAATAAGGCCCAAAGAGAAAAGAACATCAAAATCGGCACACTGTGTAGCAGTGTGCCGATTTCTAATATTCGGAAAACTCAAGGCTGATTCTTGCTATTGGAACTGACCTCTCAGTGTTTCAGCGTAATTAAAATAACTTTTCGGGATTTGTTGCCAAGTCGGGGTAGAGTAGATGCTTTGTCTAAAAGGGCAGCTGCTTTCTCCAGCAGATTAGGGCTGGCTCTTATTACTAGCTCGTCCTCTATCGTTTTCGTTTCCGGCATTCCGCCCAGTCTGTTCATAATATCGTCCATTGGCATGGCTGCAGCAAGAATAAGAGTCAGCACCGTGCCTTCTTTCCAGGAGCCAATCATCTGGATAACGCGCGCCTTGAGCTCGATTTCTATTCGGTCAATGAATCTCACCAACCGGTTAGTTTCAACCGGTGGAGGCATTATTAACTGTACTTCCTCGAATAGGTTACCGGGACCTGTCGTGTTTTTACTGCCAAACCGCTCTTCATACTCCGAACGAGCTTTGGGTGTGATACTGCGGCTAATCACTATTTCGCCCCGGGAAACTTGCCGAATGGCGTCAGTAAGCTCCTCACGTTTGATATCCTTGAGCAGGTAGCCGACGGCGCCGGCGTCCATTGCTCGGGTTAGGTATTCATCGTATAGGGTCAACAAGATAATGTTACAGCTAGCGTGCTTTTGCTTCATCTGACGGGTGAGTTCAATGCCATCGATACCGGGCATCTTAATATCCATCAAGACTACATCCGGTGAAAGCTCCTCCACCCGGGCCAGGGCTTCTTCCCCATTGGCGCCTTCGCCTACGATTTCAATACCTTTTTCCCGCCGCAACATGGTGCGCAGGCCATCACGCACTACTTGATGGTCGTCAACTAAAAGGACCCGGATGTTTTTCATCATCCTCTCCGTGCTTTCCAAGGTCTCACAACTAGAAATGGACATGCTCCCCACCGGCTATTCTACTTGGCTGAAATCAAAGCGCGGAAGTGGCGAAAGGATAAAAATGATAATACCAAAGGGTCAGTTTTAAAAGGGCAATCTGTTGGGTAAAGGGGAAATTTATTCCGGAACTGGGCCGCCGGATTTAATCAGACCTCTTTTGTAAGCCTCCGAGACTGCTTCAGAACGATTATGCACGCCCAGCTTCTCGAAAAGAAGGTGGACGGCTCGCTTAACCGAAGCCTCACTTAAAAAAAGCTGCTGGGCAATTTCCCGGGTAGTCACGCCGCCGGCAATAAGTTTAAGGATGGCGGCTTCCCGCTCGGAAAGGTCGGTCTTTTTGCCTTCGGTACCGGCCAGCTCGGCCAGCCGTTCCGGAGTGAGCGATAGGTTAAGCGGAGAGCGCCCCTCGTGTACCGACCGGATAGCCTTAACTAATTCATCACGCTTGATATCCTTCAGTAAATAACCGGCGGCTCCCGCTTCGATAGCCTGGGTCAGATATTCGTCATATAAGGTCAACATGATAACGTTACAGGTAGGATGCTTCTCCTTCACTTGGCGGGTAAGCGCAATGCCATCGACCCCCGGCATTTTAATATCCATCAGTACAATCTCTGGAGAAAGTGACTCAACCTGAGTAAGCGCGTCCTTAGCATCAGCGGCTTCACCAACTACGGTGAAATCAGGTTCAAGCTCCAGCATGCGACGTAATCCCTCGCGCACTACTTGATGGTCATCAGCAATAAGTATCCGAATGTTTCCCATTATCTTGCCTCACTCTGAGGCTGGGTAGGCAAACTTAAGATAATAGCGGTACCAATAGCTTTCCCCGTCCTTATCTTGAAATCCCCTCCCAGCATCTCGGCTCTTTGTTTCATACCCAGCAAACCGACGTGTCCTCCTGATACCGCCCCGTCAATGGTATGAGACAGGTCGAAACCTTTGCCGTTGTCACGGACTTCAACGGAAAACTTATCAGGTTGGAACTGAAGTCGGAGGTTTACTTTAGTGGCATTGGCATGCTTTCTGATGTTGTTAAACGCCTCCTGGACAACACGATAAACGGCTATTTCCACACTTGGCGTCAGGCGGACCGGCGTCCCTATCTGACTGAATTTGCACTCGATGCCATCAACCTTCAATTCTTCCAGACTCTGCCGTAGGGCGTGTGTCAAGCCTAATTCATCCAGAGCCGGTGGCCGCAGGCCAATCACCACGCGGCGTAGTTCTTTCAGGCTCTTATTAATGGTGCTCTCCATCTCCAGCAGTTCACTCCGGGCCTTCCCATCACCGTTCCCGTTGCCATGTTTAGTATGTCCATTACCTTCGCCAAAAAGTATTTC
Source organism: Chloroflexota bacterium (assembly GCA_043812795.1). Classification (GTDB taxonomy): domain Bacteria; phylum Chloroflexota; class Dehalococcoidia; order Dehalococcoidales; family UBA2162; genus JBDRLU01. The sequence continues at coordinate 41,691 of JBDRLU010000054.1, forward strand.
GTTACAGGTCTGAGCCCGATAGGAGGCACCCACTAACCATTGGGCCACACTGTCATGGAGGTCGGCTGAGATTCGCTTGCGTTCTTCCTCCTGGGCCAGAACTGCCTGTGTTAGCAATTGCTCGACGCGGCGCTGTTGATTCTGCAGACTATCCAGCATGCGAGCGTTCTCCACAACAATCGCGGCCTCGTTAGCCATTGTCATCAGTAAATCGGTCTCTTCATTGGAATAGGAGGTATGCGATTGTTTTTTACCCAGGGCCAGGATGCCAATCAGCCTGCCTTTGCTTCGAACCGGACAGAGCAGGTCAACCGCCGTGTCAAAGATGGTCCTTTCTGCTTCCCACAGGCCTTTAAGTTGAGGCACAATATCGAGAGTTTCTCTCTTTATCACCTTGCCCTCATTAGTCAGCCAGATTACAATAGGACTATCATTGACCAGTCTCAAGCTATCCATGGGGTTTTCGCCGGGTGCTTGCTGGGCAAAGCGCACAACAAAATCGTTACTGTCATTCTCAGGGAAGAGGAGAGCGGCTTTTCCGGCGTGCATGGCAGTAACTAGCGGGTCGAGCATACTCTGGGCCAGTTCCCCCAGGTCAAGCACATTGCTAATTTTGCCCGAAAAATTGAGCTGCATCTGGCGGTAATCGTAGGTCTCACGATAAAAAAGACGGTCAATCGACCTTTGTATCAGGTCTCTTGTCGGATTCAACAAAAGGGTGACAGAAAGAGCAAATCCAGCCGCCAGTGCGATGCTGGTGTATCCCCCCCAGCCACCCAGGAACATTTGCACGATAATGAGAAGTAGGGCGTAGATGACAGTAAGTAAAATTGTCAGGCTTGAATAAACCAGACCTTTTCTGATGACTAACCTGATGTCAAGTAAACGGTATTTCCTGATAGCATAAGCAATGATGAGTGCATTGCCCAGATTACCGATATGGTCGAGAGGAAAACCAGCTACTGCCGGTATCAAGTTAGTATAGGCAAAGACCATCATGACACTCCACCCGGCTATCAAGTACATGGTTCGGTTACGCTCTACCGGGTCCAGTGACCCGCGGTACTTGCGTACCAGCAAGTAAAGTCCGCCAAAAACGAAAACGAGGCAGACCGCACCGATAAAATAGAGGGCGTTCCCCAGGCTGTGGTAAAGCACGCCGTCAACCACATAGGCATACTGGACGATGTAGCCTTTAAACAAAAGGACTGTCATCACGGCCAGATAACCATAGCCAAGATAGACGCCTATTCCGGCGGGCTTATTGATGTAGGCACGGAGAAAATGATAGTAGGTAATCAGAGTACCGATTAAAGCGGCAGTGAGAATTTCATTCCAGAACAATGCCTGTCGCGGGAAGGCATTAAGGTGCAGCATGAAAGAGGTAAAACCCCAGAAACCGGCCACGATAAGATGGTAGGCAAATAACCGGTTAAGCCGGTTCCTCGCCGATTGGAGTGTCACTATCAGCAGGGCAACATAGGCTAAGGAATTAAGGAGCGGTATTAAAGCCCAGACCGTCATTATAACCCCCCCCCGGACTAAGGTATCATCACCGCCAATTATGCCTCAGGACTTCAGCCTTGTCAAGATTGGAGAAGATGAAAATCATCAAACATAAAAGAAACGGGTAACCATTCGGTTACCCGTTTCTAGACGAATGGCTCACATGATGAAGGGCTTACACTCTTATCTGTTTTTCTATCTCCTGAGCTGTCTTATCGGCATTAACCAGATAATCAACCGCCTCGGGAGAGGGGTTGATATGAGGAGGTTTGAGTTGAGAAAGGTCGGCACCGGCGGCGCGTTGTCTTTCCCCATAGAGCCGAAAGGCATCAGGCGGTAATAGAGTTGTCTCAAGAGCTCTTAAGCCGGTAAATGACTCAAGTTCGGCATAAGGTGTGTCCAGCTTCTTTAGCTCGTTATGGATGGAATTTGCCACCTGCTCCGGACTCACCCCGTTCTGCTTCAACTCAATATACAAGTGTAATGCTGGTTTCCCTTTTGTTTCTTTACAGGCTACCCAATTTTGGTAAGCTAGTCCCGTGTTTTCAATCGCCTGCCAGATGACCTTCTCGGACAACCGCGTGAAGCCGGCGATATCAATCTGGTCATCCACGCGAGTGAGAAAGACCATTTGCGGTATGTCAATACCCAGTTGTTCGTTACGTAGCGAGGTTATTTTAACCAGATGCCCCAGCCGATAGCGCACAAAGGGGCCACCCTGGAAACTGGTAATGACCAGCTCATAATTTCCCGGTTTTAGTTCATCAAGCAGGAGGGTCGAAGGTTGATACGCTGGGTTTTCTCGAGACCGCATACTATCTTCTTCGGTAATGAACTCAAAGAAATTGAGGTGTGGGACAAAAGTCATTCCCTGCCGGTCCCAGGTTTGTGTTGCCAGCAGGACCGCCTCGGTACAGCCATGGAATTCGAGTGGTTCCCGGCCCCATATCTCCCTTATCTTTTCCCGGTAAATTGAGCTATCGATGCCAAAGGTAATCAGACACTTAAGCGACCATAAATCTCTGGGTAATAGAGGACGATGGGCCATTTTGCTTTTCATCAATCCTTTCATCACTCTAGGTAATGCTTTAGGAGTCTTGAGCATACCTTTGGCGCCGCTATTATGACTTTTCTGGCCGAAACGGTCACCGATGGCTACGGCCACACTGGATAGGGCGAAACACGCGTCCAGTCCGTCGGAGAGAGCCATTTTAAAGCCATGATTCATTCTGTCTTCAAAAGACATGTGTTCGGCGTCGTCTACTGCCGGTAAAAAATTAAAGAGCTTATAAGGGAATACACGGGTCATGGTACCGGTGGCATAGGGTGGCGGAGCCATGGCGTATAGAATCCGGTCATGTTCTTTCAGGGCAATTTCCTTCCTTTGCGAACAACCGGCAAAGAGGAAGAGAGCGAATAATAACGGTTCAATCTGCTTGAGCTGCTCTTGAGTCACCGGAACCCAGCGGTAATCGTACTCTCCGGATTTACCCGAAGTGTATTGCCATAGCGCTGGTTTTCGTGGTAATGCATTTTCACGTTTATTAAGGAAATAAGGAGCATAGTCATCATAAACAGTGAGGGGAACCTTGCGCCGGAATTCGTCGGTATTGTGAGGATTAGTCCCGTTTAGGAGATAGCGCCCTAGCTCGCATTTTTTAAGCAGTTCAAGCTGCTCAAGAAGAAGACGATGTTGAATAGCCATAACTTCTTCGATATCTAAGTCAATAAACCCACAGCATTTCTGCCATAGTTCTTCAGTTTTACCCTGTCTGAGTAATGTCGCTATTTCCGGCATTACTGCCTCCTTTCTACCAGGTCTACATATTTGGATTGGCTTTTTAATGAAGTGATGAAAGCATGCAGGCTTTGTCGAGTGGGTACTAACATCGGCGTTTCACGTTGATAATTGGTGTATTCAGCAAACATCCGGACGAAGAAAAACCTGTCCTGGAGAATAACCAGAGCTATATCTAAGACAATGAATATCGGCGTAGCCACGAATAACAACCGGGACTGAGTAACTAAGATGAGAGAGACCAGGGTAAGGCTCAACCAGTGGACGCCGGGGTGCCGCACCAGAGCGTACATGCCCGTTCTCACCAGCTTATCGCTGACTCCAGTGCTCAGGTATGTTTTGTACAGGGGAAGGTTGACGAATAAAGAATAAAATAGTAAAAAAGCCGACACAGCGAATAAAATCCAGCCTAACCAAACTGACCATACCGGCAGGGGTATTTTTTCAGGGCTAAGGCTTACGATAACCACGGCATAGATAAGCAACCCGCTGCCAAAAATCCACGTCAGTGGTTTGGCGGCCGGTGTTTTCCTCAAGGCAAAAAAGTCAAAAAAGTGGAGCACCACGAAACTAAGGCAACCAATAGCTATATAGGGCATAACATAGTCCCCCGAATAACTATGGCAGTTTCTATTGATGCTTAGAAGATGTTGTGTTCTAGAACAGAGTTCTATTACGAGGACAATGAGAAGAAAATTGAGGATTAAATGAGGTTAACCGAAGCTTAATTAGCGGTTCTTTGCTTTAGTGGCAGCACTACCCAGGGCTTGCAGTTTTTGGTTTAATTCGTCAAAAGTCTTATCTTCCGGCTGTTTACCCAATTCTAATCCATAACTGATGAAGAATTCGAGAAAGCTACGTAAAAGGTCTCTCGTTCCCTGCTGGAACTGCTTGAATTCTTCTTTTGTAACTTGGTTATTTTGATTCGCTGAGTCTTCCTGTAGACAGTTATCAAGCAGAAATCTCAGAAAGTCACCACGGTTCATTTCACCGCGATTTTCGTCTATTTTATTTAACAAGTCGGTATCAACAATTAACAATCTTTTATCAGACATGCAAGCCCCCCTCCTTAGTTTTTATATTGGTAACGGGGTCGGACAGAAATTGTTACTCAACTATCATCTTTATCCCAGCCGAGGATTTCAATGACAGCTTCGATGTTTTTAAGCAGTTTCAGGCCACTGTCGGTAACCTGATAAGTTACACATGGGTTGCCTACATGCATTTTTGCGATTAGTCCATGACCTAATAGAAAACCAAGGTACTTCTGTATCTGGGTATAGCTCATATTGGTGTTATACATAATCTCAGTCTTCCCGGCACCATCCTCCCCTACGCGCAACATATCAGCGATAATTTCGATATTAGACCGTCTGTGGTTTATCTTCACTCCTGCACCCCCTCGCTTGGCAAGCAGAACAGCGGGCCATCACTTTAGAATGATAATCCGATAATATTATCTCTTTGGCTCGTTGTCAAGGATGAACTTTAAACAAAAATTATCCAAAAATGAGCTACTTGGCTCACCCGAATGAGGTAATGCCTGTGGAGGAGGTTTCAATAAGAACCACCCGTTGGCGGGATTGCTGAAGCGGTAAACGTGCTGTATAATAGCTTCAGGCTGGGGTGGGACTTTACCATCCGGAAAATCAGAAATGCAATAATGTAGTAAGGTAGGACATTTCAAATGTTACAGCAGCGTATTCAACTGCCCACGTTTCAGCGGTTGATACAGCGGTTCCAGCACTTCCGAAAAGCAAAAGTGAAGACAGAGACGGAGCCAGTGATACAGGAAGAGCCGGCTCCGGTAGCGCCGTCCCAAACTCCGCCGGAGAATTTTCCGGCTTCGCTTCGCCCTTTAGTGAGGACTGCCATTGCCGATGCGGAGCAGATTGCCGCCGGTATTACACAAGAAGCACAGACTAAAGCGGAGGCTGAAGCATCTAAAATCGTTGCTCAGGCTAACTCCGAAGCCAGGGAAATTGTGGTCAAAGCTGAAATGGACGCACGCAGAGAGGCAGAAAGAATTCTCTCCGAAGCCGCCAAAAAAGCCAAACTTACCGAGGTTGAGACAAAACAAAAAGCCTTGCATTTCCTCATTACTGCCAGTCAGGAGATAGAGAAGGAGATTAAGCAGGAATATGAAGAGGCTTTCTCACGCTTATCGGCTCATGTACAGGCGATGATAAAAGAGGGACAAAATATCGAGGAAGAGTTTAAAAACCGCATCGACCGGTTATGGGAGAACAAGAGTCTGGAGCTTAAAGAGTATAGCACTGCTTTGCTCAATAGTGGCTCAGAAGAAGTCGTTCCATCTCCCGAGACATCACCGCCGGCAGGGAATGGTGTTGAAGACGCGCCGTTAGACCAAGAGAGAATAGAAGAACCAATTGAGCCCCGAAAAGAGGTTATTGAGAAAAAAACAGTGGTTCCTCCCCCGTCAGCGAAAGCTGCAGCCAACGTAGTTATAGAACAGAGTAAACCACTTCAAGAGCCGATAATAATGGAAGAGCAAGCAGAGAATACGGACCAGAAGAAAGAGCCACCGTTACCAGTCACCCAACCTCCCCAGAAAGCGGCTATTCCGGCTGAAGTCGTTGAAACAACTGCCGAAGAGCTTCCGTCCGAGCAAGAGAGTGCGGCTGAACTGGAGGCCAGTCTGTCTTCAATGGATGGTGAGGCTCTCTACAACAGTGAAGTGGAACTGGTTATCCCGCCAGTGGCGCTGGAATTAGTCTCCAGCTTTTATAACTATCTGCAAACAATACCCGAGCTAAGGATTCTTTATACTCGGGGCTCCTGGGACCAGGGTACGACTATTGCTATTGTGCCCGAGAAGCCGATGCCTCTGATTGGTATCATTACCAAAGCCTCTAAGGTGGTGGCTATTCCACAACCGACGGATAAAGATGTACAGCTAGCCGGGAAGGCTGGTGCATTGAAAGGCGACACCAAAAGGACAACGAAGATGAGAGTTCTCTTAAGGGCGCCATCCCGCTAAATTGCGGAGCCTTTTAACATACTGGTTTCGAAGTGACAAGATGGTAAGTGCTAGATACTGGCGGAAGAGGTGAGAATGGACTCATATAAGAAGACTTTATCAAAAGACCTGGGCGATATGCTGGTCGAGGCTAAACTAATCACTCAAGAGCAGTTGCGACACGTGAAGGAACTCCAGACTAGAGAAGCTGAGAAGATAGAGCGAGTTCTCCTGAAAGAGCGGTTGATTACGCCGCAACAGCTTGCCTTTTTTAGTAGCCTCCAATTACGTGTTCCGTTCGTTAACATTAAGAAAGAGGGAGTACGGGCTAATGCCGTTGCCCTAATCCCCGAACCCGTTGCCAGAAAATATAATATTATTCCCGTAGACGTGACTGATAATACACTGGTTGTCGCCATGGAGGACCCGCGGGACATCGAAGCTATCGAGGAACTGGCGGCCATAACGAGGAAACGAATCGAACCGGTGCTGAGTACTTCTCAGGATATCCAGGAAATGATTGACCTTAACTACCGGGTCGGCGGCGAGATTGAGGAGCAACTGAGCCAGATTCCGACCCGATACCAGAAAACAAGAGTCGCCGAAACACGAGTTTCGGCTGAGGCTATTGCTCAGGCGCCGGTAGTACGTGCCATTGACCTTCTTATCAAGCAGGCAGTAAGAGACCGGGCTTCTGATATCCACATCGAACCCCAGTTAGATAAGCTGCGTGTCCGTTACCGTATTGATGGTATCTTACATGAAATTATGTCCTTGCCGTTAAGCGTTCATCCGCCTTTACTCTCCCGTGTCAAAATAATGGCCGGGTTAAATATTGCGGAACGCCGCCGTCCGCAGGACGGTCAAATTACTTTCGATATGGGCGACCGTGATATTGATCTCCGGGTAGCTACCGCTAATACTGTGTACGGAGAAATGGTGGTATTGCGGATCCTGGACAAGAGCTTCGCCTTTTTACCGCTTCCGGATATCGGCTTTTTGCCGGATGCTTTACATCGTTACCAGCAAATGGTAAAGACTCCCTTCGGCATGGTGCTAATCAGCGGGCCGACTGGTTCGGGCAAAACTACCACCCTTTACGCTACCGTGAACCAGCTTGATGCTGTCGGACGTAACCTCATTACTATTGAAGACCCGGTCGAATACCGCTTTGCTAACATCAACCAGATGCAGACCAACGCGCCTGCCGGAGTCACTTTCGCGGCCGGGCTCCGGGCCTGTATGAGACTTGACCCTAACGTTATTCTTGTCGGGGAGATACGTGATGCCGAAACGGCCCAGATAGCTGTCCAGGCATCTTTGACCGGCCACCTGGTCCTTTCATCAGTCCATGCTAATGACACGGCAAGCGTTGTTTTCCGTATGATAGACTTGGGTATTGAACCCTTTCTGCTTTCCTCAGCCCTGGTCGGTATCACCGCCCAACGTATGGTGCGTCGTGTTTGTCCCTACTGTAGCCGGCCGAAAGAAGTCAGCCCTGACGAACAAACTGCCTACGAAGAAGAAATGGGGGAGAAACGCTCGGAATTCATGGTTGGTGCCGGTTGTAGCTTCTGTGCCAACACCGGCTATTTAGGCCGAACGGGTATTTTCGAAGTCATGATTATGAGTGAAGCAATCCGGAGAATGGCGCTTGGCGGCGGCAATACCGACGATATTCGCAAGCAGGCCCAAAAAGAAGGAACAATCTCGCTATGGCGGGATGGCATGATGAAAGTCAAGATGGGTATTACCACTCCTTTTGAAGTTATTCGTAACGTTTTCTCTTTAGGTTAAGGATAGAACAATGGTGAGAGCTTCAGGACAAGTAGCTACCAATCAGAAAAAGTTAGTCTCATATCGCTTCGTTGCCGCCACCGCCCAGGGAAAGTTGCGGAAAGGGACCCTTAAGGCTATTGGCGAAATCGAGGCCGAGCGCCTTTTGATAAGACAGGGCTACCGTCCGGTAAGCGTCGAAGCGGTTCCCTCAATGTTCTCACTGGAAGAAGCACTGCCCAGCCTGTTCCAGGTTAAACCGCGTGAGGTAATCGTTTTTTCCCGCCAGATGGCTACACTGCTCCGTTCAGGTATTTCACTCATGCCGGCGTTGGAAATATTGCGAGAACAGGTGACCACCAGCCGTGCCTTCAAGAAAATACTGGAATCCGTTCTGGACGATATTCGTTCCGGTGGTTCCTTCACGCAGGCAGTGGCCAAACACCCCAAGGTCTTCAGTGAAATTTACACCAGAACCATTGCAGTGGGCGAGCAATCGGGGGGCCTGGAAACAGTGTTGAACCGGATGGCTGATTACCTTGAGAAGCAGGGAGCGGTTGCCAAGAAGATCGGCGGGGCGCTAACCTACCCGCTGATGATACTCGGCCTTGGCGTTGTCGTCGGTATTGTCATGATGACTGTAGTTATGCCGCAAATGATGAGTCTCTTCAAGTCGGTGGATGTCGCCCTGCCCCTGCCGACAAGAATTCTCATTGGCACTAGTGACTTTTTGACTACACATCCACTCCAGCTTATCATTGTCGGAGTATTACTCGTCGCTGCCGTCCTCTGGCTGGTCAAACAACCGACCGGACGCCGCCTGCTTGACCGCGTTAAGCTCACCGCGCCTATCATAGGAACGCCAACTCTTATGGGCGAACTGGCCCGTTTAAGCCGCACCATGTCCGTACTTATTGGTGCCGGCCTGAGCTTGCAGGAAATCATGGAGACAATACCTCAATCCACCAACAACCGAGTCATGCGTGAGGCGCTGGGCCGTATCCGAGAGGGACTTATCTTAGGCGAAGGTCTCGCGGTCCCGATGTCGCGCAACGGTGACTTATTCCCGCCGCTCCTTGTCCAGATGGTAGCTGTCGGCGAAGAGAGTAACACCCTCGACTTTACTCTGGGGGTGGTGGCTGATTTTTATGAGACCACCTCCGAAGAGAAAACGGCAGCACTGGTAGGGATGCTCGGCCCGGTAAGCACCATTTTCATTGCCATCGTGGTTGGCTTTGTGGCCATATCGGTGCTGATGCCGATGTACACCATTACCGGTGCTTTCGGTTAATGGAAAGAAATGCAGTAGGAGGTGCGTATGGCAATATGGGAAAGCATATCCCGGCTACTGCTATTTATCGTAGTCATCATGTTCATAGAAATTATCGCAATAGGTATGGTTCTAGGTAGCCTATCAAGTTTGATGCCATAAAGAAGTAATAATATCATCGCGAAGAGTCGCGATTCTTCGCAATGACATTAATTCAAGGTCAATTATGGAATGCTGAAAAAAAAATTTATCTTTCTTCAGGAGCAAATGGGCTTCACCCTGATAGAAGTCCTGATTAGCGTGGTTATCATCGCTGCCATCGGTCTCGGATTAAACAGGGCTCTTTTTACGAATGCCAGGGCAAGACAGGTTCTCGATGAGAAGGTACAAGCAACCAACCTGGTAACTAATTACCTCGAGGGCATCAGGCAGTTGCCCTACTCTGACAATGCCAGTCCCTACGTTAGTGTCAGCAACAGCATCGTCAAACCACCCCAATACATTGTAGCTATGGATATTGCCTATTCCCCCGACGGAGTTAACTGGGCAACGGATAACAATAACGGCGCCTACAAGCTCCAGAAAATCAGAATATCGGTATCGCGGGAGGGAGGCAAACCGGTCTTATCAAGCTGCACCTTCAAGTCGCCAAGGACGAAGTAATGAGAGTGAAGGGATTCACCCTGGTCGAATTGTTGGCAGCTCTGGCAATATTGAGTGTGGTACTGATGGTCATCGTGCAAATCATCTACTCAATCATGATAACTAATGCCAGCGGCAACAGGCAGGTAGTGGCGCTGACAGACATCAACCGGGCATCCTTGGCAATCAAGAATGACCTGCTGATGGCACAGATAACAGACCTCGTAGACGGTGTGCCTAAAAGCTCAGCCAACCTGACTTGGTATGACTACACATCAAGTTTTGACACTACCTTTGGGACTATGCATTCCGCTAGCTATAGCCTGGCAGGTAGGGAACTACGGCGTACCTATGACGGTGTGGTAAGCATTGTCGGCCGGAATGTCGTCTCCATCAGCTTTACCCGGAACGGTAACGATGTCACCGTCGTCATTTCTACCGGCAATACCATCCCGGCATCAGGAGTTGAGACCCTTAAATTTAGCGTCCACATGCGTCCTGAGGAGGTACAGTGAAGAGAAAAAGACAGTCCGGACAGGTCTTTATCCTCACTCTAATTTTACTGGCAATAGGAGCGATTGTGGTCATCCCGTCACTCCAGCTCACTCAGAATGCTCTCAGGAACAGTCCGATTATCACCAGCCGGGCCAACGATTTTTACGCCGCTGATGCTGCCCAGGAGTATGTCATGTGGAAGCTATTATACACCAGCTATATCAGCAGTTTCACGTATGACGGTCAGGAAGACAATTTTACCGTGGATGTTTGCGCAACGCCGGTAAATGTCAGTGTCACCATGCGAGCGTTAGCTACCTTCAAAGGGGTCACACTGGTAGGTAATACCCCAATAAAACCAACAAAGACCGTAACGCCAAATACTAACCCTGGCGGTGCCATCCTGACTTACACGATAAGACTGGAGCAGATAAGCAGCAACACTTCTCAGGGATTGGACGCCGTTTACGATATCTTGCCCGCTGATTTCGCAGCCGGCGATTACATACCTGGCAGCAGCCAGTTGAGTGTGGATGGTGGGCCTTGGACGGTTATTGGCAACCCCTTAATTGAATCGTTCGGTGGTGTCGAGCGTCTGCGGTGGCCGGCATCAGGTAGCTTCGCCTCGCCCATACGGGACTTCACCGGTGGCCAGGTGAAAGAGATTAAATTCCAGATGGCTTCAAGCAGTTTGAAGAACAATAAAACCTACTATAACTGGGTGGTTCTGAAACCGTGGAATACCCTCAGCGGTGCTATCGCCAAAATTGTCACTGGTACCGGGGCGACCCCGCAGGGTGGGCTGGTCTCTGTTAATATGACGGTTACGCCTAACTTCGTCCCGCCTGGCGTGCCGACAGTTATCACATATACTATCCAAATAACAAACCAGCAGGGTTCTACCGATCAGATTCAGGTGGTAGATGACTTTCTGCCCCCGGGGTTTGAATATTATGGACCAACGACTGGAATGACAACGATCGACCCCGTGGAGATTTATGGACTTGTCAACGGTGTCTACCGCTGGAAGCTGGAGTGGACAAAGCTACAGTTTCCCGGAGGGAATGACATTTCTATTGCTGCTGGTGAGACAAAGACCATGACCTTCAAGGGCATCACCTCAGAAAATGTATCCGGTAGTTACTACAATGAACTCACCGTTCAGACTAAAAACCCTGTACCGGCCGAATTTTCCACCCTCGGGCTTACTTATCAAGACTTTAACAGCGGCTATACCTGGAACAGCGCCCCGGTCATCGTGCCCGCTTACGATACCAGCACTACTTCCGGGGACGTAACCACCGATACTAATCTAGCTGTCACGTCATACGGCGTGGCAATCAGCTCATATCAGGTGAGATAGAGCTAGTATAGTTGGTGCTATAATAGTGATAAAGTAAAGCCGTAATTCTAACTCTAAATACTAAACATCCAGGATTCTACTTATAAGGAGCTGGGAAGATGGACAAGGAAATTAGCGAGGATTCCAAGCATGTTGACCCGGAAATAGAAAAGACGGCTGCCCAGCGCGCCCATGACCGGGCAATGGCAGCCCGCTGGGACCTGGATGTTGCTGTTTTTCTCTTTGCTATTTTAATCATCGTCATTATTCTGCTGTTTCAGGGCATCGGCATTGGCGTTGTTGCGCCGGTAGCCCTCTTTGGACTGGTCATGGTATGGTATGTCGGTTGGCGACGAGGACAGCAACTCTACATGCGTTTTTACGAAGAAGAAATGGCCAGACTGGAGCGCGAACAAATAAGAACAATTGAGAAAAAACTAGGTGAAAAGACTATTGAAGAGACCATTGAAGAAAGAGTGCAACGGGCACTACGCGAAAGATGGAAGTAGTTGAGAGAGGTGGGTTAAGGTAACGACCAGCTCTTAGGAATGAGATGGAATTACTGCAAAATCTGCTGACCCGGTTTCGCCGCACCGCAGTCCTTCTCCTCGTTGGTATCATTTTGATAACCTATATCAGCTTCGGTGTCGTCTATTTACAGCAGCAAACCCAACAAGCAACTTACGTTAAGGAAATCGCCCGGCTAACAGCCGTGCTTGCCCGCCCTCCGGCCAGCGTTGAAGAATTAAAAGCCGAATATGATAACGTAACCAAGGCACTGGTGCCAATAAGCGAGCGGGCTGCCTTTGATATCATTGTCGGTATCGCCAAAGAGAGTGGTATCGATACTACACAGGAATACGGTAAGTTTACCATCCCTCCGGCAGTAATCGGTAAGGTTAAAGTCGGCGATAGTGCTTATGAAACGCTGACTTTTAACAGTATCCATGTTCAGGGTGAATATGATAAAGTGCTGGCTTTTCTCACTGACCTGGATACAGGCCAAACATTGCCTAATATGGTACTCAAGAGTGTTCGTACTTTTGATGAGGAAATTACTTTCAGCGGCGAGGAAGGAGAGAAGCGGGCCGAGTTCCGCGCTGTGCAGGATGCCGTGCTCAAGATGATGGAGGATAACCGCCTTCAGACGATTCCCAACCCGATAAACCGCGCCCGGGGCACAGCCACCAATTACATGGGTGACGATAATACAACGCAGTTAGTTATTGAAGGTTTCCCCGATATCACGATTACAGCCGCCGAAAAAGGATTTACCGGAGAGAATACTACGCCGAAGGGTGGCTATGTTCTCTATAGGCATGATCGAATTAACACGGATAATACCACCCTTTTCACAACGATGAACTATTATCCTACACTCAAAACAAAATATTATTATACCTGCGAATCGAATGGCCTGGTGCGCCAATTTGACGGACCGGTGGTGGTGCTGGCTAAAGAACAAATCGGCATGGACGCGAAAACCTTGGAAACTATTGCCACAGTAACAGTTGATATCTACACCAAACCACGGACTTAAGTTAGATAATAAGGGAGATACCTGCATTTGGTCAATAAAATACTGACTATCGAAATTAATAACGGTGACATAAGACTCCTTGAAATTGAAGGGAACAGGATAATGCGGTGGGCAAGCCAGCCACTGGCACCAAGCGTGTTTCACGAGGGCGTAGTGGTGGACCGGCCGGCTTTAACCGAAGCCCTGCGCCAGCTAATGGTCTCAAGCGGAGCCAGAGGCGGTAATGTTATTTGTAGCATCAGCGGACTTTATTCCCTGAGCCGCACACTTACGGTACATACCGTGGCTGGGGAAATACCGACCCAGCAGACGGTGGTGGACACAGCCAGAGAGATAATGCCTGTATCTGAGGAAGAGCAATACATTTCATGGCAGACTCTTGCTACCAGCGAAAGTGGATACCTGGTGCTGCTCATCGGTGTGCCCCGTGAAATGATTGACAATGAGGTACTGGCTTTGAAGGCGGCTAACCTTAATCCACGCCAGCTGGACCTTAAACCGATGGCACTGGCTAGAGCCGTTAACCGGCAGCAAGCCTTGATTTTGAATATCGGGCCTTCTACCCTGGATATCGTGATTGTGGCTAATGGGCTGACTGAAATCATGCGCACGACTACCTGGCAGTCAGACGGGCTTTCCCCCGAAGAGAATATCGAGTCTCTGGAAACAGCCCTGGAGCTTACTGTAGGTTTTTACGATTCACATCACCCCGGCTTTCCCCTCGACCTGTCCACGCCTCTTTTCGTCACTGGACCAATGTCAGGTGATGCCACCCTCGTTAATGGACTTCGGGATAGATTAAACTATTCGTTTGAGGAGCTAATCCCACCTTTCGAGTGTCCACCCTACTTTCCAGCGGCCCAATATGCCGTAAATATCGGGCTAGCTTTGAAAGGGACAACACCATCACCGAAGAGTCCAGAATCAGGCACTATCTTAAT
>JBDRLU010000055.1:0-14160 GCA_043812795.1 Chloroflexota bacterium
AGGTAACAGATAAAAAGAAGGAGGAGGAGGAATTGGTTAGGGGGTGGTTAAATTAGCTGTTCCTTTTGTCAACCAATTGTTTAAACGAAGCAGCTAATTCTTCAAATTCCCTTTTTAGCTGTTTGGGGTTTTTCTCGTGTAGGGACTCCAACTTATTAACGAGGCGAGGCCCTAATGGTTTTGAAGCCTTATCGTTTTCAAACAAATAGAACTGTTTCAGCGTTGCACCGTTGACAAACCCACCCGGGGTAAATAGTATAGCACTAAGGTCTTTATGCCTATTTGGGTCGCCACAGATTTTTTGCTTAATGTATTTGTGAGCTTTTCCTAGAACGCGCTGACTCCACGCTGGCGTGTCGCTCCATAGAACTACAATATTGATTCCGTCAGGCTTCAATTGGGGTAACTTCCCCTGAATTTTGCCAATAATATCTTCGCTTTCAGCAGGCTTTACCCAATAGGCTCCAGCTCCAGGATGTGAAAACAGTTTATCGTCCTCGCTTGGATGTTTTCTCGTTACTTCAAAATAAACTGTCTTCCTATTCCATCTAGCTTTCAGGTCTGGACCTCTTTCAGCATACTCTATTTCAATATCTGAAAAATTATTCCTAGCAAGTATAATAGCGAAACGTCCTTCCATAAGAATATCCCAATATGCTTCTTTCCCAACATCACAACTGTCCAGTAATTTCTTTACGAATCTATCTACACAAGCTACCCCATTTTGCTCAAGCTCGTTAATCCGTTCACGAACAAGCCCTGCCATATATTTTGTATCGCAGTTTTGCCAGTTAGCCTTCTCAATTTTCTCGACTAACCCTGTTAGCCTGCTATTGAAAATCTGCTGCCCTTTTTTCATCTATACCCTCCCTAAAAAATCCCCAGCCACAGCCTCGCTATCGGTTCGTTTGACCAGCCCCAGGGCGACGCCCCACCGACCGCATGGTGGCGCCAAAAATGAGACTTATCAGCACCAGGCCGGCGCCCACCACCCCGAAGGTAAACCCGTAAGAAAAGACACCAATCAACACGCCGCTGACCATCGGGCCGGTGGAGTGGCCGATATCCATGATGCCGGAGAGCACGCCCAGAGCGCTGCCGTGGCTGGATGTCCGGGACAAATCGGCGACGAGGGCCGATGTGGACGCCGTCACCGTCGCCAGTCCCGACCCGAACAGGCCGATAAGCACCACCAGCACCAGATAGTTACTGGAGAGTGTGATTGCGGCCGTCGTCACTCCGCCTAAAGCCAAACCGGACGCAATCATGGTAACGCGGCCGTAGCGGTCGGAGAGACGTCCCATCAACGGCTTGGTCAACGTTGCCGCCACTATCTGTATGGTGAAAAGCAGCCCGATTTCGACCGGCGAATACCTGAGTTTCTCGTTGAGATAAATGGGCAGGAATGTTTCCAGAGCGCCATAGGCAAAATATTGCACCGCCTCGATGCCGCTCGTAGCCAGGATACCTCGGGTACGGAAAACGACCGCAATTTCCCGTCCAATCTTACCCCGCTCGCGCCGCAGGGTTGCTAATACCGGTTGCGAGCTTCCGGCAGCCAGCGGCAGCCTGATTGCGGCCAGCAGGGCCAGCACGCCGAAAATACCGTCCGCCAGGTACACCCAGCGGAAGTCATTACCGAAAATTAAGGCCCCGCCGATAAACGGCGCCAGAAAACGGCCGACCATCGTCGCTGAAGAATACCAGCCCATACGTTCGCCGCGGCCTTTCTGGAAGGTATCCGCGACCGCCGCCATGGCCACCGGGCCCAGAATCGCCGTCGCCAGCCCGTGGTAGATGCGCACCAGCACCAGTTGCCAGGGTAAACTGACCAGCAGGTAAAGGAAGGGGGCAGTGGCGAAGACGATGGCCGCAATCAGTATCACCCGCCGCCGGCCGATAATATCCGAAAGCACCCCCCGCCGGCAGGCTGACCAGAATACCGACCACCGTCGAGGCCGCCGCAATAAAGCCGACGGTGCTTACCGGCACGCCCAGCGAACGGATAAATAACGGCAATACCGGGTTCTTGGCCATCGTCGAACTGAGAATAGCCAGCCCGCCGGTAATACACAGCAGCAGAAAGGGTGAAATTTTTCTTCTCATGGTAACTGTTGAGAGCCAATTCTAATCGAAAATGCCGCGCTCAGCAAACTTCTCGACGGCTCCTGAGCAGAGTATAATATTAGTCAAAGTGCCCGGATTTTGGTAGAGGAGGGGAAAAATATGAAATGGATTACCCGTTCGCACGTCCACGTTGACCGCGTCGCCTGTCCGTGGCTGATTCAGCGTTTTGTCGATAGTGAAGCGGAATTCTTGTTTGTTCCCGCGAGCCAGGTAAAGCAAACAGCGACGACTACCGGTGCCATTCCGTTCGATGCGCCGGATGTCGAGTTGGGCCACCACGAAGGCCGCTGCTCGTTTGAATCGATTATGCTCAAGTACGAGCTAAAAGACCCGGCACTGCTACGACTGGCCAGGATTGTTCATGCCGCCGATGTCGCCGCCGACATCGACAAGGAACCGATAGCCCGCGGGCTGGAAGCAATTGCCGTCGGTTACAGCCTGCGTTACCCCGACGATATCGAAAATCTTGAGCGTCAGTTCGAGGTATACGACGCATTATATGCCTGGTGCCGCCTCCAGGTAGCTAAAGGCCAGTAATTCTTCAGTGGTAGACCTGTATCTACCACTTACCCAGTTCTTCGAGCATCTTGACCACCCGCCAGGTCTCGGCGCTGACGGCAGTGCCGCCCATGACGACAGCGATAGCGACGGCTTCCAGGACTTCAGCTTTGGTGGCGCCGGCCTCTACGGCATCCCTGGTCTGTCCCTGGACGCAACGGGTGCATCCCGCCTGGAGACCTATTGCCAGCGCCATCAGCCGCTTGACCTTCTGGCTGAGCGCTCCGTCTTTATAAGCTTCCTTCCGGAAAGCAGTGTAGGCGGCCATCGCTGGCAGTCCCTGGTCGAACCGGTCACGGTATTTCCCGGTCTCAGTGTAATACTCCAACTGGCTCTCCATAGCTACCCCCTCCTCAACGAAAAATTATGCCAGAGAAGCACATATCGGCGAATTACGGTCGGGAAGTCAGGCTGGGCTATTTCTCGACGATAGCAACACTATTAATATGCACATCCACCGTTGGCTTGGAAGGCGCCCCGTCCGAACCCATGGTGACCGGCACGTTAGCTATCTTCTGGACAACATCCATGCCGCTGGTCACCACCCCGAAGATGGTGTAGCTCTTGGTCAGCGCCGTACGGAGGTCGGCCAGCGTAATAAAGAACTGGCTGCCATTGGTGTTGGAGCCAGCGTTGGCCATCGCCAGAACGCCGGCAACATAGTCCCGCGTTACCGGCTCATCGGCAAACTTGTATCCCGGGCCACCAGTCCCGGTGCCCGTCGGGTCACCGCCCTGAATGACAAATCCTTTCACTACCCGGTGAAACTTCACGCCGTTGTAGAAACCCTGCTGCGAAAGAAAAACAAAATTGTTTACCGCCAGCGGAGCGTCCTTGGGTAACAACTGCACCACGATATCGCCATAGTTCGTCTTGATAGTAGCCGTGTACTCCTTATTCTGGTCAATAGCCATCGCGGGTGGTGTGGACCATCTCATATTACTTCCTCCTTGTGTCGTTGGACCTGTTCCGGAATTCGAGCTACAGGCCGGGGCCAGCATTACCGCAGCCAGGAGCACGAACAAAAACCATATCTTTTTCATCTCTTTCTCCTGATGGCAATTTGTTTAAGTTTAGCACGACGGCCTCACATCATCAATTTCTATCTTATCCCAAATGTCATTGCGAGCGAAGCGAAGCAATCTCTTCATTCGAGGCAAGGGATTACCACGTCCTTCAGACGAAGGATTCGCAATGACAACCAAGGGAGTTGTTAGAAGAGGGCGAAGCCCTCTTATTTTTATTTACCCTCTCCTAGAAGGAGAGGGTCAGGGTGAGGTCGTACTTTAAGGAGAAGCCAAGAGTTTAAAAGATTCAGTCCCACGGATTTATGGTTTGAGCTGAATGCTGAACGCTAAAAGCTAAGCGCTTCTCATAGTTGATTGTCCTTTCAACAGGTGCTACCATTCAGAAAAAGGCGAGCGGAAGGGTCAGGCAATGAAATACGATTTCGACACTGTTATTAATCGTTGCGGCACCAATTCGGCCAAATGGGACGGGGCTGAAGATTTATTCCACGTCAAAGATATTTTACCCATGTGGGTGGCCGATATGGACTTCCGGTTGCCCCAGCCTATCCTCGATGCCCTGAAAGAAGCGGCCGACCATGGTATCTTCGGCTATACCCGCGTCGGGGCATCGTATTACGAAGCACTGCTTAACTGGATGAAAAAACGCCACCAGTGGGATATTCAAAAAGAGTGGGTCGCTTTCTCAGCGGGGGTGGTCCCGGCCATCCGCATCCTGATTAAAGCATTTACCCAACCCGGCGACCAGGTCATCGTGCAAACGCCGGTCTATTACCCCTTCTTCAATGCCATCAAAGACAACGGTTGCGAGATACTCGATAACCCGTTACGGCTGGAGAACGGACAATATACCATGGACTTCGCCGATTTGGAGTCGAAAATCAGTCCCCGCGCCAAAATATTTCTCCTGTGCAGCCCTCACAATCCCATCAGCCGGGTATGGCAAGAAGAAGAACTCAGAGCATTAGGCGAAATATGCCTCAAGCATAATATTCTGGTTATCGCCGACGAGATTCACCATGACATCGTTTACCCCGGCTTCAAACACACCATACTTCCAACTATCGAGCCTGAATTTGCCGATAAATCCATCGTCTGCACTTCAGCCAGCAAGACCTTCAACCTGGCCGGACTGAAGATGTCCAACATCATTATCCCGGAGGCGGGACTCAGAGACCGTTTTTGCACCGTGGCCCGGAGTTGCGGACACCCCTCTCCCAATATCTTTGGTCTTGTCGCCACCGAAGCTGCCCTCCGCTATGGTGAGGCATGGTTAGACCAGCTACTTGAGTATTTGCAGGGCAATATCGACTTCCTGACGAAATACGTTGCCGAAAAAATACCCGGTTTGAAAGTAATGCAACCACAGGGGACTTACCTGCTCTGGCTGGACTTCAGGGACTGTGGCATCGACCCGGCCAGACTGGGTAGTTTTGTCCGGGAGGAAGCGAAAGTAGGCCTGGAACCCGGCACTAGGTTCGGCTGTACGGGAGACGGCTTCGAGCGGATGAACATCGCCTGTCCGCGGTCTATTTTAGCTGAAGGGTTAAGCCGGATAGAAAAGACAGTGAACCGGCTAAAGGCAGACTGACTCAATGCCAGTATTTATTTTAGACCGAGTTTTTCCACCAGCATCTGGCGTATCTCACGGACGGTTTCCTGCTGCCAGGTAGGGTATCTGGCCTGCGTCCGCTCTCGTACGGCAGTGCGCACCTCCGTCTCGCTGGCACCGGACTTCTCTTTCTTAACCTCGGCCTCAATCCCGGCCCGTTCCTGGTTAGCCGATTCCGGCCGTTCCATCCAGTGGCAGATGTGGCCTAGGTCTTTAGTATAAAAAACAACGACGGGCATGGACATGTACTTACCTTCTTTCAGGAACTCGTTCATAATATCCAGGTTTTGGTCCCGCGGGAATATCCGCAACTCGACTCCGGCCGCTTCGGCAATACGGGCCACTACCGGCATCCCCCGGAAAACGTCGGGGCACCAGTCCTCACCGATTACCATCATTTTGCCGATGCCATTCGGACTTTGGGCAGCCTTGCGGAAGAATTCTCTGTCCTGGGCCACGAGTTGTCCGGTCTGGTAAAATTTTTCGAACTGGTCCTTGTTAACCTTAATCTGGACAATGTAGTCTTTGTAGGTAAAACCAGTCGCAAACCGTTCCGATGTTACCGCACTTTGTCCTGCTTTCATACGCACCTCCCCAAAACTATTCTAACACTTACGCGATATAGCAGCCAATCATACCTGCATAGCCAATTTCCACCCGCCCATCTTCATAGACTGCGATAGGGACGGTATCGCCATACTTCAGGGCTTCGTCCAGCCACGCCTGATTATCATCCACCTGCCGCTCTTCGAATTCCAACCCGCGCCGAACCAAATCTTTCTTCAGTTCGATGCAGGCCGGGCATGTCCTCAGTGTATATACAATCGGCTTATGCATGGCAAACGCCCCCCCTTTGTTATTTACTCTGCTGAAGGGACTGACGCACCGCTACCTCTCCTGCTGTGATAGCTTCAGCCGCTTTGTCGAATTGCCAGAAGCCAATCCCGGCAACGTCCGGACTGATGGCCAGGTCAACATCCTTCAGGTTTTCCATGGCTATTCGGTATTCGGCAATGGTCAAGGATTGGCTTAGCACGTCAAGCAAAGTCGGCGCTCGGGATGGTAACCGTTTGGAATTATTCACGGGCATGCTATCCAGCAATCTCAACATGCGGTGCTCTTCCTTTGGACGATGAGACATTAGGAACGTTTTAATCTCCTGCTCGATATTATTAAACCGCAAACGGAGATGAGGACTGTGCGTACTGGATACTGTGGGGGATTTGCTCTTGTTCCCGGTCTCCCTGGCCTTAGACGTTTCGCCCCTATAATCGCTGTGACCTTTTCTTGAGCCAAGTACCATCTTGCTTGGTTCCGGAATAACGTTGACGCCAACAACCCATCCCGCCCCCCTCTGCCGGCACACACTTACCGGCACTTCGTTCACCAGCCCACCATCAACAAGATAGCGTCCATCGATTTTTACCGGCGTGAAGATGCCGGGTATGGCAATACTGGCCCATACCGCTTCAATCAATGAGCCATCATGCAAGACCACCTGCTCCCCGGTAAGAATATCGGTAGCCACACAGACAAAATCGCATCTCAGCTGTGGAAAAGTAAGGTCGCCTAGAATCGACTTCAGTAATGAGAAAACGCGCCTGCCTTGAATGAGACCCCTTACCGGTAAGGTGAGGTCAGCCAGGAGCACCAGCCGCCTCCAGTCCAGCTGCACAATAAGATGCTCGATATCACCGGCTTCCATTCCGCCAGCGTAAAGTGCCCCGATGACCGCACCCATGCTGGTGCCGGCAATGATATCAGGCAAGATGCCACGTTCATTTAGAACCTTAAGCACGCCAATATGGGATAGTCCACGGGCACCCCCACCACCGAGGGCATAGCCAACCTTAGTACCACTTTGAAATAACATCACGCCTATCCCCGAATCAGCGAAACTCTACCATATCACTCATTTATTTCCGGCCATCTACGTTTGCTTTTCTATAAGACAGGCTCGTTTCCATTGTGCCGCCGCTTATTGACCAGATGCCTCAATAAAAGCCGGGTACCGAAAGTAATGCCGTACAGCACTGTCAAACCAGTCAGCGAGTAAACAAGCATACGTAATGGCTCCAGTTTGGTAGTTGTTCCCACGATGGCGCCCATGACAATATAGGTAAACTCATAGACTAAGCCCGACAGCACAACTGCGGGCAAAAGTACCTTCCACCTTCCCTGGGCGGCCATGACAAAAGTGAGCGGGATACGAAGCCACAATAACCTCCCGGCCGCTACCCAGAAAGGTGATGATAAATTAATCTTGCGAAATAATTTGATTGGCGGAGCGCTACTCAAGTCTGTCTTCCATTTGAAGCGGTCTTTGAACCTCATAAACAGGGAGTTGCCACTCCTAACCAGGCCGTACAGGAAGAACGTCCCTGCTATCCTGCCGAGCAACGCCGACACGACTAAAAACATCAGAACGGGAAAAGACATTTCCCCGGAAATAAACAGGTAGCCAGTCATTATCCAGGTAGTCTCCAACAGATAGGGAACAAATATGTGGAGAGCGTCACCAAGGAAACAAATGAGAAACAAGAACCCGCCTACCTTAAGGTTAAAAGTACCGAGAAGGCTGAGAATCTGAGTAAAATATTCCTGGAAATTCATGGCCACGCTTCAGTCATTGTAGGCAGGCACTTTAAGCAGGGCCGGGACGGTAACGAACCGGTACCCTTGTTTCTGGAGTTCTTCAATAATTACCGGCAGCACCTCGACGGTCAGGCTTTTATCCGAAGCCGTGACATCGTGGTCTGTCCCATGACCATCGTGCAAAAGTATTACTTGTCCCGCCTCGGCCTCGCTAACTTCACGCCCTTCAGCTTCGGGTAATGATTTATCTAAGACCAGTTCATGATAGGCTTCATCGGTCGAAGCATCCCAGGCCACCTCGAACAGGCCGACCTTTCTGGCATTGACAAGTTTCCACAGTAATTTTCGGTCCTGGGCAGGCCGGCATAGATGCGGTATGACGCCAGTCGCCTCAGATATAATATTTTGTGCTCTCCTGAAATCCCGTGCGCGGTTCTCAGCCGATACATGATTGGCCTCATGAGAATAAGAATGATTGCCGAGTACATGTCCTTCAGCCAATATCCGTCTGGTGGTGTCAGGGTAAAACTCGACATTCTGGCCAATAACGAAAAAGGTGGCTTTAGCCTTATATCTGTCCAGAATATCAAGAATCCGTGATGTGTAAGGTTCATTCGGCCCGTCATCAAAAGTCAGGGCTACCCTCTTTTCTTTTGCCATGCCATTTCTATAAAACACCTTACCCCAAAGAAGAACCGCCCGCGCGGTAACTGTCACCAGCGCCTTCACTATGATTCTCGCCAGGTTCCGCACGGGTGGTGACCCGGCTATGAAAGACCATGTCACCCGGCCAATATGGCGAAGGCAATGGATAGACAATTTAATGATATTCCGGACAATCTGGAGGATAATGATGTATAAGGGGTTCTGGATTCTCCGGGTACAGGTTGACACGGTCAAATCCCTATCGTAAGCCACTTTACCTGCTTTACTCAACCGGCGTGAGATACCCCACTGGTCGGGGTACAGGGAACGGGGCTCATAACCATTAGCTTTCCGGAAAGCTTCTTGGCGAAAAGCGAAGTTCGCTCCGGAAATGCAGACCGGCCGGCGGAACAGCACCAGGCCAATCCGGTTGCCCAGATACCTCAAAAAATACTCGGCCTTCGCCCACGATGGTTGTGGGTCGCTATAGATATAAGTGCCGGCCAACGCCGCTGAAGAATGCGTTGAGAAATGGGCGGCGATTCTGATCAGCCAGTCAGGGGGATAAATAGTATCGGCATCCACCTGGACGATGATTTCGCCGGAGGCAACCGAAGCACCGGCCTGACGGGCGTAAACTACGCCCCGGGTGGCACAGAAAACGACTTTGGTACCGTGCTCGCTGGCAATTTTACTGGTATTATCGGTGCTGGCATTATCGACAACAATGATTTCATAGTCGCCGGTATAGTCCTGAGTCTTCAGCGAACGGAGACATTCTGGCAGAAGTTCTTCTTCATTAAAGGCCGGAATTACGATACTTATCACGGCAGCTTCTCTTCCATTGAAATTATTTCCTCCCAGCCGCCCATCAACTCATTATACACTCAAAAGAAGTTCATCAAAAGCGCCCATTGCTGCGCCTGAAGCCGAAACAATAAAGGAGGCCTGTGATATCCTTTGCCGCAGACCTCCTTTGGCACCTCGGCGTCTGGAGCCCTTGGGCTATTTCTTAGTCTCCTCTTTCCCCGCAGAGTCAGCCGGGGCATTCTCTACACCCTTCTTGGGAATAAGAATAGAGAGGACCACTGAACCGGCCAGGATGGCTATCACTACTCCCAGAGAGACTAACACCGGTATTCGGTACACATCAGTGAGCAGCATTTTGACACCAACGAAAGCAAGGACAACGCAGATGCCATTCGATAGATAACGGAAAAGATAAAACAGGCCGGCCAGAGCAAAGAAAAGAGCACGCAAACCGAGAATGGCAAAGATATTGGATGAATACACAACCAGCGGGTCAAGGGTGACGGCCAGCACCGCCGGTACCGAATCGACGGCAAACATAATATCCATCGTCTCAATGGCTATCAAGACAATGACAAGAGGCGTGACAAAACGCACACCTTTGATTTTCGTAAAGAATTTGGCACCCTGGTATTCCGGCGCAACACGCATGATTTTTCGAGAAAACCTGACCACAGGGTTCTTTTCCGGTTCCACTTCCTTTTCTTTCTGCGTTAGCAGCTTAATGCTGGTATAGATAAGGAAAACACCCAGGACATAGATAAGAAAATGGAACCGCTCAATCAGTTCGATACCGGCGAAGATGAAAAACCCGCGGAAAAAGATGGCGCCCAGAATACCCCAGAGCAGGACTTTCCGCTGCGCCTCACGGGGCACGGCGAAATAAGTGAAAAGGGCCAGAAAAACGAAAAGGTTATCCACACTGAGGGAATACTCAATCAGATAAGCCGTGAAAAACAACACGCCTTTATCTGCGCCGAGATAGAGAAATACTACCACGCCAAAGGCAGCGGCCAGTGAAAACCAGAAGCCAACCAGCTTCAGTGCTTCTTTCGTTGGAATGATGTGCGCTTTCCGTTGAAAAACAAACAAGTCGAGGACCATGCCGATGAGAAACACGCCGATAAAAACCGGCCACAGCCAGGTCTCATTCATTCTTGTCCTCCCTTTTAGGTTAAGCGCTGCCTCAATGGCAAACTCATTGCAGGTAAACCAACGATGAAGTCTAACAGATTTCCCAGTGGACAACAAGTGTATTTTGATCCCTCCGCAGCCATTGATTTTAACTATGGTTCTGTTTGCATCTGGTTGTTTCTTACTGTCATTCGAGGCAAAAGAGGCTTCGTCCTTCGGCTGAATGACTCGCCATGACATTTTGATGGAGTTGTCAGAAGAGGGCGAAGCCCTCTTATTTTTAATTCCCTTCTCCTGCTAGGAGAAGGGTAAGGGATGAGGTCGTCCTTCAAGACAATGTCAACTATAAGCAAACAGAACTTTAACTATCGGATATTGACTTTGCCCGATTAGCGTATATTATTAAGTGCAGTAGATGCTGAGAACCCAAGAACCTGAAAAAACGAGATAAAGCAAGCGAGGGAGAAATGTACAAGAAGATTATGGTACCTTTGGATGGTTCGAAACTAGCTGAGTGTGTGTTCCCCCATCTGGAAACGATAGTTAAAGGGAGTGACTCTCCCGAGGTGCTACTGGTACAAGCCGTTGAGCCCATCGCCATACCCTATGCCCGGGAAACGTCTCACCTGAAATCTCTGGAGCAATTGGAGGAATTCGAGACGCATAACAAGGTAGAAGCTGAGAAATACCTCAAAGCCACAGTCGCCCGTCTGGGTAAAAAAGGTATCAAAGCTAGAGCCGTTGTCATCTACGGTAAAGCCGCCGATGCCCTCGGTGAATTCGCCGTCAAGAATGCCGTCGATTTAGTGCTTATCGCCACCCACGGGCGCTCCGGTGTAAGCCACTGGGTATGGGGCAGTGTTGCCGACCGCCTGCTCCGCTCTATCTGTGCTCCGGTCTTCATGATAAGAGTCCCTGGCTGCGTGCTTGGCATATAACATTACTTACGCAAAACCGCGTCGATGGCACTCGGCCCCTCGTATTCAATCAGGTCAATCCGGCAGCCGTGCAGGTCATCCGGGTTAAATTGCGCCTGTTTAACATTACCGACCTTGGTCTCATGAAGGAGACGAATTCCCTTCCTTTTCATCTCGGCTACAGCTTGCTCGATATCGGTTACCTTGAGATAGAAAACACGCACGCCTTCTTTTTCCACCGGCGGGTTCATCTCGACCAGCCTCAAACCCATCGGGCTAATGGCTGCCCGGCGACTGGTACCGACGAAAGAACGGTGGGCATCGCCGGCACTATCGGCCATTTCCCTCTTATGCTCCACTTCACCGTAAGGCACCCTCTTAAAGGTCATCCCAAAAAGGTCGGAAAAAAGCTTTTCCGCTTCATCCAGGTTTTTCACCCCGATGGATACCGAATCGAGTTTTTCTACTTTCATTAGTACTCCTCTTTCTTTCAATTCCGTTCACCCTGAGCCTGTCGAAGGGTGAATATTGGTCGGACGCTAAGAAATAAGACGCGCTAGAATCGATACCACTATACAAGTGTATTACAAGATTTTCAACCGCCTGAGCGAGGTCGTCAAATACGAACACGGAGGGACGCAAGAATACGTTACTGCGCAAAACCAGGATGATTAATTGAGTACTCAGTCAATAAGACTGTTAAATAGGGATATTACACTCTTTCAAGAATTTTGTTTTTTGTTGCCGCTAATAATCTGACCGGCGCAAAATAGCTGGCGGGATAAATGTAGTCTTCCCCCGGATTCATCGATTATTCTTACCTGCCCGTGGCACTCAGCTTCCTTATCCGGTATATTTTCATAAAGCTTACGCAATTCAAGTGAAGCTTCGTAGCCTTTGTTGTCAACACATAATAGAAACTTATTCTTCATTGTTTACTCCAGGTAATTTTTAATCTTGATTTCTTTTCTTCCTCGGCCATGCCCTTCATACCAGTGAAGTTCCGCAATTTTTATCGTCCCGTCTGATAATCTGATTTTAGCGATGCCTTTTCGTTTTCTCCAATTTGCTTTTCCGTAAATACGATTAAGTCTCTTTAACTCACGAATCCTTCGGGAAGTAGCTATAGTTTCAATCCACCGGATATTACCCTGGATTTCAAAATCCACGTTATTATTATAACACTTATCATATCAGTACTGCCCAATACGCAGAACTAGGACGTTTGAGGTAGTATTTACCGTATGATATTTAACGCTTCTGTTTTCATTGCCTTTAAGCATCTTTGTAGATATAATCGTTGAAATTCGGAACTTGCTTCTAGCTCCCCCAGCTCGAAAAGTCCCCAGATTGGGGGACTTAGAGGGATTGATAAATTTATTCAGGGTTCACAAATAGTAAGAGACAACATCATCTTTAAAATACTTGACTCCCGTGCTATAATATTATAAACATACAAAACGTGTTTACATGCTTGCTTGAACAGACGTAGCATCGTGAGAAACGGGAGGTTAATGCAATTGACCTGCCCCCGAAAGTGGTACCAACTACTGAGTTAGAGTTACGAGCATTGTAGCTTCGGGTGCCGGTGGCTTGTAACCCAGTGAGCTGTGCGGTCTGACCTGATTATATTCCTTCCTCCAATCCGCAATCAATACCTTCGCCTCAGTCAAGGTGGTAAAGATCTCCCGGTTGAGCAGTTCGTCCCTCAGTTTCCCGTTGAAAGACTCGATATAGCCATTCTCCCAGGGACTGCCCGGTTCGATGAAGAGCGTCTTCACACCAAGTTTGTTGAGCCATGAGCGTATTGCCCTGGCGGTGAACTCAGGACCATTATCGGAGCGTATGTGCTCCGGGATACCACGGAAGACAATCAGGTTAAACAACTGGTCGATGACATCCTGCGACGTGATGCGGCGGTCAACTGAAAGAGCCAGGCACTCCCGGGTGTATTCATCCAGGATGGTGAGTATCTTGAAGGCTCTGCCATCAGCCGTTCTGGAAGCCACGAAATCGTAGCTCCAGACGTGGTCTCTATGCTCCGGCCTTAACCGGATACATGACCCATCTTTGAGCCATAACCGTCCCCGCTTCGGTTGTTTCTTAGGCACCTTAAGCCCCTCCTGCCGCCAGATTCGCTCCACCCTCTTGTGGTTCACCACCCAGCCTTTCTCACTTAGTAATGCCGTAATCCGGCGATAACCGTATCTGCCATACCTTGTCGCCAATGCGGTGATGTCGGCCACCAGTCTGGCTTCCTCACCGCTTATCTCGTGAACACGGCGCTGGGTCGATCTCGCCTGCCCCAACACCTGACAGGCCCGTCTCTCAGAGACCGCAAGAATATGGCAGACATGGATGGCGATCTTGTGTCTCCGCAACGGGCTTAGAAGTTTCCCCGGGCGGCTTCCTTCAGGATGGCATTGTCCAGGGAGATATCAGCTACCAGCTTCTTCAGCCGGGTGTTCTCTTTCTCCAGTTCCCGCAGTCTCTTGGCCTGTTCCACCCGCATACCGCCGTATTCTTTACGCCAGCGGTAATACGTCTGTTCGGTGACTCCCAGCTTTCTACTGGCTTCACCTACCGTGGAGCCCTGGCTTAGCAAGACCTCGGCCTCACGCAGTTTGTTGATGATTTGCTCTGGTTTGAATGCCTTCCTGACCATCGGTTACCCCCTTTTTTCTTATTCGCCAGTCTAACATGAAAACTGGACTCGTTTTCGGGGGTCAGGTCA
>JBDRLU010000056.1:0-31093 GCA_043812795.1 Chloroflexota bacterium
CGTCGACAAAATCCTGATGCCGATCCTCAACGCCCTTTCCTTGCAACTACCCCCGTCCCAGAAAAGATATGTAGAGATGCTCCAGACTAACCTTGATGAAATAACATCGCATTTTATCAGTCAATTGTCCCTTTCTTATCATTCGATGACACCGACCGAAATCACCATTTGCAATATGATCCGGAATGGTATGCGCACGAAAGAAATCGCTGAGATGCGCAATGTGTCCGAGGCAACAATCAACCGCCACAGGGAAAAGATCCGGCGTAAACTTAAACTCACTAACCAAGATGTCAATCTAGCGAGCTTTCTGCAATCAAGTATACTGGAGGGAAAATAGAAACTTCTCATAATGTCACCTTCTGACGAAATGTATCATCGGTACGAGCTCAATATCTCGCATGGCTATATCACTTCTCGTTCAGGTTCTTGGAGCCAGGCTGTATATGTTTTGAGAATATCACTGTCCCCATATGGCAACCGCCGTTGTTTTAACACGTCGAGTGTTCTAGCAGAAGCGTCTGCGGATGCTCCCCTAGCTATAGTGAGGATTTCCTGAATCTCAAGCCTTAGTAGAATAGAGATGTCGGACGCACCGGCGTCCGAAAAGCTTCCGAGAGTAATGTCCCTTCTGTCTATTGGAGCAAAAATGGCAGATCGATGAAAAGGAAGCCGACTTAGTCAGGTATATCTACCATCTTTATCTCAATGAAGGTCTGGGCACTATGAAGATTCCATTCCGCCTGAATGAAGAGGGTTATCGTACCCGCCAGGGAAATCCCTGGAACTTCGATCCCATCCTCAACGTGTTGAAACACCCCGGCTATAAAGGACTTCATCCCAGGGGAATCAAGATGCCGGTTATTATTGATGAGGCTACCTGGGAGAGGGCCCAAGAGAAGCGGATCAAGGCACGACATATCCGGCGAAACCCAAAGTACTGGCTCTTACAGGGCCGGTGTATTTGTGGCGAGTGCGGCCATACCCTGGCCTGCCAGCAGAGAGACCAGACCGAAAACCGGTATTACAGTTGTTCGGGGCGCTATATAGACTCTCACCTTGATGGAAGCCCAAGGTGCACACTCCCGCGGGTCAGGGCTGACTATCTGGAAAAAGCTGTATGGAGACGGCTTAAGGAAGTGCTGAGTGATAGCGAAGTCCTCAAAAATAGCCTGAGAAATAACCTGGCTGAGCTTAAACAACGGAGAACTTACCTGGATAGCGGAACTTCTTTCGTCGATAAGGAGCTAACTACAGTAAGCGCCAAAAAGGAGAGACTGGGGCTGGCCTACACCGATGGTGCCATACCCAAAGATGTGTACGAGAAGAAACTGCATATACTAGCGAAAAAAGAGGGCGAACTTCTCAAGTCGAGAAGTAACCTCAGCCCGGAACTCAGAATGGAGCTGGATGAAGTTGAACGTTCGATAGACTCTCTGGAGAAAGCACTGGATGGTAAATCGGGTAGGATACTGCTTACTGAGATCGGGATATGGATGGAGAAGATCCCGGAAGGAGCCTTCGCCCAATTTTACCAGCCGATTGGTAACGGTTTTGATTCGATAACGGTGGGCGCCTGGGATGAGCCGGCGATGGTAAGGTTGGAGAATTTCTTCCGTCTGGGCTATAATGGCCCTCTGGTTGAGATGGTAGAAGAAAACAAGGTTTCCGCTCCGAGACAGGTGCCCCGGGAACTGGTGTGGCAGACTCTTCGTGGTTTCCTAGATACTCTCCGTATAAAAGTATACATCTTCCGGGACCGGGCAGAAATCAGGGGACTGATTCCTCCCGAAGTACTGGAAATTCCTCGTGATACGGAGCGTTCCAGGAGAGGGGCGATTACCTGTTCCGCAAGGGGACAAAGGGGATAGGGTGCTATCTTACACAAAGAGACTTTCACAAAGAAAAAGGTGAATTGACTATAGCTGGAATGCATGGATAACGATGCCTAACTATTATCTCTGGACTATTGGCTGTCAGATGAACAAAGCCGAATCAGAACGGCTGGGCAGTCTCTTCGAAGAGCAAGGCTATACGGCCACGGCTACGGCGGAGCAGGCCGACATTATTGTGCTTAATAGCTGCGTGGTGCGAGAGAGTGCGGAAAACCGGGCTATCAATAAAATCCATGTCCTCAAAAAACTCAAGAAGCAGCGTCCTGAGCTTCTCCTGGCGGTAACCGGCTGCCTGGTGGACTCCGATACCACATCATTGAAAAAGACTTTTCCCCATATCGACTACTTTTTCAAGCCCGGCAGCCCGCCACCCTGGCTGTTTGATAAACATGAAACAGCTTTACCCCAACACCCTGCACCCAGTGTCTATCTGCCGATTATGCAGGGGTGCGACAATTTCTGCTCTTACTGCATCGTGCCCTACCGCCGCGGCCGGGAAAGAAGCCGCCCGGTACAGGAAATAGTTTGCGAAGCCAGTGAGTTAGTCCGTCGCGGGACGAAAGAAATTGTCCTGCTCGGGCAGAATGTGGACTCCTACGGCCACGACCTGCCGGATAAACCCGATTTGGCCGACCTGCTTATCGAACTGAATTCAATCGACGGTCTGGCCCGACTGCGCTTTCTGACCAACCACCCTAAAGACATGAGCCCTAAACTCATTGCCGCCGTGGCCTCTCTGGATAAAGTCTGTGAACACATTACTTTACCGGTACAGGCCGGCAGCAACGAAATTCTGCGGGTCATGCGGCGGGGCTATACCGTCGAACATTTCCGGCAACTTGTCGCCGCCATACGCAACAAAATACCGGAGGTAGCCCTCAGTACGGATGTTATCGTCGGCTTTCCTTCGGAAAGTGAGGAACAATTCCAGCAGACGGTAAACCTACTCGCCGAGCTAAAGTTCGATACCGTCCACGTGGCTGCCTATTCCCCCCGAGCCGGTACTATCGCCGCCCGCGAGCATGAGGACAATGTCCCGGCCATAGAGAAAAAGAGACGGCTGACCCTTATCGAGCAACTCCAGGAGGGTATTGTTACTGGAATCAACGCTCAACTGCGGGATAAGACCATCGAAGTTCTGGTCGAGGGCAGGAGTGGGGGTAAGTGGCAGGGCCGCACCAGAAGTGATAAACTGGTTTTCGCTACTGATGGGGGCGACTGGCTGGGGCAGCTGGTACCGGTGAGCATTGAAAAGACAAGCCCCTGGTCGCTACAGGGTAAGATTAGACTGGGTGGCAAGCATTAAAAGAGGAGGAGCAAGATGCAACTGACTGGTATATGGCCTTTGCTGCTTATTTTATTAGTCCTTTTCGGCACGTTCTATTTCTTCATGGTACGGCCGCTACGCCAGCGCGAAAAGAAACACGATGAAATGGTCGAAACCCTCCAGATTGGAGACCAGGTTATTACCGCCGGCGGCATCTATGGCGAAGTGGCAAGCATCGATGCAACCACCGTGGTCATCAAGCTGGAATCAGGGGCGACCATGCGCGTCATCAAGGGCGGTGTCGCCTCCAGGCGCGAGGACCAGTAAACAATGTTCGAGACGGAACTAATCCCGCTGCCCGAAGAAGAACTGAATAACATCGTCGACCTCGCCCTGAAAGAGGACCTGAGTCACGGCGACATCACCAGCGATATCCTGATACCCCAAGAACTCGAAGGGAAAGCCGTCCTCATGGTCAAGGCGAGGGGAGTACTGGCCGGCAATGAAGTCGCCAGTAAGGTATTCCGCCGCTTCGACCCCACGCTTAAATACGAACTGCTGGTAAAAGACGGGGCTAAGCTTAAACCCGGGGATATCATCGCGACTATCTCCGGTAAAATAATCAGCATCGTCAAAGCCGAGCGGGTGGCGGTTAATTTCCTCCAGAAGCTGAGCGGTATTGCTTCAGCGACGGCGCAATACGTTGCCAGAACGCGCGGCTTTTCGGTCAAAGTGACGGACATGCGCAAGACGACCCCCGGTCTCCGCGTCCTCGAAAAGTATGCTGTGCGGATGGGTGGCGGGTATAGTCATCGTGTCGATTTGGGCGACGGCGTCTTGATAAAAGACAACCACCTGGTGGCGCTGCGTGCCCTGGGCATGGACCTTAAAGAAATTGTCACCAAAGCTAAAGAAAAAACACCTTCAGGCTTAAAAGTGGAGGTTGAGGTCACGACCGTGCGGGAAGCTATCGAGGCAGCGGAAGCCGGGGCAGACATTATTATGCTGGACAATATGAGCCTGGAGGACATGCGCCGGGCGGTCGATTCACTCAAAGGTAAGGTTATTTTCGAAGCTTCCGGCGGTATTAACCTGGGCACCGTACGCCAGGTAGCCATGACCGGAGTCGATATCATCTCCGTCGGTGCTCTCACTCATTCCGTTAAAGCCCTCGATATCAGCCTCGAGCTTGAACCGCCGGCTTTGAAACTACTCTAGGGGCTAAGGCGCCTGCATCAGCCCGTCGTCCCTTCCATGACCTCTCGGACTGGGGCTAACCCGTGGGCTCGCAGCAGCGGTTTGTCGGCCAGAATAGATTCCGTAGCATCATCAGCAATTATTCGCCCGCCGTCCAGAATAATCGTCCGCGAGCAGAGCGCTTGCACCAGCTCCAGGTCATGGGTGGCGATAATTTTGGTTGCCGGGAGCTTACGTAACAACTCGATAAGAGACCACTTGCTGCGCGGGTCAAGATTACTCGTCGGCTCATCAATACCCAGAATCTCGGGGGACATCGCCAGAACGGTCGCCATGGCGACGCGCTTCTTTTCACCGATACTGAGGTGATGGGACGAGCGCTTCTCGAAACCCGTCAGCCCGACCGACTCCAGAGCGCGGGCTACCGCTTGTCTGACTTCAGCCTCGTCGTAGCCCAGGTTAATCGGCCCAAAAGCAACATCGTCAAAAACAGTCGGCGAAAAGAGCTGGTCATCCGGATTTTGAAAGACCAGCCCCACCTTACTCCGCACCCAGCGCAGGTTTTTATCGGCCACCGGCTGGCCGAATATTTTTACCACTCCATCGGTACGCAGGATGCCATTCAGGTGCAGTAACAGCGTTGATTTACCGGCACCATTGGGCCCGATAAGCGCTACTGTTTCTCCCTGATAGATGGTCAGGTTGACCCTGGTCAGGGCACCCTGGCCATCAGGATAATTAAATGAGAGACCATCAATCCGGACGACTTCTTCTACCATCGTTCTCCGTACTAAATCAGCAGGAAATAGGCGACACCGGCCATAATAACAACCAGACCAAGACCGGTACCATAATACACATCGGCCTTCTGGAAGTGCAGGTGGTCGAGGGTACGGCTCTGCCCGGTGAAACCACGGGCTACCATCGCGGCATAGACCCGCTCGGCGCGCTCGTAGCTACGGATAAAAAGCGTGCCAATCATATTACCGATGGTACGAATCTGCCACCAACGCCCGCGGCCGAAATTACGGCTATCGCGCGCCTGCTTCATCCGCATTACCTCGTCCGTCAGGACAAATAGGTATCGGTACATAAAGGACAGAATCATGACCATCACCCGAGGCATGCGGAGTTGCTCCAGAGCATGAAGCAAGTGAGGCAGCTTCGTCGTCGCTGTCAATAAAATTAAACTTAGAATAGAAAGCCAGGCTTTGGCCATGATATTAGCCAGGACATAGAGGCCATTGTAAGTGATAGAAAGCTGCCAGAGCCAGATATTGTAGCTCCCCGCCACTTCCCCTTCCTTGAAGAAGGGAATGAAGATGGCTATCACCAGCACGAAAGGCACGATGACAAGCGAACGCCGGAAAATGTAGCCGGGCGGCACTCTGGAAAACAAGACCAGGGTAATGATGAGTGCCAGGTATAAGACGAAAACCAGCCATCCATTCGGCGGCGTCAGCACTACCCCCAGAATAAAGAACAGGGTAGTCAGTAGCTTGGTGCGCGGGTCAAGCCGGTGAATAAAGCTATCCCGGTCGCTGTACCGGTCAAGGAAGCTATGCTTCACTGACTCACCTTCTTTTGCTTCGACACAAGAACCCACGCCAGGCCGTAGGCCAGCCCGAACAAAATGAGCGTACCGAGCAGGCTGGCCAGTATGGTCGCTACCGCCTCGTTATGTATGCCCGGAAAGACATAATCGGCCATAACCTGAAAAGGTGTCTCGCCGCTCAAACCGATGAACCCTTTGTTCTCAGCTACCCGCTCCAGCCCGTCAGGTGCCGATGATGCCAGGGGGGATAAGCCGGCTAATGCCAGAGCGGTCAGCAGACTGATGAGCCACCACTTTGATTTCATTCTTTGCCCTCCTCGCTAAATCCGTTGTAGCTGGAGCAGGTCAGCCCGGGTAGCCAGCACTAAACTCAGCACGGCGCCGGTAATCAAACCTTCCCCGATACCGATTAAAACATGAACGCCAGCCATCGCCGGCAGCACCACCTGCATTGGCGATGTTCCGGAGAGGGCCAGTTCAATGGCACAGGCAACTGAGGCTAAAACTACAGAAGCCCAGGCCCCGGCAAAGCCACTCACGAGCATACCCCTCCGGCTGCTGCCAAGAAACAAAGTTAAAAAGCGATAAACATAGTAGCCGCTGAAACTGGCCACAATACCCATATTGAAGATGTTGGCACCGAGAGCCAGCAAGCCGCCATCCTGGAAGATAAGGGACTGAGCGATAAGTACGCAGCTCATGATGAGTAGAGACGCCCATGGCCCGAGTAAGATAGCCGCCAGGGCGGCGCCGAGAAAATGTCCGGATGTACCGCCAGCTACAGGAAAATTCAGCATCTGGGCGGCGAAAATGAAAGCGGCCAGCACACCCATGAGCGGCACCTGCTTCTCGCCCAGCTTCTTATTCGTTACTCTCACCGCCGTACCAATGCCGCCGGCCGATACAGCGTAGGTCGTCGCTACCGTAGCGACATTAAGAAAACCGTCCGGGATATGCATAATAAACCTCCTTTCGCAATTCGATGCAGTTGCAATCATATGCAACAAAAGAGCAAAAAATTTTACCTCTTGCACTTCACACAATGACCCCGGAGAGCCAGATGGCGAAGGTCAGCGACGAAATTATATTCCTGAAGCAAGGCATTCTTGAGGGGTACCAGCAGGGACTCGTCAAGATCAACCGTGGCCCCGCACTCCTGGCAGACCAGGTGGTGGTGATGCCCTTTCGCCGCCGGATGGTACCTGACCCGCCCCTCCCCCAGGTCGGTCTCGGTAACCAGACCCAACCGCGTCAGTAGCTCCAGAGTACGATAAACGGTCGAAATGTTGACGTTAGGGTATTTCGTCACAATCTGAGCATGGATTTCTTCGGCACTGATATGATTATCGCTGTTCTCGATGAGAGATAGTATCATCAACCGCTGTGGCGTCAGGCGATACCCCTGCTCAGTCAACTTACTGGCAATATCCTGATGTTCTTCCATCGGACCTTATTATAAAATAAAAGAAGACAAATTGCAAGCTGTTGCAATTGCATCTATTTGCCACAAGGAATTTACCCGGTCTCTGACTTCTCCCGGCTGTCCAGCATAACGGTGACCGGGCCGTCATTATGGATTTCCACCTGCATGTACTGTTGGAAGCGGCCGGTCTCCACCTTCAGGCCACTCGCCCGTGCCTCGGTGACGAATTGTTCGAACAAGGCCTCCGCCTCAGCCGGTGGCGCGGCGTCAGTGAAACTGGGACGGCGCCCCTTTCGGGCATCAGCCAGCAGGGTAAACTGGCTTACGATTAGAAGCTCGCCCTTGATATCCATCACGGAAAGGTTAAACTTGCCCGCTGCGTCGGCAAAGATGCGCAGGCCAACAGTCTTCTGTACCAGATATTGGGCATCTTTTTCCCCGTCCCCATTAGCCACCCCGACAAACACCACCAGACCCGGGCCTATTTTACCCACGACCTGGCCGCTGATGCTTACCGAAGCTGCGGTCACTCTCTGGAGCAATACTTTCACAGCCGACTCCCTCCTTCCCGAGCTTTATGCGTTGATTTTACCGCAATAACCTCCCTCGGACAATTCACCACTTTGGTTCTATTTGGTTGGGGGTAGTAGCCCGATGGAGTTGCTAGAAGAGGGCTTTGCCCTCTTATTTTATTTTCCCCTCTCCTGTTAGGAGCCTTGCCTCAAAAGTCATTCTGAGAAGTGAAACGACGAAGAATCCGTCCCATCCTCTCCGAGAACGGATTCTTCGCTACACTCAGAATGACAATAGTCCAGTTACTTTTAGGGCAAAGACCCTGTCAGGAAAGGGGTTAGGGGTGAGGTCGTTCTTCAAATAAAAACCAATTAGATACAAACAGAACTCCCACCTTTGGCATTGGACTTGTCAGAAAAAATGTTGTAAAATTTAAGTATATAGAAGACTTCGTAAGTGAGAACAACGGTAATGCGAGTTTCTATCGCTCCGGTTAGGCAAAAGAGTTAGGTGAAGCACTGCGCTGGTAAGCCAGTGTTTCTTTAGTTAAGGAGGTACGGTGATGCAG
Organism: Chloroflexota bacterium; assembly: GCA_043812795.1. GTDB lineage: Bacteria > Chloroflexota > Dehalococcoidia > Dehalococcoidales > UBA2162 > JBDRLU01. Next base: position 8,419 of record JBDRLU010000056.1, read on the forward strand.
TCAAGTCTGATTGGAAAGATTGAAAAAGCCAAGCGTTACGCTCAGGAGAAAGACCGGGTTACCTTCAGCGAATTTACCGCCAAGTTCCGCGGCGACAATGACGACTACACCATCACTTACAAAGACGGACAATGGCACTGTACCTGCCATTTTTTCTCAGGCTGGGGACAATGTAGCCATACCATGGCGCTGGAAAGAATCTTCGGCAATATGCTACCCAAGGAAGCCTTGGTTACTCAGTTCGACAGTACCCCTCAACCTCAGCCGTAACTGGCTAACTAACCGGACAGTGCCTGGCATAATTACTACACCTTTTTGCGCTGCCATCGGCCCAGACGGAAATATACCAGGAAAACGATGGCGGCAATAACAGTACCGGCCACTATCGCCCAGCGTACCCCGTAGGCACCCAGACCATTCATCCCCGGCAGGAAAAAAGCCAGCGGCACCTGCACCAGCCACATGGCGGCCATGCTAACCAGCATCGGCGGCCAGGTATCGCCGACGCCGGAGATAAACTGCGATAAGACGGCCATAATACCTAACACCAGATAACCGACGGCAGCTATCCTGATGAAGTCGCCACCTAAATCCACCAGTTCGGCTTGTGGGCTAAAGACAGAGATAATACCTTCGGCCCATAGCAATATAGCCAGCGCACAAGTGACCATAAACGCTTCGACTAAAGCGATGGCGAGCCATCCCGTCCTCATGGCCTGCTTCGGTTGACGTGCCCCCAGGTTTTGCCCGCCTAACACGCCCGCCGCTAAACCCAGTCCCATCGCCGGGAAAAAGAGGGCCATCTCTATTCTCTGACCCAGAGTGTGAGCGGCCACGGCCAGAGTGCCAAAGGGGACCATAAACCACATTATCACCAGTTGCCCGAAACTTCTTTCCATCCCCATAATCGAAGCGGGAAAGCCTATTTTCACCAGGCGCCATATCATGACGGGGTCGAGATGAAAATTACTGAAGTTCAGTCTCAGTCGGGACCGCCCGGAGAGGAGCACCCATAGCCCAAGAGCGGTGCCCAGACTCTGTGAGATAACCAGCGTTAAAGCCGCTCCGCTGACACCGAGGCGCGGGAACAGCCACCACCCGAAAACGAGGAAGGGGCACAGTACCACGTGGAATACCCTGAAGACAAAAGCAATCTTCATCGGCGTCATCGTATCGCCCGAAGCTTGCATCACACCATCCGATATCATCCGGAAGGACATGGCCACCATACCGATAAAGTTAATTCTTAAGTAAGGGGCACCTTCGGCAACGACATCGGCATCAACGCCGGTCAATCTCAGTATCGGTTCCGCCAGAAAAATACCAATGATAGCCGTGAGTAAGGAGAAGGCGGCACTGATGACGAAGGCCTGCCGCGTTACGTGTACCGCGCTCCGGGCATCTTTAGCCCCGATAAACCGGGCGACCATCGCCCGCAGACTGGTGAACAAGCCCATCAACATGGAGTTCACCACCATCACGACAATGCCGGCGACACCCACCCCGGCAATAGCTGCCGCACCTAACCTACCCACCCATATCATGTCCACGGTCGGACCTAACATGTTAAGACTGTTACTGACTACTACCGGCCACGAGAGAGCGAGAAGGTTACGAAGAACATTACCTTTTGTCCAGTCCCGAGCTACTACCGCCCCTTTTACCGAAACATTCATCTCATTCACTATGGAGTCTTTTGCTCCTTCAAGTCTTAAGCGGCCAATGCCGCCGCCTGCTCGATCGCCCCGGCGACCACAAACAACGAACCTGTCACGCAAATAAGGTCATGTTTCCCCGCCCGGGCCAATGCCAGACGCAGGGCTATTGAAATATCATCCGCTGCTTCGGCCTGAATGCCACGCTTGGTAAACTCACTAATCAGACGAGCCGTTGCCAGTGCCCGCGGATGGGTGGAACGGGTGATAATAGCCTGATGAAAAAGCGGCGCCAGTTCGGCCACAATGCCGGGTATATCCTTATCAGACGAAGTGCCGACGATAAGAATAGCCCGGTCAAAATGGAAATATTGCTCAAGAGCCTGCCTCAGCCGCCGCGCCGAGTCCGGGTTATGAGCACCGTCGACGACCAGAAGCGGCTGGCGCCTCAGCACCTGAAGACGGCCGGGCCAGTTTACGTGGGCCAGCCCTTTCATCATGCTCTCACCGGAGATGTGATAACCTTTCTGCATCAGAACTTCGAGAGCGGCCACGGCCGTAGCGGCATTCTCCAATTGGTGCTGGCCGAGGAGGGGAATCGACAAATCATAACTACCCAACCTGCCCTTAACACGCACGGACTGCTGCTCCATATCGAAACCGAGGCGTTCCCACGTAACATCACGTCCCACCTTAATCAGCTCGGCGTGTTTATCACGACAGGTCAGTTCGAAAACACGGGCCGCTTCATCGACCTGTGGCGAAGTCACCACGATACTGTTGGGTTTGATGATACCCGCCTTTTCCGTGGCAATTTCAGTCAGGGTGTTGCCCAGTACTTCCATATGGTCGTAGCTAATTGAGGTGATGACGGAGACCTCGGACGGAATGACATTAGTCGCATCGAGCCGGCCGCCGAGCCCGACTTCAATGACCTGGAAATCGGCCTTCTTTAACTGGAAATAGGCAAAGCCCAGGGCCGTAATCAACTCGAAGGTCGTCAGCTTGCCATAGGTGGCCTTATCATTCACCGTTTTAACCTCAGGGCGGAGCCGGTCGGTGAGGGCCGTCACCTCTTCGTCCGAGATTAATTCATCGTCAACCCGGATACGTTCGTTAAAGGTATGCAAATGGGGCGAGGTATAAAGTCCGGTACGATAGCCGGAAGCAATCAGGACTGAAGCCATCATCGCCGCCGTACTACCTTTACCCTTCGTCCCGGCAATGTGAACGGATTTGGCGGCCAGATGAGGATTCCCGAGGCGGGCCAGCAGTTCGTCCATCCGCCGCAGGTCATAGTTTACCGCATCCCGTAGTCGAGGCTCCCGTTCGTAGTCAACGAAACTATAAATATAGTCCAGAGCCTGCTGGTAGCGAGGGTCAATCACGTTCGCAGCACCCATATCGCCAAATTATAGCACTGCCACGGAATTCGTCACAAGAAAAGTTCGAACAGGACGCTATTCGCCGTCTTTGCAACTTGGTAATCGTAAAAAGAGATGGGTACGTTCAGAATCGGTCATTTCTTTTTTGAGACACCACCATCCACTAAAATACACTTCCACCTCATCCCCTGACCCTTCAGGGAGAACTCTTCAGGGTGAACCCCTTCTCCTGACAGGAAAAGGGGAAGAGATTTTAAGAGAAGGGGGAAAAGCCCCCTTCTCTTTTACTCAACTCCCCCTTCCCGTGGGAAGGGGGTTGGGGGATGGGCATTCCTCAGTTCACATGAGCATTTTCTCAATAATGACAAAAGTAAAACGCTCGCTCAAACGAGTTGGAGATGATAACGAGTTTGCCCGCGAAATAATTAAAGTGATATTATGTAGGCATACTTCTTTACCTCGAATTCCCGAATGTCAGAATAAAGAGCATGAGCGAGGATGCATTCGAACCCAATTGTCAATAGGGGGTCATCATGAATAAAACTAAAGTAGGTATTATTAACGTAACCGGCTATGCCGGCGTCGAACTGGCGAGAATTTTGTGCCTGCATCCGGAGGTTGAGCTTGTCTCAGTCACGGGACGGAGCGCCGCCGGACAAAAATTAGGCACATTCTTCCCGCACCTGGGCCGTCTCGAACTGACCATCCAGGCAGAACTGGATAAAGTTGATTTCGCCTTTTCCGCCTTACCGCAAAAGGAAAGCGTCAAAGAGTGCCTGCCGCTGGTGCAACAGGGCATCAAGGTGGTGGATATCAGCGCCGATTTCCGCTTGAAAGACCCGGCCGCTTACCCGGTCTGGTATGGTTTTACCCATCCCGCCCCGGAACTATTGCAGCAGGCCGTCTTCGGCCTGCCCGAACTCTACGCGCCGCAAATCGCCACTACCAAACTGGTAGCTAATCCCGGCTGCTACCCGACCAGCGCTATTCTGGCGATGGCGCCGGCCCTCAAAGCCGGACTCATCGAGCCGGACGTTATCATCGATAGCAAGTCCGGCGTCTCCGGGGCCGGCCGCACGCTCAGCCTGGGCACGCATTACTCCGAGGTAAACGAAGACGTTTCCGCTCATGCCCTCGAGGGGCACCGCCACCTCCCCGAAATCGCCCAGGAACTGGCCTTACTCAGTCCGCAAAGCCCGCCCAAAGTCACCTTTACCCCCCACCTCATCCCGATGACCCGCGGCATATTGACCACCGCCTACGCCAACCTGCGGCCGGGCAAACTCTCTGCCGGAAAGAAAGGGAAAGAGGAACTGGCGCAGCTTTACCAGGACTTCTATCAGGGCAAGCCTTTCGCCAAAGTAGTCGGCTATCTGCCCCACACCAAATATACTCTGGGGAACAACGACTGCCTCATCTACCCCACATTAAACTACAGTGGGGAGAAGCTCATCGTGATTAGCTGCCTGGACAATCTGGTCAAAGGTGCCGCCGGCCAGGCCATCCAGAACATGAACCTGATGCTCGGCCTTCCCGAAACAATGGCCCTAGAGGCACCGGCGGTTTATCCGTAAAATGTATTAAAATACGTCAAGTGGTGGTGATTCGTGGAAGCGGTAAATGAGTACATCAAAGCCATCGAGAAAGAGCTGGCGGCGGGTAATGCTACTGAGCCAAGCCATTATCCCGCATTGAAAACGCTCATCCAGGGACTGGCGGCCGGCGTCACCGCGACCAGCAACCCGAAGCGCATCGAATGCGGTGCTCCCGATTTTATTGTTACTAAAGGCGTCACTATGATTGGCTGCATCGAGGCCAAGGATATTGATAAAAGCCTTGATGAAGTCGAAAAATCAGAACAGCTTAAGCGTTATCGTCATTCGTTGAGCAACCTCGTTCTAACTGATTATTTGGAATTTCGCTGGTACGAAAAGGGGGAAAGACGCCTTTCGGCGCGCCTGGGAACAAAAGCCAAAGAAGGCAAGATTAAGCGAGATAAAGCCGGTATTCAAGTCGTTACTGAACTTTTAACCGTCTTTCTCTCCCATCAAGTCGAAGCCATCGGGACACCCAGGGAACTGGCGCTGCGTATGGCCCAGCTGGCACACTTAATTCGCAACCTTATTGTCAATGCCGTTGAGAAAGAGCCGGAGACGGGCAGCCTGCACGCTCAATTATCGGCTTTCCGTGATAACCTGATTCCCGACCTCGCCGTCGAGCAGTTTGCCGATATGTACGCCCAGACTATTGCCTACGGACTGTTTGCTGCCCGCTGCACCAGCCCCGATAGTAAAGGCTTCACCCGCCAGAATGCTGCTTACCTGCTACCCAAGACCAATCCATTCTTGCGTAAGCTCTTTAACGACATCGCTGGCCCCAACTTGGATGACCGCATCGCCTGGCTGGTGGATGACCTGGCCCAGGTACTCGCTCAGGCAGATATGGCCGCCGTTCTCCATGACTTCGGCAAACATACGGGAAAGGAAGACCCCGTAGTGCATTTCTATGAGACCTTTCTCACCGCTTATGACCCCAAGGTACGGGAAATGCGGGGCGTTTATTATACCCCTGAGCCGGTAGTCTCATATATCGTGCGCTCGATTGACCACCTGCTGAAAACACGCTTTAACCGTCCGCAGGGACTGGCGGATGCCAATACGCTTATCCTTGACCCGGCGGTCGGCACTGCCACCTTTCTCTATATGGCAATCAACGAGATACATGATGCCATTATTGCCCAGGGACAGAAAGGATTATGGAACGACTACGTGGCCGAGAAGCTCCTGCCCCGTCTTTTTGGTTTTGAGTTGCTCATGGCCCCCTATGCCGTGGCGCATCTGAAATTGGGTCTCTTGCTTCAGGAGACCGGTTATGAGTTCCCGACCGACCAGCGGCTCGGCATCTACCTGACTAATACCCTGGAAGAAGCCTTCAAGAAATCCGAGTTATTGCCCGGATTCAACAAATACATTGTGGATGAAGCCAATGCCGCCGCCGAAATCAAGAAGGAAAAGCCTATCATGGTGGTACTGGGCAATCCGCCGTATTCAGGTGTATCAGCCAATAAAGGTAAGTGGATTAGTGACCTTATAGAAGACTATAAAATTATAGATGGCCACCCACTTAATGAACGTAAACATTGGTTGCAGGACGACTACGTTAAATTCATTCGGTTTGGACAATGGAGAATACATTCCACAGGTCAGGGGATTCTTGCTTTTATTTCCAATCATGCTTATTTGAATAATCCTACTTTTCGTGGCATGAGGCAATCTTTATTAAACACGTTCACCGATATCTATATTCTTAATCTGCATGGCAGCACCGGTCAAAAAGAAACTACTCCTGAAGGCGGAAAAGACGAGAACGTATTTGATATACAACAAGGCGTAGCGATTGGTATTTTCATTAAGGCGGAAAATAAGACTAGGCCTTGCGCGGTGCACTACGCTGACCTTTGGGGGTTAAGAGAACAAAAGTATCTGACTTTACTTCAAGCATATATCGCTGATACACACTGGGAAGAACTTCAACCAAACAGCCCTTTCTATTTCTTTGTTCCTATACAGGAAAAATTACGTCCTGAATACGAAACTGGGTGGAAAATGACAGATGTATTGCCTATCAACGTTTCGGGAATTGTCACCGCGCGTGATGAATTCATTGTAGATTTTGAACCTGAGCCGATTAGAAAGAGAATTGAATCATTCATAGATAAGAGCGTCAGCGATGATGAGGTAAAGGACAGGTTTAATTTATCAGAAAATTACGCATGGCGTGTCTCTGAGGCGCGGAAACAGCTTATGGAAGTTAAGAACTGGGACTCTCTTTTTGCCGATATGCTATACCGGCCATTTGATGTTCGTTCAATCTATTACCATCCTTCCGTAGTATGGCGTACCCGAATAAACGTTATGCGCCATATGCTTGCGGGCAAGAATATCGGATTGATAGCAATGCGCGAGGTGGCTGTAAATCAACCCTATTCTCATTTTCTTGCTACACGGTCTATGGTAGATAATAGAGCTTTCTATAGTAATAAAGGTATTCAATACTTATTTCCCCTTTACCTCTACCCTGCCGAAGGCGAGATGCAGTTCAAGGCAGGCCGCCGTCCTAATTTGAACCCGGAGTTCATCACGGTATTTTCCGCCAAGCTGGGACTGAAGTTCGTTGAGGATGGGAAGGGTGACCTGAAGGAGAGCTTTGGTCCGGAGGATGTCTTTAACTACGCTTATGCCGTTTTCCATGCGCCTGCTTACCGCAGCCGATATGCAGAGTTTCTCAAGATAGACTTCCCTCGCCTGCCACTCACCTCCAACAAGGAACTTTTCAAGGCACTGGCGGTAAAGGGCGCGGAGCTCGTGCCCCTGCACCTCATGGAGTCGCCCGCCCTCAATAACCTGATTACCACGTATCCGGTATCTGATTCAAACACTGTGGAAAGGGTGGGCTATGATGACAATAACCAGCGCGTCTATATCAACAAGACGCAATATTTTGAGGGCGTGCCGCCTGAAGTCTGGAATTTTCATATCGGCGGCTATCAGGTCTGCGAAAAGTGGTTGAAAGACCGCCAGAAGGTAAAGCGGAAGCTGACTATAGATGAAGCCCAGCACTACCAGAAAGTAGTGGTAGCCATTAAAGAGACTATCCGCCTGATGGCGGAAATAGACGCCCTGATTCCCGGCTGGCCGATTGAGTGACGCCACGCCCAAAAATTGACCCTCCCTGCGTATTCATGATAAAATTAAATATTGGGTTGATGGAGAATCACCCTTCCGGCAGGAGGTTTAACATGCAGGAAAAAGTACAGGCCGCCTTAGAGAAAATACGACCCGCACTGGCGCAGGATGGCGGTGATGTGGAATTGGTCAGCGTTGACGACGGTACGGTTAAGGTGAAATTGACCGGTGCCTGCGGCGGCTGCCCCATGGCCACCATGACGCTCAAGATGGGCATCGAACGAATACTGAAAACAGAAATCCCCGAAGTCAAAGAAGTAGTCGCCGTCTAGGCCATGGCCACCCAATATACGCACCTCGAGCTGGGCAAAGAAGTCCAGATTAGTATCGCCGGCTCTTATGTCCCCCAGAAGGAAGTCAGGCTCAAATATGACGGCCACGAGGTGCTCTATGTCATCGGCCAGGCGGTCGTCGAGTGTTCCTGCTGTAGCGGCGGCAGCGGCAACTGGCAGTACGCGATTGTACCCGGGTTTATTCTCAACTGGCAGAGTACCAGGAACGAAGCCGGCCAGCCGGTATCGGAAGTCGAGCCGATTTCAGCCGAAGAGACCCGCGAAAATATCCGCAAAATGATTCAGGCTAAAGAAACAACTGCCTTCGTAAATTTCTGGTAAGTTTAAGGTTTGATTGCGTCGTTAAAGGCTTCCCTAAATTGTCATTCTGAGCGTAGCGAAGAATCCGTCTATTCCGTACTAAGAACAGATTCTTCGTCGTTTCACTCCTCAGAATGACTTTTATACAAAGCTCGGCTACCAGTTAATAGCCGAAGAAGCGTAATATTGACTGCCACCCCAGCACCCCCGCCCAGACCAGAATGATGTACTTGATGCTTTTCCCGACCCAGACGATTGTTAGAAATTTCCACAGGGGATAGCCGAGGACTCCGGCCACAACGCCCGCGATGTCCAGCGGGGCAAACGGCAACAACGCGAAAAGAAATACCAGCCAGCCGGACCACCGCTTCATCCGCCTCTCCATCCACAGGTACATCCGGTTATCCCGTGCTATTCCCCGGCCGCCATAGCCCGCAACGAATCCGGTTATCTCACCCACGGCCCCTCCGGTAGAGCCAGCCAGCGCCACCAGGAACGGGTTCAGCGTCGTACCAAGCGCCACGAGAGCTAAAATACCCGGAATCGGCAGAATAACCGTCGCATTGGCCACCAGGCTAATCAGGAAAGCCCCCAGATAGCCGTAGTTGCCCAACTGGGCAACCTGATTACGGAACAGGAAGAGGCCAACGGTAATGGCAATGACCAGGGCCAGCATCAGGATAGGAACAAGCCTTTCCCTCAACCATGACCACTTCCCCGCCTTGTCCGTTCTTTTCAGTCCCCTTTGGTTGTCCATCTGATTGAAGTATTGTAACACACAGGCGCCAGGAGCGGGAAAGCAGAAAATGAAGGCTGATAGCTGATTTCCAATCATTGCCCATCACAGTCTAATTTGCTATACTTTACTGGCGTGCCCCCATCGTCTAGAGGCCTAGGACGACACCCTTTCAAGGTGTAGACAGCGATTCGAATTCGCTTGGGGGTACTTTCCGTCGGTAACAAAGTTCAATTATTCCGGCCACAAACTACTACGAGAAGCCACCAACTAAGCACTTGATTAGTGTCAGAAAATAACCGGGGTTTCGGCGCAACTAAATCAAGGTCAAAGAATGACATCCCAAATGAGAATATCTTCTAGTATTGTCGGATGACTTTAATGAGGGGATAAATTATGAGGACGCCTGACCGGGCGGGTTGGTCCGGGCGCTCTGGTCACCTGTGTCCGCAGTTGGTGGCGGTTCTTTGTGCTCTAATTCTATCTCTTTATTAATCTGTTGTGTCAGGTCCGTCGTTGCTTTACGGAACGCCCGCACTGTCTTCCCCAGTCCGCGGCTGATTTCAACAACTCTCCCCGGCCCGAAGATAATAAAAGCAACGACGATAATTAATATCAGTTCGAGGGGACCCAGACCGAAAAAATCCATCGTCTTGTTCTCAAAAACCAGCAGTATCTAACTTATTCTGGCTTATTACCAGATTTGGCCGGCACCGCCGCTATCTCCTCGCCCTCTTTATCGTCGTCACCACGTTGTGCCCTCCGGAACTCACGTATACCCTTACCTAGTGAAGCACCGACTTGCGGTAATTTGCTCACACCGAAGACGATGACAATAATCACTAAAATAAGCAAAAGCTCTTGCCATGAAAACCTCGGCATAATCTCCCTCCCTAGGACCAAAATCGGTATCGGCTCCAGCCGAAATCAAAAGTCGGACACTGGTTTCCGTTGAGACTTCTATTTTAACACCTTACTGCCCTTATGTCACTGCACGCTTGCTCTCAGCGCCGGTATCGCCGTCAAGCACAAACATAACCTCATTGTTTCACTCCTCAGTTACGTCTCTCCCTTCTCCTAAGATTATAGATACCGCGCTAGCTTCCCGCCCGTCTTGGCTCCGTTCTTGAGATAGTGTGCTAAAATAGGACAAACCGAACGCAGCCTTAATTGGAGAAGGTGGTGGAAAAGAAAATTCTGGTAATCGATGATGACCCTGCCTTCGGCCGACTGGTTGGCCAGCTCCTTACCCATGAGGGCTACGAAGTGCTCAAGGCGAATGGCGGCCAGGAAGGACTGCGGCTGCTCTACAATAATAGGCCGGACCTGGTATTGCTGGATGTGATGATGCCGGGCATGGACGGCTGGCAGACCTGCCAGCGTATCCGTGAAATTTCCGATGTGCCCATTATTATGCTCACCGGTAAACAAAAAGGAGAAGAAGACATCGTCCGCGGGCTGGACTATGGCGCCGATGAATATCTCTTCAAGCCGGTGGGCAACCGCGAACTGGTGGCACGGGTGCGGACGGCCCTGCGCCGTAGCGAGCTGGCGGCGGGCGAAGTGAAGAAGGAATTAACTTATGGGGACGATTTTATAACGGTGGATATCGCCGAGCGGAAAGTTATCACCCAAGGCGAGCGGGTGAAATTGACACCGCGTGAATTTCGCCTCTTCGCTCTCCTGGTCGAAAATGCCGGCCACGTTCTCACCCACAAGCAGCTACTGGAAAAGGTGTGGGGCTGGGAATACAGCGACGATGTTGACTACGTACGCATTTACATTTTGCACTTGCGCCAGAAAGTAGAACCGGACCCGGCCGCACCAAAGTATATTCTCACTGAACCGGGTGTCGGCTATTATTTCCAAAAAGTCGGGGGAGGTTAAATACCCTCCCCACTCTTGAGGCCATTGAAATAATTATCGGTTCTTTGCTACAAATTTCAGGCGGCCTTGCGGAAATTACCCATGAATTCGACTAACTTCTGGATGTCCTCAAGAGATACCGCGTTATATATCGAGAAGCGGATGCCCCCGACAGAGCGGTGGCCCTTGATACCGAGCAAGCCTTCCTTTTTGGCATCGGCGATGAATTTGTTCTCCATGTCTTCAGTCGGCAAGCGCATCGTAACGTTCATCCAGCTCCGGCTTTCCTTCTCGGCCGCGCCTTTATAGAAATCCGGAGAGGCATCAATGGCGCCGTACAACAAATCCTTCTTGGCCGCGTTCATCTTTTCCAGTCCGGCCAGACCACCCTTGCTCTTGATCCACTCTAAGACCAGCTTCATGATATAAACCCCGAATACCGGAGGCGTGTTGTACAAAGACTTACTGTCGGCGTGGGTCTTGTAGCTTAGCATGGGTGGAAGGCCTTTTTGGGCCTTCGCCAGAAAATCATCACGAATGACCACGAGCGTCACCCCTGCCACGCCGAGGTTCTTCTGTGCTCCGGCATAAATCAGGGAAAACTTCCTGAAATCCAGCCGCCTTGATGCAATTTCTGAGGACATATCGCTTACCAGCGGGATATTGCCGGTATCCGGAAACTCTTGGAACTGGGTCCCCTCGATGGTGTTATTGGCGCAGATATGGAGATAGGCTACCTCCCCCGGATACTGAATTTCGCTCATTTTCGGCACCCGGCGATATTTCTCCTCTTTGGAGGAGAATGCCACGTGTACTTTGGCCACGGTTTGGCATGCCTTCAGGGCTTTAGAAGCGAATTCGCCAGTATCAATATAAGCAGCCATCTGCCCATCACCGATAAAGTTCATCGGGATAAGGTCGAACTGGGTGGACGCTCCGCCACCCAGGAACAGCACCTGATAATCGGTGCCAAGCCCGAGCAATTCACGTACCAGCGCGATTGCCTGGTCATTAACGGCTTCGAATTCCTTTTCGCGATGTGAGCTCTCCAGGATGGAAATCCCGGTGCCCTGGTAATCGAGGAGTTCTCCTTGCACAATCTTAAGGACTTCCAGAGGTACCGCCGCCGGGCCGGGATTAAAATTGACGTTTCTTTTTACCATTTAATCTCCTTTCCTGTACTGCAAACTCATCTTCGAGTGTTCTGGTGTATCTTATCAAATATCGCTACTCTGGTGGCTATTATATCATCACATCGGCTGGGAATCACCTGACAGTGAGAGTCAGTACATTCCTGGACTTTTACAGTTATTTGACGCCTAAAATAGCGTGTGTTACTATTGAAACACCCATTTTAAGTGCAGGTTTTCAGGGGTTCAGGGGAACCCTTAATTTATATAGGGCACCGGATTATAAAGTCTTCAGAAGAGAACCATGACTGTAGAGGCAGAGCTAAACCGGGTAGCACCGCAGAAGGATATGCTCCTTACTATCGGTGTTTTTGATGGCGTGCACCTCGGGCATAGATATCTGATTGCCCGGCTTATTGAACAGGCCAGACAACAAAATCTCCTCAGCGGCATCGTCACTTTCCGGCAACACCCGCTCGAAGTACTCTCCCCGGAGACAGTACTGCCGTACCTGACTAACCTGACGGAAAAAGTCAGGCTACTCAAAAAAGAAGGGGTGGACGAGGTTATCGTCCTGTCTTTTACCCGTCGGTTAGCCGGCTACAGCGCCCACCAATTTGTCGGTCTATTGAAAAAACACCTGAGGCTGCGCGGCCTTGTCATCGGGCCTGATTTCGTCCTCGGGAATAACCGGGAAGGCAATGCCGATGTTCTTCGCCAGTTAGGCCGGGAGATGGGCTTCAGCGTCACGGTGTTACCGCCGGTAAACGCGGGTGGCGAAGTAGTCAGCAGCACTCTTATCCGTGCTGTGCTGGCGGCGGGCGATATGAACAAAGTGGCCGGCTTAATCGGACGTCCGTTTAGCCTGCAAGGACGCGTCATTACCGGGGCCGGGCGGGGCGCCAGACTGGGTTTCCCGACGGCCAATATCGAAATTGACCCGAAACAGGCCTTGCCTCCCGACGGTATCTACGTTACGCTATCTTACGTGGACGGTAAGACCTGCCAATCGGTGACCAGTATCGGCCTCCGGCCTACTTTCGGTAACAATGAACGTACCGTGGAGACGTACATTATCGATTATGACGGTAACCTTTACGGTCGTGAGCTGAGAATAGATATTGTACGGCGCCTGCGCGACGAGAAGCGTTTTGAGAATGTTGAAGATTTAAAGAAGCAAATCGCTGAAGACGTAAAACTGGCTCGAACTTTGTCTTGAGGTAGGATTAAGCATGGCTGTAAACAAGAATCCGGATATCGATTATCTCTTGGGCCGTGGAGTGGCGGAAGTCATCGTCCGGGATGAAATGGTCGGGCTGCTCCGCTCCGGCCGGAAACTCCGGCTCAAGGAAGGCTTCGACCCCAGTTTTCCGGATATCCATCTGGGACACATGGTGGCACTGCGCAAACTACGGCAGTTCCAGGAGTTAGGCCATCAGGTCGTACTTATCGTGGCCGACTGGACGGCCCAGATTGGCGACCCGAGCGGTGCTTCGGTGACCCGCCCGATGCTCACCCGGGAACAGGTACGGGCTAACGCTCAGACCTACATGGAACAGTTCTTCAAGGTGGTGGACCGGGAAAGGACGGAGGTCAGGTGGCAGAGCGAGTGGTACGATAAGTTTACCTTGGGCGACGTCATTAAGCTGGCGAGCAAGTTTACCATCGCCCAGTTGCTCGCTCGCGACGATTTCAACGCCCGCTATCGCGAGGGACGGCCGATTACCATGGCCGAACTGATGTACCCGCTATTGCAGGCTTATGACTCGGTAATGGTGCAGGCCGACGTCGAATTCGGCGGCACCGACCAGAAGTTCAATTTGCTGGTGGGACGAGAGCTGCAAACGATGGTCGGGCAGCCTCCCCAGCAACTCTTCTTAGTCCCGCTCCTCGTCGGTACCGACGGCAGCCAGAAGATGAGCAAAAGCCTGGGGAACTATGTCGGCGTCGCTGAGCCACCGGAACAGGTCTATGGCAAGCTGATGTCCATCACGGACGACCTTATCCTGCAGTATTTCGAGTTACTTACCGATGTTCCCGACGCTGAACTTGAGGAATTCCGTCAGGCGCTGGCTGGCGAAAAGGTCAACCCGATGGTATTGAAAAAGCGGCTGGCCCGGGAGATTGTAACACAACTCTACGATGAAAAAGCAGCGAATGATGCTGAAGAGCATTTTACCCGCGTTGTCCAAAAAGGAGAGGTACCCGACGACATACCCGTTGCGCAGGTCACCGGTGAAGTTGCTGACCTGCGGCATCTACTCACCTCAGCCGGACTGGTGGGCAGTACCAGTGAGGTTGTCCGCCTTATCAAACAAGGCGCCGTGGAAATAGACGGAGAAAAAGTAACCAATTATAAGTTACCCGTTAAAGATGGCAACATTATTAAAATAGGCAAGCACCGGTTTGTTAAGATAGTCATTCAATAAAAAGAAGGTAAAAAGTTTGTTTAATCCATCCCCCGAACCCTCTCCTTTTGACAAAGGAAGGAAGAGTATAAAGGGTGAGGAGTTATCAAAATTTAGTCGAAAAGTACTTGGCGAAAAGCCTTAATTTGTATATACTGGGAACAATATATTAGGCGAGTGAAACATAATAACTCAGGTAGGATACAGAGAGGTCGAGAGCAACTACCATAGTCTCCGGAAAAGAAAAATTAAGTGAGTTAAGCGATGAAAGTTTTAGTTACCGAGTCTCTTTCTGATGAAGGATTAACCATTCTCCGTGGTTGTGCCGAGGTTGACGTCAAGACCGGCCTGAAGCCCGCCGAACTGATAGCCATTCTGGGTGATTACGAAGCGCTGGTGGTACGCAGCCAGACCCAGGTGACCGCCGACGTTCTTGCAGCCGGCAAGAAACTGCTGGTCGTCGGCCGGGCTGGTGTTGGCGTGGACAATATCGATGTCGAGGCCGCCACCCGGCAGGGTATCATCGTCGTTAATGCTCCCACCGGTAATACCGTTTCGGCGGCCGAGCATACGATTGCCCTGATGCTGGCGCTGGCCCGCAACATACCGCAGGCAAATACCTCACTCAAGTCGGGGGCCTGGCGTCGTAATGACTTCATCGGTATCGAAGTCAAAGGCAAGACCCTCGGTGTTGTCGGCCTCGGCAACGTCGGTTCCGAGGTAGCCCGCCGCGCCCGCGGACTGGAAATGAAAGTTATCGGCTATGACCCCTTCGTTTCGGTTGACTACGCCCGTAACCTGCATGTGGACTTTTTACCTCTGGAGGAAGTGCTCAAACAGGCCGATTTTCTCACTCTCCATATTCCGCTGACTGACGCTACGAAAGGACTGATTGGTGCCAAAGAACTGGCCTTAATGAAACCAACCGCGCGCATTATGAATGTCGCGCGCGGCGGCCTGATCGACGAGGAAGCGCTGGTCAAGGCATTGAAGGAAAAGAAGGTCGCCGGTGCTGCTATTGATGTTTTCACCTCCGAACCGATGACCAAGAGCATCCTCTTCGAGCCGGACAATACCATCGTCACGCCTCATCTGGGGGCTTCGACGACTGAGGCTCAAGTGTTAGTGGCCAGAGATGTTGCCGAACAGATTGCCGACGTGCTGCAAGGCAAAGCGGCGCGCTATGCGGTCAACATGCCCTTCGTTACCGCCGAGACCATGTCCGTGCTGGCCCCGTTCATCAGAGCAGCGGCGACAGCCGGCAAGCTGGTGTCTCAACTTGCTGAAGGGCAGATGAACGCTATCCAGATAAAGTACCAGGGCGAGATTGCCGAGTATGACACCAATATCCTGAAAGCCAGCATACTGGGCGGATTATTGGAAAGCGTCAGTGAGGAGCGGGTCAATCTGGTTAACGCCAATGTGGTAGCAGCACGGCGCGGCCTGGCAATATTGGAGCAGAAAGAAGCCGGCTGTGCAAACTACGCCAGCCTTATTACGGTACAGGTTACGACCACTACCGGCGGAGTTACGGTAGCGACGACAGTGATGCGCGACGACACACATATCGTCCGCATCAATGATTACTGGATTGATATTGTACCGACGGGTGGCTACTTCCTTTTCAGTGACCACACCGACCGTCCCGGCATGATTGGCGCCGTCGGCAAAATAACCGGCGATGCTAATATCAATATCAGTTTTATGCACCTCGGGCGCCTCAAGGCAAGAGGCCAGGCCTTGATGATACTGGCCCTGGACGAGGCTTTGCCGGAAAAACAGCGCCAGCAGATACTGGCCATTCCTGATGTGCATAATGCCAAGCTGGTCAAACTATAATTTACAGAGTTTAGGCGGGCTTCGCCCTCTTCTGACAACTCGGTAAATCCCCTCGATTGTCATTCCAGCGAAAGCTGGAATCCAGCAGTGGTCGTTAGCTTCTGGATTCTGAATCAAGTCCAGAATGGCCAGTGAGACAGCCTTACAAGGGGATAGGGTCGTGCGAAAAGGTTGTCTTTAGTTAAGAGAAAACGATACCCTCCTAGTTCAAGAGGTGCACTAATGAATTACGAAGGTTTACTGCTGGAAAAAGATAACGGCATCGCCACTATCACGCTTAATGCGCCGGAGAAATTGAACGCACTGACGGAGAAAATGCGGCACAGCCTGCCTTTAGCCGTCGCCGACGTAGCCCGGGATGATGCGGTCAGGGTGGTGATTGTGACCGGTGCCGGCCGCGGCTTTTGCTCTGGGGCGGATGTTGCTACCATGACAAACCGGCCTGCTGCAACATCGCGGCAAGAGCTCCTGCGTGTACTTTTAGAAGACATCACGGCCATCTTTCCCCGGCTGGAAAAACCGGTTATTGCGGCGGTCAACGGCGCCTGCGCCGGCGGCGGTTTTTCCCTGGCACTGAGCTGTGATATCAGGATAGCTTCAGAGGCGGCTAAGTTCGGTGCTTCGCAGACGGCCCGCGGGCTTATCCCCGACGGCGGCATGACCTATTTCCTGCCCAGGCTGGTCGGCATGTCCCGGGCTCTCGAACTGATGTTTACCGCCGAACTCATCGGTGCCGCCGAAGCCGAGCGGCTGGGCATTGTCAGCCAGGTCGTTCCTCAGGGAGAATTAATGAGGGTAGCGAAAGAGTTAGCCACTAAAATTGCCCGTCAGGCACCCATTTCCATTTCATTAATCAAACGGATGGCGTACCGTACTATGCTGGACGACTTGTCCCGTCACCTCGATTTGGAGACGTGGGCACAGCAAATCTGCCGTCAGACGGAAGACCACAAGGAAAGCGTGCGGGCCTTTCTGGAGAAGCGGCCCCAGCCGCCGTTCAAAGGCAGGTAACCGGTCTAGACCAGTCGGTAAACAATGAGGCCGGCGGGCAGCTTGGGATAGAAGTACGTCGATTTCCGCGGCATTTTATCGCCGACGTCGGCGATGGCCTTAATTGTCTCCGCCTTCGCCGGTCTTACCAGCAGGGCCAGCTGGTATTCCTGGTCGATAACCCGGTTGATGGCATCCTGCCGGTCATAGCTATAGGCAAGGAGAGTGTTTTCTTTGCCACCGCTCAGTCCCAGCAATTCCTCCAGTATGACGTGGTCGATGATGCTAACGTCCAGCCTCTTGTATAGCTCGGAGTGGAAGTAAGGCATCATCTGATTGATGGCCGCCTGGTCGCGTGGCTTCAGTACCAAAAGGTCGGTCTTATTCAAGCCGAAGAGAACCAGCTTCGTTTCGTCGGTTTTGATTAAATTATCAGTCTGAGACCAGACATCGGGCATGCCGAGGGGCAACCTATCGATTTCGAAGAGTAGTTCCAGCTTGGGCATCAGCTCGTCCAGAGTTGACTTGGCGATGCCCCGTACCAGCCGGTGCGGCGGCAGGATGAGCAGGCCCGGGTCGGCAAAGTCCACCAGCGTCATCAGGACAAAATTGAACGGCTCGTCGCCGGTTACCGGACCTCGTGCCGACTTTTCCCGCCGGTAGGTAAGGGCGCTCTCGTAGCGGTGGTGTCCGTCGGCGATATACAGTGATTGCCCGGCCAGACAGTCACGAATCTGGCTGATTGTTTGCGGCTTGGTGATTGCCCAGACTGAATGACCTTCCCCATTGCTGCTTCTGGTGTCAAGCAAAGGTTTGTCCTGTTCCACTTTGGTGAGTAGAGTCGCAATTTGTTGTTTTGGGTCCTGGTACATAGCCAGGATGGGGCTGGTGTTGGCCTGAAGTGCCCAGAGCAGGCTAAGGCGGTCGCTCTTGGCTTCGGCGATTGTCCCCTCGTGGGGACGGACGATGCCCTTCTCCCATTCCTCCAGACGGACACAGGCGATGAGGCTGCAGCGTTTGTACTGTTTCTTCTGGTATTTAAAATACTGGTCGTAAAGGTAAATAGCCGGTGTGGGGTCGGTCTCAAGAATACCCTGCTCCAGCCATTGTTCCAGTGTCGCCGCCGCCCGCGTGTACTTGTTGTCCGTGGGCGTGTCCTGGGGTAGCTCCCGGGTATATTCGAGGCGAACAAAGTTGTATTCGCTTTTGGCGTAGAGTTCCTGCCGCTGCTGCGGGCTGATAATATCATACGGCGGGCAGATAACTGCCGAGAGGTCTTCGATGAGCGATTTACTATAATGTACGCCCTGAAACGGGCGGATTTCAGCCATGCTTTGTAATGTCCTTTCCGATGAAAATTTTGACGCCTTAGTTTACCGTATGCTATGGGAAGGCGCAACTAGACTCTCGTAAGTTAAATGCGATTGCTAACGCGCTACAATAGCCACCAACTCAATCATTGCTATTAAGTTCCAGAATGCATGCATTAACACCGGAGTCAATAGTGAACCCGTTTTGAAGCGTGCTTCACCCAGTAATATCCCTCCGATGAATATCACCGCTACCTCAAAAACTCCGTACGAAAGGTGAAGCAAAGACCACATTAGGGCTGCGAGGATTATCGTGCCAACAAGCCCGATGCGCGATTGTCGGAAACCCTCAAATAAGAAGCTGCGGAAGAATGTTTCCTCAATAATAGGGGCAAAAACAACCAATGCTACCCAGAGTAAAGCAGGCGAAATACTCGTTTTATAAATGTGTAACATTCCCGCATCTACAGGTCTTTGAAACATCAGACTTAAACCATCTGACAATATTACTAATCCCGCGGTAATAGCCAACCATTTCAAGGCCGTCTTTTTACTGATAGGCCTCAAGCCAAGGTATTCCGTAATTGTGGCCCCACGGCGAGCTTTCACGATAATGATTATTAAACTGAAACACACAACTGTTGATACGATAGAAGAGAGCGAAAGAAGTAATCCTTCAGAATTAACGAGGTTCTTGGTGAGCTGTAAGAAACTATGTGCAGCATTTGAGGTAAAATTCACAACAGAAAATATGATTATTACTAGCAACGTGGTCAGTAGGAAGGCGGTACCAATTGCCAATCCGAATCCTACCGTTGCCCAAGCCCCCCATACTTGTTTGACAGGTTCAGAGTCTCCCTCTTCAACTGCTAAGGAAGTGTCCTGCTTATCCATAGCTACGTGCAATCATACCATAGTCTAACGTACCTTATGTTATACTTTAAATAGTTTCGTTTATCTATAGAGTAGGCATAAATGACTGACCTGGATAAAGTTAAAGAGCGGATTGACCAACTAAAGTCTCAGATTAACTATCACAGCTACCGCTATTATGCCCTCGATAGTCCCGAAATTAGCGACGAAGAATACGACGCCCTGATGCGGGAATTGAAAGAGCTCGAAGCGCAATACCCCCAGTTCCTGACTCCGGACTCGCCGACGCAGCGTGTCGGAGCCACTCCCATCGAGGCCTTCGGGGTCGTTGAGCATCCGCTGCCGCTCCTGTCCCTGGGTAATGCTTTTACCGATGAAGACCTGATTGACTGGTACAACCGTACCGTCAGGCTGGTGGACGGCCGGAAATTCGACATGGTCTGCGAACACAAGATTGACGGTCTGGCCGTGGCCCTGACTTATGTGGACGGTCAACTGGTTACCGGCGCTACCCGCGGGGATGGCTTCCGAGGTGAGAATATCACGCAGAACCTGCGGACAATTCGCAGCATACCGCTATCCGTGCCGAGAGATGCCCCGCCCCGCTTCGAGGTACGGGGAGAGACGTATTTGCCGAAGGCCAGTTTCCGCAAGCTGAATACGGAACGCGAGGCCGAGGGGCAACCGCTTTTTGCTAACCCCCGTAATGCGGCGGCCGGCTCGGTGCGACAGCTCGACTCCCGTATCACGGCGAAACGGTCTCTGGACATCTATATTTACGCCTTGGGTTACGCCGAAGGCCGGGCCATGCCGGATACCCACCGGGAGACGATGCAATACCTTCAGTCGCTCGGCTTTAAAATAAATCCCCGCAACGCTCAGGCTAAAACCATCGAGGAAGTTAAGGAATATTACCGTACCTGGGTGCAGCAACGGGAAACCCTGCCCTATGAGGCCGATGGCATCGTGGTCAAAGTGAACCAGCTGGCTTTGCACGACCAGTTAGGTGATATCGGCCATGAACCGAGATGGGCCATCGCCTATAAATTCCCGGCGGTGCAGGGCACGACCCGATTGAATGAAATCCGCATCAGCGTGGGGCGGACGGGCACGCTCAATCCTTACGCCGTCCTCGAGCCGGTGGCCGTCGGCGGTGTTACCATCAAGCAGGCCGCCCTCCACAACGAGGACGATATCCGCCGCAAGGATATCCGCGAGGGCGACCGCGTCTATATCCAGCGCGCCGGCGAGGTCATCCCGGAGGTGGTCGGGCCAACACCGGACAGCAAGGAACGTCCCGACCGGGGAAAAGAATTTACTCTGCTGGAGAAAGTATTCGATAAAGGAAAAGGACGCCCGGCTTGTCCCGTCTGCGGGGCCGAGGTCTTCCGGCCGGAGGACGAGGTGATGTACTATTGCTCCAACGCTGCCTGTCCGGCCCAGGTACTGGCCCGGCTGGAGCTTTTCACTTCCCGCGGGGCGATGGACATCCGGGGTATTGGTGAAGCAATGGCCGCCCTCTTGCTTCAGGAGGGGCTGGTCGAGGACGTGGCCGATCTCTACTCCCTGAAAAAGGAAGACCTGCTAAAGCTGGAAAGAATGGGCGACAAGAGTGCCGATAATATCATCCGGGCCATTGAGAATAGTAAAAAGAGGTCGCTGGCGCGGATTATTTATGCTTTGGGTATCCGCCATATCGGGGAGCAGATGGCGCAATTACTGGCCGAGCATTTCGGCAGTATCGATGAACTGGCCAACGCCTCGCTGGAAGAGTTGATGGATATTCCCGGCATCGGCGGCAAGATTGCGGAGAGCATCGTTATTTTCTTCCGCCAGGAGGATAACCAGCGCATTATCGAGAAATTGAAGGACAAGGGCGTTTTCCCCGAGCCGGAGAAACGCGCCGCCCCACCGGAAACCTTGCCGTTATCCGGGCAGGAATTCGTCATTACCGGCACTCTCAGGTCATTCTCACGCAACGAGGCTGAGGAGAGAATAAAAGTTCTTGGCGGCACGGCCAAAGCGGATATTACCCGCAAGACGACCTACCTGGTGGTCGGGGTCGACCCCGGCTCGAAATTAGCCCGCGCTCAGGAGATGGGTATCAAGCAATTAAACGAAGACGAGTTTCTTAAACTTATTGGAGAGAAGACGTAGAATAAATATCAATGAAGAACACCCATCCCCCTGCCCCCTTCCCACTGGGAAGGGGGGTTGAGTAAAAGAGAAGGGGGCTTCGCCCCCTTCTCTTAAAATCTCTTCCCCCTCGCCTTGTAGGAGCGGGGGACAAAGGGGGTGAGGTTAACACGGATACACGGAAGAAGATATTTTGGCAAACTCGAAAGAGCTCACTGATGAAAGAACCTTTTCGGAGGCTTTCCTAGGGTGATAAAAATACTATGAAACTTATCGTCGGACTGGGTAATCCGGGGACTGGCTATGCCAGCAACCGCCATAATATCGGCTTCATGTGCCTCAACTACTTCGCCCGCCGGCATGGCATCAAGTTCGATAAAAAGCAGGGCAAAGCCCGCATCGGCCTCGGAAAAATAAATGGGGAGGCCGTGGTGCTCGCCCGGCCGCAGACGTTTATGAATTTAAGCGGAGAATCGGTCGGGCTGCTGGCAAGAAAATATGATATTAGCCTTGACGACCTTATCGTCATTCACGACGACTTAGACTTACCTTTAGGGAAAATCAGAATACGCCGTGGGGGCAAGTCGGGCGGGCATAAAGGGGTCGGCTCTATCATCGGTGAACTGGGTAGCCCGGACTTCACCCGCATACGCGTCGGGATTAGCCGCCCGGCCACCGACGAAAGCGACGAGACCGATATTAAAGATTACGTGCTCGGCGACTTTTCCCGTGAAGAGAAGAAAATTATCGACGAGGTCATCCCGAAAGTGACCGAGGCCATTCTCTGCCTGCTCACTGCCGGCCTGACCGCCGCCATGAATAAATTTAATTAGTGAGGCTGTCTGCGGAGTAGTGTCATTCTGACCCTGAACGTAGTGAAGGGGA
Source organism: Chloroflexota bacterium (assembly GCA_043812795.1). Lineage (GTDB taxonomy): Bacteria > Chloroflexota > Dehalococcoidia > Dehalococcoidales > UBA2162 > JBDRLU01. Next base: position 30,970 of record JBDRLU010000056.1, read on the forward strand.
AGAATCCGTGCCTTAGGGGTAGCAACGGATTCTTCAGTCGTCCTCCCTTTGAAGGACTCCTTCAGAATGACATATTGGACAATTAAAGAGAGGTTCACATGAAAATAAACTACCAACCATTACA
>JBDRLU010000057.1:0-41849 GCA_043812795.1 Chloroflexota bacterium
CATTAGGAATAACTACGGCCGCCAGCACGCCGAGAATGGCAACGACGATAAGCAACTCGATGAGGGTAAACCCTTTTTCACCTTTCTTTGGCATTCTCATTATAGACCTCCCTTATGACCTGTTACAGTATCCGTTTATTAGTAACCGGTACTTTCCTGGGTAACGGTACCCTGGGCATCGACGGTATAGGTGCCCTTGGTAATTTCTGTCGCTGTATAGTTAACTAAGCTGGTGGTAGCGTTGTCGGCAGTGACGTCATGCTGGTAGAGTATATACCCATTCTTGTCACCCGAGCCATAAGCGGTCCCATTAGGGTCCAGCAATTTGGCCACAGTCACGGCCGAAGTAGAGTCAGGGAAGGCACTCATGTTAGCCGTAGCTGTACCTACCGGATTAGGCAGCGTACTCAACCCATTATCGGTCATCATGGCGATGACAGCTGATTGGATGTTAGTCAGCTCGGTGGCTCCGGCCTCGGTCTTACCCCGGCCGATAAACCGGCCCACATTCGGAATAACGATGGCGGCCAGCACGCCGAGAATCGCTACCACAATAAGTAGCTCGATAAGGGTAAAACCTTTTTCGCCTCTCTTTGGGATTCTCATTTTTGTTTTTAACCTCCCTTTGCTTTTCCACAAAATAAAGGTGCTCGCCTTTTTTGAGGTTGCATAATCAATATAAGACGTGATGTCAGCAACAACAATCCTGCGAATGGGTGATTTTAGCAGTAGCTTAACATAGCGCTTTCGGGCGACTGCTTTAATATCGCTGTTGAAAAATAGAAATCTAAACGGCGTCATTCCAGTGAAGGCTGGAATCTAGGCTCGTTCTGGCCTCCGCCAGAACTACAGGGGGGATACCGCCACGAATCGTGACGCTGCTAGTGGTACGTCTAATACTTCATTAGTTTGCTTCCATACCGATGAAAATCGGTATCCAGATGAAAGCCACCTCTGAACATCCTGCTTGATTCCGGTTTCTGCCGGAGAGGGACTCGCAATGACATTCTTTGTGCGACGGCTGTAACTGAAAAGGATCCTATCTTTCTTGTTTGTCGTTCTGGACAAGGCCTTTTTTGGCAGCGTAGGCCGCCGCTTGACTGCGGTTGGCCAGGTGCAACTTTTCCATGATGCTCTTAAGATGGGTCTTGACTGTATTTTCGGAGATAACCAGGGAGTCGGCGATTTCCTTGTTGGTTGAACCGCGCGCCACCAACTGCAGCACTTCGCCCTCACGCGGGGTCAAGTTGGCTTCGCTCTCACTTTCGACCCGCTCCTTAACTTCGGTGGACAGAGACTTAAACTCGGTCAGGAGCTTCGTTGCCATTAACGGTGAAACCAGCACGCCACCCTGAGCAATATGGGAGATAGCGTGAATCAGGTCTTCGGGCTCAGTATTCTTGAGAATATAGCCTTTGGCGCCGAACTTCATCGCTGTAAAAAGGTCGCTTTCGTTCTCGGAAACAGTCAGCACCAGGATATTGACCTTAGGCATTTGTGTCTGGAGAGCTTCAATGGCTTCCAGCCCGCTACAACGCGGCATGTTGAGGTCCATTAAGATGACATCGGGAATAACTGCTTTGGTCTTAGCGATTGCTTCCAGCCCGTCAACCGCTTCTCCCACCACCTTCAGGTTCTTCTGGTCAGCTAATATCGACCCGATACCCCGGCGAAAGAGAGTATGGTCGTCCACCACCAGCACTTTAATAGGGTCCATTTTATAACCTCACTTTCTCAAGGGGTAAGCTTACCCGAACTTCAGTGCCCTCACCGGGAGCGGTAGTAATAGCTACAGCCCCTCCCAACCCTTCGGCCCTTTCTTTAATAATATTCAAGCCGTGATAGCCCGGGGGCGATTGCTCTAAATCAGATAGAAAGAAGCCCCGCCCGTTATCTTTAACGACCAGCTCGATGGCCTCATTCGTATTTTCCAACTTCATATCTACTTTAGTGGCCACCGCATGTCTCCGCACATTAGTCAATGCTTCTTGGGCGATGCGAAGCAATTGTAACTCGGCCACAGGTGAAAGTTCCGGGAAAGCCCTCGTAACACCGAACTGGACTTTGATGCCGTTATTATTGCCGAATTCCCTGGTGTAGTTAGATAAAGTTGATATTAGCGGGAGATTTTTAATCTCGGTACTGAGTTGGTCAATGGACTCACGTATGTCATCATAGGTGTCATGGACCACCTTACGGATGTCATTAATCTCAGTGAGGGCTTTCACCACGTTCTGAGAAGCCAGGGCGTCATTCGCCAGCTTCGTTTTCAAATTAAGATAACCTAATGACTGGGCGACACCATCATGCATCTCACGGGCAATCCGGCGGCGCTCTTCGATAATTGCCTCCCTCTCAATTCGCCGGCGAATATTCAAATTGATACGGTAGGGGACGCTGGCGCTGACAAAGCAAAAGAGAGTGTAAACAATAAGGAGGGTAAGATTGTGTCCCTGCATAATCCAGGAATAACGGTCGCTGAACTGGCTTACGGCAATATGGATGATGGAAAGTGAAACAGTAGAGACAGACGCCAGTGAGAGAGCAATCGATTCTTCGAAGAAAAGAGAAGCCGTCATAATCGGCGTGAGTGAATAGAGCAGGAAAGGGCTATTGAGACCTTTAGTATAAATCACCAGTGCCAGACAAAGCAGGAAATCACCGATGAGAATTAGGTAGGTCATCGTACCCCGCTCACGCCAGCGCAGAGGGGAGAAAACCCTGAGGACGGTGTAAATACCAAGTACACCTAGAATGATATAAGTTTGTAACTGGTCAGGTAGTGTAAGAGCCACCGGCGTCGCTGGCAACTGCGTGAACATCACCGCCAAGGCATAAGCCAAGAAGCGGTAACCCGAGAGAAACTGGTAGGCTTCCTTCTCGTATCTCGTCCACATATTTTTTAGCTAATAAACTAAGCTATCTGGCCCCAACTGTCAAGTGGGGAAATACCAGTGATAAATCATAGCTCCCCAGAGCAAGGTAATGAGAGTTGAAGAGGTTAAAAAGGGAGCGAAAGGTATCGCATCCTTACGGCCTTTGATATGAAAAACGAGCAGCATACTTCCTACCAGCCCGCCACTGATGAAGGCTATGAGAAGCGTGACGAAGATGAGAGGAAAGCCACTCATCAGTCCAATGAGCGCTCCCAGCTTGATATCACCTATCCCCATGCCCTTACGGTAAATAAGAAAAGGAAGAGCCAGAACAGCCAAGCCGATAGCCCCACCTTTGAGCGCGTTGAGCCAATTGCCTCCCGGCCAGAAAAAGGAGAAAACCAGAGCCAGCACCATACCGGGATAGACAACCACATCGAGTACCAGTTGATTTTCCAGGTCGATAACAAAAATAATAAGAAGAAGACAGGTATAAAGGAGAATCATGCCCAACACCGGACTGAGACCGAACTTCATGTAGAATAAGCCGAAGAAAAGGCCGGTAATGCCTTCAACAATAGGGAGCCGGCGTGGTATGGGAGACTGACAGTAACGGCAGCGACTCCGTAGCCAGAGATAGCTGAAAACAGGTACCAGGTCAAGGACACTTAGTTTTTTGTTGCAGGCAGGACAATGTGAGGGCGGTTTAAGGATAGATTGCCCTTGTGGTAGCCGGTCGATACACACATTCAAAAAGCTGCCGACGGCAAAACCGAGCAAAACGAAAACGGCAATCAATAATGCGGACACAGTATCCTTCTGGCTCTATTCATGTTGTGGCTATGATACAACAGAGGGGAAATTTAAACAATGTTACAATAAATTACCATTTAGTGCCATTGCGAGTCCTTCTATGGAAGGATCCCGTTGAAGGACGATGAAGCCATCCACACGACACTGAAGCAAGATGAATTTTAAATCGCCAGTTGTAAGTAGTAGCTATACCTCGAGCATACGGTTGACGGCCGCGATGGCCTTCAGACGAATGTCCTCAGGAACCTTGATGACATGGGTCATATTCTCCAGAGACCAAAGGATAGTCTCCAGAGTGATGAGCTTCATACGCGGGCAGACGGCCTGCTCTGTGGCCGGGATAAATTTCTTCGCGGGGTTTTCTTTCTTGAGACGGTGTAAGATGCCAATCTCAGTCCCGACAATAATCTCAGGTGCATCGGTCTCACGGGCGAACCGTATCATACCGCCGGTGCTTAAAACTGCATCGGCCACGGCCTGGACTTCGGGTCGGCACTCAGGATGGACGATAGCTTTGGCCTGCGGGTGCTCGACCTTCAGCCGGGTAATATCCTCCGCTTGTATTCGGACATGTGTCGGGCAGAAACCCGGCCAGAGAATCATCTTACGCCCGGTCTGCTGAGTGACGTAGTTGCCTAGGTACTGGTCGGGGACAAAAATAATTTCGGCTGCTTCGGGAAGTTTTTGCACAATGCGGACGGCATTCGCCGAGGTACAGCAAACATAAGACTCGGCTTTTACCGCCGCCGTCGAATTGATGTAACAGACCACCATCGCTCCGGGATGCTCATTCTTTTTTTGTCGCAAGGCCTCGGGAGTAACCATGTTAGCCATCGGGCAACCGGCGTGCAACTCGGGCAGGAGGACGGTCCGGTCGGGGCAGAGAATGGAGGCTGTTTCCGCCATGAAGTGGACGCCACAGAAAACGATGACCTCGGAGTTAGTTTTAGCGGCCTGCTGGCTAAGTTCCAGAGAATCACCGACGAAATCCGCAATATCCTGGACCTCACCGAGCTGGTAATTATGGGATAAAATGACGGCCTTTTTACTTCGTTTAAGGTCTAAGATTCTGGCAACCAGCGCCGTATCTCTATTCTCCATGGCCGATTACCCTCCAGTCATTGGTATAGACATTCATCCTCTTCCCTCGTACGAAGCCGATAAGCGTGACTCCCAGGTTCTCCGCCAACTTTACCCCGAGGTCGGTGGGTGCCGACTTAGAAATAAGAATGGGTATCTCTCTCTTCGCGACTTTAAGCAATATTTCCGAAGAAATCCGGCCGCTGGTGACGACAATCCGACCTTCGGTAGGGACATCTTTGAGGAGACATTCGCCGAAGATTTTATCGATGGCGTTATGGCGCCCAATGTCTTCCTTGAAAATCAATATGTTCCTGTCATCACAGAGGGCGGCGCTATGGACGCCACCGGTCGCCCGGTACACTTCGGAATGGTGCTGGAATTCACTCACCAGTGCCAGGATAGCATCGGCCGGGACTTTAGTTTGAGATTCCACTTTGGCCTGACCTTGGGCATCGGCGGCACTATAAAAAATAGCCCCCCGCCCGCAGCCTGAAGTAATGAACCGTTTAAAGGAATCGGTTAAAGCCCTGTCCTCGGTAGTCTCAACACGGGCAATACCTCGCTGGGTATCGACAGCTATCCGCTTAATCTCGTCTTTGTTTTCCAACAGACCTTCTGAAAACAGGAAACCGGCCGCGAGAAAATTCAGGTCTTTGGGGGAGCAGAGCAGGGTGACCAGTTCCTGGTTATTCAAAATGATAGTGAAAGGGACTTCACGGGCAACCACGTCCTCAATGGTACTCCGGGTAGCTTCGATAAAGCGCGAGACGGCCACTTTTTCAACTTCATTATCCATCGGCGACCTTTATCTCATCACCGGTTTTAATCCGCCCTTCCTTAATGACCCTGGTGAAAACTCCTTCTTTGGGCATGATACACTTACCGACTTCGTGAAAAATGGCACAGCCGCTGTGGCATTCCTTGCCAATCTGGGTGACCTGTAAAACAACTTCTTTGCCGACAGCTAATTGCGTACCGATAGGTAGGGAAACTAAATCCATGCCTTCGGTCGTCAGGTTTTCCGCAAAATCGCCCGGCTTCACCGGATAGCCTTCACGGCGCATCCGTCCGATGCTCTCCATCGCCATCAGGCTCACCTGTCGGTTAATACCGCAGTCAGCGTGAGCATCACCTTCCATACCATAGCCTTCACGAAAAAACCCCTCGCGCACGTCTTCCTTTCTGATGCCTTTCCGGTCGCTTTTGCAGACAGCAATAATTTTAGCCATTATTATTCCTTTACCTTTTCAATGGTACCACCGCCGATAACAATGTCTTCCTGATAAAAGACCGCTCTCTGCCCGGGAGTAATTGCCATCTGCGGCTCGTCAAACTTGACATAAACATTGTCTTTTCGCAGCGGGACAATAGTAGCAGCGGCCTCCCGGTGGGCGGCTCTTATCTTAGCGCTAACCTTCATCGGTTCTTTCAATGCTTCGATAGCAATCCAGTTTAGCTCGGAGGCAATCAGCTCATCATGATATGTTTCCATCTTATTGCCGACGATAACGGCGTTCCGGGACGGGTCGATATCAATGACATAAAGCGGTTCTCTAGCTGAAATATTAAGCCCTTTGCGTTGCCCGATAGTGTAAAATGGCAGACCGCGGTGTTCGCCTAAAACTTTTCCCTGCCGGTCCAGAATAGCTCCGGACGACGGAGTTCCTAATAACGACGCATAGCCGCCGGCGACGAAATCCTGGCTGTCCGGTTTCTCGCTGACACTTAAGTTAAAATCGGCGGCAAGTTTTCTTACTTCGGTCTTGGTATATTCACCGATAGGAAACAAGGAAAGGCCCAATTGCTCTTGCGTTAGAGCGGAGAGGAAATAAGTCTGGTCTTTAAGTACATCCTTCGCTTTTTTGAGTAAGTGATGGCCATTGTGCTCGATAATGGCATAGTGTCCGGTAGCAAAATAGTCGAATGCAACGCCGCTTTCCTGCATCTTTCTCAGTAAGGCATCGAACTTGACCCGGTGGTTGCATCTGACACAGGGATTTGGGGTTCGGCCGCACTGGTACTCATGAAAAAAATAATCGAGGACATCGGTTTTATACTCCTGCCTTAAGTCGATGACGTGGAAGGGAATATCCAGAATATCCGCGACGTGGTGAGCATCTTCGATATCCTCTTCTTCACCCGGCCCGTAGCAGCTGTGACGCCGACTTATTGTCGGTGAGTCCTTGCCGTCCCAAATCCACATAGTGACGCCACTGACCTGATAACCCTGTCTGACCAGCAAAGCAGCGGCTACCGCCGAATCAACCCCGCCACTCAGCCCAACGATTACTTTTACCATTTTTTGTTCGCCTTACCGAATGGTTTTATCATACTCTATCCAGACTTGTGGCTTTTGTCCCGGCTTATTTTCGTGTGTTCTTTGAGCATGCACCGGTCCATGACAACTTTCAGTCCCGCCTTCCTGGCGCGCTGAGCAGCATCTTTATTGACAACCCCCTCCTGCATCCAGACAACTTTGGCTTTGATTTTAATGGCTTCTTCCACAATCGGGCCAACGTCTTCCGAACGTCGGAAAATATCAACCACATCTACCGGCTCGGGAATGGAGGTAAGGTCGGGATAGGAGGTTTCCTGTAATATCGTCTTCTCATTCGGATTGACCGGTATTATCTTGTAGCCATGCTCTTTCAGGTAACTACCGACCCGGTAGCTCGGCCGCTCAGGATTGGAGGAAAGCCCGACGATGGCCACAACATGATTAATTTCCAGGATTTCCTTTTCGGCGCTCATCGGCACCTCCTAAGGTTCGTTCCCCTGCAAGGCATTATAGAAAGCTTTCCAGAAGGGGTCAACAATGGGATGTTCCAGCTTCTTTTCCTTGCCACTTTCGACAAGTACCATTCCTGCCTCTTTGGGGGTCAGTTCACCAACTACCGAAGCTTTAATGCCCTTGCCGGTAAGGGCGGCGACTATTTCACCTGCTTTCTGCGGACGGCAGGCAAGAATCAACGTGCCTTCGCTAATTGAGGCATAAGGGTCAATCTTAAAGTAACGGCAGATGTCGGCAACACAGTCCTCAAGGACAATCTTTTCTTTTTCTATTCTCACCCCGAGGCCGGAGGCCTGGGCCATCTCATAAAGTCCTCCCCAGATGCCGCACTCGGTAGCATCGTGCATGGCGGCGACACCTTTGTCCCTGACGCCCACGCTCACGGCGGTCATCGCATCTTCGACTACCGTCATCTTATAAAAGATTTGCTCGGCTTTCTGACTGAAGTCAGCCCCGAATTTATTCTCGATAACTTTAGGGAACATGGTGGCAAAAATACCGGTAGCCTCAATCGCCGGCCCTTTAGTGATGATGATTTTATCGCCGGCCTTAGCGAATCTGGGATTGACATACTCATCGAGCCTACCGATACCAATTACAGTGGCGCCGCCGACCATGGGGTAATGACAATTTTCGTAGCGGGCAGTATGGCCGGTAATGACGGCCATACCCAACTTCTCACACTCCCGGTGCATCGTATCCCACATCGTCGTCAATTGTTGCTTAGTCATCTCCATCGGCAGATTCAAATCTATGGTCAAAAATGTAGGTTTCAGTCCGGAAGTCACCGAATCGGAAGCCAGAATGTGAATGGCAAACCAGGCGGCCCGTTCCCAGCCGTATTCGGGGACAATGAATACCGGGTCGGTAGTAAAGGAGACCGCCTTACCGCCGATTTCAGCGATACCGACATCCACGCCGTGCTGGGGCCCCACCAGTATTTTGTCGCTCTTCGCTCCCAGACGGGGAAAAATTAGCTCATTAAAAATCTGCGGCGAAATTTTGCCGATCTCGGGTATTTCGCTCATTGACTCTCCTCCTCTCTTTAAGTAGATTTAGCCGCCTTCCACAGCGGTGACATTGCTCTCAGCTTAGCTACAACCCTCGGAAAGACTTCAAGGACGCGGTCGATGTCCTCTTTGGTGGTCCACTTGCCCAGGGTAAGCCGCACCGAACCGTGCGCCTTTTCCGGGGCCAGCCCCATCGCGGTGAGGACATAAGAGGGCTCGAGACTGGAAGAAGTACAGGCGGAGCCGGTAGAAACACAAATACTGTCCAGGTCGAGGTTCAGTAAAATCGATTCCCCTTCGACAAAATCAACGCTGACATTGACATTATTAGGCAATCGATTTTGTGGATGCCCGTTCAGATGGACGTGTTCAATCCGTTCGGTAAGACCCTGGATGAGTTTATCACGCAGTTGTGTTAACCGCTCGGCTTCCCGTTCCATTTCTTGACCGGCCAGTTCGGTAGCCTGCCCAGGCCGACAATTCCCGGCACATTTTCCGTGCTGGCGCGCCGCCCTCTCTCCTGCTCACCACCATGGAGAAAAGGCGTAATCTTCGTGCCTTTTCTGATATAGAGGGCACCGACTCCTTTCGGCCCGTAAAGTTTATGGGCTGACACGGACAGCAAATCGATGCCAAGCTCATCCACATTAGTAGGGATATGCCCGAATGTCTGCACGGCATCGGTATGGAAATAGACGCCGGCTTCCCGGGTGATTTTACTTATTTCGGCGATTGGCTCAATGGTGCCCATTTCATTGTTGGCATGCATAATGGAGACAAGGGCCGTTTTAGGGGTTATCGCTTTCTTTACCTCAGCCGGGTCAACCAGGCCATACCGGTCAACCGGCAGGTACGATACCGGGAACCCTCTCTTTTCTAAAAACCGGCATGTCTCCAGTACCGCGTGATGCTCGACCGTACAGGTAATAATATGGTTCTTTTTGTCCTCGTTGGCTAGAGCCACGCCCTTAATAGCAAAATTATCCGACTCGGTACCGCTGCTGGTGAAAACAATTTCTTCCTCACGAGCACCGATAAAGGCTGCCATTTCACGTCGAGCCGCTTCGACAGCTTCTTTCGCTTCCTGAGCACAAGAATGGATGCTGGAAGGATTACCGAAGACCTCGGTAAAACAGGGCAGCATCGCTTTTACTACTTCCGGATCAACCGGTGTGGTGGCCGCATAATCGAGGTAAATACGTTTCATTACTAGCTGGCCCTTTTGATAGTTTTCAATTAATTCAAGCTTCTCTTTTCAGGAATAATAATCCAGTATAGCCTGACAGTTATCGTGATTCAAGCCAGAGGACTGGTCTGTACTTAATTTTTATCGGGAGAAAGGTAGGGTCGGGTCGAACTTCGATGGGAACGAAACAACCAGAGTAGTTCTTTAGATATGGTACATCGTCGTACCGGAAGGTGGCTCTTTCTTTTTCTGTCGCTCCATTAAGTCCGCCAGGGTGATTGCTGTCAGCACTCCATCCATCGCCTGTTTTACTTCTCCCCAGACATCACGGGTAACGCAGAAACCCGAACGACGGCAGACCTTGGGGTCGTCAACACAATCCACCGGAGCCAGCGAGCCTTCGAGAATACGGACGACTTCATTCAGCTTAATCTCGCTCGGCAGCCGCGCCAAACGGATGCCGCCATGTGCCCCTCGCGTACTTCTGACTACTCCGGCGGCGATAAGAGGACTGATAACTCGTTCCAGATAAAGGGGAGAGATTTCCTGTCGCTGGGCAATATCCCGTAGCAGGACCGGGCCACCTGTCCCGTTCGAGGCAATATCCAGTAAAGCTCTTGTGCCATATCGTGCTCTCGTCGATAATTTCATCAGCACCACCTGTTTATGAGTAATATCATCGTTAAGGTTAAATTAGCATACACCAGACGAGGTGTCAACATGTAATAAAGGTAATCTCATCGAATCGAAGGGGATTGCTTCGTCGTCCTGCAGTGGGAGGACTCCTCGCAATGACAATGGAAACCCTAATGAACCATTGATAGGTGTTTGAGCCTACCTTACGTTGACCACGCCTTTGGGTTCGCTGACCACTTCGCCAACTACCGTTGCCTCTTTGATACCAGCCCGGTGGAGCTTATCGAGCAGCATTTTGGCTTTGACCGGTGCTACCGAAATCAGCAACCCGCCCGAAGTCTGCGGGTCATTGAGGATGTCCTGCTGATAGACAGGCATATTCGACCTGAATTTTACGTGCGGAGCATAAAAGTCCCGGTTGTGGTAGAGGCCACCGGGGCAGAACCTCTTTTTGGCGAACTCTTCGGCCTCGGGTAAAAGGGGAATATTAGCAACCTTAATCTCGATGCCGACCTGGCTGTTCTGGGCGAATTGGACGGTATGGCCGAGGAAGCCGAAGCCGGTGATATCGGTGCAGGCATGGACGCCTATTTGCTGCATTATCTCGGCGGCCTTCTTATTCAACGTCAACATACACTTCGTCGCTGCCGCGACCGTTTTTTTGCCTACCACACCGGCTTTCAGGGCCGTGCTGATAATCCCGATACCCAGGGGTTTGGTTAAAATAAGCTTGTCTTTCACCCTGGCCCCGGAGTTGGTCAGCAGCTTCTTCGGATGAACGACGCCGGTTACCGCCAGGCCGTACTTGAGCTCGACATCATCGATGCTATGCCCGCCGAGAAGTACGACCTTGGCTTCCGCCATTTTGGCGGCGCCGCCGCGGAGGATGTCTCTTAAAAAAGAGACGCCCATCGACTGAAGAGGAAAGCAGACTAGGTTAAGTGCCGTCAGTGGTTTACCGCCCATGGCATAGATATCGCTCAGCGAATTGGCCACGGCAATCTGGCCGAAAGTATAGGGGTCATCCACAACGGGCGTGAAGAAGTCCACCGATTGGATGATAGCCAGGTTGTCAGTCAGTTTATAAACGCCGGCATTATCCAGGCTCTCCATGCCTCGGATAACGTTCGGGTCGGAGAGTAAGGGTAAACCGCAGAGAGCTTCATTCAGGTCACCCGGACCTATTTTGGAAGCTCAGCCAGCCGAGCGTACAGTTGCCGTCAGGCGGATTTTATTATCTTTAGCCATGATGGCATTGTAACATGTCAGTTTAGAAAAGCAAAGCTATGGATCTCTGCATCCTTTTGTGCAAGCAGCCTCTTTAGATATTTATTTAAGGAATATGCTGGTAGTAGCCAGGTCAAAAGAACAAAATCCAGCAGAGCTTATCCAAGTTTATGCCTTATCCGGGTATCTTATCAACAAAAGCAAGACGAACCTCGTGTATAGGCACTTTTATGTTAGCCATCCTCTTGATTTTGATAAGACTTTCATAAGCCTGCGCAATATCGTTATGGATACCAGGACAGAAGAGCTCAAATCTTTGTTGAAGCGCGGCCGGGACATCCCAGTTAGAGTCTGTAGTGCACAAGCTATCGATTATCGCTAGACCCTTGGCTGTGTCCACCGCCACCGATTGTCCACCCGGGGTGTGGCCTGGAGTAAATAATAACTTTACGCCATCGACAATATTGGTATCCCCCTTTACCACCTCCCAATTCAGTGTATCCAGTAGTTCTTTGTTGAAGGGTCCGGGATCAATCGGAGGGGGTGGCGGATTAAGCTGGTAATCCAGCTCCGCTTGTTGAACCACGAATTTTGCTTTAGTGAACTCAGCGGCTAAAGTAATATGGTCAATATGTAAATGAGTCTGTAGTACAATGTCAATATCTGCCGGTTTCAACCCATACTTAGCTAATCCTTCGTGCAACGTTTGTACGTGTGTATGGCCAGTGCGACCAGCTTTCTGATATGCCTCCCAGGTCATTCCTGAGTCGACTAAAATCTTTTCTTTTGGCCCCTCGATATACCATACAAAAACGCCGATGACAGATATGGGCGCGAGAGAAGTATCCATTCGGTAGACGGATTGGGACATGGGTCTGCCCCTGATGACCAAAGGAATAGGATGTATAATATGTGCTGCCATTTATTCCCCTCTCTTATTTATCAGTTCATTCTACGTACAGAGTAAGCCTGCTCCATAACTCCCGCTATTTCTCAGTATCTTATAAAGAACAAGGATATTCGGTGCGAAGTGGACAATCCGAGTTCATCCCGTCATAAGATTAGAACGCTCCCCGGCTCACACGGACCGGGGAACAGGCTTTTAAGGTTAAGCTAATCATTTGTGGTACAGCCCTAGCATCGGAAAAACAGGAGACAGGTAGCAGACGAAGTCGCTTACCGTTCCCTTGTGTTGAGTAGCTTATACTGCACCCGCCAGATTCCTTCATACGGGTCCTTTCCCCAATCTTCATGCACTTCCTTCATCGCTTCTTTCAGCTCAGGACTCACCTCGTATGCCTCAAAGGCTTGCTGGCTATCAAACTCGTAGATAGCCAGATACTTGGGATACTTCACATTCTGGGAGTCAAGGGATGTCTTCTCGGGATATAGTAGCTGGTAGCGGGTTGCTTTTCTCAATCCTTTGAATTTCATTAAATCAGAAATATGTATCTCGTCGTACCACTTATTAAGTTTTTCTTCCTGGTCTGGTCTACAGCCAAGCCCTCGGACGTGTATCACTCTATTCTGCTCCGCCATTTTTGTTGCCTCCTTACTCTTTATCGTATAGCATTGTTTGCCTTATTTTACTAACTTTATAATTAAGCTCTCTTTGGATGACAGGTCAGTTTGTTTTGCGGGTTTTTTGGCGGCTTGCTATGAGTTACGATTTCTGGCAAGTTTTTCTCATTCCTATGACTAATTCATCATTTATTATAGGTATAGTACTTCATTATTACTCAACATTCTTGCTGGTGCAGATTACTAAAAAGTTTCTCCGAAACTACTACGGCGCGGTCGTGTTCGCAGAAGCTGAGCTTTTCTGGCTGAAGAGATAGGCGGCAATATCGTTAATCTGTTCGGGGGTGAGAGTACCACGGAAAGCGGGCATGGTGGTGCCGGCGATGACCGACCGCGGGTCGGTCGTAAAAGCCTCGATAAAGGTCAGCGGCCGGCGGTCGCCGAGATTGGTCAGGTCGGGACCGAGAGTGCCACCCTTCCCGTTGAGCATGTGGCAAGCACTGCAATACTTATCATAGAGCACCGGCGCTTCCGACGTATAACTCACCTGTGCCCCCAGAGTGGCCAGGTAGGCAGATAGCGCCTGCAACTCTTCCGGGGTAAACTGTAATTTGGGATGGAGCGACGTCGGAATCATGGCGTGTGGATTTTGTAGATACGTCTCCAACTGCTGCTTGTCGAGCTGGCCGCCAACGGACGTTAAGTCCGGCCCGATGCTGCCGCCAACGCCGTTGATACTGTGACAGTAAGCGCAATCTATCTGATTATAAATCTGTTGTCCCTTTATCACCAGCGGGCTTTCCTGACTGGCCGGACGTGACGGTGCCGATAACGCGCCGGCTAACTCCAGAGTTATCAGTCCGGCCAAAGCCAGTACCCCGAGGCCGAGCATCCGCTTCCGGCGCGACCAGCGTCTTTCCAAACTGGAATCGAAGAACGGGACTAGGGACAGTATTACCAGGGCTACTGCCGGTACGGCTACGGCCGCTACTGGCTCGAGCTGTCCCGGAAACAATTTCAGGAACTGGAAAAGGAAGAGAAAATACCATTCCGGGCGGGGATTATAAGTCGTCGTCGCCGGGTCAGCCGGAGCCTCGATAGTCGCCGGCATGATAATCGCCAGCGCAATAATCACCGCTACCACCAGCAGGGCAACGATGGCATCGCGGACGATAGTCTCCGGGTAGAACATTTCGCCGCCCTGCTTACTGGCATCATACTGTTCCCGGTAGATTTCCTTTTTACTTTTAGTTACCGGCTCTCTCATGTTTACTTACCCTTACTTCTTCGGAGGGGCCGATATCCCCTGCTTGACCACCATAAAAATATGTGTGCCGATAAGCAACACCGTTAATACCGGAATGACACCGATGTGAAAAGTGAAGAACCGGTTAAGCGTCAGGGCACCTATTTCGGTACCACCGACGACCAGTCTCTGGATATAAGCGCCGACCAGCGGCACCTGGCCGGCGATACCCACACCTACATTCGTCGCCCAGTAAGCCCTCTGGTCCCAGGGTAGCAGGTAACCGGTAAAGGCGCTGGCCATGACCAGGATAAAGAGCACTACCCCGACCAACCAGGTCAGTTCACGCGGGTATTTATAGGCTGCCATGAAAAAGACACGTAGGCCATGCAAGCCGATAAGTACCACCATCACACTCGCCGACCAGAAATGGATGCTGCGGATGAGGGCCCCGAAGGGAACTTCGTTCATAATGTACTGGATGCTATCATAGGCATGGTCGGGAGTGGGCACATAATTCAAGAGCAGAAAAAGCCCGGTGACGGCCAGGAGAAAAAAAGTCACCAGAGTGGCGCTACCCAGAGTATAGAACCAGCCGACGCCACGCGGCACTTTACGGTAAAGGAAAGAATCAAGGAGCTTCTTAGCTCCCAGTCTTTCTTCGAGCCAGCTTTCTTCTACTTTCGCCATAATTAGTCCTATGTCCCGACTCTAGTGGTCCCACCTACCACGATAATCCCGTTATCGATATGAAAGGGTATCTTATCCAGTGGGCGAGGGGGTGGGCCGCCAATAACATTACCGTTAATATCGAACCGTCCGTCATGGCAGGGGCATTGAAAACGGTTGTTAGCTTTATCCCAGTAGTAGGGGCAGTTCAGATGAGTGCAGCGGGGGTCAAAAAGAACGAATTCATTGCCGTCTTTGTTGACGACCCAGGCTCCCTTGCTCAAAGTAGTGGTATACCAGCCTTGGCGCACTCTTTCCTCATAAGTCACATAGGTCGGTTCCCCGATGGGAATTTCACTGACACCGGCAATCGCCGTAAGCGTCGGAGTGTCCTTTTTCCACATCGGGGAGAGGAAATAGCCTACCAGCGGAGTGGCAACCGCGGCCGCGATAACTCCGCTGATAATGCCGATTATTCTCCCCAGGAACGTCCGCCGGGTTATCTCATTGCCACCATTAGGGCTGGTCATATCTAATTAATATATAGCACAAAAGAAGATAATCTGCCAAGGCGGTAAATCTTATTTTGGGTGAGTCGTGTTGACCGTCGAATATGCTAGAATGCAATGTGATGGGTATTGATGAAGGGACAACTATCCTTATTCATGTTCAGCCGAACTCCAGCCGGAATGAAATTATAGGCTTTCAGGACGATGTGCTACGCGTGCGCATCGCGGCACCGCCGGTGAAAGGGAAAGCTAATCAAGAGCTAATCAAATTCCTCAGCGATATTTTGGGAGTAAGTAAAAGCAGCCTGGCCATAAAAAAGGGCCTGACTGGCAAGAACAAAGTTGTTAAAATTGACGGTCTAACTCCAGCCCAGATAACAACGCAGGTCGAAAAGTCCAGCCAGAACAAATGAGCCACAGGATGCGTATCCTGTGGCTCATTTTACTATGTAATGGTCGAATGATACCGGCTAGCTGAGAACCTCTTTCAGTGCCCGGGCCGCCGTATAAATACAGCCGACGCCGCAGATGTACTGGGCTACCCGCAGTGCTTCGGCGATTTCTTCTTTCGTTGCCCCGGCTTTCAGTGCTTCCCGTGCCAGCGATTGTACGCCATCGGTGGCGCCGTGCACCGCATCGAGTACCAGAGCAATCAAAAGCTTGGTCTTACGGGGCAAAACACCATCCGTCAGCGCCAGGTCGCGGTTATCCTTAATCAGGTTAAGCAGCTTCGGGTCTAAATCTCCATAACTTTTCAACGGGCTTTCTGCCATATCGTCACCTCCCCATGAGTTTTTCTGACTACCTCTCCACTATCATGGCCATGCCCTGCCCGCCGCCGATGCACATGGATATCAGGCCGCGATGCAGGTTCTTCTGCTTCATTAGGTGCATAATAGTCACCATCAGCCGGGCGCCGGTGCAGCCAATAGGATGTCCGAGTGAAATTCCGCCGCCGTTCAGGTTGGTATTTTCCGTGCTCATCTTAAGTTCTCTCATGCAGGCGATAGACTGAGAAGCAAAGGCTTCATTAAGTTCGATGATATCGATATCCTTGATGGCAATGCCCTCGGCCTTCATCGCCCTTCTGATGGCTGGAATCGGGCCCAGTCCCATGTACGCCGGGTCTACTCCTCCCGATGCAAATGATTTGATGGTCAGCCAGGGTTGGAGTTTAAGCTCGGCGGCTTTTTCTTTGGACATCAGGACGACGGCCGCAGCGGCGTCGTTGATTCCGGAAGCATTGCCGGCAGTCACGGTGCCGTCTTTACGGAAGGCCGGACCTAATCGCGCCATTTTCTCCATACTGGTATCCATCGGGCGTTCATCGGTATCGAACATAACCGGCGGCTCGCCTCTCCGCTGTGGAATAGGCACCGGCACTATTTCTTCCTTCAGGATACCGGATTTTATGGCGGCTCTGGCCCGCTGATGGCTCAGCAGACCGAACTCATCCTGTTCCTGCCGGGAGATATTATATTTGCTGGCAATATTCTCGGCGGTGTTACCCATGTGATAGCCGTAAAATATTTCCCACAGGCCGTCATAGACCATCAGGTCGAGAAGGTCACCGCGGCAGTTAAGGTCCATGCGATAGCCCCAGCGTGCCTTGGGGAGGATATAGGGAGCCAAACTCATGCTCTCCATGCCACCGGCGACGATGACATCAGCTTCGTCCAGTGTGATTGCCTGAGCACCGAGAGCGATGGCTTTCAAGCCCGAGGCACAGACTTTATTCACGGTAAAGGCGGTCGTTTCTTTCGGCAGACCGGCACCGATTGTCGCCTGGCGCGACGTATTTTGGCCCTGCCCGCCCTGGAGCACGTTGCCCATAATTACTTCATCGATATGGACTTCTTTAAGAGCATTGTCCCAATCGTAGCGGGCTTTCTCCAGTTCCGTAAGTTCGGCTCCTTTAAAAGCATCCGGACCGTAGCCCAGGACTTCCTGGCTCGGCTTGGGTCGGATGCCGGCCTTGCGGACGGCTTCTTTGATGGCAATACTACCGAGTTGAACGACGGGTATATCCTTCAACGCCCCACCAAAATTCCCGATAGCTGTGCGCGCGCCACTAACAACGACAACTTCTCTCATGAACAAATCCTTCCTTTTTTCTTATTAGCTTCATGCCGTCAGGTGGTTCGGTTGGTGTTTGAACGAAGCCGATATATTATAGCATACGGATTTATGTTGTATGTAATAGGCGACTTCCCGCTGCGCTCACTCCTGGTCGTCTTCCAGTTCCTTCAGTCTCGCATCGCTGATACCGAAGTGGTGGGCAATCTCGTGCTTGACCACACTCTGTATCCGAGCCTTAATCTCGTCGTCACCATGGCAGATGGCCTCGATGGTCTGCTGGAAGATGGTTATTTTGTCGGGCAGGACAAGACCGTAGCCGCTGCCTCTTCTCGTACGGGGCACGCCTTCATACAGGCCGAGGAGAGTATGGTGGCGGTCCATCCCCATCCGCCTCATCTGGCTTATGGTCGGATGGTCTTCCACCACGACATCGACGTTTTCCATCATGGCGGCGAGTTCTTCCGGCAGGCCTTCCACCGCCTGGGCTACCAGCTCGCTAAACCTTTCTCTATCCATCGGCCGGTCCGTTATCCTCAGACGGCTCTTGCGGCTCGATGACATGTTTCGCCACTTCCGCCAGATGACGCGGTACCAGTATCTTTACCTGACTGATGCCATCCACCGTCAGTCCGTAGATTTTGCCGGCGGCATCGTATTTCAACTGGACCGGAATACCTTCGCTTTCCAGGTGCGATTTGATGACACTGGCCGTCAATTCGCCCTGGACGACCCCGATAACAATAAACTCTAATTCTTCAGGCATTTCATTACTCACTAGCTCTTATGTTACCCTCTCACGTAGGGTCCCGTCAAAACAAAAAGAGGATAATTACGGTACTTTTGTGGTAGTAACCCGGAAACAGAACGAGCTAGCTTTCTGGATAGCTTATTGTGTGGGGTGGGGTAATGGGCTATACTTTAGTTGCGGTTCGGGAGCGGATAGGTCCCGGTGGGCTTCGCGGACTTCAAATCCGTCGGGAGGCATTTATGTCTCCGGTGGGTTCGACCCCCATGCGCTCCCGCCAGAGATTAAATAATTGGTTGAATGCGCTTATTTTACTCTTCAGGCCGGCGGCCAGAAGAAAACGTAGGTCAGAGAGACTCCATTTAGTTAAGGTAATTTCACGGGCCTGGCGGGTTCGACCTCCAGGTCGCTCTCGGCGGCTATTAGTGCTTTAATACAGAAGTATAGACTTCGCCAAACGCCAGCATAATTCTATTCACTTCCCCCAGATAATCGTCCAGAGACGGCTTTTCCTCACCCTCTTTTGCCAACTCCAAAGCGGCGGTTTCCGCAATGTAAAGTTCATCCCCGTTGAATTGCTCATATAGCCAGTATGTCTTGTTGATCACCAAACAGCGTCGTCCTTCTTTGTTGCCCCAAACTGAGCGAATCTGAGGCTCCAACGGTCTTACCTCCCAATCCGGCATTTTCCCGAGCCTTTTTAGCTTTCCCACGGCGCCTTCAGGTGGAGGAGTATTGGGTTCTCTTTTTATGGAGGCTATTTCCTGTGATTCTTGGACTTCTGGTCTATCTTTCTCTGATTGAGCTTCGGGACGTTTCCTGCCCATGTCTTCCGCAAGCCTAGCTGATAGGTCACTATA
The DNA here is from genome assembly GCA_043812795.1 of Chloroflexota bacterium. Classification (GTDB taxonomy): domain Bacteria; phylum Chloroflexota; class Dehalococcoidia; order Dehalococcoidales; family UBA2162; genus JBDRLU01. The sequence continues at coordinate 19,252 of JBDRLU010000057.1, forward strand.
TTTACTTAATAATTTAAAAGCCTCGATCATTAGTTCCCTTACTTGTGATACCCTCTTTTTTTCTTCTCGAGTTACACTCTCTTCTTCCTTCTGACTCAGCAATTCGTCAATATGTGGTTTTAGAATGTTGTACATGACGCTTTGAACTGCCATCCATTGGGGTGAGTCAGTATCAAAATCAGTTTTGTTGGGTAGAACTGGGACTTTGCTGATTTCAACTTCGCCTATTAGCGCGCCCAGCGAAGCTTTGTACCTGAAATCATGATGTCCGAAATACTCACCATCCCGAATGAGCCTTCCTTTTCTTAATAGTCGTATTCCGCCTACCACACTCGGGCCACCCCTTACCCGAACATCTCGTTTCAATCGCCCGATCCAACCTTCCACAGGGAATCCAAGCGCAGTCTTACGGTGAAATGGCTGCACTTTGAAGCCGTCGTACAAGGGCAGCCTCAAAGGTTTTATCTTGTCGTCATTTACAGTTATGCTGGCTTTTCCTTGCTCTAAGTATTCCCGATAAGTGTTGGATAGCTCAGCCTTCAGCCGATTTATATCTTGGCGGTGCTTCTTAAGTTTCCGAATCTCGAACTTGCAGTATCCAAGTCCAATATGCTTCTTATTCGTTATTGAAGTGACTGGGAAGGTCTTTGTCTCAATAGAAACGTCATCCCACTTGTCATCTTTGACCTCCCATATCATCTGTTCGTCCCATCGTTTGGTGTGCACTGTCCATGAGCTGCCCAAGTAGCCCATAGCAGCCTTTCCGCCCTGTCCATACTCGCCTATAGCATCTGTCTTAAGGTGTTCTCCCCAGCTAAGCCATCCCTCTAACTCCTTGACCCCCATGCCCTTCCCACCAGTATTTTCAACTAAGATGCAGTCCTTCGTAACCACGATATCGACATCAAGATGAGTTCCGCCTTGGACACCGTCGAATTCATCAAATGCATTATCAACTAATTCGAGGACAGCTTCCGTCAAACCTGAGAACTGGGCCATTACGGACCTAAGTATTTTTCTAGTCAGTTTCTCCTCGAGCACAATTGTTTGCGATGTCTCCGGATTATCCTGCCCACCCGTATCCATGTTACCCTCCCCGACATCAGAGCCTGAATTTTCTTCTAGCTCTTGAACCGAATTTCGACCTGACATCCCTGACCTGTTTGTTTATAGCTCCGAACATCTTGGCCACGTCCTCAGGTTCGTAATTGTATCTCCTCTTATCAGCTAGATTACCAAGCAGTCTAATTCTTTCGAGCGCGGAGTTCGTTCGAGCTTCAGCAACTCTCTTGAATCGCTGTTCGGCTGTTTCATTAGGATTTACTCTTCTTCTTGGCATAATATCTAATAGCTACATGATATGCTTAAATCTTATCATATATTTTGAAAAATATCAATGTAGTTGCATAATTATTTCATAATAGGTGGATATAAGTGGTTTTTTCTTACCTTAGTCTAATACAGCACCCTCTCGTCGCCCACCCGCCGGGTGATTTTCTTTTCGTCCAGATGTTCCAAAAGAGCCTGGGCGTATTTGCGGCTGGTCTGGAATAAATCGCGGACTTCGGCCAGGGTGACTTTGCCGTGCGTTTTGATGTGGGCGGTGACTTTGGTCACCATGTCATTATAGGCGGTGGCGGCAAAGACCACGCTGTCGCTGACCTTGACCACCTGCTGCTGCTCGATGAGCAGGTTGAGCAGGTCCGGCTCAGGGATAACGTCGCCGGGAGGCGAGTACGGGTTTTTAGCCAGGGCCTGCAGAAAGACGTCTATTTTAGCCTGCTGGGCGGGCGTAAGCTTGACCTGGTGCGAGGGCAGGCGGACAACCAGTCCTTCGTCCTTTATCACGCCCTCACCGGCTAGCTTCGACCAGACGGCAGGCGGGTACTTGTTTATTTTCATGCGGCTGGCCAGTTCCGATTTGGGCATCCCGGCCCGGGCGGGAAACTTGTTATGGTATTCCGTCAGGACGGCGGTTATTTCTTTCTTCAAATTCGCCCAGCCGTGGGCGGTGAGGAAAAGGCGGTGCTCGCCCTGGCCTATCTCGATTACTCCTTTCTGTTTGAGGAGAGTATCGAGGGCGGGCCGGGCTTCATTTTCCGGTAGCTGGCATTGGGCGAGCATATCCGATAGTTCCATCGGTTGCCGGGCTTCGAGGCAGGCTAACAATATTTCTTCGGGCGTGCCTTTCTCCATGGCCTTCAGCTTTTCGATGACGGCTGGGCGGGAACGGCGTAATCTGGTAGCATGAGCGTCCACAATCTTGCCGCCCCCCAGTGTCTCCATCGGGGAGCGGATGATAAAATGGTCGCCCTTGACCAGAGCTACGGGACTCGCCAGCACGACCTGCGCCCAGGCCGTCTCCCCGGGCATCAGCCTGTCTTTTTCAAGCAGGCGGACTTTACCCATCACTTCGGCGGCACCGGTATGGAAACTGACATTGGCATTGTGCAGCAGGGGGCGGCGCAAATAAGAAATCAAACGGAGCTGGACGCTGACCATCGTCGTCGGTACCAGCCAGCCGGGTCTGGTCACCACATCGCCCCTTGTAACCTCGGCGGTGTTAATCCCGACCAGATTCACGGCAACACGACTGCCGGGGGCGGCGTTATCGATGCGGGCACGGTGGGTCTGCAAGCCACGAATGCGCGATTTCAATCCGGCGGGAACAATTTCAACCTCCTGGCCGGTGGTAAATGAGCCGTCAATCAGGGTTCCAGTCACCACGGTCCCGGCCCCGGCGATGGTGAAAACGCGGTCGATGGGTAGGCGAGGCCGTCCGATGTCCTGTTTCGGTTCGGTGGTAGCGAGCAACTTATCTATCATGGCCGTCAGTTCGGGCAGGCCTTCTTTAGTGACAACCGAGACGGCAATGATGGGAGCATCGGCAATGGTCGTCGGTTTAATCAGTTCTTCGACATCCATCCGCACCAGCGTGAGCCATTCCTCGTCCACCAGGTCCTTTTTGGTCAGGACGACGATGCCTCTTTTTATCTCCAGCAAATCGATAATGGCGAGGTGCTCGCGGGTCTGCGGCATGACACCCTCGTTGGCCGCGATAACCAGCAGAGCAAGGTCGATGCCGCCCACGCCGGCGAGCATGTTCTTGACAAAGCGCTCGTGGCCGGGTACATCGACGATACCGACTTCCTGGCCGCTCGGCAGTTTCAGCCAGCCGAAGCCGAGGTCGATGGTCATGCCCCGTTCCTGCTCCTCACGGAGACGGTCGGGGTCAACTCCGGTCAGGGCTTTGATTAAAGCCGACTTCCCGTGGTCGATATGTCCGGCGGTACCCAGTACAAACATCTAAACTCCGATGCAGTGATTTAACTTACCTGTCAATGTCTTGGTTGAATCAAGATTCGACTTTACTCTGACTCCTCACCCTTTATCCCTTCAGGGAGAACCCATCAGGGTGAACCCTCTCATCTTACGAAAAGGAGAGGGAAGTAGTTTTAGAGGGGGGTAGGTACCCCTCTCTAACTTACACTCCCCCTTCCCTATGTAGGGAAGGGGGCAGGGGGGATGGGTCTAACTGGAATTCGTTAAACTTTTTAATGTCTGGATGACCAGTCCGTCATCTTCAGGCAGGACAGAGCGAGGGTCGAGCAAAAGGGTGTCGCCGCTGATACGCCCGACGATAGGGGTCGGGCCAGTACGCAGCCGGTGGGCCAGATTTTGCGCCAGGCTCGACCCTTTCTTCCTCGTCTTATCCCCGATGGCAACCAGCTTCGTCGGTAAAGTGGCGCCGGGGAGACTACCGCCGCCAATCATGCTTTCTCCATTGAGGAGCCGCGCTGTTTCGCCGACCGCCGCCGCCCAGAACCGTGCCCGCCGTTCGATATCGGCTACGGGAGTAGCAATCATCCGCCAGACCGGTATCTTACTGACCGCTTCACCTCTCAGATAGTAGCCGAGGGTGACCACGAGTCCGGCCAACCTCACTTTATCCACGCGTAGTGCCCGCACCAAAGGATGTTTTTTCAGCTTATCGATAAACTGCTTCTTCCCCACGATAATGCCGGCCTGCGGACCGCCGAGCAACTTGTCTCCGGAGAAGAAAACAAGGTCGGCACCGAGAGCAATGCTCTGTTGTACCATCGGTTCCGCCGCCAGCCCGAAAGCAGTGGTATCCAGCAAGCAGCCGCTGCCGATGTCATCGAAAATAGGCAGAGCGTGCTGCCGGCCGAGAGCCACGAGTTCTTCGAGTGTGACCGAATGGGTGAAACCGACCACCTGAAAATTGCTGGAATGGACACGTAACATGGCGGCCGTCCGCGGGGTGATGGCCTGCTCATAATCGGTAATATAGGTGCAGTTGGTGGTACCTACCTCGACCAGCTTGGCTCCGCTCTGACGCATAACTTCCGGGATACGGAAACCACCGCCGATTTCTACCGCCTGTCCCCGTGAGACAATTATCTCCTTTCTCCGGGCAAGGATGGTCAGGCCGAGCAACACGGCAGAAGCGTTATTATTGACCACCAGGGCGGCTTCGGCGCCGGTCAACCGGCACAACAACGACTCGATATGGGTATCTCGGGAACCTCTCGCCCCGCTCTCCAGGTCGAATTCCAGATTGCTATAGCCCTTGGCCACGGTATCCATAGCGGCAATAGTTTCCGGGCTGAGCGGCGCTCTACCCAGATTCGTGTGCAAGACGACGCCGGTAGCATTAATCACCGGCCTCAGACCTGGCTTCTCCAGTCCCTGTAGCTGAGTCTCGATAGAATCGACTATTTCATCAAAAGAGTGGCCGGGCTTTCCCGAAGCGATTAAAAAGCGCTCCTGCTCGAGGCGTTGCCTTACCAGATTGAGCAGCAAATCGTGCGGATACTTTCCTTCGAATTGCTTTAGCCGCTTATCGGAAATTACTCTATCGACGCTGGGTAAATGACGGAATTGATTATCCATTGATTTTCAGCACCACGGCTATTCTAGCATATCCTGATTTACCATCAAAGCCTTGCCCTGACTCACCGGTAACATTACAAAACTGATTTGATTTATCTTCATATTTATGTGAGAATTAATTTTACGGGTAAACCAATATCCAGTATCTTTCAATTTTAAGGTGATTTCATGAAAATTCGACATTTACTGCTACTTTTTGCTATTGTGGCCAGCCTGGCTTCCAGTACCTATCTACAGCCAGTCTATGCCCAGGCGGATAATGAACCGGCTGGATTCAAGAATGTCACTCTCTGGGTAAACCCTGAATATGACGACCCCCGCCTGCTCGTCATGCTCGAAGGACAGATAGTGGGGGCCACCGCGCCGGTACCAGTGAGCTTTCTGGTGCCGGCAGGTGCGGAAATGTTCTCCGCCGGTTCAATGGACGCTCAGGGGCGGTATTCCGGGGGGCCACCCGACAGAACAGCTTCATCAATACCGGGATGGGATGAAATCAGCTATGAACTTCAGGCCGATACTTTCCGTGTGGAATATTACGACCCCATCATTATCGGTCAACCCGATAAGACGATTTCGTATGATTTCCGGTGGCGGTATCCTATCAGCGACCTGAAAGTCGTCGTTCAGGAGCCGAAAGCATCAACCAACTTTATGGTATCACCCGAAGGCACGAACAGTATCGATGTGGAAGGATTCCCCGTGTACCTTTACGATTATGCTAACCTCGGCAAAGACGACCCACCGCTTCACTTCGATATCGCTTATACCAAGACGGACCCGAACCCATCGTTAGATAACCCGGTACTAAACTCAGGTAATACTACTACCGGCACCGGTTCTTCTACAACCGGTCTGATACTCGGCATCGTTATCGGCGCCATCGTTGCCGGCGGTTTTGTGTGGATACTACTTTCCAAAAACAAGCCTGCACGCGCCCCCGTTCGTGCCGTCAAGAACGGACAAACCGGTACGGTTAAAAGTAGAACCCGAAGAAGGAGGTTCTGCAGTCGGTGCGGACAACCGATAGAAAACCCATCCCAATTTTGTCCGCACTGCGGCCATAAACTGTCGTCATAAAGAGGGGTAAGGGCAATGATTCGGAGTTTCAGCGGTAAAACACCTAAAATCGCCGATTCGGCTTTCATCAGCGAAGCGGCCTATGTGATTGGCGACGTCGAAATCGGGGAAAACTCCAGCGTCTGGCCGGGGACGGTCATTCGAGGTGATAGCGGCAGCATCAAAATCGGCAACAATACTAACGTCCAGGACAATTCGGTCATACATGGCCATGCCATTATCGGCGATAATGTCCACATCGGTCACGGTGCCGTTATTAATTGTCGCAGTATCGGCAATAACGTTCTCATCGGCATGAATGCCACCCTTCTTCACGAAGCTGAAATCGGTAATTTTTGTATCATCGGCGCCGGCTGTCTGGTCACCCAGGGAATGAAAGTCCCCGACGGCTCATTCGTTACCGGGGTTCCGGCCGAGATTAGAGGCAAAGCACCACAGCGGCACCTGGATAGGTGGGCGGAAGCGGCACCCGAAGGCTATGCCGAGTTAGCCAAGAAATACAAGGAGCAGGGACTGTAGCTTTACCTCTCAGCTAAGAACATTAAGAATGCCCTCTCGAACCACATGCCGAGAGGACATTCTCTCAGGTCAGCCTGATTCCATTTTGGAAAACCTTACTTTTTCACTACGGCGACGCAGGCGGCCATGCCTTCATCACCGCCGGCCATCTGAGATACGGCCACCTTGGGATCTTTTGTCTGCCTTTGTCCAGCCTGCCCTCGCAATTGCCAGGTAAACTCACACATGTGGGCGATGCCGGTACCGCCGGTCGGATGGCCTTTACCCAGCAGACCACCGCTGGGATTGACGGCAATCTTCCCATCAATATTAAAGTCACCCCGTTCCATCATTGGCCCGACTTCATTGTCCCGGCACAGTAATAAGTCGGCAATATGTTCAAGCTCGCTGACGGCAAAGTTGTCGTGGAGCTCTACCACATCCACATCTTCAGGGTCAATGCCGGCCATTTCGTAGGCTCGTTTGGCAGCTCTCTCCGTCACATCACGTGTATCGGCATCTTCACCCTTGATATATCTCTGGCTGGTTATCGCACCACCTGCCACAGTGATGAATGGGGGCCTCGCGTATTTTCTGGCAACAGCTCTCGTGCATAATATGATAGCCGCAGCCCCGTCTGTAGTCGGGCAGCAGTGATAAAGAGTCATCGGGTCGCAGACCATACGGGCATTATGAACGTCCTGCGGGCCTTTCATGGGAATTTTATACTGGGCACGGGGATTCAGGCAGGCATTGTTATGGTTCTTCACCGAGGCCCAGGCAATCTGGTCGAGTGTGTACCGGCGTTCATATATCGCCCTTTGGGTTTTCATGGCGTACTTACTCAACATAGTAGTTGCTCCCATGATTCCCTGCGGCCGGGGAGGCCCACCCCCACCAACTGGTCCATGTGCCGCCTGTACTTTGTCACCCCCGACAATCGCAATCATATCATAGATGCCAGTAGCTACCGCCTGGCATCCCAAGACGACCGTAGAATTACCGCCGGCACACATATTGCTCATATTAATAATAGGAATACCAATGTGACCTATCTGTGCCTCGGCAAGCTGTCCATCCACCATCCCACCAATAGAATGGGCGCAGTACATTGCTGGAATATCTTTCCATGAGACGCCAGCATCCTTCAATGAATACACCATTGCCTCAGCCATTAACTGGGCCATGGTTTTTTCAGGAAACCGGCCGAAATTAGTCATCCCAACACCTAAAATGACAACGTCCCTCATTACCTCGCCTCCTTATTACTTTGTCCTGATGTACTTAGAGCCACCCATTTAGAAACGAGTGGCCGGCTTGAATTCACCGAATACATTTCTGAGCGTACCGTATATTTCACCGACGCTGGCATAAACCTTAACTGCTTCCAACATCGCCGGCATGATATTGACATTGTTATCGCTGGTCTTCCTTACTGCCTTTTTCCCTAATTCTCCCAGGGCTTTCTTGACTTTTTCGCTGTTCCGTTCTTTCTTCAGTTTCTGCAAAAGCTCGTTGGTACGTTTTTCATCTTGAGGCGCCAGTTCGAAAACATCGATTGCCTTTTCTTCATCGATATGAAACTTATTGATGCCAATAACCACTCTTTCTCCGGAAGCAACTTCCTGTCGCTCCTGGTACAAGCCTCTCAACTCTTCCTGATAATGAAAACCTTTTTCGATTGAAGCAGCCGCACCACCCATATCCTGTATTTTATCGAACCAGTACTGAGCTTCTTCCTCAATTTGTTTCGTCAGCCTCTCCAGGTAATAAGAGCCACCTAGCGGGTCGATAATACCATCGAAGCCGCATTCGTGAAGGATAATGAATTTAACCATGTTACCAATCCGCGTAGATTCCTCGGTCGGCAAGGCGATAGCCTCATCATAGCCCGGTGTGGCAATCCCTTCCAATCCCCCTAAGATGCAGGCTAGTACTCCCATCGTCATGCGGGCTAGATTATTAAGCGGCTGCTGTGCTGTCATGCGCTGGGCTGAAATAAAAGCGCTGGAATGTAAACATTGTACCTTAGGGTCATCGCAATGGTATCGCTCTTTCATCAAGCGGCTAAACATTTTCCGTCCCGCACGGAATTTAGCGACTTCCTGGAAAATGTCGAGGTCGCTGGTAGCGTGCCAGTCCATTTTGGGTACAAACTCCTCTAATTTCAGTCCCCTTCGCAGTGCCGAGTCAATATAAGCTACAAAATGGGCGAGGGCAAAACCCAGTTCCTCGGCGGCACCGACACCGCACCAGGACAGTTGTGTGGTACAAACCAGTCCGGTATTAATCTGGCGCGGCCATTTCTCATGGAAATTACGCAGCAGGTATTCCCTGACATCAGTGGCCAGCTCAATGGCCATCGGCACCGGGAAAATGTGAGTCCCCCGGCCGGTATATTCCTTCAGTGGGTCATTCTGGTGCTGAAGTTGCGGTAAATTAGCCGGGTCGATGCCCCGCTTTTCCGCCAGGGCAACCAGTAGAGCTACGGAATAGGCTGAAACACAGTTGGAAACACCGAACGTCATGCCGATTTTGTTGAGGTCGACGCCAGCACAAAGCCGGTCGGCATCGGCCAGCGAAGGCAAACATACGCCAACCTTACCGACTTCCCCTTTGCATTTCGGGTCATTCGGGTCCAGGCCAATCTGCGTCGGCAAATCGAAGGCGGTAAGGAAGCGTGTCGCTCCCCGCCCCATTAACTCATGAAAACGCTTGTTCGTGCTTTCTGCTGTCCCGTACCCGGCATAAAAACTGTGGGGGAAATCAACCGAGCGGAAGCCGTTAGGTAAGTAGCCCCGTGTAAAAGGAGGCTGCCCCGGGAACCCGATATCCTTGAGATAATCAGTACCGGCAACATCGAGCGGAGTATAAAGCGGTTTGACCGGATAGTTACTTAGTGTCTTAAACTCGCGCTTTCTCTCCGACTTGCTGGCTAAACTGGGTTCTCGTATTTTTTCTTCCCATTCGGCGAGAGCAGCTTTAATGTTCCTGTTTTTATTCGTGCTTCTCGTTGCTTTTCTGGTCGTTTTCTGTGTGGCCATCTCCATTGCCTCCCTGTTAGGATATTTTGGTCACCTGAAGTAAACAAAAAGCGCCAACATCCCGATATTCAGGAACGAGCCAGCGCCTCCGATTTTCCCCATTACCCCTCCGCTCAATGCGTCAAAGCAATTTTGTTTGGCCTAAATCTAGCACCGGCCAACTTTACTGTCAAGTTAAAAACTCCTAACTTAACCCATTGCCCGGTCAGACTTAACGTGGTAAACTCAAATCAGACTCAATACCTTAGTGAATGCACCTGAGGGAAGGAGGACGATATGGCATGGTATGCTTACCTGGCTTACCTATTCGGGGGTGGTTTTCTGGCAAATGGTATCCCTCACTTTGTGCGCGGTATATCCGGTAAGAAATTCCCGAGCCCATTTGCCTCACCACCCGGTGTCGGCGAGTCACGGCCAATGGTGAATGTTATTTGGGGACTGGTCAATTTACTCATTGGCTACGTGCTCATCTACGGGGTAGGGCGTTTTCAATTTGGCTTGACTTGGTCGGCGGTAATGACCGGACTGGGTGCCCTGCTTATCTCAATATATCTCGCCTGGCGTTTCGAGCGAGTACACAGCCAGATAAAAAAGGGTTAACGCCTAACCGAGACGTTTAATCAAGTTAAAGAGAGCGTAACAGGGGGCTCTTGTTTTCATCTGGTGAAGCCGGCCCGTATAGCTCTGCACTTCCTGCTGGTTTGTATCCGGGCCGGCAATAGCTACGAATATTTTAGCTGTAGCACCGGGGTCGGCAGAGTCACTTTTGCCTTCGATACTGACGCCGATATCGGCACCGAATTTGTGCCGCACCAGCGAGGCCATCGCCAGCGCCATTTCGGGGCTGGCCGCACCTTCAGTTAGTTGTGATTCGAGCCCCAAGGCTACTTTCACCTCGACAGAATCAGTGGTCAGGCCACCTCTAAAGAAACTCCGGCTTTGGTTGGTACTTGCCAGAAGCTGAGTCAGCAGGCCGCCTGTAAACGATTCGGCTACGGCGAGCGACAGTTTCCGAGCGATGAGCAATTGCCCGACGGTACTCCCCTGCGTCTCATTGTCACATCCCCATATCGCATCACTGATTGCCGCCCTGATATCGGCTTCACAGTGGGCAATCATCACTTCGGCCTCTGCTTTCGCGTCCGATTTGGCAGTAATGCGGAGGTGGATGCCATCTACTTTGGCATAGGTGGCCAAAGTTGGGTTAGAACATGATATTAGCGGGGCCAGTATTTCGTCCATCTTGGACTCTGATAAACCGAAGGTCTTGATAACACGGGATAAGATGATACCTCCTGTTTTTTCTTTCAATCTGGGCACGACCTCATTGCGCCACATCAAGTTCATCTCGGCAGGCGGGCCAGGCATGTCCACCAGTATCCGTCCGTCTTTCTCTACCCACCAGCCAGGAGCGGTACCGATGGGATTTAACAGAGGTGAAGCCGATGGGATAAGAGTGGCCTGTTTGAGATTGTTCGACGGCATTTCCATGTGGCGATGGGTAAAATAGTTGACCAGATTTTGCTGCAAGACCGGAGATATTTCCAGCTTCTCACCAAGGACTCCGGCCACCACTTCACGGGTGATATCCCCCTGCGTCGGCCCGAGACCGCCGGTAGTAAGAATAAGCTCGGAACGACCCCACGCCTGTTTCAAGACCCCGGCTAACCGTTCCCGGTTGTCCCCGACTGAAGAAACATAATAGAGGTCGATGCCCAGCGCCGCCAGCTCATTGGCCAGAAATGCAGTGTTGGTATCGACAATATTGCCAAGCAGTAGTTCCGTACCGATAGAAACAATTTCCGCCTTCATTCCGGGTCCTTTTGAAAAGATACGTCAGATTATACTAGAATAAGGCTAAGGGAACAACAAAGCCTGGCTGGTCACTTGCTAGCCAGCGTGCTCTTAAGCAAGATACCATTAGCCCAGTACAAGCCTGTCTCACCGGAAGGTAAAAGGTCATAGGTCGCCACGTTATCATAGGCAATTTGCTCTACCGATTCTACCTGTGCCCCATCCAGTGTCTTACCCACTTGATAGCTGCCCAGTGCCAATCCTTCCGCCGTTGGGTGTCCCGACGATGCCGTCACGGTACGTCCATCACTTAGTTGTATCTTTACCAGCTGAAAGGATGGGGGCACGGACGTCATCACAGTTTCGATTACTGTGGCCACTACCCGCTCACTTGAAGCATCAACTGTCCACACAGCCATACCTTGACGCAACTGCTCCACCGATACCGGCCCATCAGGGGTATCAATTAAAGTGCCTGCCGCCAGACAGATGGGACACGTGTTGAAGCTGGGCTCCCGCTTCGTTACCCGAATAACGCCTGACGTACTGATGGTACCTTCGATGCGTTCCCCTTGGCCTTCCCCTACCCGCAAAGTGAAGTTATAAACATCGCCGGCAGCAGTCATTTGAGCAGCGAGGGTAAGTTTTTTATGCTCCCGGTAGATACTCAGTTTCTCTTGGTCGGTGTAATCAGTCTTGTCCGGCAGTCCCAGATGGGCCAGGATAGCCGAAAACTCAGTCGTATTGGCGCTGATGGCCGGAAATTGTTCCAGAGCGTTCTTTTCTTCCTGTCCTTCGCGCGCTACCGGATAATAATCCGGGTCACAGTAAAAAACGTCGCCAAAATTAGCGATGAGACGGTATTCCAGTTCGGGTTGCGAATAGACTACCGGGGGTGTAACCGGCCCTTTCTGACAGGCGGCCAGTGCCCCCAGTATTAAAACTATAAAAACAGCTGTCAGCCAACGTTTCACAAGCATCTTCTTCTCCCTCCACATAGTCAAGCGTAAATTACCAGGATTATTAACGCCGTCTTACTTTTTATTTTAAGTCAAACTACCCGGTACGACAATAAAAAAGAGGGGAACTGCCGCCCCCCTCCTTTTTCACCAGTCTATACCACTTTGTAGAAGACGAGAGGACTTTATGAGTCCCTAATCGTCGTCCTCTTCTGACTCATCATCAATCTTATTCCAGCCTATCTTCTTTCCCTTGAACCAGCCCGGAGGCATCTTGCCATCCTCGAAACGGTCGGATTTCTCACCTCTACGTAGCCCCGGCGGCAACTGACCTAACTGGCCACCTATTTTCACCACCAACCGCGTCTGTCCGTTAGCCGTAACCACTACCACCCGGTCATCGACCTGAAGAGTCGTGCCGTTGGGCTGAATTACCGTTTCAGAAGTAAGAGCAAAATCCCTGGTCTGACTCTCGCCGTTGGGCAATAAGGTCAGGGCTGTTGTCGAGATGGCATTGACCGTACCCGGAATAAGTTCGATAGCGTAAGTAGTTCCATTATCCTTTATCGTTAATTGTGCTCCGAGGAAGTTATCGAAACCGATTTGCCTCAAGGCAACCGTAACCAGGCTGACCAGTTTCCTTATATTCGATTGAATGGAAGACGGAGGTGAAGAACGTGAAACAACGGTCACCGAAGCAAAACCCGATTTGACGATAGAGCCTTGGGTGGCTACGGCCTGAATAGTACTGTTATAAGTGTTAGTAACGTTACCGGCGGTAAAAAACCCGGTACCGCCGATAGTACCACCGCCGGCTATCACACTCCAGGAGAAAGGCATATCGGGAATAGTCACATTATTAGCATCATACGCCCTGGCATGAAATTGCTTGGACTCACCCACGGCAACCGTCGCACTCGACGGCGTTATCACGACATGGTCAAGAGGACCGGCCACAGCCGTCACGGTAACTGTCGCCAGTGCCAGCTTAACAATGCTATCCTGCACGACGATGACCTCGACGGTATTGGTATAAGTATTCGGCACAGTGTCGGCAGTGAAAAATCCGGTGCCATTTATGCTTCCTCCACCGTTCACGACTGCCCAGGAGTAGGTCAGACCAGAGATAGTGACATTATTACCATCATAGGCCTGAGCCGTGAACTGCTGAGTACCGCCTGCGGGTAAGCTAGCACTCGATGGTGTTACCACGACATAGTCTAGAACACCCGCTTCCGCCCGGGCAGGCACCGCCTGCAATATAAGGACACCCAACAGAAGAACAGCCACAAGTAATGTAATGAATTTTTTCTTCACAAAGACCTCCTTTACATGAGTAACCTTTTGATAGATAAAACGTATCCGCTGACAAAAGTGTTACAGAGGCAAAGGGGGTTTACGAGGTAAAATAAATTTGGCTATACGCATAAACCCGGCCGGACGAATCCGCTCTATGGCAGTCCGTGCTTATGCTGGCTATCATGTCCGCAGTTTACTTTGCTCCACCCGAAACCGAGCTGGGGAAAGTCAGGACAATTTAACTAGCACTTACAGCACTGCCATGCTAAATTGCTTATTGCCCCGAAGCCGGTTGGGGAACCGTTGTCTTGGGTTTCTTCTGGACGAGCAGGGCTAACCAGATACTCATCTCATAGAGAAGGACCAACGGCAGGGCTACTAAAGTCTGATTTATCGGGTCCAGCGTCGGTGTAATGATGGCACCGAGGGCGAAAGCAAGGACAATGGCTATCTTTCGCTTACCTGCCAGCCAGCGCGAAGTAACCACGCCGAGTCTGGCCAGGAAAGTAGTCAATACCGGCATTTCGAAAACAAGACCGACGGCGAGGAGCAGCCGGGTCACCAGCGAGATGTAATTCCCAATCCTGATTTGCGGGTCGGCAATCGCACTACCAAAAGTGGTCAGGAATCTTGTTGCCGGCGGTAATAATATGAAATAGGTAAAGACAACACCCACGAGAAACATTAGCACCACCCAGGGCAATACCAAATAAATGTATCTTTTTTCCTTGGTCGTTAGGGCCGGAGAAACAAACATCACCACTTCGAAAGTCAGGTAAGGGATAGCTAGAATGAGGCCACCGGCCAGAGCCACCTTCATATAAGTGCCCAGCATCTCGGTCATATCAATATAAATCAGATTCAGGTCGGGAACAGGAAACAGGTGAAACTTATTCGTGAGGAAGTCAAATATCGGCCGGGTAAAGGGTGATCTATAGGTGAGCAGTTCAAAAATCTGGCTGGCAAAGGCAAAAGAAAGGGCAGTAGTAATAGCTACAACGATGGCACTTCGTATCAAACGGGTGCGCAGCTCAGCTAGATGACCGAAGATGGTCAACCTCTTTTCGTTACTTTTTACCATTTACCACTCTCAGACAATGATACCGCGGTTCAAGCACAGATGACATAACCTTCATTATAAAAGCTTGACCAAGAATCCGCAATCTAAGATGCTCATTTGGACGACTGACTTAGGAAATACGGACCAATTAAAAGTGACACGGGTAGCCGGTCTGAATTCTTCCTTATCTCGCACGGCTAACGCAAATCTCAAACTCTCTAGATTATCTTGCGCCTGATTCCACCATAACGACCAAGACCGCCTCTTAGCCTCGGGTCAAGAAGGTCCCTCATGGCATCTCCCAACATGTTAATACTGAAAACCATGGTTGCCAGAGCTAATCCAGACCAAAAAGCCATCCATGGTGCCAGGAGCATGTAACGCCGTCCGGCTTCGCTCAGCATACCTCCCCAACTGGGGACTGGCGGTGGAATACCAAAACCGAGAAAACTCAGGGTAGCCTCAGCTAGAATCTTTCCGCCTATATCTACGGTGAAAAGAACAATTACTATTCCCATTACATTAGGTAGAACATGCTTGATGATTATTCTCCAGGTGGAAGCACCAATGGTATAGGCGGCCTCAATATAAGCATTCTGCCTAATTCCGATAACGGCACCTCTGAGCACCCTTGTCGAGCGGATGCCGCCGACTATTCCTAAGACCAGGATAATCTGAAGCAGACCAGGTCCTAACACTGCCATTATCGTCATATACATCAGTAATGGCGGAACACACATAAAAGCGTCAACAAACCGTTGCATGATAATATCGACCTTGCCGCCGAGGAACCCGGAGACTGTACCAATGAGTACTGTTATCACATTATCAATAACGGATGCTGCCAGGCCGACAATCACTGAAATCCGGGCGCCATAAATAATACGGCTGAGCAAATCTCGTCCCAGATTGTCGGTACCCATTGGGTGGGCAGCGGATGGAGCATCAAGGCGGGCGGGCAGGTTAATCTCATTATACCCATATGGGGCCAGCCAGTCAGCTGAAATACCGACGGCAAAAAGCAGGATAGTTATAAAAAAACCCACTGTCCCCAGTGGTTTTTTTATGAGCAGCTGACTGAATAACTCAACAAGCAGAGGTGGTCGTTTTCTTACCCCTACCGTCTCACGGGCCACCTTATCGGTCATCTTCCGGGATTCTTACCTCTGTAGCCTGGATACCTTACCGCCGGGTGAAAAGACCCACCCTCTACTACTTGTGGATTTTGAGGAACCCTCTCCGGCTTAGCTCCACCGAAACCCATCCTCAAAAGTGAGCTTACGTTTTCCTGGAAATTAGATTTTTGTTTCTCTTGAACACAGTGTAAACCATCAGCAGAAGTTTGTCAATAATTTTAGACGTTGTGTCAATATTTTTTACAATGCTAAATTTTTGATATGTATCATTGTATTTATAAAATCGGTAAAGTATAATTGGAACAATAGAGAAAAGGAAAGATAAATGAAAGTCATTTTTATTCAGGATGTGTCCAAACTAGCTAAAGCCGGTGAAACCAAAGAAGTAGCCGACGGTTATGCGCGAAATTTCCTCCTTCCCAAAAAGTTTGCCTTGCCTGCTAATACACAGACCCTTAAAATCGTCGAGGCAGAAATCAAGCGTCAAGTCCGCAGCCAGGCACAGACGGAAGCGGAGTTGATGGAACTCAGCCAGCAGCTGGAGGGGAAAGAGATTACTTTGCAGGCCCGGGCCGGGGCAAAGGAAAAACTTTACGGCTCGGTTACGACTGCTGATATTGCCACCGAACTCAAAGATAAATTCGAGTTTGTTATTGACAAAAGAAAAATCGAGCTTACCGAACCAATCCGCCAGGTCGGAAGTTACGAAGTAGCGGTGCGGTTGGCTAAGGACATTGTCCCCAAGATAAAAGTTATCGTAGTTGAAGAAGCAGCTTAAGATTGATTTTAGTCTCGAGAGGAGACAACAGTGCCAGACGAAAAATTACCCCCTCACGATATTGATGCCGAAGAAGCTGTCATCGGTTCGCTCTTAATCGATGGTGGTGCTATCTATAAAATTGCCTCCTTTCTTAGTGATGCCAGCTATTTTTATCACGAACCGAACCAGCGCCTTTACGCTGCATGCTTAACGCTTTACCAGCGCAGCGAAGCTATCGACCAGATTACCGTCGCTCAGGAACTGGACCGGCAGGGCAAACTCGAAGCTTGCGGCGGGGCGGCCTACCTGAGCCACCTGATTGCGTCCTGTCCGACATCGCTCGATATCGAACATTACGGCCAGATTGTTTACCGCCTGGCAATTAGCCGTCGCCTCATTGACGCTGCCCGCCGGATTGAAGCCATCGGTTACGAGGCCAATCCTGACGTCGATGATAGTTTGAACAAGGCTGAAGATGTCCTCTTCAAGCTACGCCACGGTCAGACCGGACGCGACTTCGTCCATATCCGTCAAGTGCTGGACAAATACCTTGAAGGCGCTCCTCTTGAGCAGGTAGCCGGCGCTGGTCAGACGCTGGCCAGTATACCATCTAACTTCGCCGGGCTGGATGACTTTCTTAACGGTTTCCAGCGTTCCGACCTGGTCATTATCGCCGGCCGCCCGAGCATGGGCAAGACCAGTTTTGCCCTCAGTATCGCTAGCAATGCCGCTGTCAAGTATGGTGCCTGCGTTGCGCTGTTTAGCCTGGAAATGGCCCGGGAACCCCTCGTCTTGCGCCTGCTGTCTAATGAATCTAACGTTGATTCCAGGCGTGTCCAGCTTGGCGGCCACACCACCGAGGATGAAGAAAAAAGAATTATGAACGCTATCGGTGTCCTCTCGGAAGCGCCTATCTATATTGATGACTCGCCACAACTCCGCGTCGTCGAAATGCGCAGCAAAGCCCGCCGTCTTTCCTTCGAACGAAATATTGACCTCATTATTATCGATTACCTGCAGTTAATACAGGGGGAAGCTAAAATAGAAAACAGAGTGCAGGAAATCAGCTATATTTCTCGTTCCCTCAAGGCCTTAGCCCGTGAGCTAAATGTACCGGTGCTGGCTGTATCACAACTCAGCCGGGCCGTCGAATTCCGCGCTTCACACCGGCCACAGCTTTCCGACTTACGTGAAAGCGGCAGCATCGAACAGGATGCCGACGTCGTCCTTTTCATCTACCGAGACGATTATTACTACAAGAGGGATGAATGGGAAAGCCTGCACCCCGACCTAGACTATCCCGCGGGCATTACCGATATTATCATTGCTAAACAGCGCAACGGTCCTACCGGCGAAATCAAGCTGCGTTTTACACCCAAATCAGCCAAATTCGAAGAAGTTGCCGCTAGCCAGGAAACGAGCCTACTATGAAGAAATTCGCCGGTTTCCCGGCCCGAATGCAGTTCACCCCCATCCCTAATGTTTTCTTAAGTAGTCTGTTGCCACAGATAACCGATATCGCCGAGTTAAAGATAACGCTGCACCTCTTTGCACTGCTTTACCGTAAGAAAGGCTATCCTCGTTTCGTTACTTATAATGAGCTATTAAATGACGCTAGCTTAAGAAGCAGCCTCCGGGAAGATACTCAACCAACTGAAGAAGTATTGCATCAGGCTTTAGACATGGCTGTACAGCGGGGTACTATTTTGCATCTGTTGCTGATGATTGATGAGAGTCCAGAAGATGTGTATTTTCTCAATACCGAGTCTGACCGGCGGGCGGCAGTTAAAATCCAGAACGGTGAATTAATTCTGGCCGGTCTAAAGGCCGGAACTCGAATTGAGACAGAGAGCGAGGTAACTCCGCCTGATATTTTTACTCTCTACGAAGAAAATATCGGCATGTTGACACCAATGATTGCTGAAGAACTGCGCGCCGCTGAAAAGTTGTACCCTCAAGGTTGGATTGAAGACGCTATCAAAGAAGCCGCCAAACAGAACGCCCGGAAATGGAGCTATATCTCCGCCGTTCTGGAGCGTTGGTCCCAAGAAGGTAAGAGTGATGGAACCTATCGGAGAGATTCTAAAGCGAATCAGGAAAGATACCACCGACAAAAATACGGGCACATGGTCCAACGCTGAACCAACAGCCGACCTATACGAACCAGTCTGCCCTATTTGCAAAGGTTTTAAATTCGTTTACCCGTTGCTGCCATCGGGCAAACCGGACTACAGCCAAGTTGTCCCCTGCCAGTGCACCCAACAGGAAGCCGACAAAGAGCGGCTGGCCCGCCTACAACGGTACAGTAACCTCGGCTCGTTGACTTCTCTCACCTTTGCTAACCTGAACCCTCAGGGGAAAAGCAAAAACCCGGCGGACCAGGAGCAATTTAACTTTGCCTACCAGGCTGCTCTAGCCTTCGCCGAGAAACCGGACGGATGGCTGGTATTGACCGGCCCCAGCGGTTCCGGCAAAACGCATCTGGCCGCCGCTATCGCCAACTACTGCATCCTTAAAAGTCACCCCGTTTTTTATATCACCGTGCCCGACCTGCTCGACCACCTGCGTGCCAGTTTCAGCCCGGGTAGTGAAATGCCCTATGACGAATTCTTCGAACAGGTGAGGAATATCAGGTTGCTAATTCTAGATGACCTCGGTGCTCAGTCCAGTACCGGCTGGGCGAAAGAAAAACTCGACCAGCTTTTGAACCACCGCTTCAATAATCAGCTACCCACGGTAATCGTTTCCATCACGCCTCTCGATGAACTGGAAGATAGGCTGCGTACCCGCCTGCTCAATGCCAGCTTCTGCCAGATTTACCGGCTCAGCGGAGAACTTCCTGCCGTCGCATCCTTTGACTGGGGGCCGGGGTTCGAACTGGAAAAAGGCATGACCTTTGAAAATTTCGACTGGAAACGGGAAGAATTAACCCTGGAACAACGCCAGAACCTGGAGGCTGCTTTCAATCTTGCCCGCGACTTCGCCAGGCGTGACTTT
The DNA here is from genome assembly GCA_043812795.1 of Chloroflexota bacterium. GTDB lineage: Bacteria > Chloroflexota > Dehalococcoidia > Dehalococcoidales > UBA2162 > JBDRLU01. Next base: position 38,790 of record JBDRLU010000057.1, read on the forward strand.
GTTGCATCACCCGATGTCTGGTTGATATTTCAAGGCGATAATGGTTGCGGCAAGACCCATCTGGCAGCAGCTATCGTTAACTACCGCCATCAGATGAAACAACCCGCCCTTTTTATTGTGGTGCCAGACTTACTCGACCGCCTGCGCTCTACTTTCCACCCCGACAGCAAGCTGTCCTACGACCAGTACTTTGAAGAAGTAAAGAATACTTCTTTGCTTATACTTGACGACCTAGGCAAACAAACGACAACGCAATGGGCACAAGAAAAACTCTATCAACTTATCAACTTTCGCTACAATGCCCGCCTACCGATGGTAGTAACCACTAATTGTACGATTGATGAGTTGGATAGTCCGATAAGCTCAAGATTCGTCCACCCCAAAATAAGTACCTTTTTTCATATTACTGCCCCGGGCTACTGGACCAGACAATCTAGCCAGAAGAAAATATCCCGTACCAGCCGTAGAGAACGCTAAAAGTTTACATCGGGGAAAATTTTCATTAAAATGAACAACAGTTATCATCTATCGAGAGAACGTCATGATAGCCAACTCTCCAGTACTGGTACTTAATCAAAATTATGAGCCGCTAAATATCTGCCGGGTACGACGGGCTGTCGTACTCTTGTTCGAGGACAGAGCAGAAATGCTCGAAAACGGCTCGGGCTTCATCCATTCGGCTGACCATGAGTTCCCCATACCTTCCGTCATCCGTCTGGCGGCGATGGTCAAGCGTCCCCGCCCCCACGAGAAAAGATTAACCCGGCTGGAGATTTTTAATCGTGACCATTATACCTGTCAGTACTGCGGCAAACAATCGAGACATCTTACTCTCGACCACGTCTTACCACGCTCCCGTGGCGGCCAGCATACCTGGGAGAATATCGTCAGTGCCTGCGTCCCGTGCAACCGCCGTAAAGCCGGCCGGACGCCAAGAGAAGCCGGACTAAAACTAATTAACCAGCCCGTCCGACCACGCGGTAACGGGCTTTTTTATATCCCCCTCTCGGCGACACAAACGAGAGACGAGTGGAAAAAGTACCTCCTCCAGTAAACCCAAGCCTTTCAGTCTATTGACAAAAAACCCTGGCTGAAGTAATTTCAATCTAGGGGGTATTGTATGGCTGAAAAGAAAGTAATCGTTTATACCACCTCGACCTGACCCTGGTGTCACCGGGCGAAAGAGTATCTTTCGCAAAAAGGTGTCTCGTTTACCGAGTATGACGTAGCCGCCGACCGGGACAAAGCCAAAGAAATGATTGAGAAAACCAAACAGATGGCTGTCCCCGTCATTGTCATTGACGACCATGCTATCGTCGGTTTTAACCAGGCCGAAATCGATAGTCTGTTGACACAAGGACTTCCGGAGCAAGATAAGAAGTAAATACGCTAGTACTTATCTGCCAGAACAAGAAATAAGCGATGTATGATTTACTGATAGTCGGTGGAGGGCCGGCTGGGATTACCGCCGGCGTGTATGCTGCGCGCAAACGCCTTACCACGTTACTCATTGCCGGCGATATCGGCGGGCAGGTCAATAGGACGTTAGGTATCGAAAATTACCTCGGCTACCAGTTTATCGAAGGACCGGAGTTAATCAGTAAGTTTCAAACACAAATGGGCCAGTATCCCATCGACCGGAAAATCGGCAACAAAGTCTCCCGTCTGGAAACGACCGAAGAGGGATTTACGGCGATAACTGAAACCGGAGAAGAATACCAGGCTAAGGCAGCCATCGTGGCCACAGGGAAAAGGCCGAAGCCACTCGATGTACCGGGGGAGAAAGAATTCGCCGGTAGAGGCGTTACCTACTGTTCCATTTGCGACGGACCGATTTTTGCCGGACAAAGAGTGGCCGTAATTGGTGGCGGTAACTCGGCACTCGAGGCGGCCCTCGATATGGTCAAAATTGCCGAGCACGTCGACCTGATTACACTGGGCAAGTTCACCGGTGACGCTGTTCTCGTCGAAAAATTACACGCCGCCAACAACCTGAGCGTCTTTCTCGACCACCTGACGGAAAAGGTGGAAGGCCAGGATTTTGTCAAAGGTATCATCATAAAAAGTTTCAAGACCGGTGAAAAGAAACAGCTCAGAGTCAACGGGGTCTTTGTTGAAATCGGGATGATACCCAACTCTGAGCCGGTGAGAGAACTCGTCACCCTTAACAATCTGGGAGAGGTGGCGGTCAACTGCTCGTGCGAAACAGGTATCCCGGGGCTTTATGCGGCCGGGGATGTTACCGATGTACCTGAAAAACAAATTGTGGTGGCGGCCGGGGAAGGCGCCAAAGCAGCACTTCAGGCACACCGGTACCTGCAAAGACTGGCGGAATAACCGATGCCTTCTTAAAGCCGTAGTCAATGAAGCTTCGATATCCTTGAATTAACATAATATGGACTTTATCAGAACCCTTGGTCTGACTTTTATTCCGCTCTTTGTGGCGGTGGATGCCCTCGGCATTCTCCCGTTTATTCTTACCTTGTCCCAGGATATGAGCCCGCCGGAACGCAACCGGACAATCCGCTATGCCATGCTGACTGCTTTCGCACTCGGGCTTGGCTTTGTTGTTGTCGGCCGGGGAATTTTTTTGGCGCTGGGCATTGAAGTCGCTGATTTTCTCGTTGCCGGCGGGATAGTCCTGTTCATCCTTTCGGTAAGGCACCTGACCACCGGCAAAATAGTCGAAGTCCAACCGGGTGCAGCCAAAGACATCATCGGCGTGGTGCCAATCGGCACGCCGCTCGTCGTCGGACCGGCCGTACTAACGACCCTGCTCGTTCTTACCGGGCAACACCCGATATATATCGTATTACTTGCTTTCACACTTAATTTAGCTCTTACCTGGATAATTTTTCTTCAGGCTAACCGTATTGCCCGCGTTCTGCGCCAGCCGGGGTTGCGGGCCGCATCACAAATCGCCAGCTTGCTTTTAGCTGCCATCGCCGTGATGATGATTCGCAATGGTATTCTCAAAATGATAGCGTAGAGGGAAACCGTGGGCTGTCTGGCATTACTGCTACCAATCATTATCGTACTTCCCATTGTCTTCTTACTCAT
>JBDRLU010000058.1:0-28231 GCA_043812795.1 Chloroflexota bacterium
ATAGGAATCATTGCCGGACTTACTCTGTTTGTTATGCCTGCCATACTTGGAGGTATAGAGTCCAGAATACTGGGTTTCGTATTCGTTTATGGAGGTATGGGACTTTTCATCCTGTCCCTGGCTTTTCTGAAAATGTATATATCAAAGCGTAAGCGTCCTGAGCTCTTACGCAAGCAAAAAATAGAGGCAGAAGACGAGCGTAATACTATCATCAGGGACAAGGCTGGGGCGAAAACTCTTTCTTATCTCTTGTTTATGATATTAATATCCTTACTAGTATTTTCATTGTTCGATATGGAATTAGATTATACGCAGTTGATATGGTGGATTATGCTGATGAGCGGTGTCATATACTTCGCCCATATTTATTATTACAAAAAGCGATTGTGAATCGGCCCTGCTATCCCACACCCAAGCAGAAGATATTTCAGAACAAGGTAAATAGCTAACTAACCACGGGAAGGTTATTGAAAAGACTCTTCCCTTGAAACCATGATTAAATCGCCAGGGAGTTTTAGGTGTCGTTCCCTTCGGTTAGCAACTTTCTGACAACAAAAGCGAATTATATGACAACCGGAGTGAACTTGTAGGCCGTGCAGGTCTCGAACCTGCGACCAACAGATTAAAAGTCTGCTGCTCTACCAACTGAGCTAACGGCCCACGACACACAAAGTCTAACCAATCTTAAAGCAGGACGCAACTTTATTATTTGAAGTTACTTAATAGCATATTTTGCCATTCCGTGCTTGACACGGAATCCATCTTTCAGCCGAAGGACAGCCGGCGACCTATGTGGTATTTCTGGATACCGACTTTCGTCGGTATGGACAGCCTTATTAAACGACCTCTGATTTCGCTTTAATATTATCTTCTTTCACTTTGTGTCCGCTGGTTTCTGGTTCAGTTTTCTTAACTCGACGAGGATTTCTCGCAACAACAACAATTGCAGGCGGCGGTACTGGATATTACTGGCTAACTTACCCCATTTGAGCGGGTCTTCCGCCACATATTCCTCCGTCAACTCGATAATGTCACGCGCCATTGTTCACCTCACTTGATAAAGACGATACCTACGGTTATGGCACAGGGAATCTGGCTCAGGTCGTCCACCAAAGCATAGGCATCCCAGCCGACCTTATTGACCAGGTCGATGACGTCGATACCCGCCGCTTCCATCGCCGGGCGGGAACGATGCGGAAAACGGCACCGCCCGCTATCAATGAACTGGCAGACCATGCCCTTACACAGGTAGTCCTTGCAGGAACCCCCACCCAACCCCATCGCCAGATGATAGCCATCTTTGTAAGCCTGCCGTTCCAGTTCGCAGACTATTTTCGCACTCTTCTCATGAAAGGTAAGGGTCTTGCGTTTATCACTTGCTTTCGTCGGGTCATAATCGGCGATAGGAGCGACGTCACATTTGAGTAAAATCGCCCAGGAATAACGGCTCAATGCTTTACGTACCAGGTCGACATCGGGAGCATAGGGCGGACAATTCGGTGTCTCCCCGGCACGGAGGCAGCGGGGCACGACACACTTCAGCCGTACCCGTTCATCGACATTAACGTAGCTGCTCGGCACAATCGCCGCCTGCGATGCTCCCATTTCGAGAGCTAATCGCTGGTACCGTTCCAGATCCGCCCTTAATTTTTCTTCATCGGGCGGCTTACCCAGTCCGCGGCTCGTTTCTTTTCCTTTTACCATTACTTACCTCCACGGATAAGACTAATTTCGGTTTTCATTCTACGTTAACCGACCCAGCGCCGCAAGCTTCATCTTTACAAGTCCAGCCTCGATACTGTATCCTAGCGTAAAAGCAATAAAGGAGAATCAATCTTGTACCAGGCACCACGCGGTACGACCGATATTTTACCCGAGGAACAGGCTTACTGGCGCTATGTGGAACAAAAAGCAGCGGCCATCTGTCAACTCTATGGCTACGAGCGCATCGACATGCCGACTTTCGAAGATACCCGGCTTTTCAGCCGCAGCGTCGGTGAAGGCACGGATATCGTCGAAAAAGAAATGTACACTTTCGACGACCGCGGCGGCAACAAGCTGACCCTTCGGCCGGAAGGCACCGCTTCGGTCTGCCGGGCATACCTTGAACACGGGCTACACAATCAACCGCAACCGGTCAAGCTCTATTACCTTACCCCCACCTTCCGTTACGAGAGGCCCCAGGCCGGACGCTACCGGGAACACCATCAATTCGGCTGCGAAGCCATCGGTGAGAGCGACCCGGCCCTCGATGCCGAAGTTATCGAAATGGCCGGGCAGTTCTTCCGCTCGCTCGGCCTCGAACATCTGTCCATCAGCCTGAACAGCATCGGCTGCAAGATATGCCGCCCTCGATACCTGACAGCATTGAAAGAGTACTACGCCGCCCATCTCGACGAACTCTGTAACGATTGCAAAGTCAGGTTTGCGAAAAACCCGCTACGCTTGCTCGACTGCAAACACCCGTCCTGCCAGCGGCTGGCTGACGCCGCCCCCCGGAGCGCCGACCACCTTTGTCCCGACTGCCAAGAGCACTTCGACCGGGTGAAAAAATATCTGGGTTTGCTGCAACTCAACTTCACCGTGGACCACCGCCTGGTGCGCGGCCTTGATTACTACACACGAACCGTATTTGAAATCCAGCCGCACGAGGGAGGCAGCCAGAGCACCATCGGCGGCGGTGGCCGTTACGACGACCTCATCGAAGAGCTGGGCGGACGGCCCACTCCGGCCGTAGGTTTCGCCACCGGTATCGAGCGGATAGTCCTGAACTTGAAGAAATCGAACGCGGCGGTGCCCCCGCTACTTAAACCGGCGGTCTTCATCGCCCACGTTGGCGACAGTGCCCGGGACGAAGCCATCAAAGTAGCCTCTCAACTAAGGCAGGCCGGCATCGGGGTAATCAGAGCCGCCGGCGATAAAAGCCTGAAAACACAATTGCGGCAGGCCAATACTCTGGGCGTCCGCTACACTGTCATCATCGGTGAAGACGAACTCAAATCAGGCAGCGCCACCCTGCGGGACATGGCCAACGCCCAGCAGCAGACAGTGCCGCTCGCCCAACTACCGGCCTTATTAAAATAACCGAGAAGTAGGGTGGGCTGAGCACGGCGAAGCCCGCCATTTCCGAGCCATCATTCCAAAGACATCTCGCTTAATTCTTTATTCACTGTCAGGCCCCAATCTTGCGGATACAATCCCTTCGCCACGAATTCCTTGAATGTGCTGTGAGGCCAATCAGCAGGAGACTCCGCCAGACCGTGCTTCACTGGATTATAGTGGATGTAATCACACAGTCGATTTAACTCATCTTGACTGCGAACAAGGTGCTCCCAGAATCTTCTCTGCCACACGGTACGTTCCCTCTTTTTCCGGCACGAAGCGGAAGGCGAATTATATGGTTCTACGTACTGCCGGCTGAAGGCTCCTTTGATTAGATTCCACCTCGTGGAAAAATCGCATTCCCCATCAGGGAGCGTCCAGATAGTATGCAAATGGTCCGGCAGAATAACGACCGCTTCAACTATAAAGGGATGTTGCTGTGCCACGCGTTTAAAGCATTCTATTAAGAGCGCCACCGACTGCTCATTTTGGAACACCGGGCGCCTTTCGTGGGTGACAACAGTAAAAAAGTATGTACCGCCGTTCTGGTAAAGTCTCCGATAATCTGGCATGGGCTTATTACACCTTATGGTGGGCTGCGTTTCACTTAGCCCACCCTACCTGCTGCTCCACTTGTCTGGAACGATACTCCTATATTTCTTCTTTATTTGTTTTTTGTTTTTCGCCGGCCAAAGAACCTGCTAATCTCTTGATAAAAGAAGAATAGCACTAACAATATGGCAAAAATAGCTACATACAAAAGCTTAAATCCACCACTACCGAAAAACTTAAATTTTCCTGGAGAAATAATATCTAATACTGTCCATAGAAAAAGTACTATGAGGACTATTAATGTGGCTAAGTTGTATTTTGTCCGCCACCTATAGTAAATCATAGACATACGCACGCTGAGGAATAAGAAGAATATCATTACAACTAAGTTAACCAGAAAATAAAAATCTAACATTTTAAACCAACTCTAATGATATTCTTCTATGGGTCATCGTATTTACTAAAACAAGTTTTGCATATATTACTTAATACAGCTCAATACAGAGTGACTCAATAGTCGAAAGGATTGTAGTTATTTCCCGCCTACAGGTCGTCCCCTTTCCTCATAGCTACCATCGTACCACCAAAATTACGCCAGGCACTTCCAGTAATCTTTCAATTGTCTTTTGACTTCGGCAATAACCTGCCGGGTGGCGGCCAGGGAAGGGTCGCGGGCAAACTTCGGCGGCACCGGCTCCGGCTCTTTTATGTCAAATTCGATGCCGTTCAGTCCGGTAATCAGGGTCAGCCAGGCATCAGGCAGGACTTTCTCATTATACCCGGAGGCAATCAAATCGATAACCTTCTCATCGCAGATGCGGGACATTTCCCTTACTTTTTCGCCAATCATACGGAAGCCCTTCACGGTCAGGCCGAGGTTAGTCAGGCCGTCGGCAAAGTGCGGGTCCGAACCGCCGTTCCGCACGATAATTTCCGGCCTGAACTCCTGCGTCACCGGCTCGACTATCTCTTCGAAAGCGAGGCGGTACGAGTCCTCACCGGCATAAGGCGGCAGCGGGATATTGATGGTAAAGCCTTTGCCCTTGCCGGAACCGGTCTCATGAGCAAATCCCGTACCCGGGTAAAGCGTCCGCGGGTCCTGATGCAGGTCGATAAAAAGGACGCGCGGCTCGTCATAGAAATATTCACAGGTACCATTACCGGCATGGGCATCGGTATCCAGAATCAGAATTCTCTCCAGGTGATGTTGCTGCAACAAATATCGACCGCAAAAAGCAACGTCGTTATAGAGGCAAAAGCCCTCGCCATAAACCCGCTTGGCGTGATGTAGTCCGCCCCCCAGGGACACGGCCTTCTTGAAATCACCTTTTTGCACCAAGTCGCAGGCCGTTTTCGCCTGCCCGACGACCAGACGGGCGGCTTCCTCCAGCTTACCTGGCCGTCCGCTTGGTAAATTATCTCCGCTCTGGAACCGGGAAAAACTACCCGGAAGGGTAAGGCCGAGATTAGCGGCGCGGTAAAACTCTTTCGTAAATTCGATGTACGTCTGGTCGCAGATAAGCCGCAGGTCGTCATCGGTAGCCGGTTCAGCCTTAACGGCCTCATAATTACCATCGGGCGGCAGTCTCTCCTGCAAAAACCGGCGGATGGTCTCATACCGGCTGCCCCGGAAGGGGTGCCCCGGCCCGAAATCATATTCGCGGAGTTCTTCACGGAATAACAGGGCAAAAACGTTACTAGAATCCCTTTCCATTACTAATCCTACTACAAGTCTGCAAACCGCTCATAGTTCGACAAGCTCACCATGAGCGGTGGAAGTAAAGGTAGCGCGCCCTTCGACTCGTTCCGATATGTCAGAGTGAACAGGCTCAGGGCGAACGGATTATGGAACAATTTCCTTTTACTGCATCTTTTTCTCGCAGTCACGGCAGACTACCAGGGGCGGGAAAAACCGGCGCAGGACGACCATCTCCTCGATTGGCCTAGTCTTACCACAGAATTTGCATCGGAAGGAACCTGCTTTTATTTTCGTCTTCTCTTTTATCTTCGTCTGTCCTTTTTTCTTTTTCTCCGTTGTCATACCAATCTCCCCTAAACGATTACGCCGCCGTGGCATTAATTACTCGATTCCCCAGTCCCGATAACCCTGCTTAATCGTGGCCAGGTACTCAGGCGAAGGCCGTGCGTCCTCGGCTGCGCCCGTCTTAATATAAGTTATAGCTTCGACCGGCCTGTCATCGTCGGTAAAGACCGTCACATTCAGGTGCTTGTACTCACGAGGATAACCTTCATAGTTATCGAGGCGGGCCAAATCTTTATTGGAAATTTCGTAAACCGCGCCCACCACCTTCTCCCCACGAAACGACCGGATTGTGGCCTTAGCGCCCCGCCATTGCCGTGACCAGCCGACAAAGACCAAACGGTAATTAGGCAATATCGCGCCAAATTTAGGCTTACAATCAGGGCAACGTGTCTGCATCAGCTTTCGATTGAGATTAGACGCGTAGGCAAAATAGTACATCCATCACCCCGCTGAAACTACTAGCTGATTTGTCCTTAGTGCAGTGTGTTCTTTGCAAACAGATTTTAGCATTCCCCCAGTAAAAGTCAACCAGAGCTTACTACTCAAATATCGTGTTGACAGATTTGGACGAAAGGAGTAGGCTTAATTCGTACCATCCCCCTGAAATCACAACATGGGTTAAATCCTCGGGATGACAAAGGAAGGCCACTTCACCGAAATTTAACCCGGCAAGCAAATCCGAGGCTACGACATCTTAGGATAATACGGAATATATCGGTAAATCCGTGTTCAGCACATAGGTTTGCCGCGAATTTGAGTGATGGAAGGCTGGTTATGGTCCCAATCGACCTTTTATTGGCTGGTGCCAAGAGACACCGGCAGAGTTTTGGGCGGCCTCTGGTTACACTGAGTTATGCCCAGAGTCTGGATGGTAGTATCGCCGCCTGCCGCGGAAGCCGGTTGCCTCTAAGCGGGTCAGAATCTCTCGTTTTGACCCACAGGCTACGCGCCGCCCATAGTGCGGTCCTGGTGGGAATCGGCACGGTGCTGGCCGATAATCCTCGCCTCAATGTACGCCTCGTAGATGGTAAAGACCCCCAACCAATAATACTGGACAGCCGTTTGCGCTTTCCGTTAGACGCGGAGTTGATACGAAGTGAATCACTACCACCGTGGATTATCACCACACCACAGGCCGACGAGGCAAAGCAGCATGTCCTGGAAGCAGCCGGGGCGCGCGTTCTGCGCATGCCAGCCGAAGCGAACGGATGGGTGAACCTGGGCGCCCTGCTGAAGGCCCTGGCGGCCTCGGGTATCAACAGCCTGATGGTAGAGGGCGGTGCCCGGGTTATCACCAGTTTTCTCCGCAGACGGCTGGTTGACCGTCTCCTGCTCACCATAGCCCCAAAAATCCTGGGCGGCTTGCATGCTGTAGAGACACCGCTCTTCCCAACCGCCGATAATGCGCCCGACCCGGCTCATTTACCCAGGTTCCAGAATTTGGGCTATGAACAATCGGGAGCCGACATGGTGGTCTGGGCAGCGCTGGAATGGGAGGCCGAGTGAACCGGCTGGCACTGTATTTCGACGGCCCGCGGCAGGTATCCGTTCGGGAAGAAGCCGTGCCGCCACCGGCTCCGGGACAAGTCCTGGTACAAACCGTCCTTTCGGCTATCAGCGCCGGCACTGAACTGCTGGTCTATCGAGGCGAGGCTCCGGTTAACGAACCGGCGGATGAAGCCATTGCCGCTCTCCCGAGGACTTTCCGTTTTCCGTTGAAGTACGGATATTCGGCAGTGGGGCAAGTAATCGATACCGGGCCGGAAACAGACTCTGGCTGGCAGGGGAAAATGGTCTTTGCCTTTCATCCTCACGAGAGCTATTTTGCGGCACCCACCAGCGAGTTGATACCACTCCCTGATGGCATTGCCGTCGAAGACGCCGTTCTCCTGCCTAACATGGAGACCGCCACCAATTTCCTTATGGACGGACAACCGCTAATCGGAGAACAGGTCGCCGTCTTCGGGCAAGGTATTGTTGGTCTGCTGACGACAGCACTGCTTGCCCGGTTCCCTTTAGCCAGTTTGGTGACACTGGACCGCTACCCCAGGCGCCGTGATATTTCGCTGAGGTGGGGTGCTCATGCCAGCCTTGACCCTGAGGCGGCTGACGTTATCGAGCAGACGCGAGCACTATTACAGGGCAGCCGTCCTTATTCCGGCGCCGATATGATATACGAGCTTTCCGGCGCCCCGGCGGCGCTTGACCAGGCAATCGCGGTGGCCGGTTTCAACGGACGGATTGTAATTGGCTCATGGTACGGACAAAAACGGGCTAATATCGACCTGGGCGGGCGTTTCCATCGTAGCCGGATACGCCTTATCAGCAGTCAGGTTACCACGGTCGCCCCTGAGTTCACCGGTCGCTGGAGTAAAGCACGCCGCTTTCAGGTCGCCTGGGAGATGCTTCAGCAGGTGAAGCCTTCTTGCTGCATCACCCATAATTTCCATATTACCCGGGCAGAAGAAGCCTATCGACTTTTAGATGAAAACCCGGCCGAAGTTATCCAGGTCACGCTGGGGTACTGAGTACTTCCAAAAGGAGGGCAAAATATATACCGTCGCAGTTAAGCGTGATTTTATTGCCCAGCATTTCCTCATTGGTGGTGACTGGGGAGCGGAGAATGAAAAACACTCGCACCACTACCAGGTAGAGGTACAGTTGGAAGGCGCCAGCCTGGATGAACACGGCTACCTGATGGACATCGTGGACATCGAAACTAACCTGGACGGGCTGGTAGCTTATTACCGCGACCACACCTTGAACCAGCTGCCCGAATTCGAGGGAATAAATCCCAGTATCGAGCATTTTTCCCGCATTTTCTGCCAGGCACTCTCCAGACATATTCAGGCTCCGAACGTGAGTGTCATCACGGTCAAGCTTTGGGAAAATGATTCGTCCTGGGCTTCTTACCGAGAGGAGCGTTAGTTGCGCGTCGGTCTGCTGGTCTATGGCAGCCTGGAGACAATTTCCGGCGGCTATCTCTACGACCGCAAGCTGGTGGACCACCTGCGTCGTCATGGAGACGAGGTGTCCGTCGTCTCCCTGGCCTGGCGTAATTACGCCCGACATTTAGGGGACAACCTCTCGCCCTCCCTGCTAAATCGCTTGGTGCATCTTCCGGTGGACATCCTGCTTCAAGATGAACTCAACCACCCCTCGCTTTTTCGGCTTAACCGCCGGCTGCGGGCACGGGTCAGCTATCCGATTATCTCTATCGTCCATCACCTCCACAGTAATGAAGCACGTCCCGCCTGGCAGAACACAATCTATCGCTGGATAGAAAACAGATATTTGTCCACTGTGGACGGTTTCGTATTTAACAGCCAGACCACCCGCAGCACCGTAGAGAGCCTGGTCGGGGCAGGACGGCCGTCAGTGGTGGCTTACCCGGCAGCCGACCGGTTATGCCCTGACATTACCGATGAGCAAATTGCCGAGCGGGCAAGACAGTCCGGCCCGTTCCGCATCATCTTCCTGGGCAATGTCATCCCCCGCAAGGGATTACACACCTTGCTGGACGCACTGGAACAACTTCCCGAAAATAACTGGACATTGACTGTGGTGGGAAGCCTGCAAGTAGATAAAGCCTATGCCTGGGCGATGCGGCGTCGGGCGGCACGGCCTGACCTGGCAGAACGTGTACTCTTCCTTGGTCCCGTTCCAGATGCCGTCCTCATCGATAAGCTGGGAGAAAGCCACCTGCTGGTGGTGCCCTCTTCTTACGAAGGCTTCGGCATCGTTTATCTGGAAGGGATGGGCTTCGGTCTGCCGGCCATTGCTTCCACGGCCGGAGGGTCAAGGGAAATCGTAACACCGGGTGAGGACGGCTTTTTAGTATCACCGGGGGATAGCACCACTCTTGCCCAACGACTGCGCGAATTGAATGAGGACCGCGAGCGATTATTGACAATGAGCCTCAATGCCCGCCGGCACTATGTGTCTCACTTGACCTGGCAAAAGACAGCCAAACACATCCGTGCTTTTTTACAGACCGTAGCGGAGAGGTCGTCCGATGCCTGAAAGATACAGTTTCACGCGCTACCTATCGGCCAAGAAAAGCATAGATAGTCGGGCACTGAATCATCATGTCTGGCAGAGCCTGGCTCAAGCTTTGCCCACTTCCACGCCGGAGAACCCCCTGCAAGTCCTAGAGGTCGGGAGCGGCATTGGCACAATGCTCGAGCGGATACTGGAGCAGAGGTTACTGACCCACACCAACTACACCGCCATCGATATTCAGGTGGAGAATATCGTCGAGGCCAGGCAGCAATTGCAGCACTGGGCTGATAGCCATAACTCTAGGGTCACGGAAACGGCTCAAGGTAACCTGTTGCTTGAGCGAACCAAGCAGCAGGTACTCGTCGAGTTCGAGGCAATTGATATCTTTGATTTCACTACCCGCGAACAAGGCCGGCGGAAGTGGGACATGCTGGTCGCCCATGCTTTTCTGGACCTGATGGATATTCCGGCCACTCTGCCCCGCCTCTTCTCCCTGCTGCGCGACGGCGGACTTTTTTACTTCACCATAAATTTTGATGGTGCGACTATTCTGGAACCGGTGATTGACCCGCAGTTGGATGAACTTATCCCGACCCTCTACCACCAGACGATGGACAGGCGTATTGTGAACGGCAAAGTTTCAGGAGATAGTCGCGCCGGCCGTCATCTTTTCATTTATTTAAAGAACGCCGGTGCCCATATTCTGGATGCCGGTCCTTCGGATTGGGTGGTCTTTGCCGGCACTGACGGTTACGCCGAAGATGAAGCCTCCTTCTTACACTTTATTATTAACACCATCGACCTTGCTCTCAAAGGGCATCCCCAACTGGATGCCAGCCGCTTCACCGCCTGGGTAGCCAAGCGCCACGCTCAGGTCGAGCGCGGAGAACTCGTTTGCATTATCCATCAACTCGACTTTGTCGGCAGGTACCCCTAGCTGACCGGACGGGTATTTGCAGCATTGACAGAAACAGAGGTATCAGGTACTAATAGATAAAACCAAATATGAGAGTAAAAGAGACGCTCCTAAACCAAGTCGCTAATGCTCTCATCGAGGAGGATAGATGACATCTAAATTCACTGGTGGTATGGAATCTAACCATGAGGCAACCGGAGATATGCATAGCCATTTCTCCCGCATTGCCCCGAGATACCACTATCTTCGCACCACTGATTTGGAACCCATCGGTTTTATGGTCAGGGAACTAAACAAATTACCCTACATTAAAGCCGTCGATATCGGCTGCGGTGTCGGTAGGTATGACCGGGTTCTTTACCAGCACTTAGGCGAGAAACTAAACCTAACCTGCGTTGATGCCAACGCCAATATGTTAGAGGCACTGCAGAAAAATCTTATTGAAGACAGCATCCAGAACTTCACCTCAATACAGGCCGGGGCTGAGAACCTGCCGTTACAGGACAACAGTTGTGATTGTCTCTTTACCTTCAACGCGATACATCACTTCAACCTGCCCGGGTTTATTCGCGAGAGTGGCCGGGTCCTGAAAAGCGGCGGCTATCTCTTCATCTATACCCGGCTTCGCGACCAAAACAAAAGAAATATTTGGGGTAGGTATTTCCCCAAATTTCACCAAAAAGAAACACGTCTTTATACCTTGAATAAAGTATTAGTGGCTATCGCCACAGTCCCGGGTATGTGGCTGGAATCAATTGAATATTTTAAGTACGGAAGGATATCTTCGCTAACACAACTGGTAGAAAGGGTACGTTCCCATCATTACTCCACTTTCTTTCTTTATTCTGCGGACGACCTGGAAAAGGCCATCGAACAATTCAAGAAAAACATTAATAAGGCCTGCGAAGACATTCACAAGGTTCGCTGGTACGACGAGAATACACTATTCATCATCCGAAAAGAAAAAGAGACGGCCGACGATTCAGAATGACGCGGCCACATAAAATGTGCTCGTCTCAAGGGTAGCCGGCCAAGTTTTCTTTTTCGCCTTAGCACTCGTCAAAAATGCTTCAGCATTTTCACTTCGCAGCGTAGTACAACTCTGAATGTATTCATTCCCTCTTGATTTCCCGCAAACTCATATAGTCGCAGTGAAACACTATTGACAACTATTCAATAGAAGTGTTACAAGATTATTAAGAAAATACATAGATTCTCTATGTATTTAGAATGACTATGCCAGTATCGATAAATACGGATTGACGAACATCATTTGTATTGCCACCGTGGGGATAACCCGGCACATCAATCTTGAGGTGTAGCATCTGTTGGCGCCAACGATTACGGTCGTATTAAGCTACCTGCTGGGGTCGATTCCCTTTGCTTACATCATCGGCCGGCTGTTCAAGGGAATCGACATCAGAAAGGTTGGCGATGGAAACGTAGGGTCGGTTAACGCCTACCAGGAAATAGGCCCCGCTGCCGGACTACTTGTCCTGGCCTTTGATATCGCTAAAGGAGTGGCTGCCATCTTTATCGCCCAGCATTTTGTCTCACAATTCGTCGTCCTCCTGGCTGGCCTCGCCGTGGTGGCCGGCCATATCTGGCCCGTTTTCCTCGGTTTCAAAGGCGGCAGGGGCGAAGCGACTACAGGCGGCGTATTACTTACTCTATTACCCTGGGAGATGCTTATCCTCCTAGCAATAGCGATTATACCTTTTGTTATTACCCGCAACACGATGCTGCTGGGCGCTATCCTCTTCGCACCACTATGGCTGGTAGGCTTATTGATGGGGGCCGAATCAAACCTCATTATTTATTCCGCGGCGCGGCCCGGCATCGTAGGTATCGCCCATTTCCTAACGACCCGTCGTTTGCCGGCAGACATTAAACGAAAGGGCAGGTACATGCGGTGATGCTGACATTCCAGTTATCTTTTTCATCCTCGACGCCCGAACTCCGACCATACAAGGCCAGCATCTAATTTATCTCCGAAAGAGTAGAGGTGCCTTCAGCTTGACAAGAACGAGGCTTGAAGTGTAAAGTTTTCCGTAAGGGGCAGGTACATCTTGCCTAGAGTCGATGAGAGACTAACCAAGTAATACGTCTATGGAGGGGGGATTATGATTCCCGAAACTGCTGCCTTAAAGTCCAGGCCATTTCCACTAGTACTTAAATACACCGATGTTCGGAGTTATATCCTAACACTTGTTTTTATCCTGTGCGACGTACTGGTCCCCTGGGTTTTTCACCAGTTCCACTTAGCCGGACCCACATTTTTACCCATGCATATCTTCATTCTGTTAGCCGGGCTGATGTTCGGCTGGCGGGCCGGGCTGATTGTCGGGATAATGACACCCTTCGTGAGCTACGCGGTGTCGGGGATGCCGGCACTACCTATTCTGCCGCAAACGGTAGTCGAGTTATCAATCTACGGTCTTGTCGCCGGTGTACTTCGCGAGAAACTTAACCTGAGAGTAATTTGGTCACTTTTGGGAGCTATGGCGGCTGGCCGCATAGCGCTGGTTTTAGCCGCCTCTCTAGCCTATCTTATCACCGGACAAAGTGCCAGTTTCCTAGGTTCGGAAGCTAACCCTTTCCTGGTAGCCTGGACTGCAATCAGACAGGGCTGGCCGGGCATAATTATTCAACTATTATCGATACCGGCGGTTATCTGGCTACTCGAACGTCGGTCACACACCAACAAAAGGGATACCGTAGCCTAGTTGTTCCCCGCCAGACAATGAAGCGGCCGGCACCTTCGAGTATCCGGTTTTCCCAGGAAGAAGTAAAAGCGTAACTTGAACGATGGTACACGCAATCCATCACGATAATTTGAGGGAGATGGGTTGCTCTTCCAAATAAAGAAACCATCAATAAAGGAAAGCGCCACATAGTCTGAGATACAAGCGAGGCTAACCTTCAAGGAGGATACGGTCAATGGACAACGGGCAGGTGATGAGCCGGGCGGGGATACCAATAAAGCCAGTTTACAATCCCAATGACCTAAAAGGCTGGGACTACCGCAAGAAGCTGGGCAACCCCGGAGAGTATCCCTTCGCTCGCGGTTCAAACTCCAATATATATCGCCAGAATTTCGGCCAGGCCCGGAGTAGTCTCGCTTTCGGTTCGCCGGAAAGCACCAACAAGTGGTACAAGTATTTGCTCAGTCAGGGAGGTGGAATTGGCATCACCCACCTGGATTTGCCGACCCAGATTGGTTACGATAGCGACCATCCGATGGCCGCCGGCGAGGTCGGCAAACAGGGTGCCAGTATTAATTCCCTAGCTGACATGGAGACCCTTTTCGATGGTATCCCGGTGGAGAAAACGGGCAATGGTGCCCTGGCCAATGCCATCGGGCCCATCTTCCTGGCCTGGTCGATAGCGCTTCAGGAGAAGCGAGGGGTGCCACTTCAGGAAATGCGAATCACCCTGCAAAATGAAACCCTGAAGGAGTTCGTTTGCCGCGGGACGCAGATTTTTCCGCTCAAGCCGTCAATCAAGTTTAACAATGATGTTGTCGAGTACTGTGTGAGAAACGGGATGAAGAATGTTGTCCCTCTCTCGGTCTGCGGCTCCCATTTCCGGCAGGCCGGGGGCACGGCGGTCCAGGAAATTGCTTTCGCCATCGCCGATGCGGTGGCTTATTATGAGGAACTCATCGGCCGCGGGCTAAAGGTGGACGATTTTGCGCCCCGGCTAACTGTATTTATCGGCGCCGGCATGGACTTCTTCGAAGAAATATGCAAGCTGAGAGCTTTCCGCAGGATGTGGTCCCGGATAATGAGAGAGAAGTTCGGCTCGAAGGTACCGCCAACCGTCACCGCCCGCGGCAACGGCCGTGACTTTACGGCTCAACAGCCGCTGAACAACCTTATCCGTGGCACTATCGAGGTACTGGCCGCCGTTCTCGGTGGTTGCCCGGGCACCGGTGTTTCCTCTTATGATGAGGCACTGGCCCTACCCTCGGCCGAAGCGGCCGTACTGGCACTGAGGACACAACAAATCATCGCCCATGAAAGCGGCATCAATAACACCTTAGACCCATTAGCCGGTTCATATTTCGTGGAGTCGCTTACCGATGAACTCGAGAACAGAGCCCAGCAACTCTTCGATAAGGTCGAGGTGATGGGTGGGGCGATACCGGCCATCGAGCAGAGTTTTTTCCAGAGAGAACTTGCCCGGGCGGCCTACGAAAAACAAACGCTACTCGAGAATGGGGAAAGAATACTCGTCGGGGTAAATAAATACGTCGTTGATGAGCCGCTGAAGATAGAGCTACGAAAGGTTGACGCGAAAGAAGAGCGCTTGCAGGTAAGAAAAGTCAAACAATTACGGAAGGAAAGGGACAATACCAAAGTAAAAGCCGCCCTGAAGCAACTGAAAGGAGCCGCTGAAGAAGGCGTCAACCTGGTGCCCTGTCTGGTAGATGTGGTCAAGACGTACGCTACCGTGGGTGAGATGTGCGATACCCTCCGCAGTGTCTGGGGCGAATATAAGGCGGCTGGATTATAAGGGACGAGCTACGGTAAACCGCGGGGTAGCGGCTTGTCCGTTTGTGAGAACTTGTCCGTTTATAAGAAAAGGAGAATAGGTGAGCATAGAATTAGTTCATGTTGGTTTCAACAATATCATCGCGATGAATCGGGTGATTGCCATTGCGTCACCGAACTCGGCCCCGATGAAACGTACCATCCACGAAGGCAGGGATAAAGGGTTGTTGATTGACATGACCAACGGCCGCCGGACCAAGGCAGTGATTATCACTGATAACGGGCATATTATTCTGGCCGCAGTGACCCCGGAGACCATCACCGGCCGGTTGCAGGCGAGCCGGATTGAAGGCTCAGTGTCCGAAGGCGCGGTGATAAGGCTTGAGCAGAGTGGTGAGAAAAAAGCATAACCAAGGCCAATATCGCGATAACCCGTCACCAAAGCCGCTCTTCCTTGTCCTTTCCGGCCCTTCCGGTGTGGGCAAGGACACGATTCTGGCCCGGATGAAAGAATTAGGTTTGCCCCTGAGCTTCATTACGACGGTAACGACGCGTCAACGCCGCCCTACCGAAAGAAACGCCGTGGACTACCGTTTCGTTTCCACCGAACGGTTCCAGGAAATGCTCGCCGAAAACGAACTACTGGAATGGGCCAAAGTTTACGGCAATTACTATGGTGTCCCCAAACAGGCAGTGAAGCAGGCCCTTGAGAAGGGCCGGGATGCTATTGTCAGGGTTGACGTGCAGGGGGCCGCCAGTATTAAAAAAATACTCCCCCAGGCCGTATTTATCTTTATTATGCCGCCATCAGTGGAAGAATCATCCGCCAGGCTCAAGGCGCGCTCCACAGAGACAGTGGCTGATTTGGACCTGCGTTTGAAGACTGCCCGGGAAGAAATCGCTCAACTCCCGCTTTTCGACTACATAGTCGTCAGCCGGTCGGGTGAAATCGACCGCGCCGTGGTGGATATTCAGACAATCATCACCGCCGAGAAGTGCCGCGTCGTCCAGCGAGAGATTTCCCTCTAGACTACCAAACTAAGTTCAGCAGCCGGGTAAACAGGTAGCCTAGCACAGCACAAACGGGGAAGGTCACTATCCATGTAGTCACGATACTACCGGCTACCCCCCAACGTACTGCGGAAAATCGTCTGGTCGCACCTACTCCCATGATAGCTGTCCCTATGGTGTGAGTTGTGCTTAATGGAATTCCCAGGAAGGAAGCCACAAGGATTGAAAGCGCGGCCGAACTTTCCGCGGCAAAACCGTGTACCGGCTCAAGCTTAGTGACCTTGAAACCCATGGTGCGGATGATACGCCACCCGCCAACGGCGGTGCCCAATCCCATGATCGAACCACTGAGTAACATGACCCATAATGGAATCGTGAACTGAGTCGTGGCTCCACCCAGCATTAGAGCTAAAGCAAAGACTCCCATAAACTTCTGTCCGTCATTACTCCCGTGGCTGAAAGCCATGAAGGCGGCCGATATTATTTGAAGTCGGCCGAAGATATTACGGACCAATGACGGACTGGTTCTACGCAATACCCAATAAAGGCCTGTCATTACCGTCATACTCAGGAAAAAACCAAGAAAGGTGGAAAAGCCTAAGCCAATTAGTACTTTTCGCCACCCCTCCCAGAGCAAGACGGAAGGGCCGGCGACAGCCAAACCGGCTCCGGTAAGCCCGGCGATAAGCTCGTGGCTCTCGCTGGTGGGTATGCCATAACGCCAGGCAATTGTGCTCCAGGCAATAATGGTCAGTGTGGTAGCGGCTATCATTTGCAAGCTAACAACCTCCGGTTTGACAATGCCGGTGCCGATGGTAGTGGCCACGGCGGTACCAGTTACCAGTGCTCCTGCGATATTGAGCACAGCCGCCATGGCTAGTGCTTGAGTAGGGGAAAGTACACGTGTTGAAATTACTGTGGCGATGGCGTTGGGGGCATCCGTCCAGCCATTGACAAACACTGCTGCCGTAGCTAGCAATAAAGCTACTATTAGTAGTAAGTTACCGTCAAGCATTCTTAAGGGCTACTCCTTCGAGAACGTTGGCTACGTCCTCGCACCGGTCAGTAGCGCTTTCCATATGGTTGTAAATCTCTCGCCACTTGATGATGGCGGCGATATCCTGGGTATTTTCGAACAGCTCCCCCATGGCGGCGCGGTATATCCGGTCGGCAACGTTCTCCAGCCGGTTTATCTCTACGCATCGTTCGAGCATTTGTTTGGAATCCGAGGGACGCCTTAAATGAGGTATTGCCTTTTCCACCTCAATGACCGATTGGACGATGGTATCAGCGAGCTCTTTGGCCCGCAGGGTCGGGCGTTCTACTTTGTAGAGAAGGATAGCATCAGCGGCGGCTTCAATAAAGTCAACGATATCATCCATGCTGTGTCCGAGGGAAACGATATCCTCACGGTCGAGAGGAGTGACAAAAGTGCGGTTCAATCGCTCGATACCTTGATGGGTGAGGGAATCACCTTCGTGTTCCAGCTCGGTGATTTCTTTTACTCTAATCTCAATCTGGTCCCAGTTATAAACCAGTTCCTTTAATTTCTGGGCGGCATTTACCACATTACGGGCGCTTTTCTCAAAGAGGTCAAAGAATTTTTCCTCTCGTGGAATCAAATTAAGTCTGGGCAATGTTTTCCCTCCTTTGCTTGAGAGATACGTCTCAACTCTTTTTCGAGGTCTAGAGGTCAAAAACTCTCAATTTCCCCTGTCAAGTTTAGGGGAGACGCTGAAGATTGTCAAGCTGAATTTAGCCTGGTTTCAAGCTAAAATGTTACCGGACTTGATGGTAAAGCAAACAGTTGAAGAAGCTATCTGCTTATCTTAAGCAGGGGACACTTTGCGTTCTCTAGTTGGTTAGCTGACCTACACAGAATTTCCGGCTTTCAGTGCATTGTCTCGCCGCCGTCGAAGTTAAGTGCCTGGCCGGTGAAATACTCGGCCTGGGGCGAGGCCAGCCATAGCACCAAATTCACCACTTCATCGGTCGTGGCTGGCCGGGCCAGGGGTGGTATCTTCCCTCTACCGGCATATAGCCCGGCATAAGCTTTTTCGATAGCTTCTTCTTCGCTCAGTCCTTCCTCCTGTATGTACTGCCAAATCAGCGCTCCTCGGCTTCCCCAGCTAACGACGAAGCCAGGACAAATGCCATTCGCCGTTATCTTATATTTGCCCAGTTCAAGAGCCAGGACTTCCGTCAAGCCGTTCAAGCCGAATTTTGTGGCACAATAGTCGGCTCGGCCCTGGGTAGGCCGCTTGGCTGCGGCGGACAACATGTTGATGATGCGCCCGCCTTCGCCACGCCGAATCATCTGGGGCACCACGGCCTTACAGATGAGAAAAGGAGCAGTCAGGTTGACGGCTACGGTCCGGTTCCATATCTCTTCCGTCATGTTCACGATGTCAGGCGCACCGGTGTCCCGGGCAATTATCCCGGCATTATTCACCAGTATATCTATTTTGCCGAACTCTTCCAGTGCCCTGGCAACCATCCCGGTGATTTCCTTACTTTTCGTCAGGTCGGCATGGATGGTCAGGCCACGGCGTCCCAGAGCTTGGATTTCTTCGACCAGACTCTCCAGACCGCGCCAGCCAACATACCTGTCCCACGCGTCGAACTGCTCGGGCGGGATGTAAATATCGCTGACAGCTACGTCGGCGCCCTCCCGGGCCAGCCCCCGGGCGATACTGGCACCCAGTCCCCGGCGTCGCGATGCTCCCGTAACCAGAGCCACTTTCCCACCTAAATCGTACATTCTCCTCCCCCCTTTTTGCCCTATTGGGTCAACGAGCCGCAGTTGTTCTTTAATTACCTAAGTCTCTTTTTATTTTAGCCTGACCTCACCGACACGAGTGTAGATAGCGCCTTCACGTGTTAACTGGCTACGCATCAGGCTGAGAGCCACCACGTTAATGATGCCACCTTCAAATTTAGTTCCGGTAACTACCCTGCCCAGAGCTTGTCGTTCGGCCGGGGAAGCATCGTTACGCAGCCGGGCAATAGTAAGGTGAGGGGTAAAAGAGCGTTCTTCTACAGCAAAACCAAGCTGGGCCAGGTTCGCTTCAAGCTGCTGCTGAAGTCGGCTCAGTTTGTCCAATTCACCACTCAGCCCGACCCAGACTACCTGCACCCGGTTCAGATTGGGAAAGACGCCAGTATCTTTGACCTCAAGACGGAAGGCGGGTATATCTTGAGCGGCTTCCTCCATAGCGAGGAGGACTTCCTCTACCTTACCTGCATCGATATTACCGAGGAACTTCAGTGTTAGATGAATGCCGGCAGGGCCAACCCATTTTATCCAAGACTGGTTCCTTTTCAACTGTCTCTGCAACTGGGTGAGCTTTTCTTTAACTTCCCCGGGCAATTCGATGGCAATGAAAGACCGGATTTGTTCCATGTTAATCCCTGCCTTGGTCAAGCCCGAGTAACCGGCGGGCATTGCCCGATAAGATAAGGGTCTTTGTCTCTTCAGGTAAATCCAGGGAGTCTATCTCTTTGAGCAGACGATGGGGTGGGAGCAGAGGATAGTCAGTGCCAAAAAGAATCTTTTCCGGGCCAACAATTTGGGCAACGTGCTGATATATCCGCGGGCGATAAAGAAAAGGCGATGCGGCCGTATCAAAATAGACGTTATTCAGAGCTTGCTTTACTTCAGGCATCAGCGCGTAGAAAGGCAGGCCACCACCCCAGTGAGCACAGACCAACTGTAAGTCAGGGAACCCGGTAATGAGGGGATATAGTACCTCCGGGGTCAGGTTGCCCTTACCCGCATACTGATGGCCTACCGGCTCGGAGGCATGGGTCAACAAAATTAAATTATGCTCGATGATAGCTTCGATAAAGGGCTTCATTATTTTATCATTAGCCGGGGCACGTAACAAAGCCGGGTCGAACCTCATTTCCCCGATTCCCCTCATACCCCCTCGCGCACAGCGTTCAATTTCAACTATAGCCGCATCGGGTGACCCCACCGGGACAGATCCGAACCCGACAAGTCGTCCGGGATAGCGAGTCATTGACTCCATAATATAGTCGTTAGTTTCGATACACAGTTCGCTGGTACCCCAGCTAATATTGAGCGCCACCGAGATACCCACTCCTTCCTTGTCCATGCCGGCAACAAGCTCTTCAGCCGTAGCCATTTTGGGGTTGGGCGACGAATACAATTGAGCGAAGCCGGGGTCAAGCTCAGCATAATGGCCGGGGTCTTTCTTTACCCGAGGCGAAAAGATATGAGTATGGAAGTCGATAATCACGCCGAAATTATAGCAGGATGTCTTGACTATCTTCAACAACTGTTTGTAGATGCCTTAATCGAAAGTAATCGTGAGGTTTAGCGTAAAATAGAGATTGCGAAAAAGAATACGAAAGACTAGCTAGGTGTATTCGCCCTAGATTACCTCTATTCGCTGTAGATGGTTATATGGTGAGTTGCGGTTAGTGCTTTGCCTGCGCTAATATAGCTATTTAGCACTATCGTTGGGAGAGTGCTAAATAATTGACTCGAGGAAGGAGGACAATAATGGCGGTTAATTTACAGCCGTTAGCCGACCGGCTGGTCGTGAAACCTATCGCCCGTGAAGAGGTAACCAAAGGCGGTATTGTGCTGCCGGACACGGCCAAGGAAAAGCCCCAGGAAGGTGAGGTTTTAGCAGTTGGTCCAGGTCGATTATCCGAAGATGGGAAACGGATACCCATGGACATTAAAGTAGGTGACATCGTGGTTTACGCGAGATATGGTGGAGTCGAGTATAAAGTCGAGAGTGAAGAGCTGATGATTCTGCGCGAAAGCGATGTCCTGGCCAAAAAGACGAAATAAGTAATCACATTTATTAATGTGAGGAGGATAACAAATGGCGAAACAGATAATTTTCGGTGAAGATGTCAGACACTCCCTGAAAAAAGGGATTGATACTTTATTCGATGCCGTGAAAGTGACCCTCGGTCCCCGGGGACACTGTGTAGCTCTTGAGAAGAAGTGGGGGGCGCCCTCGGTTATTGACGACGGCGTGACCATTGCCAAAGACATCGAGCTGCCCGACCCCTTCGAGAATATGGGGGTACAGATGGTGAAAGAGGCGGCCAGTAAGACCAATGATGCTTGCGGTGATGGCACCACGACTTCGACCGTGCTGGCCCATGCCATCGTTTCCGGCGGATTCAAAAATGTCGCCGCCGGTGCGGAAACACTGGCGCTGAAGAGAGGCCTTGAGAAAGCAACACAGGCTATTGTGGAAGAACTCAAGCGGGTGTCCACCGAGGTCAAGGGTAAGGAACAGATTGCTCAGGTGGCCACGATTACGGCCAAAGACAAAGAGATCGGCGGCCTGATTGCCGAGGTAATGGAAAAAGTCGGCAAGGACGGCGTGATTACGGTCGAGGAGTCCAAGGGACTGAAATACGAGACGGAGTACGTCGAAGGCATGCAGTTCGACCGGGGTTACATCAGCGCTTATTTCATTACCAATGCCGAAAAGATGGAAGCCGTACTCGAGGACCCCTATATTCTCATCACCGATAAGAAAATATCGGCAGTCTCCGAGCTGTTACCATCTCTCGAGAAGATGCTGCAAGTATCGAAGAATTTACTCATTATTGCCGAGGATGTCGAGGGGGAAGCCCTGGCGACACTGGTGGTCAATAAGCTGCGTGGCACCCTTAATGTCATCGCCGTCAAGGCACCCGGCTTTGGCGACCGGCGTAAGGCAATGCTGGAAGATATTGCCACTCTTACCGGCGGCCGTGTCATCTCGGAAGAGGTTGGCCGCAAGCTGGACTCGGTAACCGTCGAAGACCTGGGCCGGGCGCGACGGGTAACCGTGGATAAGGATAACACTACTGTTGTCGAGGGTAAAGGCTCCGACGAGGAAATCAAGGGCAGAATCAAGCAAATCAGAGCCCAAATCGAGGAGACTACCTCCGATTACGACCGTGAGAAACTCCAGGAAAGACTGGCCAAGCTCTCGGGCGGCGTCGCGGTGATTAAGGTAGGAGCAGCCACCGAAGTTGAACTCAAGGAAAGAAAACATCGTGTCGAGGACGCTTTATCGGCGACCCGTGCTGCTGTTGAGGAAGGTATTCTGCCCGGCGGCGGTGTTGGTTTACTGAATGCGTTACCCGTACTGGACAAGCTCGAAGTTAACGGTGATGATGAAGCTACCGGCGTGGATATCGTCCGCAAAGCAGTAGAGGAGCCAATTCGCTGGATTGCTATCAATGCCGGTCACGACGGGTCGGTTATCATGGATACAGTCAAGAAGAGCAAACCGGGCGTTGGTTACGACGCTGAGGCAGATAGTTATGGCGATATGATTAAGAAAGGCATCGTTGACCCGACGAAAGTCGTCAGGTCGGCCCTGCAAAATGCCGCCAGCATTGCTGGCATGGTTCTGATCACTGAATCGCTGGTGGCTGATATTCCAGAGAAAGAAAAGGCACCGGCGATGCCTCCTGGTGGAGGGATGGGAGAATACTAAGCCCTGTACCCGGATAGGCAAATGAAAAGAGCCGCAGTCATTGACTGCGGCTCTTTTTTACTCATCAACTATCTAGAAATAAAGCAGTTTTTCCAGGTGTCCATCGTCGGTAACCGGTCCGACCACAGCCAGGCGCAATTGGTTGCTGATGAAAACCTCCCGGGCCACACCGGCTATCTCTTCGGCAGTAATGGCATCGATACGGGCAATTACATCATCGATAGTAAGAATACGCCCGGCGAGGACCTCCTGTCCGCCAGTCCAGCTGGCTACATTGTGACTGTCTTCCATGCGCAGGAGCAGCCGCCCCTTAGCCATCTCCTTCGCCTTGGTCAGTTCATTGGCCGGGACTGGTTGCTCCAGCTTCTTTAGTTGCTCAAGGATAGCTCGAACGGCTTGGTCGAGTTTCCTGGGGTCAACCCCGGCATAGACAATTACGGAGCCGGTATCGAGAAAATGGTCGGCATAACTGTGCACCGCATAAGCCAGGCCTAGCTTATCACGAACCTCGATAAACAACCGGCTACTCATCCCTTCGCCGAGAATAACATTGAGCAGGTCGAGGGTGAAGCGCCTGGGGTGCACCAGTGATAGGCCGGGTAACGCCAGACAGAGGTGGCTTTGTTCGATATCCCTTTTTTCTATTTTCAGCCGGGGGTTAAGCTGCCCCTGATAATGAAGGTATTCGGGCAGTGGCTGACGGTTGCTCCATTGCCCCATGGCTTGTCTTATCGCCGCTTCAGCTTCTGGCGGCTCGATATTACCGCCGATGGCGACCACGGTATCCGCGGGAAGATACTGGCCATGGAGGTAATCGAGTACCATATCCCTGGTAAGAGCAGACATGGACTCTTTGCTGCCGGCGGTGTCACGCCCAAGGGGATGCTCCGGCCAGAGAAGCTCATCGATGAGTGTATTCACCTGCTGGTGCGGAGAATCTTTACTCTGGTTAATCTCCTCAATAACAACCTGACGCTCGCGTTCCATTTCAACCGGGTCGAATTTGGAATTGAAGAGCATATCTACCAGCACGTCCAGGGCAGCGGAGAAATGAGGCGAAGCTACTTTGCACCAGTAAACGGTCAGCTCTTTGTCGGTGCCGGCATTGACGATGCCGCCGATACCTTCGATTGCCTCTGAAATCTCCCGTGAAGTTGGCCGTCTGGCCGTACCCTTAAAAAGCAGGTGCTCGATAAAATGTGAAATTCCACCCTGAGGGGCAGTCTCATAGCGGGAGCCGACGCCGATAAAGATGGAAATGGACACCGAGCGTACCTGCGGCATGGTGGTAGTAATAACCCTCAGGCCGTTATCTAAAGTTACCTTTTGATGCAATCTATTAACCTGAAATGATTTGCCTAAAAATATATTCTAACGGTATTTGTGATGTGGGTCAATGAAAGTCCTGCGAGAGTTGACGAATATTGGGTGATAGGCTAAAGTAATGTGTAAGCAGTTTTTCCTTCGGGTTAACTGCGTGTTATCGAGGTCGCCGAAGTGGCGGAATGGCAGACGCGCTACGTTCAGGGCGTAGTGCCCGTAAGGGTGTGTGAGTTCAAATCTCACCTTCGGCACCATTAATTAGCCGGGCGCTTGTAGCTCAGTTGGATA
Source organism: Chloroflexota bacterium (assembly GCA_043812795.1). Lineage (GTDB taxonomy): Bacteria > Chloroflexota > Dehalococcoidia > Dehalococcoidales > UBA2162 > JBDRLU01. Next base: position 24,217 of record JBDRLU010000058.1, read on the forward strand.
GAGCGCAGCCCTGCGGAGGCTGAGGCCGCGGGTTCGAGCCCCACCAAGCGCGCCATCTCGGGCGGTTAGCTCAGTTGGTTAGAGCACCTGCTTTACACGCAGGGGGTCAGTGGTTCAAGTCCTCTACCGCCCACCACTTTTTGAAGCTAAAAGCCTTTATGTCAACATTCGGCATAGGGCTTTTTGTGTTTTGCTAACCAAACTTCTAACCAGGATGTAATGCTTCTCTAAAATCAAGCAAGAGAGATAATGACTTCACTTCGACCTTGTGTATATAATATGAGCGGGGAAACAGTACGGGCCAAAAAAAGGTGAGGGAATGAGTAATACTAAAGATTCTACATTCTATACCATTGAGGAGTCCGAGATAAAGTCATTAAAAGACCTAAACAACTATATTAAGGATTTAACAAAGGAAAAATGGGCCTATCGAGCCCAACCTTCAACATATCCATTACAAACTACGTTTGAAAGAGAATGCCTAAAATCAGGGATTCCTGAAGAAGAAAGGGCCAAGGTTGAGGAAGAGATGATAAGACAATTCAAAAGAGCATATGATGGTATTGACAGGCAAGACGTCATTTCAGATACACTCTATTGCATTTCCTTGATGCGACATTATGGAGCTCCGGTTCGCTTATTAGATTTCACTTATTCAAACGAAATTGTTAAATATTTCGCACTTGAAGAAGCTTATAATAACGTTCCTCGACACGATAATGGGCCATCCACCGAGGTAGATTATAGCAAACCCAGAGATTTCTCTATTTGGTCTATGGATACGGGAGCTTTATTAGAACAACTCGAGATGCAGGAAGATAAGTGGGAAATCACTAGCCTTATGAAAAAGCGTGAAAAATATGACGAGAAAAGAAAGGATTCAACTTTTAAGCGATTATATCTGGAAAAGTCGTTTTGTTTTGTTTCTTGGGAGAATCCGATTAAACAACACGAGAGATTACGTTTACAACAAGGTGTATTTCTTTGCCCGGGGGATATTACAAAACCATTTATGGAGAACCTTAGGGCATGCTATACCGAAGGTAAAACTGACAAAATAAGAATGGTCAAATGTTCTCTTCAACCTGATGAAATACAAAAAGGATTAGAGGAATGTGGGAAGATGAATATATCTCGTGAGAGTCTTTTCCCTGGTTTGGATGGATTTGCCAGTGCAATGTCGTATCAGGTGGGATTTTTCCAGAATCTTTACAAATGGAGAAATGCACCACGAAATCTACCGCATATCGCCTAGTATCTTCTGTTGAACGAGATATAAAATTTAAAGAATTTTAAAAGGAGGCTCACTGACATGGAAAGTCCTAAAACACCCACGGTTCAACTGGAGTCCGTCATCCACATTGGTATCATAGTAAAGGACCTCGAGAAGGTTACTAAAACATGGTCATCGCTATTCGGCATTGGCCCCTGGACATTCCGTGATATCGAAGCGATGGATGACAAGTTGTACCCTCGCCGGGTAAAGCTGGCCTTTGCCACTCTGGGTAACGTAGGGTTTGAGGTTATGCAGCCGATAGATGATAACCTGAAGCAGGACTGGCTTAGTACCCATGGAGAAGGGATGCACCACCTTTGCTTTACGGTGGATGACCAGGAGGGAGCGCTTGCCGACCTCGCAGCCCAGGGGGTCAAGCCTTACATGCATCCTCCAGGCGGGTTTTCCCTGCTGGAAAGTTGGCCCGGTGGTATTATCTTTGAAATCAACCAAAAGCGTAGCCAGTAGCAGACAGTAGGAACCTGAGCGGTGTTCTCCTTAAACCTACTCTGTCAGTGATACCACGATTGAGGCAGCCTTGAAATTCTGCTACCCGTTTGCTAACCAAATGGTTTTTGCTAACGGGGTTCCGATGCCGGTACTGGTTCGGTAAGACCATATCGTCAAAGGACTTAGCGGCTGCTTGTTGGAGTCCAGGGGCAACGTGGGAATAGAGGTCAAGTGTGATGGCTATGGTCGAGTGCCCTAAATCTCTCCTGGACTATCTTGGGGTGAACGCCCTGCTTCAGTATAAGGCTGGCGTGGGTATGGCGGGCATCGCCGGAGTAATGGCAACGGCTACCGCAGGGCCGTAACTACACGGAAGCCATCACTACTGACCGAGACAATAACAATGGTAAAAGGAGATAAAAAAAGAGGGGGTTGACTACCCCTCTTGATTTGCATGGGAGCCAGGGCATCTCACCCTTGGACTTTTTGGGCCGGACTCTTTATTCACCGTGGCTGGATTTACCTTTGCCTTTGGATGCGGTGTCAGCATTTTGGTGCCGGCTTCGCATTAACCTTAGCGTCTATTCTTTCGCCACTCCCAACTACTAGTATAAACTAATCGGGCGAATATAGCAATACGCATCTGAGGGGCAAGTTCAAGGCCATTTATATCAAGGCTACGATGGGCGTATAATGCAGCGCTATTTCTTGGTTGGCGCTGTCTTTGTACGCCGCATGTTGTTCTCTTTTGCTTTTGCCTTGGCTCTTACCAGACGCTTGAGTTTGTGTCTTTCGGAATTGCTCATTTCTATTACGGACTAGTTTACACTACCTATGACTTCTAATTCAAGTCTACCACTTTTCCGGTAGTATATTATTTTGGAATTAAGCCGATAGGCAATTATTCCCTAAAGACAAGTAGGCTATAGCATTTACTGGATAATGCTATATAATAAGTTTTATATGAGGTAAGGAGGGGGAAAGTAAAATGTATATTGGGTTAATAATAATTGTTGTTCTCTTTGTCCTTGGCATTGCGGCCCTTACCTACTACAAAACGAAGTGGGGTAGGGCCACCCGTAAAGAGGCACGTGGAAGGTCGGATAAGATAGAGGAGGAAAGGAAAGAGAGGGAAAGTGATAAAGGGAAAGGAAATGGCTAACGCCTATTCCGTCATTCTAAGCTGAACTGGCAACAAATAATCTGCTAACCATTTTGCTAACCAAACTTTTGTAGGTAAACCTTAAAAAGACCTTTTTACGCACAAACTACCGATAACCACTTTTTACCGATTTGAAGCTAAAATCACCCTTTTTCACGTCTGCCTTAATATTTACACGCAGGGGTCAGTGGTTCGAGTCCTCTACCACCCACCATCGGAGTTATGCTAAATTATTATGCGAGAGCTTCGCTGCTCTTAATTATTTGAATCCCCATGTAATTTTGCTATCTCCTGCCGGAGTCCTTCCACCTCTTTCAAAAGCTGCGACACCGCTTTCTTTTCGGTATCGTGACTTTTTATTAGAAATGAGGCAAGGTTAGCAGTCACACCGCTGAAGAAGGCGATACCTCCAAGCATGAGGACAAAAGCGACAGCTCTACCGGCCACCGTTACCGGCACCATATCACCGTAACCAACGGTGGTGATTGTCACCACCGCCCACCAGAGAGCATCGGCAAATGATTTAATCGAAGCCCCCTCTCCTCCCTCGACTGAGGCGACGATGGTGGCGGCTGTAGACCGTCAGCGATAATGGGACACGAAAGGGGTCGAGAAAACCGAACAGTTGGGGGTGGTGTAAGCTCCGTTTGAGGTAGTAGACTAACCTCAATATAGAAAGGAGCTAAAAACTCTGAATAAACAGACAAAAGAGGAGGCACGCCGTGTGCTCGATACCATACGTGACATTAACCTCGAAAATGTTAGCTTCAGAGACAAGCAGAACTTAATAGCAAAACTAGGTATCAAAGTTTACCCATCAGAGGACAAAAAGGTCGTGCGCATATCTTCCATAATTCAACCTGACCCGTGTCCATTGAAACTTTCCCCTCAGATAATCAGCATCGCATCACCGAAGCTATAGAAACGATATTGCTGAGCTATAGCTTCCTGGTAGGCTTGATTGATTAAATCTCTACCAGCCAAGGCGGAAACCAGCATCAACAGCGTTGACCTGGGCAAGTGAAAATTGGTAACAAGGGCATCAACCATCCTGAACTGGTATCCCGGCACAATGAACAGGCTTACCCTGCCTTCAAACGGCTGCATGTCAGCCGGCTTACTGGCTT
>JBDRLU010000059.1:0-6674 GCA_043812795.1 Chloroflexota bacterium
CTGGTCAATAATCCGGCAGTTATTCTGGCTGACGAACCTACCGGCAATCTGGACACCGCCACCAGCACGGAGATTATCGGTATTTTCGATAAGCTTAACCGTGACGGCATCACGCTGGTAATAGTTACCCATGAAATGGAAATCGCCGCACTCACCAAACGGACGATTCGTTTGCGGGACGGCCTGGTTATCAGCGATGGACCTATTAGCCAGACAGCTAACCAACCCTGAAGGCATCAAAGATAGAGAGCGGGCGGCGGTGAGTAATACAGACTGAATCCGATTGACTCCCCGCACCATATCCAATACTATAGAGTGGAGGGGCGTGGCTAGCGTGGAGTATATCCCGAATTTATCCTCTCCGTATTGGAGGGTAGGAACATGAACTGGCTTGATATCTTGATTGTGATAGCACTGGTTATCTCTGTTTTTACCGGGATGAAAACAGGGCTGATAAAAGCAGCCTTCTCCTTGGCCGGGATAATTATTGGCATAATCCTTGCTGGACGTTTCTACACATCTCTGGCGGATAAATTAACCTTTATTCCACAGGAGCTGATAGCTCAAGGTGTAGCCTTCGCCATTATCCTGATTGTGGTAATGGTCGTCTTCGGCATACTGGCGGGGATATTGACCTGGATTACTTCGGCGGCGATGCTGGGCTGGGTTAATCGCCTCGGCGGCGCCCTGCTGGGACTGCTGATGGGAGCGCTTTCCTGGAGCGTTCTGCTGGCTATCTGGGTAAAATTCTTCGGTGAGGCTCAGGTAGTCAGTCACTCGGCGATGGCGGCTTTCTTGCTTGACCATTTCCCCATAGTACTGGGCTTACTCCCGGGAGAGTTTGACGCGATACGCTCTTTCTTCCAATAGTGGCAGAAACCGACAGTAGCAAAACGAGTGCGGCTCCACTAAGACCCACCATGGTGGGTCTTAGTGGAGCGACTTTAAATCCGGTTGGACTTTAACTGACTTCTGGGGTCTCACCGGGGTGAAGCTTCTTCCATTTGTCCAGCAGTTGTTCGTGGCTTTCTTCGTGGGCCGGGTCGGAGATGCAAGCATTTACCGGGCAAACCTCGGCACATTTAGAAGACTCATAATAACCAACACACTCAGTACATTTCGCGGGGTCGATGACGTAGACTGATTCCCCTTCGGTGATGGCGTTGTTGCGGCATTCGGCTTCGCAGGCGCCGCAGCTGATGCAGTCCTCTGAGATTTTGTAGGCCATTACAATCGTTCCTCCTTACTACTTGGTTTATTTTTGTATTACGGCTAATCTCTTGCCTTGATACGCATTTTCTTTCTCAGGGCAATAGCGACTTCTTTAGGTACGAGGTCATTGATATCACCATTCAAGCTGGCGACTTCCTTGAGCAGGCTTGAGCTAAGGAACTGGTATTTCAAATTCGCCATCAGGCAGACCAGCTCACAATCGGGGGCTAATTTCTTGTTCATCAGTGCCATCTCGAATTCCCGCTCGAAGTCGGCACCGGCTCGGAGACCTCTAACGATGACCTGTGCTCCGGCTTTCCGGGCAAAATCAACCGTCAGGCCATAGAAGGGTTGTACCTCGATGTTGGGTATCCCGGCGATGGCCCGTCGTACCAAATTCATTCGCTCGGTGGTGTTAAAGAGCAGGTTCTTGGCCGGGGTATCATAGACACCGATGATGACTTTCTCGAAAAGCTTGGCGGCCCTGGTGGCAATATCGAGATGCCCGTTCGTTATCGGGTCGAAGGCACCGGGATAAAGAGCAACAGTCACGCTTTGCCCTCCTTTCGGTAGATATTGATGCAACTATCCCCATGGCGGTGCTCTTTAATAAGATTAAGCGTACCATAGGTCGAAGATAACGCGTGGTGGGGAGAGTGGGTGGCGACTAAAATTGTCTTTGTCCCGACTAGCTTCGAAGCAGCCAGCTGCTCAAGGAGATTATCGATAGAGGTATCCGCGTAGGGGGGGTCAATCAATATAATGCTATACTCCTTATCCAGAAAAGAGAGAGCCTTGGTGACATTAGAGCAATACACATGGGCCTGTTCTGCCAGCCTGGTATTCTCTAAATTCTCTTTGATTATAGCACAACACTTCGGTTCACGCTCAATGAAATCGACCCAGCCCGCACCGCGGCTGAGAGCCTCGATGCCTAAGGCGCCACTCCCTGAAAATAAATCTAACACTAAATCCCATTCGTCGGTCATATTTTCCAAAATAGAGAAAATCGCCCCGCGGACCAAGTCCGTGGCGGGGCGAGTGGGTGTGCCTTTCGGTCCCTTAAGGTGGTGCCCTTTGGCCGTACCGGTGATAACTCGCATCGCTAGATGATACCCAGTTCCAGACGTTGTTGTCAATTCTTAATCTTGTCAGTTAGCTGTTGTACCTGAGCGCGGGCATCTCCGGTCAGGGGTAAACCATGACCGAGGCAGAGAATATTAAAATCCAATTCAGCCATCTTCCTGATGGAATTAGTGGCCTGTTTCAAGTCTCCGGTGACTCCCCGGCGCGGTAGAGATACGACTCCGCTGAATTTACTCAAAGCATCCCCCACTATCAGCAGCCGGTGACGCGGCGAAAACAGGCTGATACTGCCCGGCGTATGTCCCGGAGTGTGAATTACCTGAAGGCCGCCCGTCGTTTGGAAGACTTCACCGCCACTCAGCGGAACATCGACGTCACTGGTCTTGAGGGAATAGACCGAGCGCAAGGTGTTGAGCGGAGAAACTAGTGGTGATTTCTGGGTGGCTTGCGTATGAGGTCGCCCATCATTATCGATGAGGTCGGCCCGGTGAGCGGCAACTCTGGCTTTAGTTAGCTTTTTTAAAGATGCCAGCCCGCCGGCGTGGTCGAAATGCTTGTGGGTGATGAAAATCAGACTGAGTTCTTCGGGAGAGTGGCCGAGGCTGCGAATGAAATCGATGATCTTATTGGCGTTGGCGCGGAATCCGGTATCGATGAGAGTCAGTTCATCTTCGACAATCAAGACAACATTGACAGCGCGGTAGGTTAGCTGGTAGATGTTGGGGACAATCTCCAGGATTTTCTCCTGTACCAGGCTCTGCATCCGGAATAAGGCGGACATGTTTTGAAGACTTCCTTGGGGGGTCAAAGCGTCCGTGGCTTTAAATCGACCCAGGAAGTCTTCAGGTACTTTTCCTTCCACTGGCTTTGCGTGAGACCGAGCCGGCGGAAAATCTCGTCAACGTGGCGCAAGCAATACTGGTAGTCAAAAAGCCCTTCCAGTGTGGCGGTGGGCAAGGTGGCGGCTACCTCGGGGTCGGCCTTAAGTAACGTGAGAAATTTCTTGTTCCCACGCCAGGCCTTCATGGCATTACGCTGTACCAGTTCGTAGGCTTTTTGCCGGCTTAAACCTTTATCAATCAGGGCGAGCATGACCCGCTGCGAGTAGATGAGGCCCTTGGTAAGCTCGAGGTTCCGCTGCATGTGTTGCGGGTAGACTTGTAACCCTTTCATAATATCGGTGAAGAGATTAAGAGTATAGTCCAGGACAAGGCAGGCATCGGGCAAGATGATGCGTTCGGTTGAAGAATGGCTGATATCGCGCTCATGCCACAGGGCAATGTTTTCCATCGACGTGACAGCGTAGCCCCTGACCAGACGAGCCAGGCCGCAGATTCTTTCGCAGAGTTCGGGGTTCTTTTTGTGGGGCATGGCGGAAGAGCCGGTCTGGCCCTCTTCGAAGGGTTCCTCGGCCTCCCGTGTCTCCGTCCGCTGTAGTGCTCTTATTTCAGTGGCGAATTTCTCCAGTGAGCTGGATATTATGGCAAGAGTAGTCACGAACTGAGCGTGGCGATCGCGCTGTAAGACCTGGTTCGATACCGGGGCGGGGGCAAGCCCTAACCGGGCACAGGCCTTTTCCTCGACTTCCGGGGAAAGCGTATCATAAGTGCCCACTGTCCCCGAAATCTTACCGACGGAGATGACTTTCCTGGCCTCATTCAACCGCTGTAGATTGCGCCTCATTTCCTCTAGCCAGAGTGCTATCTTTAGCCCGAAGGTAGTCGGTTCGGCATGGACGCCGTGGGTACGGCCAATCATCGGGGTAAATTTATATTTCATGGCCTGTTCGGCCAGTACCAGGATGAGCCGCTTGATATCGTCGGTGAGGAGTTCGGTGGCTTCAATCAGTTGCAGGCTCAGGGCAGTATCCATGACGTCGGATGAGGTCAGGCCGAAATGGATAAAGCGCGCATCTTCACCGACACTATCGGCCACCGCGCCGAGGAAGGCCGTCATATCATGATGAGTCCTCTTGAGAATCTGCTCCATCAGCTTCAGGTTAACCCGGGCCAGCTTTATTTTTGGGATAGCCTTTTTCGGGATAGCACCGAGGTCGGCCCAAGCTTCGCAGACAGCAATCTCGACTTCCAGCCATTTGTTGAACTTGTTTTCGTCTGACCAGACCCTTTTCATGTCCGGCCGGGAATATCGCTCAATCATTTACCTTCCCCCTGTAATTCACTGCGATATTTTTCGTAGGCTTTTCTAATGGCGGCGTGCTTCAAGCCGAGGATTTCGGCGGCGAGGTAGGCAGCATTTTTCGCGCCGGCCGTTCCGATGGCTACCCCTGCTACCGGTATTCCGGCGGGCATCTGGACAATGGAATAAAGAGCATCCACTCCTTTTAGTTCACTGCTGGCCAGAGGTACGCCGATAACGGGCAAGGTAGTCCAGCTCGCCAGCACCCCGGGCAGATGAGCGGCACCGCCGGCAGCGGCAATAATAACTTCGATACCGCGACCGCTTGCCTCGAGACCGTACTGCCGGGCTTTCTCGGGCGTACGGTGGGCGGAGATGACGACTAACTCATGGTCAATACCAAGCTCTTTAAGCACATCCAGCGTAGCTTGCACGACCCGGGCATCCGATTTTGAACCCATAACGACACCGACCAGTGGCATATTATCTCCTATAAAATCCGAAATCCGAATTTCTAAACCCTAAACAATTGAACTTTTGAGTTTTGTATTTAGTGCTTAGGTTTATTATTTTTACCCTTTTATGGCAGCAATGTCTTTACGATAGTGGCAGCCTTCAAAATGAATCCGCCCGATGTTAGCATAAACTATTTCTCTGGCTTCGGCAATAGTCTTGCCGGTAGCCACCACCGTGAGTACTCGGCCGCCATTAGTTACTATCTGGCCCGGGGATTCCTGCCTGGTCCCGGCATGAAAGACCAGTACGTTCTTGTCCAGTTCGTCCAGGCCGGTGATGGGGAAGCCGGTCTTATAGCTGCCCGGATAACCGGCGGAAGCCATGACCACGCCCACGCAGGCATCGGCCGTCCACTCTACTTTAATCTGGTCGAGTTTGCCATTGACGACGGCTAAGAGAATATCGAGGAGGTCGGTTTTCAGTCGGGGGAGGACAACCTGGGTCTCTGGGTCGCCGAAACGGGCATTGAATTCGAGCACTTTCGGCCCTTCCGGACAGACCATCAGCCCGCCGTAAAGGACGCCCTGATAAGGAGTCTTCTCCCGGGCCATTGCCTGCACCGTCGGCAGCATGATTTTTTCCTGTATTGTTTTGGCCAGGTCGGCGTTGTAGAAGGAGGGCGGGCTGTAGCTGCCCATCCCGCCGGTATTCGGCCCCTGGTCACCGTCAAAGACACGCTTATAATCACAGGCGGGCACCAGCGGCACCACGGCTTTACCATCGGTAAAGGCAAAGGCACTCATCTCTTTGCCGGATAAACATTCTTCGATAACCACTTTATCGCCCGCCGACCCGACGGTTTTGGCTTCCATGATGCTGGACAGGGCCTCTAATGCCTGCGGTGTTGACTCGGCGACAACTACACCCTTGCCAGCGGCCAGCCCATCGGCCTTGATTACGATGGGCGGTTTTTGTTGCTTAAGGTACTCCTTAGCGTCATTATAATTGGTGAAAGTACTGCTGCTGGCGGAGGGAATGTGGTACTTTTGCATCAATGCCTTGGCGAAGGCTTTACTCACTTCTATCTGGGCGGCCTGCTTGGTCGGCCCGAAAACAGGGACGCCGAGCGTCTGGAAGTGGTCGACGATGCCTTCAGCCAAGGGGGCCTCCGGCCCGACCACGACCAGCTCGATATACTTTTCCTTAACTACTTGCGTCAGCCCGGCGATATCGGTCGGGTTGATATCATCGAGGTTATGTGCCGTGTCCGCCGTACCGGCATTGCCCGGAGCGGCAAAAATTTCGCTGACTTTAGGGTCCTGGGCGAGTTTCCAGACCAGTGTATGTTCCCTCGCCCCGCCCCCGACAACAAGGATTCTTATTTTATTTACTCCTCGCTAAATGAGATTTTTTATTCCCACTCTATCGTTGAGGGGGGTTTGGAGGTGATGTCATAGACGACGCGGTTGACGCCGGGGACTTCGTTGACGATACGGTTGGAGATTCTAGCAAGCAGGTCGTAGGGGAGGCGTGCCCAGTCTGCCGTCATGGCGTCTTCGCTGGTCACGGCGCGGATACCCACCAGGTAGCCGTAGGTGCGGTGGTCACCCATCACCCCCACCGACCTGACGTCGGTGAGCACGGCAAAGGTCTGCCAGAGCTGACGGTAGAGGTTCGCCTTCTTAATCTCGTTCATCACGATGAAATCAGCCGAGCGCAGTATCTCCAGTTTCTCCCTGGTGACATCGCCGATGATGCGGATTGCCAGCCCGGGGCCGGGG
>JBDRLU010000060.1:0-15502 GCA_043812795.1 Chloroflexota bacterium
CAAGGTGCTGGAAGAAATGGGTAAGTGGTAGCTTAAAATATTGTTCTGTTTGCTTATAGTTGACATTGTCTTGAAGAACGACCTCATCCCTTACCCTTCTCCTAGCAGGAGAAGGGAATTAAAAATAAGAGGGCTTCGCCCTCTTCTGACAACTCCATCAAAATGTCATGGCGAGTCCTTCAGTCGAAGGACGAAGCCTCTTTTGCCTCGAATGACAGTAAGAAACAACCAGATGCAAACAGAACCCTAATAGGTGCCGCTTTTCTTATTCAACGCCTTGAAAACAGGGCAGGAGAATGCTACGATGGCATGGTTGTATTCCATGAGATAGGGCACGGGATATCAAGACAGGTGTCGATTGGTTAAAGGTACTAACCAGAAGATTTTTTATGGCTACATTATTGTAGCTGCTTCCACGCTCATCCTCGTCGTCATGCACGGCCTTCATAGCACCTACGGTATCTTTTTCAGTTCGATACAAAACGAATTAAGTTCAAGCCGGGCGCTGATTTCGGGGGCCAGTTCGCTGGCCTTTTTCCTGGAGGGGCTATTCGCTGTACCACTGGGCAGACTAACCGATAAATACGGCCCCAGAATAGTCGTCACCAGTTGCGGCATCATTTTCGGCCTGGGCTACTTGTTCATGTCCCGGATGACCAGCCTGTGGCAACTTTATATCTTTTACCCGGTACTGGTGGGGGTAGGCACGGCCAGCGGTAATGTTTCGCTACTGTCAACAGTCACCCGCTGGTTCATCCTGCGCCGCGGACTGGCGACAAGCATAATAAAGGCAGGCACCGGAATCGGTTTCTTTGTCATGCCACTGGTAGCCAGCTGGCTTATTCTGGGCTATGGCTGGCGTAATGCCTATGTCTTTTTGAGTATCATTGCCATCGTCGGGGTAGTTGCTTTCGCCCAGTTCCTCCGAAGTGACCCGGCCCGGATGGGTTTGCAACCCTACGGCACTTACAACGCCGATGGCACCGCCGCCAAAATGATAGCCGGCGTGCAGCTTTCGTTACAGGAGGCGATGCGTACCCGCTCCTTCTGGATACTTTGTGCCGTGTATTTTGTCGGCTGGTATGCCACCCAGTCAATTATGATTCACATCGTCCCTTATGCCATCGATAGCGGTATTACCGCCGGCCCCGCCGCCGGTGTATTGTCCATCATCGGTGCCGTCAGTATTGCCGGCCGGTTGACCTCCGGCGGTATCGTCGACAGGCTCGGTGGCCGACGGGCCTTGATGGTCTGTTTCATCATACTGATTACGGCGCTGACCTTCCTGCAATTTACTCGCGGGTTATGGATGCTCTACGCCTTCGCCGTCGTCTATGGTTTTGCTCATGGCGGCCTTTTTACCGTAATGTCGCCCATCGTCGCCGAGCTGTTCGGTACCAAGGCGCACGGCACCAATTTCGGCATGGTACTGTTCCTGGGTCAAATTGGCGGTGCCATCGGCCCCGTGGTAACCGGACGCATCTTCGATGTTACTGGTTCCTATCAACTGGCCTTCTGGATTTCGATTGTCGCCAGTACTACCACGCTGCTCCTGGGCGTGCTGCAAATCAGGCCGGTACCGGTGAAGCCAAGGAGCTAACCAGAACGCCCAAGTTACGTTTACTCTAATAGAGAGGCTAACATAAAGGGTAATCAAGGAAGTGAAACATATTTCTTAATTATGCCAGGCCACTAAGCCTCAAGTTTGACTTCAATGTACTGCAGGGTTAAGATACGGTCGGGAAAGGGAATGAGAACGGATGCGGTGGCCAGGTATTTACCGCCGCCAGTAATAATTCTGGCGGTACTGCTGGTAGCTGCGTTAGTGGTGAGCGGATGCGCGACGCCGGAGCCACCAGCCAGCCCCCCGCCGAAGCCAACCGACGGCATGATTTCGGCACCGTTGATGGTGAAGCTTACCCTGGATGACCTGACAGCAGCGGCCACCAATATCATCGTCGGGAAGGTGACCACAATAAATAGCCAGTGGAACGCCGAACATACCAGTATCAATACCGACGTGACACTAGCGGTAGAACAACAGGTCAAGGGTAGCTGGAACCAGAGTGAAATAACCGTACAGGTACCCGGTGGGCAGGTAGGGACAGTCACGCAATGGGTAGAGGATAGTCCGGGTTTCAGTGCCGGCGAGCATGTCTTGGTTTTCCTCGAACTTTATGATAATATCTTCCGTGTGGTCGGTGGGATTCAGGGAAAATTCGTGATTGGCGATGATGGCCGGATTGCCGGCAGCGATGAATCACTGGCCGGGCTTATCGAACAAATCAAGGCCAAGATGAGCCAGACTTCTCGGTGAAAATAAGGAGGGCGGCGATGAAGTGGTTGCTCCGGGTATTTCCTCCTGTCTTTGCGCTAATTGTTAGCCTCACACTGGTCCTGGTACCCCAGAGTGCGACCCGGGCCGTGATGCCCGAAGCGTTCCAGGATGATATAGCCGTTGGGGCCGATGTTATCGCTATCGGCACTGTAGTGGAACAGAGCAGCCAGTGGAATGCCGAACATACCCGTATTTTTACCTCGGTGGTCATGGACGTGGAGGAAACTCTCAAAGGCGTACCCGCCGGCAAGCGGATTACGGTCACGGTGCCCGGTGGGACGGCGGAGGGGATTACCGAATGGGTCTCGGACGCGCCCGGTTTTGCCCAGGGCGAGCGTGCCGTCGCCTTTCTCAAAAAACTACCGGATGCCAGCTACGAAGTTTACGGCCAGTTCCAGGGGAAACGGACGATTGATAAACAAAATCAGGTGGAAGGGTTACCCTTACCCAAATTTAAGGAGCGAATTACCCGGGCATTGACACGGGCACCCGCCGCCGCGCCGGAGGGAGAAACCTTGCAAGCAGTAGGGCCGATAACTCTGGAGATACCGCCACTAAGCGGCCAGACCCCGCCAGAGCAATCACCGGCGATACGGGTACCTGGCTGGCAAACTATCATGACCGAAGGTTTTGAAGGCGCTTTCCCTACCGGATGGTATCTTTATGGTAACCCTTCCTGGGGTAAGGACGACTTCAAGCCTTACACCGGTCTGTATTCCGGCTGGCCCGCCGGGGTTGGTACTGGTGCGGTTGACCCTGCCGTCAGTAATTACCTCAACAGTATGAATGCCTGGATGGTCTATGGTCCTTTCGACCTGAGTGATGCCGGTGCCGCCGAGTTGAGCTTTTTCCGATGGATTAAAACCGAGGCCACCAATGACAAACTTGGGGTATACCTTTCAACAACGAATGGCACATCAGGGTTTTATGGCTACGTATGGAGCGGGCAGCGCAATTATTGGTACCAGAATATCTTGGATTTGCGTGACTGGTATTACCTAGGTAATTTGTGCGGCCAGTCGCAAGTATGGGTCGCCTTGGTCTTTCAAAGCAATGCCTCAGTAGTTGACCAGGGTGTCTTTCTGGACGATATTAGCCTACGCAAATACGTTGGCCCTGAGCCGCAGATTACCAGTATTACTCCCGCCCAGGCTTCGGCCGGAACGAATAGCCTGGTGACCATTAACGGTACCGGTTTCGGTGCGTCACCGGGCCTGGTCCAGTTCTTCTACCAGGATGGGGAGCCGCTTATCGAAGGCAATATTTCTTCCTGGTCTGACACCAGCATTGTCACCGATGTACCGACGGATATTATTAACAGCTATCCAGCCTCGGCCGGCAGCGGGCCGGTGCGTGTCCGCACGGCGGATGATGTTACCAGCGCTTTTGTTCCTTTCACCGTCACTTTTTCCTACGGCGGCGTGAAATGGTCGGGTGCGACTCCCGTGGTCGATTTCAAGGTCAATCCGAACACACTTGATTGTGAGAGTGAAGAGGTGGCCGTGCAGAATGCGGCGGCTACGTGGACGGGAGTATCGGATAAAAGCTTTGCCTTTAGCTATAACGGAACGACCAGCGCAACAATCTACGGTGCTAACGGGGTCAACGAAATCCTGTGGCGACCCTTTAGCAGCCCCGGCGTCCTGGCCCACGCCGTTTACTGGTTCGATGGTAGTAACTTTCTCGAAGCTGACATCGAGTTCAATGATGACTATACATGGAGTACAGCAGCAACCACGCCCGACACACAATGGGATGTCCAGACCATAGCCTTGCATGAACTGGGGCACTGGCTTAACCTGCGCGACCTCTACGGCGACATAGCCGGCTATCCTCAGGACGTTGACAAAGTAATGTACGGCTACGGTACTAACGGCACGGCCAAACGGGTCTTGCACGCCGATGACGAGGCTGGCATCAGGTGGATTTACCCGCTCTTGAACCAATATACCCTGACAATAAATGTCTTCGGCAACGGCACCACCTCGCCGGTAGCTGGCATCCATGTCTATCCTGAGGGAGCCACGGTCAACGTTACCGCCACGGCTAACACAGGCTGGCAGTTCGGGCAGTGGAGCGGTGATGTGACCAGCACCGATGCTTCCATCGCCGTCACGATGGATACCGATAAAACGATTACGGCTAATTTCGACCGCGTGGTTACCCCCGGCTCTCCCGGTGACGCCAACGGCGATGGTGAGATAAACGCCATCGATATCACGCTAATAGAACGCATCATCGCCGGACTGGATGCGCCCACAACCGGTGCCGATGCCAATCAGGATGCCTTGTTCAACGCGCTGGATATCAGCAAAACGGAACGGTTCATTGTCGGGTTAGATTAAGTTTAATTTAAGGGAAGAAATGACTCAAGAAAGAGGGGCAAAAACCCTCTTTCTTTTTTCTAAGACCATCCGCAAACATCCAATATCTGTCATTCCCGCTTTCGCTGGAATGCAGGAGGTGTCCTCTCCATCATTCTGGATTCTGAATTAAGCCCAGACCAACCAACCAACCGGAGAAATCCCATCCCAAAAGCAGGGTGTTTTTTCTTAAAAGTCAGATACTATTGCGATTTGCGCTCGCTCCCTACATTATGTTATGATATATGTATACTAAAACGATAGTAATAGTTAACTAATCTAGGTCCCATCCACTCTTCCAGGTTTCCCCACATCAATCATTTCAGGAGAATTAGTATGTCCGAAACAACGATAAATGCTGGCAGTGTACCTAAAGCGGCAGCGCGGGTGGAACAGAGGGTGGGGCTGGGTGGAATGATGCACGGCCTGGTGGTAACACTTATCATTGCGGCCGCCGCCTTTATTACGTGGTGGTTTCTCAAAGGCACGTGGCTTAAATTCAGTGCTCTTCTCTGGGCCTTTGTTTACTCCATTGCCATCGCCAATATCTTCCCGAAGCTATCGGAAAAGACCTTCAAGGCAGGCATTGACTTTTCGTCTTCACGCATGCTGCGGGTCGCCATCGGCTTGCTCGGCCTGACGGTCAGTGCTTCCGTCTGGCTGAAGATGGGTGGGGTTGGGCTGGGCGTCATCTTTTTCGACCTTATCTTTGCCTTTTTGTTCAGCGTCATCTTCTGCAAGTATGTCCTCAAGATGGATGATACTCTTTCGATTCTCATCGGTATCGGGACCGGCATCTGTGGTGCTTCGGCAATAGCGGCTACCGGCCCGGCCATCAAGGCCAAGGCCGAGCACATGGGTCTTGCCCTGGCCGTCATCACGCTGTTCGGGCTGATTGCCATGTTCGGCTACCCTTTCCTTTATAACGGACCCCTCTCCGGCTGGCTGGCCAATAATCCGGTTGCTTTTGGCATGTGGAGCGGCACCGGTATCCATGAAACTCCAGGGGTAATTGCGGCCGCCAGTCAGGTTGGCGGGGCTTTGCCCGTAGCCATTTCCGCCAAGTTCATCCGGATATTCATGATTGGCCCGATGGTGCCCATCAGCATGTACTTGCTCAGCCGCTTTGCCCGGAAGACCGGCGCCGAGCACGTGAAAATGACTATTCCCTGGTTCGCCGTAGCTTTTGTGGCCCTGACCCTAGTCAATTTCGGCATCGAATTCTTGCCGTTCAGTGCCTGGTGGTCTTCTTTCGATAGTTCGTACGTTGGTCCAGCTGTTACTTTCCTGCTGGCCTGGGCTTTCGCCGGCGTCGGTATGAAAGTCAAGGTCTCCGCTGTTAAAGCGATGGGCTTAAAGGCATTCGTCGGTGGTATGGTAGTATCTGTTGTCGTCGGCGTGGTCTCACTGCTCATGGTGAAGTTTGTCTGGCTGCCCTTCGCCGGTTAATAAAGGAAACGGGCGTTAATCTTGACGATATCATTGAGTACTATCCAGTCCCACTTCCTTCATACTGATGAGCACTTCGTCCGGCTACTTGATTTCCGGCATGGGAATTTCAAAACTGTGTACGCCAGACCGGCCACGTAACACGTCGAATGCCAGCATTTTAGCCTCATTTCGGACAAATGCCGTGATTAGCTAACTTCGGTAGCCTGCCTCAACCGTGCAGCCTCCGCCCCAGACAGATGGATATCCGCCACCGCCCGGCCATTAGCCAGCAATGCCTGAAAGTCGCCGAGCGCCTGAGCATCAGCCACCACGCCGAAAGTATAGGGTTCCCCGGGAATGGGCAGGTCCGGTTTATGTCCAGCCGTAATTTGCAGGAAAAGCCCGCTATTCGGGCCGCCCTTATGAATCTGGCCGGTGGAATGCAGGTAACGCGGCCCGTAACCGAGCGTGGTGGCGATATGGTAGCGTTCCAATACTTTCCGGCGCAGTTCGGCCAGCACCTCGTCGATTTCTGCCGTCGGGCGAATGTAAGCCATGATGGCCAGGTACTTGCCCGGCCCGGCTTTAGCCAGCAGGTCATTCAAGGAGCCGGTGATTTTCCGTGACGGCAAATGACCCGACGATGTGTATTCTCGCAGCAAACGCTCGGTAGCCTCCTTGGCCTGCTGGACATTCGGCTGGTTGAAAGGCTGAATACCGAGTAGCGCTCCAGCCACAGCGGTAGCGAACTCCCAGCGGAAGAACTCGGCTCCCAGGTCATATTTGTCCCGCATTTCCAGCACGACCACCGGCTGGCCGGACGACCGGATATTAGTCATGGCAGCATCGGTGGCGGTATTATCATCGTCTTTAAGGCGCAGGTAGATGAACAGGCGGTCGCGGCCGTAATCGGCCGCTGGCATCAGCGGCTCGCCAGCCACCGGCACTATTCCCTTACCCTCCTTACCGGTGCTTTCGGCGATGAGTTGCTCTACCCACAATCCAAAACTGCTGACGGATGGCGATGTGACCAGTGTGAGCTTGTCACGTCCGGCTTGTGCCAGTGTGCTCAGGCATGCTCCCAGCCATGAGCCATGATTGTCAGGGAAGGGAATACACGAGGCGCAACCTTCCCGCATGGTATCGGCCCGGTCAAGAAGAAGGTTGACATCGAGCCCGCTAAGCGCCCCGGGTACCAGGCCGAAATAGGATAAGACCGAATACCGGCCACCTACGTCAGGCGGATTCAAGAAAACACGGCGAAATTTTTCCTTTTCCGCCAGCCTGGCCAGCGGTGTCCCGGCATCGGTAATAGCGACGAAATTTTGCCCGAATGCCTGCCCTTTTGTCTTCTCGACCAGGTTACGGAAGTACTTCAATAGAAGTTGCGGCTCAGTGGTAGTGCCTGATTTGGAAGAGACCAGAAACAAAGTTCGTGCCGGGTCGATAGTTACACTGACTGCCCGTACCACCGCGGGAATGGTGGAGTCGAGCACCAGAAGCTGAGGGTAGCCGCTAGCGCTGCCAAAGACCTGTCTTATCACCTCGGCACCGAGACTACTCCCGCCCATGCCGAGCAGTACGATATGACGGAAACCGGCGTCACGCACTTCCCGGACAAATGATTCCAGGGCTGGTACCTGCTCGTGCATAAAGTCAGTGACCGCTAGCCAGCCGATGCGGTCGCTAATCTCGGTCGGTTCCGGCTTCCAGACAGTGTAATCCTTGCTCCAGATGCGCCGCACAATATCTTCCCCATTCAGCTTGTCCAGCGTTTCCTGGACGTTAGCTTCATACCCACCGAGGCTTCCTTCAGTCATCATCTGCCACCTTTCTGGAGTGCCTGTTTTTCGATAGAGATGACCTTTTGCAACCGCCGGTGGAAACGCTCTTCGGTACGGAATTGACTGTTTAGAAAAGCACGGGCTAGTTCCGCCGCCAGTTCCACACCGATAACGCGGGCGCCGAGGCAAAGGACATTCATATCGTCGTGTTCTACGCCCTGGTGAGCGGAATAGGTATCATGGCAGAGGCCGGCCCGGATGCCGGGGACTTTATTGGCAGCGATGCAGGCACCGACACCGCTGCCGCAGACCAGAATACCCCGCTCTACCTTCCCCGAAGTAATCGCATCAGTTACCCGCAGCACGAAATCAGGGTAGTCATCGTTTGCATCAAACGTGTATGCCCCGACGTCAGTTATCTCGTAATTGTCCTTCAGGCGGGAGAGCAGTTCGTTTTTAAGGGCAAAACCACCGTGGTCAGCTCCAATGGCAATGCGTAACTTCATTGTCTTCGCTCCATCAATCGTACGGCTTCATCTACGACCCGCTCTGCCGTCAGACCGAGTTTATTATAAATCACTTCGCCGGGAGCGGAAACACCAAAACGGTTGAGACCGATAATGACTCCCTCCCGACCGACGTACTTTTCCCAGCCCAGCGGCGAGGCTGCCTCTAGCGAAATACGTCTTTTGATTTCGGAAGGCAAAACATTCTCCCGGTAGGCGGCGGGCTGGGCCTCGAACAGTTCCCAGCTGGGCAGCGAGACCACCCGCGCCCGGATACCCCTCCCTTGCAACCGTTGTCCCGCTTCCAACACAATAGGCACTTCCGAACCGGTACCGATGAGAATGACGTCCAGTGCCGGTGCCGCATCCCAGAGGACATACCCGCCGCGTTTTACGCCGCTGGCCGGGGCCAGTCTGGCGCGGTCGAGGACAGGCAAATTTTGCCGGGTAAGGACAAGTGCCGTCGGGCCGCTGTTACGTTCCAGAGCTATCTTCCAGGCCTCGACGGTTTCCGTAGCATCGGCGGGACGTAACGTGAGCAAATTAGGTACGGCTCTCAGGCCGAGCAACTGTTCGATAGGCTGGTGGGTCGGCCCGTCCTGACCCAGACCGATGGAATCATGGCTGAAGATATATATAACTCTGATGCCCATCACAGCGGCCAAACGTACCGGCGACCGCATGTAATCATAGAAAATAAGAAATGTGCCGGTAAAGGGAATGATGCCGCCGTGCAGGGCCATGCCGCTGGCGATGCAGCCCATGGCATGTTCGCGTACGCCGAAGTGGATATTATGTCCCAGGTACTCCGGGTAACTGAAATCGCCCTCATCTTTGAGGGTAGTTCTTGTCGAAGGGGCCAGGTCTGCCGAGCCACCAACGAGATTATGGACGTTCTTCGCAATCACGTTTATTATCCGTCCCGAGGCCTCACGTGTGGACATCGGTTTGTTCTGCCCCTGGAACAGGTCGGCCAACCCCCGGTCCCAGCGGGCGGGTAAATCGCCCTTCAAGTCTTCGTCAAGGCGGGCGGCTTCCTTTGGGAAAGACTGGCGATAGCTTTCCAGCTTTTGCTCCCACTCCTGCTGCCAGCGCTGCCCCCGCTCTCTCGCCTGGCGTGTATGGGCGAGTACCTCCGGTGGTACCGTAAAAGGCTCTTTATAAGGCCAGCCCAGATTTTTCTTGGTCAGGCGCACTTCTTCCTCGCCCAGTGGTTCGCCGTGAGCGGCGGCCGTCCCCGCCTTATTCGGACTGCCATAGCCGATTACAGTACGACAGATGATAAGGTTGGGACGTGTCCCGTCGGCTTGGGCAGTATGAATGGCGGTATCGACGCTGGCTATATCCATACCGTCGATGGGGCCGATTACGTTCCAGCCGTAAGCCTGGAAGCGCTGCGCTACGTTTTCGGTGAAGGCCAAGTCGGTATTACCTTCGATGGATATTCCATTAGCATCATAGAAAAAGATAAGCTTATGCAGTCGTAACATACCGGCGAATGAGGCCGCCTCCGAGCTGGCACCCTCCATCATATCTCCGTCGGAGACAATGGCGTAAGTAAAGTGGTCGAAGATAACGAATCCCGGCCGGTTATAGTGGCCGGCCAGCCATCTCTCCGCAATTGCCATCCCTACGGCGTTCCCGAACCCTTGCCCCAGTGGCCCGGTAGTGGCTTCGATGCCCGCCGTCAGCCGGTACTCGGGGTGGCCGGGAGTTTTGCTCTCCCACTGACGAAAGTTCTTGATGTCATCCAGTGTCAGGTCGTAGCCGGAAAGATAGAGCAAGGAATAGAGTAACATGGAAGCGTGCCCGCAGGAGAGGACAAAACGGTCACGGTCCGGCCATTTGGGGTCAGCCGGATTGTGCTTGAGAAACCGGTCCCAGAGCACGTAGGCCATCAGTGCCGCGCCCATCGGCGCCCCGGGATGTCCGGACTTGGCCTTCTCCGCGGCATCTATCGCCAGGCAGCGTATCGTATTGATACACAGGTTATCGAGAGATGTACCGGCCGCCATCTCTGCCTCCCACTCATGGTTTAGTGACATATCGCTTCCGTATGATGAAACACTCGGGATACGGCTGATAGTTTATCAACAATTTACCATAGGAGAATAGACTACGTCTATTGGATCGGGGCACTGTCCGCGGGAGTATCTTTGACTTTTTTCTGGTAAGTCTTGGTCATGGTAGCCATCACCTGCTTGATGCTTCTGGCACCTGCGGCCTTAGCCGCTTTCCGTAACGTTTCAAGAGTTATGTTATTGGTGTTGCCCATATCATTCTCGGGCATCATACAACCGCAGGTCATGCACATTTATTTCCTCCTCATCGCTTGCTGAGTTATGATTTCCAACCAATTTTAGTTATGGAATCATCAAAAAGTTATAAAATGAAGCACTGGAAAATTAAATATTTGTAACAGTTTGGCGCTTACCGGGTGGTGCTTTTAATTGACAATCTCCGTTCGTTTTGCTAACTTTTTTCTGAAAGAAAGAAACTGACGGAGGCGAAAAATGGAACTGCCGCTCGAAGGACTGAAAGTTGTTGAATTGGCCCAATCATTAGGCTCACCATTCTGCACTTCGATGATGTCCGACTACGGGGCTGACGTCATCAAAGTGGAGCCACGCGATGGCGACCGGGTGAGACGGCTGGGGACTACCTACCTTAATGGCGAATCAGCCATTTTCTTTTCTCTCAACCGTGGTAAGAAAGACATTACCCTTGATATCAGGAAACCGGAAGGTCAGGAGATAGTCAAGAAGCTGGCGAAAGATGCCGACCTGGTCACGGAGAATTACCGCCCCGGCGTTCTCGATAAATTCGGTATCGGCTACGATGGGCTGTCCAAACTCAATTCCCGGCTGATTTATCTCTCGATTACCGGCTTCGGCGCCAAAGGTCCCTGGGCGGACCGGCCCGGTACCGAACCGGTTTTTCAAGCCTATTCGGGGTTAATGAGCGCCAGGAACGAGAAAGGCGTGCCCCAACCCGTCAGCATCGCCGTCTCCGATATGGCCGCGGCCGTCTATGCCTTCATGGGAGTGATGCTGGCACTCTATGTCCGCGACCACACTGGAAAGGGGCAGCGGGTGGACGTCTCTAATTTGAATTCGACCCTCTCCATGTTCAGTCAGAGTGCCCAGGTTTCGTTCTTCGGTGGGCCGCCGAAAGACCTGCCCGCAGTCAGCGCCGTACCCAACGGCCCATACAAGACCAAGGACGGCTATTTCCTGATTGCCAGTCCTAACCCGCAATACTGGCCTAACATCTGCAAAGCACTGGGCCGTGAAGACCTGATTACAGATCCTAAATTCGCCACTAATATGGAACGGGTAAGAAACAAGCAGGAATGCGACGCTATTATTCAAGACATCGTCGTCCAGAAGACGACGGCTGAATGGCTGAAGATATTCCGGGAAGCGGATGCTATGGGTGGGCCGATTAATACCTTCGCCGACCTGCCCAAAGACCCCCAGCTTCTGGCCAATGACATGATTGTCACCGTTGACCACCCCATCGTCGGCGCCATGAACATGATTGGCATTCCGATAAAGCTCTCCGATACGCCGGGTAAAATTAAAGGAGCCCCGCCGGTACTGGGACACGATACTAACGAAGTCCTGCAGGGACTCGGCTATACCGAAAAGCAGATTGAAGAGTTGAAGAAAGCCGAAGTAATCTAGGACACGGGACCGGGTGGGCTATTCCGGGCTTTCCGCCGGCACGATAGAAGCTTCGAGCTTGACCGCCCGTTCCCAAAGCAGCCCTAAGCTTAGCTTTTTGCCGATGACATCCCGGGTCAGGTGACGGTGAATGTCATCGATACTGGCCAAGGGCTGTTCGTCAAGCAAAAGAATGACATCTCCTTCTCTCAGTCCCTCCCTGGCCGCCTATTCACCCCGCCCCGACCCCGAAGCCTCTATCTCAACACCCGTAAGCTGGAATGAACTCGGTAAAATCTACCCCACTGACTTTACCATTGTGACGCTGCCCGACCGTCTCAAGCAGACCGGAGATTTATGGGAGGATATCCTCGACGCTAAAAGTGACCTGAAGATGATTCTCAGTGAAAAAGAAAGTGGCAAGCCTAAAGGCTTGCCACTTTCGAAGCCATAATATTGACTACGCCTGGCTAAGTATCTGATTTCCGGCTAGGCACCGGGGACGGAGCACCCGGGCGCTCTGACCACCATGACCGGGATACAACTGGACCGAAATACCCTATCGGCAGTGCTGCCGAAAGCCCACCGGCTGGGGCCGTTCCGGCCGTGGCTGGACATGATAACAATGTCGGCATTGCTCGAATTGATATAGGACACGATTGCCTCGGCCGGCTTACCCATAAGCACTTCGGCCTGGACATTAAGGCCCTTGTTCTCCAATCGTTTAGCGATGCGGTTGAGGTATCTTGCCCCTTGTTCCGTCATCTTGCCCAGTGTCACCACACCGCCGCCACCACTCCCTGACCCTGCCGTGCGCAGTTCAGGTGCCGCTGTCAGCCCGCGCAACTCCTCGGTGACAGTCACCAGAATGACTTTTTTAGTGTCACAGCCCTTGGCCAGCGTCTCGACATAGGGTAACACACACTCAGCTAATTTTGAACCATCCAGGGGCACCAGTATCTTATCGTACATCCTCTACCTCCGAAACGATATTCTGAACAAGAGTACCTTAGCCGATGCTTTCATTCTACCCTATCTCTTTCCTCCCTGTAAATACCCGGTGCCGGCGCAGGTTGACAATATCTCCAGATTTGTCTTATGTTATAAGTAATTACACATGCACGGTTACTCAGTCAACCTTCAAATGAAAGTTCACGAAAAGTCCAAGCAATTAGATGGACGGAAAATTGAAGTGGGCGCCCCAACGGGGCGGTCTTTTTGTTTTTATGTGGTAAGGATATAGTACATGAGCTTTACCGTTACCCAGGAAAGTTTTGAGAGTCTGACCGCCTGTTGGAATGACACTCATCAATATTTGCCGTGGACACCTCTCTTCGTCTTACCCGCCTGGCTGAAAGTGTGGTGGCAGGAACTCGGGGCCGGGAGCGAGCTCCACTTGGGCGCCATTCGCGAAGACGGACACGTCGTTGGTATCGCTCCCCTACTGGTAAAAGAGGCACAAGCTGCTATCGTTGGCAGCCCGGATGTCTGCGACTACCTCGATTTTGTTATCGCCCCTGGTAAGGAAACCGATTTCTACAACATTCTTCTCGATGACCTGAAAAAGCAGGCTATTCATCACCTGGATTTGCGTCCGCTGCGGCCTGAGTCCACGGTATGTGCTCACCTGGTTAACATCGCCCGGCAACGAGGTGATGAGGTTATACCGGGTGCAGAAGATGTCTCGGTAGAGCTGGATTTACCCGCGACCTGGGAAGAATACCTCCGCGGGCTCGATGGTAAGCAGCGTCATGAGATAGGACGTAAATTACGAAGGCTGGCCGGGGAAGGGAAAGTCGAATACCGTACCGTCAAAGACAAAGAGGCTATGCCTGAGGCACTGGAAGCCTTTTTTAAGATGTTTACCGAGAGCCGGCAGGATAAAGCCATGTTCCTGACCGATAAACGGGAGTCCTTTTTCCGTTCCATGACCGGGGCGATGGCTGAAATCAGCTTGTTAAGATTCGGCGTCCTTGACCTGGACAAGCAGCCGGTAGCGATGGTGTTGTACTTCGATTACAAAGATTCGGTCTATCTCTATAATAGCGGCTACAACCCTGACTATAGCTCTTTGAGCGTCGGGGTGTTGTGTAAAGTCCTCTGTATTCAGGAATGTATCCAGCAGGGGAAGAAGAAGTTCGATTTCCTGAAAGGGGATGAGACTTACAAATACCATCTGGGTGGCAAGGCCGTCTCTTTATATAACTGCCAGATAAACATTAAATAGTTGGAGTAATTAAAACTAGATGTCAGACAGTCAACTAAGAATAGCGATGCTAAGTGCCCATAGCTGTCCGGTGGGCGCCCTGGGGGCCAAGGACACCGGCGGCATGAGCGTTTATATCCGCGAAGTGGCCCGTGAAATAGGTAAACAGGGGCATCTGGTCGATGTTTATACCCGCGTTCATGACCCCAGAGACCCCATCAGTGAAGACCTTAGCCAAAATACCCGGCTGATTCACCTCAAGGCCGGTGAATATAGGCAGATAGAGAAACTGGCGGTATATTCCCATCTCCCCGATTTTGTTCGCCATCTGGAAAGTTATCGTGAAGAAAATCAACTTCACTACGATGTAATTTATAGCCACTACTGGCTTTCGGCGTTGGCCGGCAAGGCCTTGCAGGAACGATGGCAGGTCCCCCATGTGGCAATGTTCCATACGCTGGGTGCTCTCAAGAATAACCTTGGCATCGGCGAGAAGGAGCCGGCACTGCGTATCAAGACCGAGCGGGAAGCAATGAAGAAATGCCACCGTATTATCGTGGCTACGGCACAGGAAAAAGAAGCCCTCGTGCAGCAGTACCAGGCTTCACACCGGAAAATCAGTGTTGTCCCCTGTGGCGTCAATATGGAACTTTTCCAGCCCCGTGACAAAGAAATGGCTAAAGAAGAGCTGGGGTTCTCCGGAGAAAAGATTGTCCTTTTCGTCGGCCGGATTGAACCGCTGAAAGGCATCGACCAGTTACTCAAAGCGATGGCCCATTTGCAGGATAGTCGCGGACTAAGGTTGGTGGTCATCGGCGGTGACGAAAGCAGTCAGCGGGAAATCATCAGGTTGAAAAGGCTATCGGAGATGCTCGGCATCGGGGATTCGGTCACATTCGTCGGCCTGATAAAGCAAGATAAGCTACCCTACTTTTACAGCGCTGCCGATGTTTGCGTAGTGCCGTCTTATTACGAGAGCTTCGGGCTGGTGGCCCTGGAATCTCTCGCCTGTGGCACTCCCGTCGTGGCAACCAACGTCGGCGACCTGGCCCATATTATCAGTCAAGGGGAGACCGGATACGTCGTCAAGAGTAATGCGCCACGTTATCTGGCTGACAAAATCGCCCGGGTGCTTCTCCATAATCCTGACATGCTACCACCAGAACTGATTCGGGCCTCGGTCAAGCGATTCGACTGGTCGAACGTTGC
>JBDRLU010000061.1:0-2464 GCA_043812795.1 Chloroflexota bacterium
TTAAAAGACAACCGGTAGTATTTTAGACTAATCCTTGCTTGCCGTGATATATTATTATATTATCTATTATTACTTACCAGGAGATTGTCATGTCGATAAGTACCCGCGGTCAACGCCCAAAACGGACTAAACTCACATCAAGGCGAATAGACCAGATCGCCTCTTCCGGAATACGCAAGTTCTTCGACCTGCTGGCTTCCATGGAAGGGGTAATCTCGCTGGGGGTCGGTGAGCCCGATTACAGTACCCCCCGGCATATTTGCCAAGCGGCCATCTCCTCGCTGGAGAAGGGATACACCAAGTATACCTCGAATTCGGGAATGCCCGAGCTGCGCCGGGAGCTGTCCACTTACCTGAACGGCAGGTGTAATATCGCTTATGACCCCGGCAGTGAGCTGCTGATTACCGTCGGGGTCAGTGAAGGCCTGGACCTGGCCATGAGGGCTATCCTTAACCCCGGCGATGAGGTTATCATGCCCGACCCCTGCTATGTTTCCTATGAGCCCTGTGTCATTCTGGCCGGGGGCAAACCGGTTAAGGTGCCTACCAGTCAGGAAAGTAATTTTGAAATTAATGCCGCTGATGTTGAAGCGCGTATTACCAACAAGACCAGGGCTATCCTGATTGGTTATCCGGCCAATCCCACCGGAACGGTCATGACCCGTGAAAAGCTCCAGCAGATTGCTGAAGTAGCTCAGCGTCATCAGTTACTGGTAGTCTCTGATGAAATCTACGACCGGCTGGTCTACGGCGTGGGGCATACCAGCTTTGCTGCCTTACCCGGTATGAAGGAAAATACCATTCTTCTGGGCGGTTTCTCCAAGGCTTTTGCCATGACCGGCTGGCGTATCGGCTGGGCGGCGGCCGCCCCGGAGATCATTGCCGCCATGACCAAGATTCACCAGTACGTCATGATGTGTGTCCCGACGATGGCTCAGGTAGCCGCCATTGAGGCTTTAAGAACGGGCGAATCCAGTGTGCGGGAAATGGTGGAGGACTACAACCGGCGTCGCCAGTTTATTGTCCGGGGATTAAACGATATCGGCCTTCCCTGCCATGAGCCCAAGGGCGCTTTCTATGCTTTTCCGTCGATAAGAGGCACCGGCATGACCTCGGAGGACTTTGTGGAGAAGCTCCTCGTTGAGGAGAAGGTAGCCGTCGTCCCCGGCACCGCGTTCGGGGAATGCGGTGAGGGATATGTTCGCTGCTGTTACGCCACATCGCTGGCTGATATTGAGGAAGCGCTGAACCGGATGAAGCGGTTCCTGGCCAAACATACCTGAGAAACGCCGCGGGCAATGGCTTACATAGTCTCTGGTGCGTTCATTCCCATCAGGTGCAGCGTTCGCGCCAGCACTGTCTTGGTTACCTGTACCAGCTTGAGACGGGCTTGGGACATGGCTTCATTCCTGGTAACGACGCGGCACTGCTTGTAGAAGCTGTGGAACACGGTGGCCAGGTCCTGTGCAAAGTAAGCCAGGTGGTGAGGCTCCAGGGTGGCAGCGACTATCTCAACTAACTCCGGCAGGAGCGCGGTTTTCCGTATCAAGGTCAACTCGGGTTCCGTGGTTAGCCGGGAGACGTCCCCGTCGCTGAAATCAATCCCGCGCTGCTGCGCCAGGCGCAGGATGCTGGCGATACGGGCGTGGGCATACTGGACGTAGTAAACGGGGTTGTCGGCCGACTGCTTCTTGGCCAGCTCCATGTCAAAGTCCATCTGGCTATCGGCGGTGCGGGATAAAAAGAAAAAGCGGCAGGCATCGCTACCCACCTCGTCAATCACCTCACGCAGTGTAATGATGTCCCCGCTGCGTTTGGAAATGCGGACCAGTTCGTCACCGCGCCGCAGGGTAACCAGCTGGGATAATAATACTACCAGCCTTTCGGCGTCAATGCCCAGAACGCTCATCGCCGCTTTCATCCTGGGCACATGACCCTGATGGTCGGCCCCCCAGATATCAATCACCTTGTCAAATTTACGCTCTACAAACTTGTTGTAGTGATAGGCGATATCGGTGGCGAAATAGGTAGGTGAACCGTCACCCTTCACCAGCACGTTATCCTTGTCTTCCCCTGACGCCGTTGCGGCGAACCAGGTAGCCCCTTCCCTTTCCGCCACATGGTCTCCCCGGCGCAAAAGCGACATTATCTTATCGTATTGCCCATTGGCGAAGAGACTCCGCTCGCTGAACCACACATCAAAATTCACACTTAATAATTCGAGGTCGATCCTTATTTGCTTCAGCATTTTCTCCAGGCCTAGTTGCCCCAGTTGCGAAATTGCTTCCGCCTCGGACAGGTTTATAAACTTATTGCCATACTCAGCGATAATTTCTCCGGCCAGGTCAATCATATAGCCACCCAAATAGCCATCTTCGGGCATGGCGGCGTCAATTCCCATACCCTGCCGGTAGCGGGCGTAGACTGACCGGCAAAAGGCGTCTACCTGGTTGCCGGCATCATT
>JBDRLU010000062.1:0-36125 GCA_043812795.1 Chloroflexota bacterium
CCATGGACAACGCTTACCTCATTGTCTTCCCGCAACCCTACGTTTACAACGTCTGGTGGCCGTGGATAAAACAGTATAGCGGTGAGACCTACGTCGGCTACTATGACCCTACCCCCCAGGACTACTTCTGGATGGACGTGGACTTGAAGAAGTCGATGGGATATTAACCAGGAATACCGGAATAAGAAACATCGGATGGGATGCCACGATATTCGTGGCATCCCATCCTGTTTTTCGGTTAATGCAGATTTATGATTTTCAAGGGTTATCATTGGGGTGTTTTAGGCATCCGGTGGATGTTGTCCGTTGCTTTCTAGTTTGGTGGATGCAGGCAAGCCTCATTGCGATACTGGCCAGGGAATTATCACTGTATGCCGATGAGGAAGAGGGCGGGCGTGGTGACCTCCTGCTGAGGAAGGAACCACGCTTGCCTCTACAAGAAGCGGGGCCGGCAATTTTTATTGAGGTATTGTAAGCAGGAGGTCACTAGAGTCCCGCAGGTAGATTTCTTTCAATAAGAGTTGCCATTGGTACCAGTCAAGTTCGGTCAAGCGTAATACCAGACTACGCAACGGTTCGGTTTCAGTCAGCCAGTAAAAGATTACGCCATTTCCGGTAGACGTTTTCACCAGACCTTTGGCAATAAGGCGGCGGAGAGTTCTTTCCGTTTCCGAACGGCGGCGGTCGAAAGCATGGATGAGTGTTAGTTGGCTGAAGCGGGTATGAGGATGTCTGCCCCAGAACTGAATTAGCTCCAGACTGCACTGGTCGTCGGCGAATTCATTAACAAACTGGCACAATTCGTCTTTCGGCAAAGTATCAGGCATCATTTGTCCTCTCCTCCGCGGTTTTGAACGGGGTCGGAGAGCGGTCGAAAAAAAGCCGACCGCTCTCCGGGAAGCGCTTACCGATTTGATGAAACGCGTGGGAAATTATTTCGAGGCCGTCCGTAGATGCTCCGCTGTCGCATAAAAGAGGGGACTTCAAGCTCGTCCTCGGACTTCAGTCCTTTGAGTAGTCGGTTGATTTCCTTGTCTCGGGCGGCACCGGCTAAAGCTTCCTTGGTAGTGAAGCCGGTCGCAATTAAGGTTAGCTCGACTTCGTTGCCCATATTCGGGTCAAGGATGACGCCGAAGATGATATTCGCCTCGGGGTCAACTGCCTGGCGGATAATCTCGGCAGCGGAGTTAACCTCGAACAGGCTGAGGTTGGTGCCGCCAGCGACATTGAATAATACACCTCGTGCTCCCTCGATGGATACGTCCAGTAATGGGCTGGCCAGTGCCTGTTTGGCCGCATCAGCCGCCCGGTTCTGGCCGGAGCCCCTACCGATGGACATCCAGGCCGGTCCGGCATCTTTCATTACCGTCTTGACATCTGCAAAATCAAGATTAATCAGGCCGGGTACGGTAACGACTTCGGCAATGGCCTGGACGCCGTGGTAAAGGACTTCATCAGCCATCTTAAAAGCGCCATCAACGCCGGTCTTATGGTCACACATGTCGAGAAGGCGGTCGTTCGGGATAATAATCAGTGTGTCTACCCGGTTGATTAATTCCTGGATGCCTTCCTCGCAGGTATCAAGGCGGTGATTGCCTTCAAAGCTGAAAGGCTTGGTGACGACGGCAATGGTCAGGGCTTCAGCCTGTTTTGCCATTTCGGCGACGATGGGGGCTGCGCCAGTGCCAGTACCACCGCCCATGCCGGCAGTGATAAATACCATATCGGCTCCGGAGACGACTCGCTTGATTTCGTCACGGCTCTCTTCAGCCGCTTTCCGTCCCATTGTGTTATCGCCGCCGGCGCCCAGGCCCCGGGTGATTCTCTCACCGAGCTGGATTCGTATCGCTGCTTCCGTAATGGCCAGATGTTGAGCATCCGTATTCATGGCAATAAATTCGACGCCACGAATTTGCTCACGTACCATTCGGGTGATGGCATTACAGCCAGCTCCGCCCAGACCAATGACTTTAATTTTAGCCCCGCTGGGGACATAACTCGTTTTTGACATCTTTTCCTCCTCAAAGATAACTTAACTTCATTGTTTACCGGAACCATCGGGCGAAGCGGGATAGCAAGCCGCGTAGCCCGCCTGACTTAAGTTCCATATTTTGAGTCGCGCCTTGGTTCCGTAGCTTCCACATCAGCAGGCCGACGCCAGTGGCGTAGCACGGGTTAGATAGCTGGTCGACCACGCCAAACAGGTCGTGTGGCACGCCGACTCTCACCGGGAGTCGGGTAACTTGTTCACCTAACTCGGTGATGCCGGGGAGATTAGAACCGCCACCGGTGAGTACTAGTCCTGCGGGGACGAGCCGACCGTAATCGGTACCGGGAAGCTCAAGCATGACCAGGCGAAGGAGTTCTTCGATGCGAGTGTAGATGATATTGTTAAGGTCAATGTAGGATACGCTGTGTCCATCGGCTGTTACCGTTCTATTCGAGTCATTCTTCTCTTCGACCGGCATAACGTTGCCATACTTCTTCTTCATCTCTTCCGCCAGTTCATAGGAAAGGCCAAGGCCAATGGAGATATCCCGCGTCACCTGGTAGCCCGCTACCGGCAGCACGGAAGTGTGGTAGATGCTGTTATCTTTGAAAACAGCGATGTCGGTAGTACCGCCGCCAATATCGGCGATGATTACACCGTCCTGTCTCTCATCGTCGGTCAAGACGGCTTCGGCACTGGCCAGTGGTTCCAGGACCAGGTCATCGATGTCAACACCAACGGCGCGGATACATTTGGTCAGGTTCTGGACCGAAGTTACGGCCGCTGTAATGATATGGGCCTCGACATCCAGCCGGAAACCATGCATGCCAACCGGATTCTTGACTCCTTCTTGGCCATCGACAACGTAGGTCCGCGGGATAACGTGAAGTAATTTGCGGTCAGTGGGAACTTTGACACTCCGGGCGACTTCCAGTACGCGCCTCAGGTCGTTAGCGCGCACAAGTCGGTCGTTGCGGGTGATGGCAATGACGCCCTTATTATTTACCGAATTAATATGCCGTCCGGTAACACCCACATAGGCCGATTCCATTTTGTAGCCCGCAGTGCGTTCGGCGTCCTTAATCGATTGGCGGATGGATTCTTTGGCTTCGCCAAGGTTGACCACCATTCCTTTTTGTAGTCCTTGAGAAGGGGCGATGCCAACGCCGAGGACGCGCAAGTTCGACCCATCAGTGTCACCCATAATGGTACATACCTTGGTCGTGCCAACGTCAATGGCACCTATTTTAGTTCTTTTCATCTTTACCTCCTTTTTGCGCCCCCAGGCGAATTATCCGCGCATCTCGCGGTAATGGACGTTCCATTTGCTACACAAGTTGCTTATCCAGTTCTTTTGGTCTTGGTTCTGTGCCTTGTAGAGTTCAGCTAGAAAGCCGTGTAGCAGTTCGCCACCGCTCATGCCCGGGGTTGGTTCCTCTGGTCCAGGTAGGTTGACGTAGACTATCTCCGTCATCAGTTTTTGGTACTCAATTGCCGACCCCATGTTTCGTGGTCCTCCTTTCCTTTTATATTAGTAGATGTGAAAATGTTATTCCGTGCCAGAAGTAACCGTCAATTATTGTCCTCTCCTGTCCTTTGGAATTCTGGAACTATTTTGGAAAGAATATACTATAGAATTTTTTTGATAACTGTAAATTCCATCCCTTGAAATGTCAGTTCCATTCCAATATAATGGGGCAAAGTTGAGGTAGTGCCGTGGTAAGCGACCGAAGTAGAAAGCATCTCCCGCCTTATGTTTCCTATCGTACCTTCAGTAACTTTATCGACGTGATGGAAAAACAGGGCATCCCGGCGCGTATTGACCGCAGCTACTGGGGAGAGCTGTGGTCAGGCAGTACTGGCACCCAACTGATGTCCGCCTTACGTTTCCTCGGTCTGGCTGATAACAACGGTGTGCCGAATGCTCGCTTGAGACAACTGGTCTATAGCAAAGGCTTACAGAAAGCCGAGGTCTTAAAGCAAATAGCGAGTGAATCTTTCGACGTCTTTATGAACAGTTCGCTCGAGCCGGCCAATGCCACCTACGCTCAGTTGGAAGATGCTCTCCACGATACCTACCAGCTAACCGGCGGGGTTGCCCGAAAGTGTATCAAATTCTTTATTGAGATGGCCAGCGAGGCCGAAATACCGTTATCTTCCTACGTTACCAAGAAGTCGAGAGCAGTCCGTGCCATTACTGGAACAAAAAGAGTGCCAAGAAAAAATGTTGCTGGAAGAAAACGCCAGGATTTAATTCCACAAGATTTGGAAAAAGTACCTGACGGAACTTTTTGGGACAAACTTTTATTGAGTAAATTTCCTATCTTCGACCCCAAGTGGCCTGACGATGTCAAATTGAAGTGGTTTGACGCTTTTGACCAGTTGCTGAAGAGAAAACCAGACTCTAACTAAGCCAGGGCGGAGTCAGGCTAAGGCGTCCTGTCCCCTTTTTGAGAAGTTATTTATTAAAGTAAGGGCTATTAGCCCTTACTTTTTTGTCTCTTAGGCCCTCTCCCCGGCTCTTGAATTGGCCTGACCAAAGCGCCGGTGTTATAATTCTTTTAGTCGATATACCTTTTCAGAAGAAGGCAAGGAGTGACCGATGGAAGAAGAAATTAATTGCGCCAAGTGTAACAAAGTTGTCTGTAATACCGAACATTCTCAAGAAGGCCCAGCCAACTGCCCTACCCGACTCAAAGCCGATATAATTAAACGGGTGATGGCGGAATACGATAAACCGGATGTTCACGAATTTGCCCGCCAGGCCTCCATCCAGGAGTTCCAGTGTTATATGCACTTGCCGGAGGGCTTGACACCGCGTAACCCGCGGGTTGAGGAGATTGCCCAGTTCGCTAAGAAGATGGGTTACAAAAAACTTGGTATTGCCCATTGCGTCGGACTCCGTAATGAAGCCGAGATATTCGTCAGAATCCTGGAAAACAGGGGTTTTGAAGTAGTCTCCGTCTGTTGTAAGACGGGCGGGACGCCCAAAGAGCGGATTGGCATCAAAGATAATGAAAAGATAAGAGGCCCGGGTGCCTTCGAAGCGATGTGCAGCCCGATTGCTCAGGCCGAGATTCTGAACGAAGCCGGCGTCGATTTCAACGTTCTGGTCGGGCTTTGCGTCGGGCATGACTCGCTCTTTATCAAGTATGCTCACGCGCCGGTTACGGTCTTGCTGGTGAAAGACCGGGTCTTCGGGCATAATCCGGTGGCTGGCTTATACCAGACGGGTGCCTACTATCGCAAACTGTTGCGGAAAGAGCCGGTTGAGTAAACACAATGTCATTCCAGCGAAAGCTGGAATCCAGCATAAACTAATGGAGTCTGGATTCCGACCTTCGGGATGATGAACAGGGGATATTAGCGTTTCGCCTCGCGCACCGCGTGTCCGCCGAATTGCTGGCGCAGGGCGGCCAGTAGCTTCGCACCGAAAGGCTGCTCCTGTCGGGAACGGAACCGCGCTTGCAGGGCCAGTGAGATTGACGGTATCGGTATGCCCAGGTCAATGGACTCGGCGACGGCCCACCGCCCTTCCCCGGTGTCCTCCACGTACGCTTGAATTCCCTCCAGTTTCGGGTTTTCTTTGAGTGCAATTGCGGTGAGGTCGAGCAGCCAGGAACGGACGACGCTGCCGTAACGCCAGATTTCAGCTATTTTAACCAGGTCGAGCTTGAACTCCGGTTTGGCTTGCATCATCCCGAAACCTTCAGCGTAAGCCTCCATCAGTCCGTATTCGACGGCGTTATGGACCATCTTGACGAAATGGCCGGCGCCGCTGGGGCCGACGTAGCCGTAGCCGCTTTGTGGCGATGGGGCCAGCGTCTGCAAAACCGGCTCGACGCGATGAAAAGCGTTAATGTCGCCGCCGACCATCAGACAATAGCCTCCCTCAAGCCCCCATATCCCCCCGCTGGTACCGACATCAAGGAATAGGATGCTCTCGTGGGCGAGATTGGCGGCACGCCTCATACTGTCCTTGTAGTTGGAATTGCCGCCGTCGATGATAATGTCCCCGGAAGTCAGGACGGCGGACAGCTCGGTGACTGTAGCTTCGGTGGGGTTACCGGCTGGGACCATCAGCCAGACCAGTCGCGGCTTGTTTAGCTTCTGGGTCAGCTCTGTCGTGGAGCCAGCATCGATAGCCCCCTTCTTTACCGCCGCTTCCCGGGCTTGTTTATCCCGGTCATAGACCACCACACGATGCCCGCCGTTCAATAGTCGTTGCGCCATGTTGCCACCCATGCGTCCCAGACCAATAATACCCAGTTCCATTGTCCGCCTCCTTTTTTAGTTTATCTCAGGAGATAACTACCCTGACTACTCATGACATTGTGTTATAAATTGTACACCTTTTTTGGCTTAATGTTATGACTTTGTAACGGCTGGTGAGCTAGACTGAGTGACGAAGGGACATACCCTATTTTAAAGGAGGTGACCGATGGCTGTCGAGCATGTTGACGGTAGAGATGCCGGCCAGGTGACTTTGTATGCTCTCAGCACCTGTGTCTGGTGCAAAAAGACCAGGGCTCTTCTCGATGAATTGGGCGTAGCCTATGACTATGAGTACGTCGACCTGCTGCAGGGAAGTGCCCGGACAGAAGCTATGGATACGGTGAAGCAGTGGAATCCGGCGTGCTCCTTTCCGACTCTTGTGGTAAATGATAAGTGTATCGTCGGATTTCGCGAGGATGAAATCCGCCAGACATTAGCGCCATGAATAACGAAGGGCAGATAGGAAAACCTGAAATCGACCGACTGTATCAGCAGCTAGACCGTGAAGCCGAAGCCGGCGGGTATCATCTTAATCCTGATGTGGCGTTCACCAAAGAGCTGGTGGAGGGAATACTGGTTAACCAGAAACGGTATGGTTATTGGGCGTGCCCCTGCCGTCTCGCCTCGGGGCGTAAGGAAGAAGACCTGGATATCATCTGCCCGTGTGACTACCGCGATGCCGATATCGGCGATTTCGGTGGCTGCTATTGCGGTCTCTATGTCTCCGCAGCCGTGGTGCGTGGCGAAAAGGTTATTGCCTCGATACCCGAAAGAAGGCCGCCGGAGGCAAGGAAAAAACCTGAGACAAAAGGCGAGACCCTGTCTTCTCTGCCGTTACCGGTGTGGCGGTGCCGTGTCTGCGGCTACCTCTGTGCGCGGGATGCTCCTCCGGAGGTCTGTCCGGTATGCCGCGCCAGGAAAGAGCGCTTCGAGCGCTTTATCTAGGTTACAAGGCCTTGACCATGTAGTCGCTGCGTGAACTGTAACCAAATTCGGTACGATAGTACTCTCTGGCGCCGGTGCCACTCAAAATGACCATCTGTCCGGCGTGAAATTCTTCTCTGGCGATTCTCTCCGCCTCGATAAGCAAGGCCTTGCCCAGTCCTTTGTGCTGGGCGGCGTCCGGGTTCTGATATTTCAGCGGCACTTCGGGACCATAAACGTGCAACTCTCGAATCAGGGCTAAATTCCCGCTTACCGGCAGTCCCAGTCTGGCGATAGGCTGAGACTGAATTCTCAGCCGTAGCAAGCCGAATAAGGTCTCATTTTCATCCTCGAAGGACAGGAAGATTTCTTTCCCTTCTGAAGCTTCGTAATCGAGCCTAGTCAAACGCGGCTTGCCGATTGACCGGCCCAGCCGGCTGCGGTGGCCGTATTCCCGGCAGCGGATACATTGGCATTCGAGGTTAAGCTCACCAAGGCGTTGCTTCGCACTGCCGCGTAAAGAGTCTTTAGGACCGGCCGTAATGTATTTCGAAGGGATATCCCTGAGCACGCGGGAAATACGGACATACCTGGGCACAACGGATTTGATATCGGCGACGAGGTTGGTCATTACCTCTTTGCTATATGGCCGGTAGCGCCCTTCCCGGTACCACTTTTCCAGTTCCGTCTCCTCAACCACGGCGGTCGGGTATATCTTTAATCCGTCTGGCCGGAAACGGGGGTCGCTGAAGAGCAGTTTGGATAGTTCGAGGTCGTGTTCGGGTGTCGAGCCGGGCAGGCCGGGCATCCAGTGGTAATGCACTTTGAAGGCGTGCTGGCGGAGCAAGGCGGTGGCGGCCACGACGTCGGCGACCTGATGGCCCCGCTGCACCAGTCGGTAAATGTCATCGTCGAGAATCTGCACGCCAAGCTCGACTCTTGTGGTGCCGAAATCAAGCATCCGCTCTATCTGTTCCTGGCGGCACCAGTCGGGGCGGGTCTCAATACATAAGCCCACACAGCGATGGCGGGCGATTTCATTTTTCCCTTTGGCTTCTTCCAGATTGGCTGACTCCTCGTCGTTGAGAGCGTCATAGCAGTCCTTGATGAACTGGTACTGGTAGTCTTTGTCCAAAGCCAGAAATGTTCCGCCCATGATGATAAGCTCGACTTTATCCGTGGGATGCTCCATTTCCGAAAGTGTCTTAATCCTCAGTTTGACCTGCCTTTGTGTGTCATAGTCGCACAGCCGGGCGCGCAGGACGGCCGGCGATTCCGGGGTGTAGCTCCGCGGCGTGGCCGAGTAGTTGGGGCAATAGACGCAGTGTCCCGGGCACGGCATCGGCCGGGTCATCACCGCTACCGGCGTTACGCCGGATATTGTCCGTGTCGATTTCTTCATATATACTCATCATTAGTTTAGCAGATGGAGAGTTCTGGTAACAATCGTACGCGGGAGAAATCCATCCCCCTGACCCCTTTTTTATTTAAAGGAAGGGGATTACCTTTAGTGTCATTGCGAGGAGCGCATTCGCTTCGCTCAGTGTAAACGTAGCGACGAGGCAATCTCTTCCTTTCTATGAGATTGCTTCGTCCTTTTGACGAAGGACTCGCAATGACAGACAATGCTAAGAGGTTATTATGACTGACGACAGACAAATATTCGACCGTATTGCTCCGGGCTGGTATAGCTTCCGGCACCGGACTATTTTCCGCAGTGAACTGGAAGCCTTAGCTCGACGCTGGCAGAAAGGAAAGCTGCTTAACCTCGGCTGCGCCCACGGCCCTGATTTTATACCCTTTATAAGTGGCTTCGACCTCTACGGCGTCGATTTTTCCGCCGAGATGCTCAGCCTGGCGCAAAGATACGCCCAAAAATTCAATTTTGCTCCCACCCTGGCGCTGGCCGATATTACCCGGCTACCTTTCCGTGATGAATCTTTCAATTGGGCCATCTCGGTGGCGACCTATCATCATGTGAGGGATAAAGAGGGACGGCTGGCAGCATTGAAGGAATTAAAAAGGGTCTTGAAACCCGGTGGCGAGGCTTTTATCACGGTCTGGAATAAATGGCAGCCCCGCTTCTGGTTTAGCGGCAAGGAAGCCACAGTGCCCTGGCGGACGAAAGGAGAAACGCTCTATCGCTATTACTATCTTTTCTCATACCCCGAGCTAGAACGACTGGTCAAACAGGCTGGTTTCCAGATACTAAACTCCGCCCCGGAAAAGTCCTATCATTTCCCGATTAAATTTTTCTCAAGGAATATCTGTTTGGTGGTGAGGAAGATCGAATAAGACCATAGACTTTACCAAAGAGATAATCTGGTAAGAGGTATTATTGAGAATTTTTCCGGAACTGGACATGAAATTGAGGTGAAGCTCCTTCTATTCCAAATATCAATAACGATGGTAGGCTCTTACAAAGCAAGTAATAGCTTTGGGTGGGTGTAGCCTCATTTGATGCAGATATTAACCATAATTTACCGTCACTAGACGTTCCTTCTTTGTATCCGAACAACACAGTTCCAACATTACCGACAGGTGGACGATTTGCTGCCCCATGATGCAAATGTGGTAGGAGTCTATCTTTTTCCTCTGCTGGAATACACACAATGAATGGGCACCAGGTGCCAGCATGTGGTCTCATCTCTATAATAAATTGTTCCCCTGATTTATGTACTGTTATCGCATACGGTTCAACATGTGGTTTGGAAATATTAGGTGCCCGTTTTTCCACCGCTGCTACTATCCTTTCCTTCCAATCTGGGTCAATTAGACTAACAAAAAGCCTCGTTTTGATTCCAGCTGGAATGAGTGCGTTGTCTACCGAAGCT
Organism: Chloroflexota bacterium; assembly: GCA_043812795.1. Lineage (GTDB taxonomy): Bacteria > Chloroflexota > Dehalococcoidia > Dehalococcoidales > UBA2162 > JBDRLU01. Next base: position 10,024 of record JBDRLU010000062.1, read on the forward strand.
GGGAATAACGCAATAATAGGAAAGTCTCCACCTCGTTTTTCCAAAGCACGGCCAAGGGCATAAGAGTATTCCTCTTTGCATTTCTCGTTCCCAACGCTTGCTTGTGTAGCATAAAGAAGCCACCCGTCTGATAAAGATTGGTCTTGTATAAAATGCTCAATCTGTTCCCATAAACGCTTTCCTGCATTGAGATTCCATCGGTCTAATTTGACATCTAAACCAGCACTCATTAATTCCTGAGCGGCAAAATCTACGTCCTTATTTTTGTTATCTTCCCATGCGTAGGTAATCCATATCGACTTCATTTCCACCTCCCTCTCACACCAATTCTACTGTCTGGTATCCACCTTTCTTTTTCGCCTGCTCATAAAGGAGCCGAGCGACGGCAATATCCTCGATGGCCACGCCGGTAGCGTCGAAAATGGTTATTGCCTTATTGTCTTTTCTCCCCGGTTTCTTAGCGATAATTATATCGCCCAGTGTGGCATAGACTTCCTCTGGGCGGTAAAGTCCTTTACTGATGGGGACATTGATTTCACCGGCCAGGCTGGCCTGTCTAATATCGTCCACTATCACCATGGCCTCTTTCAAGATTGACGGCTCAAGCTCTTCTTTACCTTCGGCGTCGGCCCCGACGGCGTTGATATGAGTCCCGGGCAAAACGTGTTCCCTTTTGAGTACCGGTTCGCGGGCAGGCGTGACCGTGCAGACGATGTCGGAGGCGGCAGCTTCTTCCACCGTGACTGCTTGCACAGGGTATTGCGGAAAGGACTTAATCAGTCGCTCGGTGGCGGCCGCGTTGACATCGAAGACTTTGACCAGTGTTATGTCATATAGCTCGGCATGGGCGAGGATCTGGGTGTAAGACTGGCGTCCGGCGCCGATAAGTCCCAGCGTATGCGAATCTTTGCGGGCTAAGTATTTGGAGGCTATAGCGGCGGTGGCGCCCGTACGGAATGCGGTCAGTTCGGTCGCGTCCATGATGGCCAGCGGATAACCCGTCTCAGGGTCGTTATAAATCAGCGTACCGATGACGGTAGGTAAACCGTAAGACAGGTTTTGCGTATAGACGCTGACCCACTTCACTCCCACCGCTCCCGGTAGTGCCGCCGGCATGGCCGCCTGTCCATTGGCTAAATCTCCGAAAGCATTCTCGACGGCTTCGATAACGGCGGACATCTGGAGGAGGTCTTTTACCTGACTTTTCCCGAGAAGCAGCGTGGACATCTTTCTTGCCCTCCAAAGTAGCCGTTCTTTTTACGCTTATCTTACTTCAAAGTAACGCTACTGTCACGAGTCTCGAAACGGTTGAAGAGTTGTTTTTGGTTGGTACACTTGTAAAGCCCGACCTCACCCCTGACCCCTCTCCTAAAAGGCGAGGGGAATTAAATATAAGAGGGCGAAGCCCTCTTCTGACAACTCCTTAAATATCTCACTGTCGTTTCAGAAAAGGCTAAATGACACCATGATTGTTATCTGCACCTCATCCCCTATCCCCTTCTCCTACTAGGAGAAGGGGAAGAAATTTTAAGAGAAGGGGGATGGGCATTCTTTAATGAAACCTAGCTATTTTCAGCACTATTTTCGAAGTAATAACGCGTGACGGCTTTCCGTCAAGAAATTCGTTTCTCTTTAGCCGCATTCTCCCCGGCGATACGCCCGAAAGCGATGCACTCGGCGATATTCCCGCCACCGGCAGGATAAAGCAGCCCATATACCGAGCCGAACTCCCCGGCGGCATAAAGCCTCGGTATCGGCTGGCCATCGGCATTCATAACCTGGGCCTTACCGTTGCGCCGCGGGCCGCCCTGGGTATTAGGGCCGCCCGGCCAGAGGGTAACAGCGTAGAAGGGTGGGTTCGTCAGCGGCACCAGGTGGCGGGCCGGCCGGTGAAATTCGGGGTCTTCCTTGCGTTCGCAGTATGAGTTATAGTCGGCGACTGTTTTCTTGAGCGCCGGTGGGTCCAGTTTAATCTTGCCCGCCAGCTCTTCAATCGTATTCCCCTGAATAATCCAGCCTTTTTCCAGTTCGGCCCGGTTATTATTGCTCCAGGGAATAAGATTATAAAGCATGGCGCCATCGAAGGGGAGGGGCAGTGGTGAAGCGTCGAACCGCTTCCGGTCGAAAATCCAGTAGCTGGGTACGCGCGGATACTCCAGTTTATGGCTGTCAAAAAGGGCCAGTTCATAATAAAGCGTGTGGCGTTTGTGTTCTTCGCTGGTGTATCTCTTGCCGTATTTATCGACGATGACATAGCCGCAGGGGTTGCCGGTGACGGCATGGCGTCGCCATTGTTCCAGGCCGTGGCTGCCGCGGAAATTGAGCCCGAGGCCGATGGGCGAATCGGGTGTCTTGATGACCCAGCTTGCCGAGCAGCAGTTCATGTGCCAAAAGGTACCCCCGACCTCCTCCACCATGCGGTAGCCGTCGCCGGTGTTGGCTGGAGAACCGACGAAGTAGCTGGGATAGACCCTGAGGTAGTTCAGCTTCATCTCCTCGTTGAATTCAAAGCCGCCGGGGGCCATGATGACGCCCCGGGTAGCTTTGACGTTGATTTCTTTACCGTCACTTTCCGCTCTGACGCCGATTACTTCGCCACGGGTATTAGTCAGCAAACGACGGGCCGGGGTCTCGTAGCGGACGGTGATGTGACGGGACTCGACCTGCTGCTTGAGAAACCGCATCAAGCCGTGGCCGACGCCGGGAAAAGTATATACCTCGATGCTCTGCTGCCCCGGCAGGTTGTGCTCACCGCCCCGGTTACTCAGCTTGACCCTGGCCCCCAGCTTTTCCAGCCATTGCACGTTCTCCGAGGCGTATTTCGCCCAGGCCAGGTTCGTTTCATTATCCGTCCACGGTGGCCCGCCGCTGGTCTTGGCCAGATGCTCCATGTAAGTGGCCGCCTCGGCAACATTGTTGGGCGAAATAAAAACTCCCGCCGACATGTGGCTGGTGGTAACATGGCTGGCGGCGGGCTGTTTTTCCAGTACCAGTACCTGCGCTCCCGCATCGTGGGTGGTAATAGCGGCAACAGCACCGGCAGCACCCAGTCCGACAACGACGACATCGGCACTCTCATGCCACTTTATCCTGCCCGAGGCTAGCATGCTGATTTACTCCTCTGTTTGGATTGACACTGGAAAGGCTCCAAATGCGTCTCACCATTATAGCACAGAGGCATGGTCAGGCTATGCCGTGAAAAAAGCGGTTCCAGGTTTCGGTCTGCTGCCGGCCAATCACTTCATTAAAACCTTCGAACCATCTTTCCGGGCGCAGGTCGGCGCCGGCCATCACGGACTCTCCCTGGCCGACGATACCGAAGTAGCGTCTCTGGGCAGCCCGCCCGGCAAGGAGGGGGCCGATACAATAAAGGGCCATCCCGAACCCCATCTCGTGGAGTTCCCGGGGGCTTTTATAAGGAGTCTTCGGGCTGCCTTCAATCATATTGGCCAGGGATAAGACCGGGGAATGCTCGAAAGCTGCCGCGGCCCGGGCCAGTTGTTTGTCATTTTCGGGGGCTTCGATAAAGATGAGTTCGGCTCCGGCTTCAGCATAAAGATTTGCCCGGCGAATAGCTTCGTCAATCCCCAGCGAGGCGATTGCGTCCGTCCGTGCCATTACCATCAAATCTCTCTGACTCTGTGCGTAGCTGACTGCCGGTTTGAGCCTTGTCTCAATCATCTCCTCAGCGGAGACCGGCAGCTTACCTTCTCCGGTAGGGCCGTCCATGTGTCCGCAGCTTTTGTTAATGGCAAATTGGTCTTCAATCTGGACGTACTGGGCTCCCTGCTTGTGCACCTGACGGCAGGTCAGAATGACGGATGAAGGTTCATTACCGTAGCCAGTATCGATATCCACGCCGATGGGAAAGGCGGGTTTTCCGGTATCGAGAGCCGCCAGCCAAGTCGCCTGTTCGATAATATCGGTCTGGTGGACGATTTCTCCGCGCAAGATATAACCCATATCCGGCAGGCCGTGAGCGGCCGCACAGAGATAGCCGGAAACGAAGGTGACGAAGCCTCCGATAAAGTCCGGAATAGCATTCTGGTCGTAAAGCTCATAAATCGTGTGGTGAAGCTGGCGGGCTTCGGCTCCATTGGCCACGCCGATACCGACGAGGATGCGCCCGTCACGTTTGGTTATCAGCTCTTTAAGGCTCTGTCTTTCGACTTTCCAATCAACCACGGCTATTCTACCTCCTCCCTTTAAGGACTTTCTCTGCTTCAGCTACCTGATGAGTCCGGAGAACAAGATAGGCCTTTTCTCCGGTGGGATGGGCTGATGCGTAGATATAGTCGATATTGACTCCAGCCTCAGCCAGCCAGGTGGCCATTCTTCCGGTCGCGCCCGGAACATTGTCCAGCTCGACCAGAAAGACCTCGGTCTCCATGACGTGAAAACCGGCCTTTTTCAAGGCTTTCAGGGTACCGGCTTCGTCTTCAGCGACGATGCGAAGAACGGCCTCTTCAACGGTATCGACGGCACAGATGGCGAGAAGATTGATGGAACGGTCGGAGATTAGCTTGCAAAGCTCGGCTAACGCTCCGACTCTGTTTTCCAGAAAGACCGAAAACTGACGGCATTTTTGAACTTTCATAATTCCTCCTTTCCCATTGGCGGTCTCCCAAGGTCGCAAGATTACCCTCGTAATTATAGCATTTTTGACCCGTTTGACATCGTACCTTGCCGTCATTAAGATAAGCACTCATTAAGGTTCTTGAATGAATGAGATAGCAGGAGGGTACTATGCCGGTCGTTATCGTGGAAATGTGGGAAGGCCGTACCGTGGCCCAGAAAAAACAGCTCGCCAGTGGCATTACTTCGGTAATGATGGACATGGGTATTGCCGCCGACCAGGTACACATTATTATCAAAGACAATCCCAAGCACAACTGGGCTAGCGCCGGTAAGTTAGCTTCTGAAGCGTAAAGTCTGGCGAATACCGCTTCTCGAAGATTAGACATCGGTTGGGCGGTATGTTTTAATGAAACTAGACTGTGCTTGGGAGTGAGTAATGGATTTTAGCGCGATTGCAGAAAGATTACCGCTGCTCATTATCCTGCTGGCGGCGCTGCTCATTTATCAATTCGTTTTTCGCAGAAGGCGCACCTCGCCGTCGCAAAAAACTACCCAGGAAATTGTGCTTAACGTACTATCCGACGTGAAATTTAACCTGAAACTTCTCGATGCTCTCCGGCTACAGCACCCAGCCAAAGAATTGATGACAGCGAACTGGAAGCGGGACAAGAGCAGACTCCAGTTTCTTCCTCAACCGTTACAGGATGCTCTTAACGAAGCCTTTGCACTGGCCGATGATTTTAACCGCCAGTTAACCGCCGGACAATCTTGGTCGGGCCAGACGGCTGGAATTGACCAGAAAAAGTTGAAAGAGAAGCTCTTGGAGAGCGAAAAAGGTCTTGAAGAATGGCTGCTGGCTAAGGTTAAGCCCAAAGGGCCGCCTCCAATAGATTATCCTACCCTGTCGGAAAGTCTGTTCGGGGGAAGAAAGCGTTAGTCATCTGGAAAAACAGCGTGGTCTTAACCAGTCGATACCGGTAAGTCCCGTTCTTTTTGATAATAAGCCTGCTTCAATTGCCGGAACTTGGTCTGGAAAGTGGCGGAGCTAATCTTCTCTGTGGTCATCACCAGAGCGTCTTCCCGATTATCGGTATAGTAGCCCCGGCGCACTCCGGTCTGGTTGAAGCCGTATTTGGTGTAGAGGTCCTGGGCGCCGGTATTGGAAATGCGGACTTCGAGAGTAACTTCCCTGGCTTCGAGTTCGAGGGCAAGGTCGATGGCGGACATAAGCAAAAGCTCGCCGATTCCCTGCCGGCGATATTTTTCCCGGACTGCAATCGTGGTGATATGGGCTTCGTCAACCATAATCCAGAAGCCGACCATGCCGACGATATAGTGCAGGCCGGGTGGAGACAGTTTATCTTCGTGGGAATGGTTGCTGCCAAATAGCGCCCTCAGACCAGCCCCTAATCTGGCCAGTCCCTTTGGTGCCGGAGGAGGTGGTACTACGGTCACCTCGATGGGTTTCTCTCCGTCACAGGCGACCAGGTAATGGCCTACCTGATTACGAAGCTCACGCTGGTAGTTGGGTGAGGGCCACTGGGTCGGAAAGGCTTCCCGTTCGATATCATTGACCTGAGCGATATCGGACTCGCTCATCGGCCGGACGTAATAGCGCAATTGTCTCCTTCTTGAAATCTAATTGTAGCATATCTTTCGCTATCTTTTTACTGTTTGCTTCGTTATACTATATGGACAAGGTGAGCCAGGCAAAATAGCCTTGGTTCAAAGAGGTAAAAGTGCAAGAAGAAGAAAGCCTTGTCCAACAAGCCAAAAATGGGGACCAAGAGGCTTTTACCCGGCTATACGAAGAGTACTTCGATAAGATTTATCGCTACATCGCTTTGCGGATAAGCGATAGGGTAGAGGCGGAAGATATGACGCAACAGGTCTTTCTTAACGCTCTCAAGGCAATCGGTTCTTACAAGCTGAGGGGTGTCTCCTTCTCGGCCTGGCTTTACCGCATCGCTCACAATCAGGTGGTCGATTATTTGAGAAAGAAAAGCCGGAGTACCGGGTCGGTGCCTATCGATACGGTTGAGGTAAGAGACGATGCCATCAGCCCGGAGCGAAGTGCAGAGCGTAACGTTGATATCAAGCGGCTTCTATCGGCCACGAAACAGTTAACCGAGGCGCAGCGGGAAGTTATTTCCCTGCGTTTCACCAGTGGTCTGTCTGTGGGTGAAGTTGCCCGGACCGTGGGCCGGAGCGAAGGTGCGGTCAAAGCTTTACAGCACAGCGCTATCGTGGCTCTACGCAAGATATTAGTGGTGGAAGAAAATGAAACAGTCCAGTGAATTTGATGATATTTTAAACGAATGTCTTGAACGGATGCTGGTTAACGGCGAAACGTTGGAGCAATGTCTTAGTCGCTTCCCTGAGCAGTCGGATAATTTGCGGCCATTACTCGAGACGGCACTGGCGGTACAGGGGGCCTCCGCTCTCCAGCCTCGCGCCGAGTTCAGAGAAAGGGCACGGTACCAGCTGCATTCGATACTGGCGGAACGGGAGCGCCAGCGAAGCCGTCGCTTTAGCTGGCAGCCGCGCTGGGCAACGGCGATTGCTATCGGCCTTGTGCTTCTGCTGGTGAGCAGCACCGGGGTTGCGGCCAATAGCAGTATGCCCGACCAGCTGCTTTATCCGGTGAAGCTGGCGACAGAACAGGTGCGGCTAACGTTCACTTTCAGCGCTTTAGGTAAGGCTGAGCTTTATGCCCGCTTCTCCGATAGAAGGGTAACTGAAATAATCCACATGGCTCGTGAAGGTAAAGTAGAACAAATTGAGCGCACGGCCCAACGTCTTGATGCTTGTTTGGCCAGAATGGCCAGTCTGGCCTCGGTTCAGATGCCTTTGGCTACTGCTCAGGTCCCGAGTGTCGAAACAGCCCCGGAACCGGCTCCATCATTAACGGCGCCGTCGCCAAATGGAAGGATGAAAGATGGCGGTATGTCCGCTATGCCAGACGGTCAGCGGGCAAGATTCAGGACAATGATGGGGCAGGCCCTCATGGATGAGCCGGCCCGTCTCCGTGCTTTACTGCAAACAGTACCGCCGTCAGCCATACCAGCACTATTACGGGCCATCGCCATTTCCGAGGCGGGTTATCAGCAAGTCCTCGAGTCTTTAGGCCAGTAAGGTCATCTGTTGTCCCTTCTATCATGTTTTCTATTTCAACCTAACCATTTGTCCTTTTTTTCGTTATTAATTTAATAGAAAGAGGTTTTTGAAGGAGGTGAAGAGCATGAACTGGAAGAATTGGTTATTGCCAGTCAGCATAGCCCTGCTCTTAGTTGCGGTAGTGCTGGTTGGATGTACTTCAGCCAGCCCCAAAGTCCTGGGAGAAATCAAAGGCGTCAACTTCAGCAGCCAGCAGGAAGGAATATGGGTCACCGGAGAAGGTAAGGTGACCGTGGTTCCAGATGTGGCTAACCTGCAACTCGGTATCGAGACCCAGGCCGCCAGCGTAGCTCAGGCACAGGATGATGCGGCGGCGGCAATGAATAAAGTGATGGCCGCTCTGACCGAGCAGGGAGTAGCCAGGAAAGATATTCGGACTCAGTACTTCAGTATCCAGAAAGTGACCAGGTGGGATGATAAGAACCAGCAAGAAGTAGTGATCGGCTATCGAGTTACCAATACTGTGATGGCTAAAATAAGAGACGTCAGCAAGGCTGGTTTAATCATCGATGCGGTGGCTGTGGCTGGAGGCGACCTCACCCGGGTCAACAGCATTAGTTTCTCGGTAGATGACCCGTCGAACTACTACGAAGAAGCACGGCAGAAAGCCATGGATGATGCCAAGACGAAAGCAACTCAACTAGCCAGGCTGGCCAGCGTTACCCTCGGTAAACCGACCTACATCTCAGAGAACCTTCAGTCGCCGCCCATAATCTACCCAGCGCGCGGACTGGAGCTAGCGGCACCAGCGGCTGATACACCGATAAGCCCTGGTGAAACAGATGTTACCCTGAACGTACAGGTCGTTTATGCCATTGTGCAATAAATAACTGGAGGGAAAGGCAATGTCGAAAAAGTTAAAAATTCTAGTCGGGGTCCTGGCGGCGGTTCTTCTGCTGGCTGGTGGTACGGTGGCTGTTATGGCTCAGGATGAGCCAACAACACCGCCGGCTGTAGTGGCTGGTGCCAACACCACTCTGACGGAAGTCGCCGGAATTCTGGGTATCTCTGAGACGCAGCTAACTGACGCTATCAAGCAAGCCCGGCAAGAGGTAAGGGACGAAAATATCACCACGGCCCTCGAGAATGCGGTGGCCAACGGCAGTTTGACTCAGGCACAGGCTGATGAGATTTCAACGTGGTGGTCGCAACGTCCCGAGGCTTTAAATTCAGGCTCGATGCCGTTCGGTTTCGGCCCCATGGGTAGAGCCGGTCGGCAAATGGGTGGGCTGAGGTTACAGGCCGGCTCCCAGGAGCTTCTGGCGAAGGTAGCCACGATTCTGAATATCTCTGAGGAAGAGCTGACCAATGCCTTCAAGCAAGCCCGACAGGAAATTAGCGATGCTCGGCTGAGTGCCATGCTTGATAAAGCCGTGACTAACGGCCGTTTGACACAGGACCAGGCCGACCAGTTTGAGGGATGGTGGGCCGAGTGCCCGTCCGACCTCGGTGCTGGTCCGTTCGCTCATCGTTTTGAAAGTCGTTTCGCGGGCCGGCACATGCTGGGTGGCATGCAGGGAATGATGTTCCGCTAATCTGACTTACAAAAGAGGTATGAAAAAGGGGGGAAGCCTTAGGCTTCCCCCTGCCTTTATTGTTTCGGTCTCTAATTTTTAATACCCTATCCCCCTAATCCCGTCAGGGAGAGCCTTTCAGAGTGAACTTCTTTCCCTATGATGAGGCAAGTGCAAGATTTAGGTTAAACACCATCCATCTTAGCGCTATTGCCAGATATAGAACTTGTTTCGGTGTTTAGCCCAACCTTCTAATCCCAACTCTTTAATCTTTCGTAGGTTCTTCTTGGGTGTATCACTATGAAACGGTTTCAAGGATTCAAACTCATTACAGTCTTCAAACTCAACACACTGCCAGCAACCTTCAAATCTTTTCTTTTTGCAACAATCGACAATTCTGCAGGAGAAGGTTGGACACCCCCCTATAACTCGACAGGGCTCTTTGCATTGTAACTTTATAATAGCATCTAAAACTCCAAGAAACTCTCCGTATTGTTTCAATTGCTTTTCTGCATTAAGCGAACTGCTTTTTACCTCTGCGTATTTTGCAAACTCCGTTCTTTGAAGCTCGTCTCTTAAATTTCTGGCTAAATCAGTTGCCTTGCTCTTGTAACGAATGCAATCACCACAATATAGACCACAGTAGGCAGTCAAATTTATATCTTGTTTACTCATTGGATTGCTCTACACTATTGCTGCCACAAACCAGGCTGCGGCGGTTTGTCTTTGTTATAAGGAATACCAAGATGCTGGTAGGCGAGGCGGGTAGCGACGCGTCCGCGTGGCGTACGTTCCAGAAAGCCGAGTTGCAGCAAATAAGGCTCATAGACGTCCATGATGGTATCAGCTTCTTCACTGATAGAAGCGGCGATGGTCTCTAAACCGACCGGCCCGCCGTTGAACTTCTCAATAATGGTACGTATTACTTTATGGTCGACTTCATCCAGCCCGAGCGGGTCGACTTCGAGTGTCGCCAAGGCTTCGATAGATACTTCTTTCGTGACGATTCCGTCGGCTTTTACCTGGGCAAAGTCTCTGACCCGTTTGAGCAGGCGGTTGGCGACACGGGGGGTGCCACGGGCGCGGCGGGCAATCTCTTCAAGACCACCGGCTTCAGCTTTCACTTCCAGAATGCTGGCGGAACGTTTGAGGATGGTCTCGATGGATGCCTGGTCGTAGAAATCGAGGCGGTAAACCGCCCCGAACCGGTCGCGGAGCGGCGGGCTGAGTAAAGCAAAACGGGTGGTGGCACCTACCAGGGTAAAGGCGGGTAGCTTAAGCCGCAGGCTTTTTGCTCCAGGGCCCTTGCCGATAACGAGGTCCAGAGCGTAATCTTCCATGGCCGGATAGAGAACTTCTTCCACCGCCCGGTTGAGACGGTGGATTTCATCGATGAAGAGGATGTCCTGGCTGTGGAGGTTGGTCAGGACAGCCGCCAAGTCACCGCTGCGTTCGATGGCCGGTCCGGATGTAATCCTGAGACTGACCTGCATTTCGGCGGCCAGGATATAGGCCAGCGTGGTCTTACCCAGGCCGGGCGGGCCGTAAAGCAGAACATGGTCTAATGGTTCTCCCCTGCCTTTGGCGGCGGCAATAGCTATTTTCAGATTTTCCTTGACCTTGCTCTGCCCGATGAAATCGTCGAGGCAACGCGGTCGCAGGCTGACATCGAGCGGAGCGTCTTCCGGGCCGGCTTTGCTGGAGATAATGCGCGGACTGATGTTTTGCCTCCTTACTTCTGCGGCTCGATAATTACCTTGATGGAATTTTGTGCTTCGGCCACCAACTGGAAGCCCAGGCCGGTTTCGGCCAGCCCGAGCCGGTGCGTAATCATATCACGGACCTGTACGCGGTGGGTTCGTATCAGTTCCATGGCCGTAGCGTAGTCTGCCGGACTGCCGGCGTAGGAAGTGGTCAACGTAATATCATTTCGCCAGAAAAGCTCGTTTATCGAGATGGGAATGTTGATGCCGGGGCCGGTGGGAGCGAAGAAAAGAACGGTGCCGCCCCGCTCCACCGACTGTAATGCTTGCTGCATGGCAGTGGTAGCGCCGGTACAGACGATGACTAAATCAGCCAGGCGTCCTCCGTTTATCTGACGCAGTTGGTCGGGCGAATATTCGTTAGCCGGGAAAGTAACTTCCGCCCCAAAACGTTTCGCTGCTTGCAGACGGTAGTCGCTGATATCGGTAGCGATGATGCGGCCGGCCCCCAGAGCACCGGCGAGGTGCAGCATGAGCAGTCCGGCAATACCGCTGCCGATAACTAACACGCTCTGACCGGGTTGCAGCTGTGTCCGCCTCAGCCCGCGGAAAACACAGGCCAGTGGTTCGATAAAGGTTGCGTCTTCAAAAGACATTTCATTGGGCAGCCGAAAAACGCCGCGGTCAACGTTAATGGCCGGCAGTCGCAAGTATTCGGCAAAGCCACCCGGGTCGAAATTGGTGCGGCGTAGCGTATCACAGGCGGTCGGATGCCCGCTTCGGCAATAATGACAGGTATTACAGGGGACGTGGTGGGCGACGGCGATACGGTCGCCTTCCTTATAGTTTTTAACCTCGTCCCCAACAGTGACAATTTCGCCCGCTACCTCATGGCCGAGGACGAGAGGCGCCCGGTCGAGGCGGTACCATTCCATGACGTCGCTGCCGCAAATACCGCTAGCTTCGACACGCATGAGCAACTCACCGGGCCCGATCTTAGGGACGGGTCTTTCCTCGACCCGCACGTCCCGGTTGTTGTACCAGACGGCCACCCGCATTTTCCCGCTCTTTGTCGCTTGAGGCATATTGTCTCCGTTATTCTCCCGGTAGTTTCGAGATACGGTTGAACTCGTCTCTCAGTTTTTTATAGGCCTCGTCCACGTTAACGGCTTTCTTGACGGCATTGTTGAAATGTGTCTCGTAGAAAGTATGCCATTCCCGGTCGATAGTATCGAAACCTTTAGCCACGGTGGTTAGTTGCTGTTTTACTTTTTCGGCATCTTCGGAGAGTTTTTTGGCATGGACGCCGGCCTTGATAAGCTCGATTTTGTGGGCAAAGGTCAGCGGAGACACTACCTGGACTCCCCGCTTGGCATAGTTACGCATCGTTTCGAAGGCATCGTTGACCAGAAAGTAATAGACCGCTTCCGAGGGGATGTAGGCGAAGGCAAATTCCGCCGACCCTTTTTCCGGGCAGACGTAGTCTTCACATATCTTATCGAGGTGATTGCGGACGTCCCTGACGAAGTCCTTGCTGGCGGCCTCTTTTTCATTGGTGTTGTCCGTTTCCACCATTTTACTATAGTTGACGAGCGGGAATTTCGAGTCGATGCAGATAAGACCGACGGTTGATTTGATATTGGCATCGGGCGTTTTGCCGTCGAGGACTCTTTCCCGAATACCGAACATATCGGCAGGTAGCTGGTCGGCAAGCATTGTTTCCAGGGAGAGTTCGCCCAGGGCACCTCTTTCCTTGGGTACCCGCAACATTTGTTCGAAAGAGCGGTAACTTTCCTTGATATCCCGGGCGTGTGTTTCGACGGCGCCCAGCGTGCGGTCGAGACCGAGTTCCCGCCAACTGCTCGATACGGCCATTTCAATATCTCTGGTCTGTAACACCTTGATGCGTAGGACCATGAATATCAAAACTACCAGCAGTACTAACCCGATTATTGCCAGAGCAATTAACGCTGCAGTCACTTCCCCATCCTGCTTATTTGCGTTTGCGGCTCTTTACGCTCTCGAAAATGTCCTGGGCTTCTTCGGGAGTGGCATTCTCATGGATGATGGCCCGGATGGCCCGGATCATGGCTACCGGGAAATCGTTCTGCCAGATATTGCGGCCCAGGTTAACGCCGATAGCCCCCTTCTGCATGCCGTCATGGACGAAATCGAATACCTGGCGTTCGGTATCGACCTGCGGGCCCCCGGCCATCACCACCGGTACCGGGCAGCCGGTCGTTACTTTGTCGAAATTTTCGCACCAGTAAGTCTTGACCACGCGTGCTCCCAGTTCGGCGGCGATACGGCAGGCCAGTCCCAGATAGCGGGCATCCCGCTTTTCCAGTTCCTTACCGACAGCGGTGACGGCCATCACCGGTACACCATATCGTTCGCCTTCGTTGACCAGTGCCGATAGGTTCAGGAGCGACTCTTTTTCATAGTCGGTGCCGATAAAGACGGAGATACCTACGGCCGAGGCATTGAGGCGGAGGGTCTCTTCCATGGAAGTGGTAATACCTTCATTGGCCAGGTCTTTACCCACCATGCTGGTGCCGCCGGAGACGCGGAGGATAATCGGTTTGGTGTGATTGGGCGCAACGCAGGCACGGAGTACGCCGCGGGTGACGAAAAGGCCGTCGCAGTAAGGTAAAAGCGGCTCGATTGTTTTGCCCGGCTCCTCCAGTTTTCGGGTCGGCCCTTGAAAGTAGCCATGGTCGATGGGCAGAAAAAGAGCGTGCCCATCAGCTTGAATCAGTTGGGCTAACCGGTTGGACATTCCCCATTCCATGTTAGTATCCTCCTCTCTTCGCTGCGTTCCTGCGGGCAGTGGTTCTTGTATTATGTCAACTTAAGGCGCAGCCTGGTCAAATCTTAATGCATTATAACACGTCCCCGCTGAAGGAAGCGAGGGAAAAGAGAGCTCGAGCGGAAACACTCTCTTCACCAAGAATGAGTAAAATACGATTCCAAGTTACATTGACAAATCTGAAGGTGGGGCAATATTATTAACTATTGTTTTCATAATAGGTAGTGGCGAGGTGTGGTCATCTTCACGCCTGTGAAGACGAAATAGAGCCAATCCACCGAAAGTGATTAAAACGTGAAAGTAAGGAATCTTTCCCCATCGTCTCTCATCACCAAGGCCAGGACCAGGGTCTTCTACGGATGGTATATCGTCGCCGCTTTTGTGGTGGAGAATATCTTCGTCGTTGGCGTCGTGTCCAAGGGACTGACGACGCTGGTATCCCCTATCGCCGCTTCCTTCGGCTGGAGCTATGCCCAGATTTCGCTAGCGATGTCTTTACGTAGTATGGAGCACGGCGTACTAGGGCCGTTTTTCGGCAGAGCGGTTGACCGCTACCCGGCCAAGTGGTTGATATTGATTGGCATCATTATCGAGGTGATAGGTTATATTATCTTGAGCCAGACCAGAAACCTGGCCATGTTCTACACCAGTTTTGTAGTGGCAGCTGCGGGTGGCTCTCTTGCCTCGCACATGGCCCCGACAGCCACCATCGCCCGGTGGTTCAAGAAAAACATCGGTAAAGTCAACGGCATTGTTGCCATGGGTATCGGTCTCGGTGGCTACGTAGTGCCGGTACTGGTATTTCTCATCGATGCTTATGGCTGGCGTACGGCGATAGTCCTGGTCGCTGCTCTGGTGGGGGTAGTCGGCATTCCGCTCGCTTTCGTCTATCGAGATAAACCGGAGGACTACGGCTTGCTTCCCGATGGTGCCAAACCGGAGTCGATGGCTGGAACGGGTGACTTACCCAAAATCCGGACCATAGACTTTAATCCGAGCGTTAAAGAGGCGATGAAAATGAGGGCCTTCTGGCAAATGGGGTTCGCTGAGATGTTCCACTGGGCTTGTGTCGGCGCTCTGACGCTGCATATTGTACCTTACCTGTCCAGTCCCACGGTAGGTCTGAGCCGGGCTGAAGCCGCCATGGTTACCATGGTGTTCCTGCTGCTGGGTGTTCCCGCCCGGTTCATGTGGGGGTGGCTGGCGGATATTTTCCAGAAACGGTACCTGACCGCAATTTCTATTGCGATGATGGCTGTCGGTCTGTTCTTCTTTGCCGGCATCAAGGACAGTTCTTTCTGGATGGCTGTTGCGTTTATTGTTGTCTTCGGCATTGGTTTTGGTGGGGCTAACCCCCTCAGGGCGACGATAGTGAGAGAATACTTTGGTGCCAGGCATTTTGGCAGTATTTTTGGCCTGCAGCAGATATTCGTGACAGTTAGTTCGGTGATTACCCCGCCGCTGGCTGGCTGGGTCTATGATGCGCGCGGTACCTATGACCCGATATGGCTGGTGTTGGCCTTCACGACGGCAGTGGGTGCGGTCCTGATGTTTACTATGCCTCGCTCAGAAGCGGACATTAGTAAAGTGGCCACGGCATAAGATTGATGAGAAATAGGTGGTTAGCCTGGATTACAAGCTAACGTGGTGGGGCTAATAATATCTTTACTAATAAAGAGAGCTGTCTTTTTCTGAGGCAGCTCTCTTTTGGTTCCGTTTACTCGAAGGAGTTAGGCAGTTGGTTCAGCCGGCTATTCTTCCTCGTCGCCTTCTTTCCCTCTATTTTCTTCCTCTTCTTCATCAGTGACCAGATTGGCTTCCTCCTCGCCGAGCAGCAGGTTATCACCCGGTGGGAGAGTTTCACCGTCGGGCATGGTTTCAATCTCTTGAAGGGTTCCGCTGATTTCCGGCTTTGGTATTTCCTCGGAGAAGGGGGAACGTGCCGGGATAAGCCGGCCGATGATGACGTTTTCTTTCAATCCGACCAGCCTATCGGTAGCGCCTTTAACGGCTGCTTCGGTGAGTACTTTGTTGGTCTCCTGGAAGGAGGCGGCAGCCAGCCAGCTATTGGTGCTCAATGCCACTCTCGTGATACCCAATAGTACCGTATGGGCTGTGGCCGGTTCTCCTCCTTCAGCTAGGACCTCGGCGTTGATATCCTCGTACTGGAACCGGTCAATCAACTCGCCGGGTACCAGCTCGGTGTCACCTGAGGAATCGATACGTACTTTGGCCAGCATCTGGTGGACGATAATTTCGATATGTTTATCGTTGATGTTCACGCCCTGAGAGCGGTACACCCTCTGCACCTCGTTTACCAGGTGGCGCTGGACGGCTTCCCGTCCCAAAATATGCAGAATATCTTGCGGATTAATCGAACCGTCAGTAAGCTGTTGTCCGGCTTTTATCTCATCATCGGTTTTGATACGAATATGAGTGGCAGCCGGCACGAGATATTCACGCTCCTCTTTCTCTTCATAAGTTATCAAAACACGCCCGTCTTCGATGGCTACCTGTCCGGAAACACCGGCGACGATTGGCTGAGTTTCTCCGGTTGGGGCCACCGCTTGAGACTTGGTTTCAGCCTTTTTCCGGGATGCCCTCTTGGGCTTGGCGGCAATGGCGGGATGAGCTAATTCAGCACCGATATCAACCCACTGGCCATTCTCCACAGTCACTTCCCAACCTGGCGGTAGCGAGTATTCATCGTGAAAAACTTCTGAGCTGCTAATTTTAATTTTGTCGCCTTCTTCGTCCTGAATCACTTCGGCGATACCGTCTATCTCGGAGATAGTGGCCTGGTTCTTCGGTGGCCTGGCTTCGAAAAGCTCTTCTACTCTCGGTAGACCGCTGGTGATATCCAGGCCGACGACGCCGCCGGTATGGAAAGTGCGTAGGGTAAGCTGGGTACCCGGTTCACCAATACTCTGGGCCGCGACGATACCCACCGCCGTATGTAAGTCAACAAGTCCGCCCCGCGCCAGATTGCGTCCATAGCAGAGCTGGCAAATGCCATGTTTTGATTGACAGCTAAGCGGCGACCTGACATACACTGTGTTTATTCCTGCCGCTACGATTTCGACCGTCTTTTCTTCCGTAAATTCCTCATTGCGGTCAAGAATGGTCTCACCCGTTTTGGGATGGACTACTTTGGCCGCAGCGTATCGTCCGATTACTCTTTCCACAAGGGACGGTAGGAGTTCTTTCTCCGATGGTTCGGTTATCCATATCCCATCGGCCGTGCCGCAGTCTTCGTCACGGACAATGACATCGTGCGAGGCATCGATGAGACGGCGGGTAAGATAGCCACTTTCTGAAGTCCTCAGAGCGGTATCCGCCAGCCCTTTGCGGGCACCATGTGTCGAGATGAAATATTCGAGGACGCTGAGTCCTTCGCGGAAGCTTGCCTTGATGGGGAACTCAATTATTTTACCCAGAGGGTTGGTCATCAGACCGCGAATGCCGGCCATCTGCGTTATCTGAGAAATATTACCCTTGGCCCCGGAGGTGGCCATCATATAAACGCCGCCAAACCGGTCGAGACTCTGGGAGACAGCGGCTTTAATCTTGTCGGTAGTCTCCGACCAGATACCGACGACGGCATTATACCTTTCGTCCTCCGTAATCACGCCGCGGCGGTACTGCTCTTCGGCAGTAGCTGTCTTTCCCTCAGCGTCGGCAATCAGTTTGGCTTTGGCCGCCGGAACCTCAATGTCACTCATGGCAATGGTCGTGCCCGACTTGGTGGCATAGCGGAAGCCGAGGTGCTTGAGGTCGTCCAGGAGTTTGGCCATTTGCTCGTCATTGAGCAGTTTAGTGCAATCAATCACAACCCGCTTTAACCCCGACTTATCAATTACTTTATTGTAGAAGCTGACTTCTGGCGGCAGTATTTCGTTCAGGAAAATACGGCCGATACTGGTCTTAATCCTTTCTCCATTCAACCTCTGGTCTCTGACTTCAATCTCGGCTCTTAGGTCAATGACACCAAGGTCGTAAGCCAGTTTGGCTTCTTCAAAGCTGCCGAAGATTAGGCCCTCCCCTTTGGCTTGTGGCCGGATGGTAGTCATGTAATAGCAGCCAAGGACGATGTCGAGCGTAGGTGTTACTATCGGTTCGCCCGAACTTGGCAAAAGCATGTTATGGATACTGAGCATCATCTCTCTTGCTTCTCTTACTGCCGCTCGGGAGAGAGGAACGTGTACCGCCATCTGGTCACCGTCAAAATCGGCATTAAAGGCGGTGCAGACTAGCGGGTGGAGCTGGAGAGCACTGCCGTCAATAAGTACCGGTTCGAAAGCCTGGATGCTAAGGCGGTGTAAAGTAGGTGCCCGGTTGAGCAGTACCGGCCGGTCCTTGATGACTTCTTCGAGTGCTGCAAAAACTTCCGGTTTATTTCTCTCCACTAGCCGGCGGGCGCTCTTGATGTTGTGGGCGAAGCCTTGCCCAATCAGCCGGTTCATAATAAAAGGTTTAAATAGTTCAACGGCCATCCGTCTGGGCAGGCCGCACTGGTGCAGCTGTAGTTCCGGTCCGACCACGATGACGGAACGGCCACTATAGTCAACACGCTTTCCCAGTAAGTTCTGGCGGAAACGTCCCTGTTTTCCGCGTAGCATATCCGATAATGACTTCAGCTTGTGTCGGCCTGAGGTGGAGATTACCTGCCCTCCCCTTCGGGTGTTATCGATAAGAGAGTCCACAGCCTCTTGAAGCATGCGTTTTTCGTTGCGGATGATGATTTCCGGGGCACCTATTTCCATCAGGTGGCGCAGTCGGTTGTTGCGGTTGATGACCCGTCGGTACAGGTCATTAATGCCACTGATGGCAAATTTCCCTCCGTCGAGCTGGACCATCGGCCGTAAATCGGGCGGTAGGACCGGTAGCACAGTTAGAATCATCCATTCGGGTTTGCTGCCGCTGTGCCGGAATGATTCCACCACCTGCAATTGTTTGCTTGCTTTTTTGCGGCGTTGCCCCGAAGTGGAACGAGTTTCCAGGACGAGCTGGTTACGTATTTCATTCAAATTAACGGATTTAAGGAGCTGGTAAATGGCTTCAGCCCCCATCCCCGCCTCAAAAAACGGCTCATACCGGTCAACCATTTCGTTGTACTGAGTTTCGGTGAGCAGCATCTGTACGCGGAGGTCCTTAAGCTTTTCGACCTCATCAAAAAGCTGCTCTTCGAACTGTTCCTTTTCCTCCGTCCCTTTTCGTTGAAGCTGGTTTACTTCTTCTACGGATGCTTCTGGCGTCTCAGCCACCTTATTATCCACCGCTTTTTGCCGTTTCTCGATTTCCTGGGCGTATCTGGCCTCCAGTTGCTCAATTACTCGCTGGCGGGCCGTTTCGTCAATACTGGTGATGACGTAGTGTGAAAAATAGAGGACTCGCTCCAGGTTTCTCGGTGACAGGTCGAGTAGCAGTCCCATGCGGCTGGGTATCCCTTTAGCAAACCAGATGTGGCTTACCGGGCAGGCGAGCTCGATGTGTCCCATACGTTCCCGGCGTACCTTGGCCTGGGCCACTTCAACACCGCATTTATCGCAGATGACTCCCTTATAGCGTATCCTCTTGTATTTGCCGCAAAAGCATTCGTAGTCCTTGGTTGGACCAAAGATTCGTTCGCAGAAAAGTCCGTCCCTTTCCGGTTTCAGAGTACGATAGTTAATGGTCTCAGGTTTGGTTACTTCACCGTAAGACCAGCTTTTGATTTGCTCCGGGGAGGCTAAAGAAATCCGGATGGCATCAAAATCATTGACTTCAAGCATTTTCCTCTCCCTCACTTGTGACTGAATCATCGGTAACGGTAATTCCGGGTTCCAGTTTGGGCACTTTTGCCGTCTCTGCCGTCAGGGCTACTTCCTCTTCGGTAATCACTTCAATAGCCAGACCCAGGCTTTGCAGTTCTTTCACCAGGACTTTGAAGGATTCTGGCACGCCTGGTTGAACGATATCTTCGCCCTTGACGATGGCTTCGTAGGCTTTGGCCCGGCCGGCCACATCGTCGGATTTTATGGTAAGAATTTCCTGTAGATTGTAGGCGGCGCCGTAAGCCTCTAATGCCCACACCTCCATTTCGCCAAAGCGCTGACCGCCAAACTGGGCTTTGCCGCCCAATGGCTGCTGGCTAATCAGAGAGTAAGGCCCGGTCGAGCGGGCATGTACCTTATCCTCAACCAGGTGGTTCAACTTCATGATATAGATTGTGCCGACGGTTACCGGCTGGTCGAAGGGCTCGCCGGTACGGCCGTCACGGAGAATGGCTTTACCGATGGTGGGTGGAGGCAGATTCTTTTCGACTCTGACCTCGTCCACAACCTTCGCTAACTCTGGGGCCTTGAGGTCTCGACTGGTTATGCCCATATCTTCGAGCCAGAGCCTGAGGCAAACGTCCCGCGCTTCACCATGATAGTCATCACTGAATACCTTCTCAGCGTCATAGCCAGCGTCGGTAACCCAGGCTTTGGCTTTTTCCAGTTGCATGGCTCCGTTTTGCTCCCCGGGGTCAAGATTGACCGCTCCGGCTTTCTGGGCAAGCCAGACTCTGGCGAGAGCATCTTCGATAGCGATATCACGAGCACCGTCGAAGACGGGGGTGAGGGCTTTAAAACCCAGTAGTTTGGCCGCCCAGCCAAGATGAGTTTCCAGCACCTGGCCGATATTCATTCTGGAAGGAACGCCTACCGGGTTCAAGATGACATCAACGGGGGTGCCATCAGGCAGGAAAGGCATATCTTCGACAGGGGCGATGATGGAGACAACTCCTTTATTACCATGTCTGCCTGCGAGCTTATCACCGGCGGAGACTCTTCGCTTCTGGGCGACCCATACCTGCACCATCCGGTTGACTCCCGCCGGCAGGTCGTCTCCGGTAAAAACCCTGACATTGATTACCTTGCCCCATTCACCATGCGGGACGCGGAGAGAGGTATCTTTCACCTCCCGGGCTTTCTCACCGAAAATGGCCCGCAATAATTTCTCTTCGGCGGACAACTCCGTTTCGCCTTTGGGCGTGATTTTGCCGACCAGGATGTCATCCGGGCTGACCTCGGCCCCAATCCGGATGATGCCTTCTTCGTCGAGTTCCCGTAGACTTTCTTCACCGACGTTCGGTATGTCCCGGGTAATTTCTTCCGGTCCCAGCTTCGTATCTCGTTCCTCGATTTCGTGCTTCTCGATGTGAATCGAGGTGAACGAGTCATTCTCGACAAGCCGTTTGCTCACGATGATGGCATCTTCGAAGTTGTAACCTTCCCAGCTCATGAAAGCACAAGTCACGTTCTGTCCCAGCGCTAATTCACCTTGCTCCATGGATGAGCTATCCACGAGCACCTGGCCGGCTGCCACACGGTCGCCCTTGGTGACGATGGGGCGCTGGTTAATGCAGGTGCCCTGGTTGGTGCGGATGAACTTCTGTAGTGGATACGTGTCCTTCACGCCATCGTCACACGCAATCTCAATTTGTGAACTGGTAACCGAAGTGACAGTGCCCGCGTTTTGGGCAAAAAGTACCTGTCCGCTATGTTTGGCGGCTTCACTTTCCATCCCCGTAGCGACTAAAGGCGCTTTGGGCGAAATTAACGGTACCGCCTGCCGCTGCATATTGGCGCCCATGAGGGCACGGTTAGCATCATCATGCTCAAGGAATGGTATCAGCGAGGTGGCCACGCTAAATATTTGTTTGGGCGAGACATCCATCAGCTCCATCTTTTCCGCTGATTCGCGCAAATAGCTGCCGCCGAGCCTGGCTTCGACCTTCTCATCAACGAACTGGCTCTTTTCGTCCAGGTGAGCGTTGGCTTGAGCAATGGTATATTTATCTTCTTCGTCGGCGGACAGATAGACCACTTCATCGGAGACGAAAGGTACTACCTTGACCGACCGGCGGCGGAGCTGGGACAGTTTCTTAACCTGTTTTTCATCGATAGTCTCTCCGGCTTTCACTATCTCATTGCCTTTACTATCGAGCACCGTCTCGCGGCAAGTTTTACCGGTAATTCTATTGTAGCCGCCGCTTATTTCCGAAATGACCCGCCGGTACGGCGTTTCGATGAAGCCATACTGGTTTACCTGGCTGTAAGTGGCCAGCGAGCCGATAAGACCGATGTTCGGTCCTTCCGGTGTCTCGATGGGGCAAATCCGGCCGTAATGGGAAAAATGGACATCACGGACCTCAAAACCGGCACGCTCGCGGGATAAACCGCGAGGGCCCATGGCAGAAAGACGGCGCTTATGGGTCAATTCGGCCAGGGGGTTAGTCTGGTCCATAAACTGTGATAACTGCGAACTGCCGAAAAATTCTCTAATCGCGGCTACTACCGGGCGGATATTGATGAGGGCACTGGGAGTGGCGGCTTCGGTCGGGATGGTACTCATGCGCTCCTTAGCTACCCGTTCCAGGCGGACCAGGCCGATGCGGCACTGATTTTGTATCAGTTCGCCTACCGTCCGCACCCGCCGATTCCCGAGGTGGTCAATATCATCCGCCGTATCAAGGCCGTTATCAATCATAACGATATGCCGGATTATCTCGATAAGGTCGTCTCTAGTGAGTGCCCGCTGGCTCTCGCTGACGTTGAGTCCCAAACGCTTATTGAGCTTGTAGCGTCCTACCCGCCCCAGGTCGTAATGTGATGAATTGAAGAACAGGTTGTCTATCAGTCGGCGGGCGTTCTCTTTAGTCGGGGGGTCCCCGGGCCGCAGCTTGCGATAGATGCTGATTAAAGCTTCGGTCTCATCTTTAACTTGAGGCTCGCGCTCCATGGTTGACGTGATGTACGGGTGCTCGGGAGAATTGTCTTCTTTGGGAAAGAGACCGAGCAGTTCGGCATCGCTGCCGACACCAATGGCACGCAACAGCGTAGTTATGGGAATTTTCCGTTTACCATTTATCTTGACGGAAAGGACGTCGGAGGTGCTGGTTTCGAATTCCAGCCAGGCCCCGTGGTCGGGGATTAGTTTGCCCCCGCATAATTTCCGGCCGGAGGCCGGGTCGGTCTCGCTGATAAAATACACACCGGGAGAGCGGAGGAGCTGGCTGACCACCACCCGTTCCGCACCACCCGTAATAAACGTGCCTTTCGTGGTCATCAGGAGAATATCGGCAAAAAAGAGGTCTTGCTCCTTAATTTCACCAGTCGATTTGATGAGCAGTCTCGCCTTAACGTACAGCGGCGCCGAATATGTCAGGTCGCGCTGGCGGCACTCCTGTTCGGAGTGGCGCGGAGACCGGAACTCATAGCTGACGAAGCTAATCTCCAGTCGGTTGCCGGTGAAGTCTTTGATGGGCGATATTTCTTCGAGTAATTGTTTTAGTCCCTCCTCCTGGAACCAGCGGAAAGAGTTTAACTGGGTTTCAATCAGGTTGGGTACATCGAGGATTTGTGGAAGTGTGGCGTACGATTTGCGGGAACCATCGGACTTAATGGAAACCATTTATTGGCCTACTCCTTAATCAATGACTTAACGACTTTGTGTTTTTCGCACGGTTAGTCCAAAGTAAAAAAGGCGCAAAAAGGCTGGCTAACGTTGGAATTGAAAGTTAACAGTAGAAACTATGAGCGGCATTGTGAACAAATTATTATCTTATCACTATCGAGATAGCTTGTCAATAGCCCCTTGTATTCGGTAGTGTATCATTTTGAAATATCAGTATGGTAAAATAGCTTATCATTTGCGAGGGAGGAAAGAACATGGCACTAGGCGATTTTTCCCAAGTAAAACTGATAAAAAGAGAGCATGTTTTTCTTGCCATTGGCAAAATTGACGGCGAAGGCATACCTCAGCAGCATAAGTCAAAACAATGGTTGTTGGACTACGAAGGGAATAAATATCCGCCAAAATGGGTTATTAGTGTGGCTTCTCAATATGCTACGCAGAAACCATTAGATACTGACCATTACGATGCGCATGAGGCTGTGTCCTTTCTTATAGGACTAGGCTTCAATGTGCAGAGAGCCCTAACTTAGTAGCTTCACGATTTCTTCAACAGTCCAGATATGGTCACTTATCCCCGCTGCCATTGCTGGCGTTCTAGGATAAGGATTAGCCAGCGTCTTGTGAGTCTTAACGAAGTTGTAATACATGAAGTAAAGAGCTAGAGCTAGAATGTGGTTCTCTAGCTTCTTAGAGAAAGCATTGGTTAATCGGGTAAATCTCCGCATGCACATTCGCATCGTAAGATTTTGTCGTTCCACGAAGCTAGTTGAAATCAGCCTGGTATCAGGATTGCCTTGAACGATACGCTTATCAGCCCCTAAGCATTTAGCCGGACTGTAACGCCTTTCAGCTTCAGGTTCTTGACCATATCGTTTAACTAACTGAGCAAAGTCTATCTCCGCACCAAAAGCATGTTCCACTGCTTCCAAGTACATGCCGTGTCCATCGGTAGTCAGTTGAACTCTATTAGCAAGCCTATCTCTGAGGTCTGCGATAAAATCATAGGCACAATCAACGTCTCGTGTTCCAACTTTCCAAGAGGGGACTAGCTTTGTATCTGCGTCTATAGCCGTGAATGTCCAGACATCGCCATAGCCGAACTTGCCATTGTGTTCTTCCGGCACGTTCTTAGCTTTGGCATAAACGAAGCTCCAGATTTCATCACATTGTAGCTTCTGGCAGGTAAGATTACGCATCGCTTTGTCCTGATAGTCTAGGCAGGCTTCCCCAACCTCTTTCAGTAGCGTGACCACTGTGTTGATGGCCGTGCCAGTGATGCGCGCCGTGCTACGAATAGAGTTACCTTCACATAGTACCTTGACACTTTGGGATTGCCGTTCTACACTTAGCTTGTTCATAGTGAATCTCCCCTCCCAACTTGATTGTATTGTAGCATGTCGGTTAAGCATTGTCAAGAGGGATATAATAAAAAACTTATATGATTATATCACAATCTAGGACTTGACAACATAAGAAAAAGCTTATACGATGAATAAAGAGCATATTTTTTATGACTATGTTGACCAGAACGGAGCCAATCTCATAAAGGGCTGGCTACACGGCGATGGCAAGTCAGCTAGAGCACGATTCAACTTAATCATAGATAACCTAGAGGGTTCTCCACCGCCAGGTTTTATGGGCTCAGTATGGACTCCTTCATATGTTTATGACCTAACGGGTGATTGGAAAGGGTTTCTTGAAATACGGGCTGAGATAAATAAGAAAGAATATCGCCTGATTGGGCAAAGACAGAACAGGAATATCCTATTGATAACTTGGGGATACCATGACGGGAAAGGTTGGCATACAGACATTACACCTGGAAGTGCAAAGATAAGAGTAAGCCAAATGATTACGAACATAGGAAAGTACGGGAGAGAGCATGAAATCTAAATGGGAACAAATATGGGAAAGCCTAAAAGACCCAGAATACAGGAGACAATTCATTGATGAGCACGTCAACGTTGGCATAGCTTTTCAAATTCGTTCTCTTCGAAACCGGCAGAGAAAGAAGCAATCTGAACTTGCGGAGATGCTTCATATCAGGCAGCCCTTAGTATCCTCGTGGGAAAACCCGAACTATGGAAATTACTCATTGAATACCCTCAAAGATTTAGCAAAAGTGTTCGATGTGGGTCTATTGGTACGATTTGTGCCATTTAGTTCGCTAGTTGATTGGGAGGTCAATCTGGTGCCTGACATGATTGCGCCGCCTAGTTTTAGCGAAGAACAGTCTCAAGCTGCAAGTAAGAGCCTCAATGTGACTTCCAACACAGAAACTGTAAAGGACATAGAGAAGTTCCTTTCTGCTGCCGAGCCAGACCAGTACAAATTCAATGCGGAGGTGTCACCACATGCGTAAAGAATTCCGAGAACGCCTTGCTAAGGAATATCGGTTTGCTGCTGATAGAATGGCATTTGAGAAAGAGATACCAAAGAAACTGTTCTATTTCAGTGTCTTGTTCGGAGAAGCACAGCGTGTACTCAACTGGGATTGGGACCGTGACCTCTCTCTCTTACAAGTGCTCGCGGCTCAAGTTCATGCTCAAGTCAGTGGTCTCACCGCTACAAACGGATGGGTGGTCTTACCTATCAAATCATCACTCGTTTTTGAACAATTGACTAAGATTACGCGAGACCTCGCTGCCTACTTCGAACAATCGGAAAGTAAGGCTGACAGACAAGAATTGTATCGGATTCTAGGACGCTTAGCAGAAGTGAGCTATGCCTCTACCGGAAACGGTAGTCACTTGTTTGAGAGAGGTCTTATCAAATTCTAGATTGCCACCGCTTCTTAGCAGCTTTCTTAGCTATCTCTTTACGTTGCTCCGGCGTTAGCTTGCTGGCACGCACTTTACCGCCCTTTAGACCGCCAGCATG
>JBDRLU010000063.1:0-4922 GCA_043812795.1 Chloroflexota bacterium
ATGAAGTCAATAAGATAACCAGCCTCCTAACAAAATGTACTTTTAGGTGTCCAGTGCGTCTGGCGCCTTAGGTGGCTTTGCGAAGAACATCAACGAGGCGCCAATTAGGCAACAAGTGAGGATTATCATGAATGAAACTTGGTAGTTTCCCGTAACATCATAAATATGTCCGGCAAGAATGGGGCCGCCTGCAATAGAAATGAGGGTAAACGGTGACACTAACCCCCGAATGGCTCCTAGATACCTACGCCCGAAGTAGTTCGCATAGACAAGTGTCCCCAAAACTACCCAACCCCCCATTGCCAGCCCATAAATCGTCGAAGAAAAGAAAAGCAAGGGAAGATTTCTCGCAGCCATGAGGATGGCAATGGCCATAGCGGTACTAATAAAGGAAGCTATGGCACAATAGCGCACGTGTATCTTTTCTGACACAAGCCCCCAAAATGGCTTACCCAGTCCAGCCCCTAAAGCGATGGTGCTCACCAAAGCGGCAGCTGTGGTCGCAGAGAATCCCATGTCCGTTACGTAGGCAGCATGATGCATTAAAATTCCAGAGAGACTTGTTCCCGAAACGGTAAAGGCACTGACTATAAGCCAAAAGGTATTTGTCTTCACCACTTGCTTCAATGTCCAAGCTTGCTCACCTCGAAAAGTACTGCTTGCTAAGCCCAGGGCTAATGCCTGTGTCGTTGACGCTTTCTTAGGTTCAGTTTCTTCACCATCGGGTCTGAGTCCCATGTCCTCCGGACTTCGTTTCATGAATAATGCCGCAAGGGGGATGATAGCAACCCAGACGATGAGTCCCAAAACTTCCCACGCGCTCCTCCAGCCTAAGGTTGAAATAAGGCGCTCACTCACCATAGCCATAACCGCTCCCCCGATGCTTATTCCAACAATTGAGAAGGCAACGGCTCTCCCTCTCCTCCGTATGAACCACTTCGCCACCACCGTATTTGAAACAACTCCGCCGGCTTCGGACATCCCCAGTGCACCTACAATGCAAAAGACAAGATAATACTGCCATAAAGTCTGGACGTGCCCGAGGGCGATTAATCCTGCTCCGAAAATCACGCCACCTCCAACCATAAGCAGCCTCGCCCCGTGCTTTCTATCTACAAAGGGACCAATAACTGGGCCAGCCAAGCCCCCGCAAATTCTGCTTAAGCTGAGACCGCTTGCAATCGTTGCCCTTGTCCAACCAAACTCAGCGGTCATTGGTTTGAGGAAGACCGCAAAGACGTAAGACCCACCTATAGCGGAAGCAAACTCGGCGACAAAGCACACTATAACTATTACCCAGCCATAAAAAATCGGCCGTCTTTTTTGATTTATACTTACCAAGTCTTTCAAGCGTTCCTTCAACTTTCTCTTCCTTTTCTCAGTCGACGTAAAACAAACATTAAAATCTTTGTTTCGCTACTACCCTAAGATATGACAAAGGGGCGCACTAAAACCCATTACAGCGGAATCTTAATGTGCCCCTCATCTGCTCACCCCCATCCAATTGTTCAGATTTTGTGGGTATCCTATGTGAACGCTTACCCTCTAATCCGGATATACGGTACTGTCAAGCCCTTCATTTATTTATCGACATTACTCAACTATCACACAATATCATGGATACCGGTGACGCGGGCTGGAGCTTTTGGTGGTGCGGCGAAGGGCATGATGATGGCCGCCAGGGCCATTACCGCTGCCATCACGGCGAAGGCCGTTCGGTAGCTTCCAGTAGTATCATATACCCAGCCAACATAAACCGGGGCAATTACTCCGGCCGGTGTATGAAACAGAGTCTGGAAACCCCTGATGGAACCGAAGGCCTTCCGGCCAAAGTAACGCGGCGTCAGCGGGTTCACCACGCCATAGGCGATACCCATGCCGATACCATAGAGGATGAAGAAGACCCAGACTCCGGCTATGGTCTGGTGTAAGACAAAGAAAGCAATGCCGGCTGATTGGAGGAGATAACCGCTACCCAGTATAAACCGCAGGTGGTGTTTCCGGACACGGTCAGCAACAAATCCACCCAGAGGGCGGAAGGGCAGAGTAATCAAGACCATAAGCGAAAACATTTGTGCCGCCGCTACCGAGCCGATGCCCATATCGGTGAGCAGAGGGACCATGTGGATGGTAAGACTCGGTCCCACCAGACCGTAGCAGCTGAAAGCGACGGGTAACAGCCAAAAGGATGGTGTTCTCATCGCCTGTCTGAGGGTAAACTCGGTCTCTTCGACCTCGGTAGCGTATTTGACCCCTTTATCTATCATTTTGTCGGCCTTGGCCGCTTCATCTGGCGTCACACCATCAGGCAGAAGCCCGTAATATTCCGGCCGGTGCCGCTTTACAAAAAACCAGGCGAGGGGCAGGCCAACGACCCACATCACCAGCCCGCCGATAACGCAGGTCATCCGCCAGCCTTGCTGAGTGATGAGCCAGGCAACAAGAGGTAAAACGAGCACACCGGAGAGCCCGACAAACATCCATTTTATGCCGAGGGCCAGTCCCCGTTTTTTAACGAACCAGTCGGATATGGCTTTATCTAAAGGCAGGCGGGCGCCAAAATTAGCCCCGGTGCCTAACATCACACCCCAGACCAGATAGTACGCCCAGAGAGAATTAATAAAATACATCGAAACAAGGCTTAAACCAATCAGAAAGACCCCGAATAAGACTATCAGCCTCGGACCGAATTTGTCGGCAATCCACCCGGAAAGCGGTGCCTCGAAGCTACCTTCAAGGCTGCTGATACTGGCGGCGACGGACGTTCCTGCCCGGCTGAAGCCCAGCTCGGCAGCGATAGGCTTAAATAGTGCTGATATTCCGTAGAAATAGTAACCCGACCCCCAGAGAGACAGGAAGCCGGCCGTCAGGACCGTCCACCAGCCGAAGAACACTTTGGGATATTTGTTACGGCTAATCAAGTTAACTCCTGCTGAGAAAACGCCTTAAAGTTGTTAATTCCAAAGAAGTTGATAGAAGAGGCCAAAGCCCTCTTCTTTTTATCTCTCCTCTCTTTTTAGGGGGGTCAGGGGTGAGGTCGAACCCCAAAGAAGACCAACTTAAAACAAACGAACCGTCCGCTAACGCACTAACCGTGTATACGTGTAGATAAGTATCGACGGGTCATTTGAAGTTAACTCCCGACGGTAAGTTCCTTCTGGAAACGGTGGTATTCGTAGAACCGGGCCAGGGCACGGCTCGCCCCGGTCAGTGAATTGTAGACAGCCACTCCCCTTCGCGGCAGTTCCTTTTGCAGTCTAATCCGCAGTTCGCCCTCCCATGGCTCGTTGGAGAGAGAAAAAAAGACAATCACTACCGGCTTACCATAGGGATTGTTCTTGGCGAAGTTACACAGGTAATCAATGAAGTGGTCCACCTGGTCGGGATTGGAGGCATGTACCCTATCCATGTGGGGCATGACAATGAGCATGTCTATATTAGGGTCGGCGGCCACCAACTCTATCTCTCGCTCCAGAAGCGAAACATCACGGAAAAGCACGCCGGTATCCAGGGGGTTCTTGATACTGGCCCCGGCTAAGGAAATAAACTTCCTCAGTTCTGCTTGCGTCTCCAGGGTCAACGCCGGGACATCCAGGCCTTCACGGTTACAGGTATCAGCCGCCGCGACACTCGAGCCACCTCCCGACCCCAGCACAGCGACCCGCTTCCCTTTTGGTGGTTTGACATGGACGAACGTCATTATAGTTTCGGCTAACTCATCCAGCGAAAAGACGGGCACGGCCCCGGTCTGGGCAAAAAAGCCATGCCAGATAGCCCCCTGGCCGGCCAGAGAGCCGGTATGTGAGGCAACCGCCCGTGAACCGGAAGCGGTCAACCCACCTTTCCACAGGATAACCGGCTTGACCCGGTTGATTTCCCGTACCTGCTTCAGCAACTTGCGCCCGTCTTTGACACCTTCCAGGTACATACCGATGATTTGAGTTTTCGGGTCAGTAGCCAGGTACTCCAGATAGTCGGTACTATCAAGGATGTAGGCATTGCCGAAACTGATAACTTTGCTGAAGTAAATGCCATAATCCTGACCATAATGGCTGAACCAGTTGCAGTGGCCGCCGCTCTGCGAAAGAAAGGACACCGGCCCGCTCTGTTTGGTCAACTCGCCGAAGCAGGCCACGCCCGATTCAGGCACATAAAGCCCCATGCAATTAGGGCCGATAACACGCAAACCACCGCGCAAAGCAATATCGCGGACGCGACGTCCCAGTGCGATAGCTTCTTCATCACCCGTTTCTTCGAAACCGGCCGTGAATACGTGAACATTCCTGGCATTGGCCTTAATACAGTCTTCAAGTACCGATGGTACTGCTTGAGCCGGTGTTGAGATAATTACCAGGTCCACCGGTTCAGGAATCGAGGAGACACTGGGATATACCTTGTAGCCCAGGATTTCGGTAGCCCTGGGATTGACCGGGTAGATACGTCCCGGAAACTCCAATTGCTCGAAGAATTCGAGGAAGCCGGCGCGTGTTTCACCTATTCCTCCGCGTTTGGCACCGGCGGTTACACCGACCATAGCGACTACCTTAGGGTTAAAAACAACCTCGAATGCTGGGTCCCAAGCCATAAATCCGCCTTCCTTAAAATACGGTTTTCGCCATTATATATATCCCCTCCTGATACATTCAGGCGAATCATCCGCTGACAAATAAAGGATGCATCCCAAAGTGGAGAAGAACCGTTTGGCTAAGCCCGGATGCCGAAGTAATCATTCAAGGACACCTTCAATTATCAGTTCAGCGATTTCGTCATCGGACATACCAAGCAGTTCCCTCAAAGCATACTCATTATGCTCCCCTACCAACGGGGCACGCCTTATTTCATAAGAAGACTTCGACATAACAAACGAAGAGCCGGGCGCGTGGTAGGGCCCCGTTTCCGGATGGTCAAGTTCCCAGAAGAGG
>JBDRLU010000064.1:0-3232 GCA_043812795.1 Chloroflexota bacterium
ATGTGATTGCTGACTGTTGGTGCGCGATGAAGCCGCTTCTCAACTTCGTACTTCGCGAGTAGCAGATCCCTGACACGCTCGCCGCATCATGATGGTTGGACGCCCGATGGATCAAAAGAGGTGCAGAATGACAATGATAAGTAAAAATGTGCAACGGGTTTTACTGGTAGGCGGTGGAGCACGGGAACATGCGATCGGAGAAGCTTTATGCCGTGGTGGAAATGTGCAGCTATTGGTAGTGAGTAATAATGACAATCCTGGGCTTACTGAGCTGGTTCGAGACAGCAATAATTTCTTTAAAAATTCTGAAACGGATGTGAAAGCAATAAAAAAGTGGGCTAAAGACAAAGCCGTCGATTTCGCAGTTATGGGTCTCGAGGATCCTTTAACTTCGGCAGTGGGATTACCAGATGAGTTAGCTAAAATAGGCATCCCTACTGTGGGTCCGAGTAAGAAAGCTGCTATGCTTGAAACATCGAAGTTATTCCTTCGTGATCTAATGCAGCGTCACAACATACCTGGCCAAATACCGTACCGCTATTTCTCAGATTTAAGGCTGCTTAGTGAGTTTCTGAAATCATCGCAAAAAGAATACGTTTTAAAGCCTGTAGGGCTGACAGCTGGTAAAGGTGTTAAGGTAATGGGGGTTCAGTTAAGCTCGGTCGACGAAGCGATAAGCTATGCCGAAGAAGTAATTAGTAAAAGAATTGGCGGTGTTGCTGGACTGATCGTCGAGGAACGGATGTTAGGTGAGGAGTTCACGTTGCAGACGTTCGTCGATGGTAAAACCATACTGCCTATGCCTCTTGTGAAGGACTTCAAACGAGCCCTTGAAGGTGACAAGGGTCCCAATACTGGAAGTATGGGGTCGTATTCTCAGGCTAACGGGTTGTTGCCTTTTATTACACAGATAGAATACGACCGAGCGGTTGACATCTTGGATCGAATCATTCATGCCCTTGGTTCTGAGGGCGTAACGTATAAGGGAATTCTCTACGGGCAATTTATGAAGACGGAAGAAGGATTAAGGCTCATTGAGATAAACGCTAGGTTCGGAGATCCAGAGGCCATCAATGTTCTACCATTATTGCAGAATGATTTCGTTGAGGTCTGTCATGCCGTAATATCTGGCTCTTTGAAGAAGCTGGCCCTTAGATTTGCGCATAAAGCGACCGTATGCAAGTATATTACACCGCCGGGATATGGAATTAAACCAGAAGTAGGGGTACCAATAAGACTCGAAATGCCGAAGATCGAGTCGATGGGTGTAAAAGTATACTTCGCTAAATTAACTAAGCAAAATGGAGAATTATTAACGACTACGTCTAGATCGTTTGCATTGCTTGGGATCGGGGATTCGGTAGAAGAGGCAGAGTCGGCGGTCGAACGATCTCTGGATTATATTCATGGTAGATATCACATTAGGCGTGACATCGGAAAACCGGAATTAATTCAGAGCACTCATGTTAAAGAACTTCAGGGCATAGTTAGCTAACATCTTTAGACGTCAAGCCTAGTAGCCTTATCCCTATGCCAAAGAATTAAGGTGGTTAAATTTAGCTATTCTATCGGCCACCTCGGTATCAACTCGTCTATCTCGGCCATGATCCGGATGGTTTTTCCCAAGGCTACAATAGTGGAGCGTTTACGCCAGATAGTTACCGAGCTGTCTTCCAGCGCTTGATAGCCGACCGCAAATTCCTCGCCGCTTATTATACCCATCCAGCCTCGGCGGCGCTATTGGTCGGGCTGGCTATTGACACTGCCGAGACTCCAGGTGGAGGCTCCTGGTCGAAAGAAAAAGAAGTGACAGCCTTGCGTATCGCTGACTTCGCCTGCGGCACCGGCACGCTCCTATCTGCGGCCTACCGTCGCATCAGCCAATTACACGAGGCTGCCGGAGGCGATGCGGAGGTGATTCACCCCGCGATGATGTCTACCGCACTGATTGGCTGTGACGTGCTGCCCGCGGCAGCCCACTTGACCGCTTCGATGTTAGCTAGCGCTCACCCGACAGTGAAATATAAGGGCAGTAAGATATTTAACGTCGGTTATGGCCCAAGGGAGGGCGGTGGTGTTGCCCTCGGCTCATTGGACTTGCTGGACCTCCAGCGTCTGCTTGAAATCGTCGCAGTTACCGCGAAGGCTGTGGAAGCCAATGGTCAGAGCGAACAAGAGGTGTGGAAAGTAGTCAACCACTGGTCGATTGACCTGGTTGTCATGAATCCACCATTCACCAGAGATACTGGTCAGGAAGGCGGCAAGATAGGTGTACCTAATCCTATGTTCGCTGCTTTTGGTTCTAAAGAGGAAGAACAGCGGGAAATGGCCAAAGCCGCACAACGTCTGCTACATGGGACAAGCGCCCACGGCAATGCTGGCGAGGCCAGCGCCTTCCTTGTCTTAGCTGACCGCAAGCTAAAGGGTGGCGGCACACTCGCCATAGTAATGCCTTTAAGCTTAATGGCTGGAGAGTCTTGGGAAGAATCGCGACAGATGCTCCGTAAATCATATGATGACCTAATCCTGATATCCATTGCCGGCGCTAAAGACCACGACATGTCTTTTTCAGCAGATACAGGAATGGGCGAGTGCCTGGTTATCGGTCGCAAGACAGGGAAAAAGAACGGAAGAGCAACGTTTGTAGTATTAAACGAGCGCCCTTCTTCCACGATGACCGGTTCAATCACAGCAGTTCAGATTCGCCGATTGCAAGCGGGAAGCCTACGAAAATTGGAAGACGGTCCGATGGGTGGCAGCCTGTTCCACTTTGGTGATGACGTAATAGGATATGCTATGGATGCGCCACTCCCCGAAAAAGGCCCCTGGAACCTTGCTCGCATTAAGGATGGCGCGCTAGCCCAAGTTGCCTATCAGATGACCGACCATGGCTCTATCTGGCTGCCGGGCATAGCGAAGAAAAATGCCGTCCCGGTTTCTATCTCAATGGTTTCTGGAATTGGAAAAGTTGGTCCTTATCACATGGATATAAACGGAAATACACCTAATGGCGGAATTCGCGGACCCTTTAAGGTAGAAGCTTTAAAGACCAAGGCTGCTCCTACTTATCCGGTCTTATGGACTCACGATGCCGGGCGTGAAAGATGCATGGAGTTCGAGGCGGACAGCGAGGGTATCCTACGGCAAGGCAAAGACTCCGTCGAAGATAAGTTCGCCCAAGAAAAAGCTAGTATGATTTGGGCGACTGCATCTCATTGTCATTTCAACAGGG
>JBDRLU010000065.1:0-20039 GCA_043812795.1 Chloroflexota bacterium
GCAAGCCATACACTGAATCCGTAGATGATTGCAATGGCGGATGGACAAAGGAAAACAGCCCTAAAGATTTTGAAGGCAGTCTCCATGCTTATAACACTAGCACGGGAGAAAACAATGCGTCAACCAAGTGCAAACAGAACCTGGATATAGATGGCTTTTGCAAAAATTTCTTTAAGGTGGTACAATAGTCGTAACTCAAAAATCCTGAACCTTTAAGTTAGTCCGGCGAGACTAGCAAGGGGAATAAAGAGGAACTCCAGTAACGAGACCTCTTGCTAGCAAGGGCAAGAGGTTTTTTTATGGCTGAAAAACTGATAATGACCCAGGGCGATATGCGGCGCAGCCTGGCTCGAATCGCCCATGAAATTATCGAGCGCAATAAGTCGGCCGAAGGTCTGGTACTAATCGGCATGCGCACCCGCGGCGTGCCTCTAGCCAGACGGTTGGCGGCAACTATCGAAGCCCTCGAAGGGATAAAAATACCCGTCGGTGCTCTGGACTTCAGTCTTTACCGGGATGACCGGCCGGCATCCGGTCCTCAACCTACGGTACAGCACACCGATATCCCCGCCAGTATTGACGATAAATCGGTCATCCTCGTCGATGATGTGCTATATACCGGCCGCAGTACCCGGGCCGCCATGGATGCTCTTATCGACCTGGGGCGTCCCTGTTCCATCCAATTAGCTGTTCTTATCGACCGCGGCCATCGCGAGCTACCCATCCACCCGGACTACGTGGGTAAAAATATCCCTAGTGCCCGAGAAGAGGAAATACAGGTACGCCTGGTCGAAACCGATGGCACCGACGGAGTCTTCATCATGAATGACAACCAGAAGGCTCCGGTCAAGAACGGTGTGAAGAAGGAGACACCATGACGCTGGCAACGAGAAGTCTGGTGACCATCGATGACCTCTCTAACGGGGAAGTTGAGGCCGTGTTTTCGCTGGCTGACGAAATGACCACGGCGCGGGACAAACAGCTCGGCCTCTGCCAGGGCAAAATTATGGCCAGCCTGTTCTTTGAGCCGAGCACCCGGACGCGGCTCTCTTTTGAAACGGCCATGCACCGCCTCGGCGGGAATGTTATCAGTGCCGTAGATATCGGCGCCACCTCCCTGGCTAAAGGAGAAAGCATCGCCGATATGGCGCGGGTCGTCGGTAGCTACGCGGATATACTGGTTATCCGCCATCCCTGGGAAGGGGCAGCCAAAGTTGTCGCCGACTACGCCGGTATCCCGGTGATAAATGCTGGCGATGGCGGGCATGAACACCCTACCCAGACTTTATGTGACCTATATACGATTAAGAAGGAAAGAAAGACCATCAAGGGGCTGAAGATTGCCCTCTGGGGAGACCTCAAGTACGGACGGACGGTACACTCGTTGACCTACGCTCTGGCCCGTTTCGGCGCGACCATCCTGTTCCGTCCCGGCCCGGGTCTCGACATGCCTGAGCATGTTATCCGGAAGCTAGTTACCGAATATGGCGGCGAATTGAAAAAATACGAGGGTGCCAACCATGAACTGCAAGGGGGACACTTCCCTCTCGATGCGATTTACATGACGCCGAGCAGTCCCCACCAGCTGGCGATGATGCCTGACATCAGTGCCGAAGTCGAGCTAAAGACCGGTGTTGACGCTCTCTATGTAACCCGCCTGCAGCGGGAAAGACTTCCGGATAAGAAAGAGGGGGCCGGCGTAGAATATCCGACGGTCGATAAGAAATTTCTCAAGGGCAAGGCTTTCGAGCGGACGCTGGTGATGCATCCGTTACCCCGCGTCGATGAGTTGGCCTGTGAGATGGACGCTGACCCGAGAAGCATGTACTTCAAACAAGCGGAAAGAGGCGTCCCTATCAGAATGGCCCTCATCGCCCTTCTACTCGGCACCAGGGAGACAGTTATCCCTTCCGCAGAGACCTACCGAAAGATGGACTTCCCGGTTTACCGACGAGATTTCGGCCTGCGTTGCGCTAACCCGAGATGTGTCTCGGTACAGGAAACGGAGACCAAGTATATTAAGCCCGAATTTAAGGTGGTCAGCACGGCACCTTTAATTTTGAGGTGTATCTATTGTGAACACGAAACCCGGCCGGAGTACGTCGCCAGTACCGAGTGGCACGAAGGTAAGGTTGAGTATAAAAAATATCATCTGGCGAGCAGCCACTGGACGAAAACAATCAAGCCAGAAAACCTGATTGTCTTTGGCTCGAAAAGCGATGCCGAAGGTCATGGCTTCAAACCGAGTCGTTTTACCGGAGAACGCCATTAAGAAAGATACGTCAGGACTAATGAGGCCTTTGCTCATTAAAGGCGGACGGATAATCGACCCCGGCCAGGGGATTGACCAGACCGGCAGCTTACTTGTCGCCGAGGGTAAAATTAAGTGGCTAGGGAAAGGGAAGGAAACCCCACCCGAGTCCGATTGTGAAGTCCTCCCTGCCGATGGTCTGGTTGTTTGCCCCGGGTTCATCGACCTTCATTGCCACCTGAGAGAGCCGGGTTTTGAGGAAAAAGAGACCATCGCTACCGGCAGCGAGGCTGCGGCCAGGGGCGGCTTTACCACTATCTGCTGCATGCCCAACACCAACCCACCGCTGGATAACCCGAAGGCTATTGAATACGTTAAAGCCAAAGCCACCAAAGATGCTATCGTCCGCGTACTGCCTATCGGCTGTGTCACCAAGGGGAGACAGGGTAAGGAAATAGCCAATCTTCCCGAGCTGGCGGCGGCCGGTGTCATTGGCTTCAGCGATGACGGCGACCCCGTACCTAACGTACCGTTGATGCGCCAGACAATGGAATACAGCCGAGACCTGTATCTGCCGGTTATCGACCACTGCGAGGATAAGACACGCACCAAAGGCGGCGTGGTCAACGATGGTGAGATATCTATTCAGTTAGGACTGCCGGGAATACCTGCCTCGGCGGAAGAAAATATCGTGACCCGTGATTTGGCGCTGGCGGAAATGACCGGGGGCTGGTTACACCTGGCCCATGTCAGTACTGCCGGTTCAGTGGCACTTATCCGTGAGGCCCGGGAGAAAGGCGTCTGGTTTACCGCCGAGGTCACGCCCCACCACCTCACCCTGACTGAAGAAATAGTGTCGGCCGCAGGTACTAACGCCAAAGTCAATCCGCCGTTACGGACAAAAAATGATGTGCAGGCTTTAGTTCAAGCGCTGAAAGACAACTTGATTGATATTATTGCCACCGACCACGCCCCCCACACCGAGGCCGACAAAAAACTCGACATGGCTAAGGCTCCCTTCGGCATCAGCGGCCTGGAAACGGCTCTGGGTAGCTTGCTGGGACTGGTCCACTCCGGAGCGCTACCGCTCACGCTGATTATCGCCAAGCTTACCAGCGAGCCATCCAAGATATTAGGTGAAAAGTGCGGCCAACTGGGCACTTTAGCCATCGGGGCCACTGCCGATATTACCATCTTCGACCCGGAGCAAGAATGGGTAGTCGACACCAGCCATTTTGCGTCAAAAGGCAAGAATACCCCGCTGGCAGGAACCACCCTGAAAGGCAAAGTAATCGCTACCATATTTGGCGGCAACATAGCCTATACGGATGAGAAAATTCTGAGAAAGCGAAAATAATAAATAAAAAGGAGAATTTGAGAGGGACAATGCTGCCCCTCTCAAATAAAATCCTTCCCCTTCCCTTTAATAAAGGGAAGGGGATACAGGGGATAGGATTTAAAAGATGACAAAAAAAGCGCTCCTGGTCCTGGCCAACGGTTCGGTGTATGAGGGCAATTCCCTTGGTGCTGAAGCGGATACCTTTGGTGAGGTCGTTTTCAATACCAGCATGACCGGCTATCAGGAAATTCTCACCGACCCATCCTATGCCGGACAGATTGTCGTGCCTACTTATCCCCTCATCGGCAACTACGGCATCAACCCGGAAGATATCGAGTCGAGCCGGATTCAGGTACGTGGCTTTGTTGTCCGTGAAGAATGTCTCCAGCCGAACCACTTTCTGTGCAGCCGGACTATCCATACCTACCTGGCTGAAAATAATATTACCGGCATCAGCGGCATCGATACGCGGGCAATTACGCGCAAGCTACGTTCGGTAGGCGTGATGATGGGACTCATCACTACCGAGAAGACCCCCCAACAGGCCCTCGAGGCATTGAAACAAGTACCTGATTATGGTTCGATTGATTTCGTCCGGCAGGTAACAACAGATACCATCTACCAGTGGCGGTCCGGCAGCGCCGACGCCCCTTATAACGTCGTCTTGCTCGATTGCGGCGTGAAATACAATATCATGCGCCTGTTAAGCCAGTTAGGGTGCCGGGTGACCGCCGTCCCCTGCACGACCTCAGCGGAAGAAATCATGCACCTGCAACCCGATGGCATTCTGCTTTCTCCCGGCCCCGGCGACCCCGCCCTACTTGACTATGTGGTCGCCACCATCAAGCAGCTTGTCGGCAAGAAACCGATTATGGGTATCTGCCTCGGCTGCCAGCTTATCGGCAAGGCTTTCGGTGCCCGGACCTTCAAGCTCAAGTTCGGCCATCGCGGCGGCAACCACCCGGTACGTGAACTGGCAACCGGACGGGTGCATATTACGGCACAGAATCACGGCTACGCCGTTAACCCGGATACTCTGCAAAACGGCTTGGAAATAACCCATATCAACCTGAACGACGGCACGGTGGAAGGGCTGCGTCACAGGGAACTGCCCGTTTTCTCCATTCAGTACCACTCCGAAGCCTCGCCCGGCCCCCTCGATAACACCTACCTATTTGAGAAATTTATCGAAATGATAAAGGAGAACAGGTAATTGGACCACAAAGAACAACTGCAGCAGGCCCTTGATGAGATACCCCACTTACGGGGGCTGAGCGTGGTCAGCCCGGAATACATCAGTTGGAAAGCCAGGGTTACTCGCCTGCTAAACGAGGCATATGGCGACGATTCTGCAGAGAGCCGCCGCTTTGCTAACGCCGCCGGCACCACCTTCCGCGTCGGCACACCCACCGGCCGGCAGCAGGACTATGACTGGCAGCTCGATTGCTATGCGGACGTGCTGAAGTCACTGATACCCAAAGAGAAGATGTTTTAGGGGGAAATCCCCCTTAGTCCCTTTCAGGGAGAACCCTTCAGGGTGAACCCCTTTTGCAAAGGGGGAAAATAATAGCTTCTCCCTTTAGTAAAGGGAGATTGAGAGGGATTTAAAGGAATCATGTTACCTTATAATGGGGCTTTAAAGCAGCTTTCCAGGCTACTTAGAGAGAATATGACCGATGCCGAAAAGTGTCTTTGGATGCAAATAAGGATGAAACAATTAAGTGGCTACCAGTTCTACCGCCAGAAACCCATCGACGATTATATCGTTGACTTCTTCTGCCCGAAGGCAAAGCTGGTTATCGAAGTTGATGGCAGCCAGCATTTCTCTGACGAGATGATTGAATACGACAGAATAAGGAATAAGTACCTGAGCAGTCTCGGTTTGAGGGTACTAAGATTTACCAACGCCGATATAATGACGAATAGCGAGGGGGTACTTGAAAGCATATTTGAGAATATTGAAAAATCCCCCCTTAGTCCCCCTTTTTCAAAGGGGGAAATAGCAGCTTCTCCCTTTGTTAAAGGGAGACGGGAGAGGGATTTATCGGGATTAAAGGTGAGGTAGAAACATGGAATCATCGGAAATATTAAACACGCTTAACCATATTTGGCAACGTGAGTTCAATGGGTTGGTCAAATTAGAGTTCTTGTCGTGGTGCCCGTGGGACCGCCGGAACAGCCTCAAGGATATTAACAAACCAGGCGTTTACGTATTGGGGAAATTTAATTCAGAGAATTCAGTATCTGCAGATTTGCTTGATGAGTACGTTATCTACTTCGGAAAGACAAACCTAGGAAAAACCACTAGCCTTAAGGGTCGTTTGAATGCGTTTGATGGAGCTGCTTTCGGAAACGGTGCTCCTCACGCTGGAGGATATAATTATAAAGAAGCGTATGGGACTGACAAACGTGGCTTGCAAGTGGCGATTTGCCCAGTATATTGGACTCGCGAGAAAGACCTTTCCAGTGACCTAGCACATTTCGCAATTTCTTCAGTCATTACTCGTCTGGAAGTCTGTCTCAGGGGTCTTTACGTATATTCTTGGGGCAGATTACCAAGGTGTAATAAGGAGTAACTTTTGAAACCATCTAAAGTATTAATCATCGGTTCGGGCCCCATTATAATAGGGCAGGCGGCGGAATTCGACTATGCCGGTACGCAGGCGTGCAAGGGGATGCGCGAAGAAGGCGTGACCTCGGTGCTGGTAAACTCCAATCCGGCCACCATCATGACCGATGAGGATATTGCCGATATCGTCTATATCGAACCGCTGACCGTAGAAATGATAACACGCATCATCGAACGGGAGCGGCCGGACGGCCTGCTGCCTACCCTCGGCGGACAGACCGGCCTCAACTTGGCCGTGGGCCTGGCCGATGCCGGTGTCCTGGATAAATACAATGTCCGCGTTCTGGGCACCCCTATCCAGACTATCCGCAACGCCGAAGACCGCGAGCTTTTCAAGGAACTTTTAATCAGCATCGGCGAGCCGGTGCCGCCCAGTGCCACTGTGACTAACCTCGAAGAAGCCAGAAAAATAACCCGGGAAATCGGCCTGCCGGTCATCATCCGTCCGTCTTTTACCCTGGGGGGGACGGGTGGCGGCATGGCCCATACCTGGGAGGAACTGGAGGAAGTCGTCACCAACGGTCTGGCCTGCAGTCCCACCCACCAGGTACTCGTCGAGCAATCGGTGGCGGGCTGGAAAGAAATTGAATACGAAGTCATGCGTGACGCCGCCGATAACTGCATCACTGTCTGCAACATGGAGAACATCGACCCGATGGGCATCCACACCGGCGATAGCATCGTCGTCGCTCCCAGCCAGACGCTGACCAACAAAGAGTACCAGATGCTGCGTACCGCCAGCCTCAAGATCATCCGGGCGCTGGGTATCGAGGGCGGCTGTAACATCCAGATGGCCCTCGACCCGAAGAGTGAGAAATACTACATCATCGAAGTCAATCCGCGGGTCAGCCGCAGCTCGGCTTTAGCCAGCAAAGCCACCGGCTATCCCATTGCCCGCGTCGCCTCTAAAATAGCCGTCGGCAAGCGGCTGGATGAAATACCCAACAAGGTCACCGGCAAAACGATGGCTTCCTTCGAGCCGGCACTCGACTATGTGGTCGTCAAAATCCCGCGCTGGCCTTTCGACAAGTTCGCTTCCGGCGACCGGATTATCGGCACCCAGATGAAGGCTACCGGCGAGGTGATGGCCATTGACCGCACTTTTGAAGCTGCTCTCCAGAAAGCC
The DNA here is from genome assembly GCA_043812795.1 of Chloroflexota bacterium. GTDB lineage: Bacteria > Chloroflexota > Dehalococcoidia > Dehalococcoidales > UBA2162 > JBDRLU01. The sequence continues at coordinate 7,346 of JBDRLU010000065.1, forward strand.
GTCCGCTCGCTGGAATTCGGTAAAAAATCGTTGCTCTGGGAAGACCGCCAGTGGCAACTGGGTAAAGAAATTAAAGATTTCCCGATGGAACCGACCGATATCAGGCTATGGGCTATCATGGCCGCCTTAAGGAGAGGCGTCACCACGGAACAAATTGCCGACTGTACCAAAATAGACCTCTGGTTCCTGGCCAAATTACGGAACCTTGTCGATATGGAAAAGGAGCTACTGTCCAAGCCGCTGACGGCGGAACTCATGCGCCAGGCCAAGCGCCTCGGCTTTTCCGACGAGCAGATTGGCACCCTGGCCGACCGTCTGCCGGAGCAGGTAAGAGAGCTGCGTCACCAATGGCACATCCGCCCCGTCTATAAGATGGTGGACACCTGTGCTGCTGAGTTCGATGCCGCCACGCCTTATTTCTACAGCACCTACGAAGAGGAAAACGAGGCCACACCAATCAAAGAAAACAAAGCGGTAGTCATCGGCAGCGGGCCCATCCGCATCGGGCAGGGCATTGAATTCGATTATTGCAGCGTCCATTCCGCCTGGGCCTTGCAGAAAGCCGGCTACAAAAGCATCATGGTCAATTCCAACCCGGAAACCGTCTCCACCGACTTCGATACCAGCGACCGCCTCTACTTCGAAGCCCTGGATGAAGAAAGCCTGCGTGATATTCTGGAGAATGAAGGCGGCAACGACGGCGGGAAGGAGATTGCATCAGGCAACGGCCCGCCCTCAATCGTCCAGTTCGGCGGCCAGACGGCCATCAATCTGTCACAGCCGCTCTCCAGCATCGGCATGCCTCTGCTCGGCTCGAGCGCCGATGCCATCGATTTGGCCAGCGACCGCAGCCGGTTCGAGAACTTTTTGGGCAAACTCGGCATCCCCGAGCCGCCGGGGTCGGGTGTCGCCAATATCGATGAAGCCCTTAATGTCGCCAAGCTTATTGGCTACCCGGTACTGGTACGGCCGAGCTATGTCCTCGGCGGACGGGCGATGGAAATCGTCCATGACGCCAGCGAGCTTGCCCGCTACATGAGCCTGGCCATTGAACTGGATACCCGGCATCCCGTCCTGATTGATAAGTACCTGGAAGGGAAAGAATGCGAGGTGGACGCCGTCGGCGACGGGGAAACGGTCTTTATCCCCGGCGTCATGCAGCACATCGAGCGGGCCGGCGTGCATAGTGGCGACTCGATGGCCATCTACCCCGGGATAAACCTGACCGACCAGGAAATCGAGACTATCGTGGACTATACCGTCCGCATCGGTCTGGGCGTGAAGATTAAAGGCTTGATGAACGTCCAGTTCGTTATCATGCGCAGCGACGATTCCCAGTCAACGGTCTATGTCCTGGAAATGAACCCACGGGCCAGCCGTACCGTCCCCTTTATCTCTAAAGTCACCGGCGTGCCGCTGGTAAAAGTCGCCACCCAGGTAATGCTCGGCCGGAGCCTTAAAGAGCAAGGTTACGATACCGGGCTTTATCGTAAACAAAACCTGGTCGCCATCAAAGCCCCGGTTTTCTCGATGTCAAAACTGCTGGGCGTGGACACCTACCTCGGCCCGGAGATGAAGTCCACCGGCGAGGTAATGGGCATCGACTACACTTTCGAGGCGGCTTTAGCCAAGGCATTACTCGCCGCCGGGCTGATGCTGCCCCAGCAGGGAGCGATACTTTTCAGCGTGGCCGATAGGGACAAACCGGAAGCCCTACCCATCATCCGTAGGTTCGCTTCCATAGGCTATAAACTCTATGCCACCGAGGGCACTGCCGCCATGATTATGGCAGCCGGACTGCCGGTAAACATGATTACCAAGAGATTGAGCGAAGGTCACCCCAACGTGGTCGATGTCGTCAATGATGACATAGTAAACGGCGTGGTCAATACCATCACCGGCGGCCGTATCCCGTTACGGGACGGCTTCCAAATCCGCCGGGCGGCCGCCGAAAAGCGTATCCCCTGTTACACTTCGTTGGATACCATACGCGCCGTCGCCGACTCACTGGTCAATGGCAACCAGACCTATAATGCCCAGCCGTTACCCGACTACCGGAACAAGGGGCCGGCGTGAAACAGGTCATCGCCTCGGTAACGCAGAACCGGAAAATTTTACCTCAATGCGGGCGTGAGCGCGCCCGCACCATGCTGCAGAGCCGGATAATCGGGCTAAAATGCCCGCAAATAGCCCGGGAAGCGAAACCGGGACAATACGTCATGGTACGCTGCGGGAATTGCACATTACCCCGCCCGTTCAGCCTCCATGGCACCACCCCTGACGGCGAAATAACGCTGTACTACGCGGTATGGGAAGACGGTAAGGGCACAGACTGGCTATCGCGGCGTCACAAAGGTGATTCTATCGAGGTAATAGGGCCACTGGGCAACGGTTTCACCATTAATGCCAAGAGTAAGCAGTTACTGCTGGTGGCCGGCGGTATCGGCATTGCCCCCATGTCTTTTCTGGCGCAGGCAGTCATCGTGAAAGGACACTCGGTAACCTTACTCGTAGGGGCACAGACGACTACCCAGCTTTATCCCAGGTCGCTTCTCCCCAAAGAAGCGAAGCTGGTACCGGCTACCGATGACGGTACCGCTGGTAAGAAAGGTAGAGTCACCGACCTTTTACCCGATTTCGTCGACCAGGCCGACCAGGTTTTCTCCTGCGGCCCGATGGCCATGTACCAGGATATGCACGCCCGAAGAAAACAACTGTTGAAAGATAAGCCGGTACAGGTCTCACTGGAAGTGAGGATGGGATGCGGGCGGGGTGTCTGCTACGGCTGCACCATTAAGACAAAAAGCGGGTTGAAAATGGTCTGTCAGGATGGGCCGGTCTTCGACCTGGACGAAGTCCGCTGGGACGAACCGCTTTGTTGAGGGTCGATGATTCAAAATTGAAAGACTCTACAATTTCATTACTACGAAAATAGGCTGTTACGACAGCAGGAAAACGCCCATCCCCCTGCCCCCTTCCCGTGGGAAGGGGGTAAGTAAAAAAGAGAGGGGGCTTTTGCCCCCTCTCTTAAATCTCTTCCCCTTCTCCTGCTAGGAGAAGGGGATTTAAGGGGATGAGGTGTATGCGATACGGGAAAGTGGGACAAAACAGGAGAATAATTGGCCGTCATTGAAGCCCATGAGCTGACCCGGAAATTCGGCAAAAACGTCGCTCTGGAAAACCTGGACCTGGAGGTAGCCGAAGGAGAGGTGCTGGGCTTCCTCGGCCCGAACGGAGCCGGTAAAACGACCACCATCCGCCTGCTCTCCGGCATCATCGCCCCCACTTTCGGCTACGCCATGGTCGCCGGCTGGCGCGCCGATAAAGACCCCGAGCCGCTCCATGAAGTCATCGGCCTGCTGACCGAGACGCCCGGTTTCTATAATTACCTCAGTGCCCGCCGTAATCTGGAATACTTTGCCGGCTTCTACCACGCTATCAATATTCCCCACCAGACCGAAAAGTACCTCAAAATGATGGGACTCTGGGAGCGAAGAGAAAGCAAAGTGGGCACTTTTTCCAAGGGTATGAAACAGCGGCTGTCCCTTGTCCGGGCACTGCTCCACGAGCCGAAGGTACTCTTTCTCGACGAGCCGACGGCCGGCCTCGACCCGGAAGCCGCCCACGAGGTCAGAGGACTTATCAAGACTCTGGGAGAGGAGGGCCGTACCATCTTTCTTTCCACTCATAACCTCACCGAAGCCGAGCTGCTCTGCCACCGCATCGCCATTATCCGCACCGAGCTTTTAGCCCTGGATACTCCCCATAACCTGCGCCAGCGGTTGCTCCGTCGCGAGGTAGCCGTCCAGCTTGAATCTCTCCCCACACAGATTATGGAAATGGTAGGCCAACTGCCCTTCGTCGAGCAGGCGAGGCAGGATGGCAACCGTCTCATGGTGGTATTAAAGGATACGGAAAGCAACCGGCCGGAACTGGTGCAGTGCATTGTTGAAGCCGGCGGCCGGGTAATGGCCGTCACGGAAGACCAGCCTTCCCTCGAGGAGATTTATTTAAGCCTCGTCAGGGAGAAGCCATGACCAGAAGACGGATAAACAATATCTTGCGTAAAGAGTGGCGGGTGATGGCCAGCGACCTGAATACGTTGTTTCTGGTCACGCTGCTGCCTTTTCTGATTGTCGGGCAGGCAATATTGTACATCTGGCTCACCGAACGTTTCGGCGGGACGTCAATTCTGGCCAGTCCGTTCTTTCAAAGTACGCTGTCCAAACTAACGCAGGCCATCCCTGCTACCACCGGACTGCCCCCGATGGAACAGCTTCAAGTAATTTTGCTCACCCAATTCAACTTTTTCCTGCTGCTCATCCCGACGATGATTGCCATCAGCATGGCGACGTACAGCATTGTCGATGAGAAAGTATCGGGCAGCCTGGAGGCATTGCTGGCGACGCCGGTGAGAACGTGGGAACTACTGTTGGGTAAAGCTCTGGCCGGGGCAATACCGGCCTTAATAATGACCTGGCTCTGCGGCGGGGTCTTTCTTCTGGCCGTGGTTGGGCTGGGGTGGGGCAATCTGGTAGGCGTCGTACTGACTCCCGCCTGGTACCTTTCCCTCTTTTTGCTGACACCGGCCGTCGCCATGCTCAGCTTCATGCTCGGAGTTATCGGCTCTTCACGGGCGAAAGACGCCAAAAATGCCCAGAATATCGTCGTAATCATCATTCTACCGGTGTTCTTCCTTATTGCCGCCCAGGTTGCCGGGTTGGTCTGGTTTACCCCACTGCTGACTCTCCTACTGGCCTTAGTCCTGTGCCTGGTAGATTATTTCGTCCTGCGGATGGCCGTCGCTCTTTTCCAGCGAGAGTCGATTGTGGTCAAGTGGCGGTAGAAAGCACGGAGGTAAATCATGGCCGTCGTCACTAAAGAAATCAGCCTACACACGAGAGGGAATTGCGATATTGTCGATATCACTCCCCAGGTGGCACGGGAAGTGGGCGGAGCCAGCGTCGATAACGGAATAGTCACCGTATTTGTGTCCGGCTCCACGGCCGGGTTGACCACCATTGAGGCCGAACCCGGGCTGCTCACCGACTTCAAGGCGATGTGGGAACGCCTTATCCCTCAGAATCTCCCCTATGAACACGACCGCGCCTGGCACGATGGCAACGGCCACTCTCACGTCCGCGCTTCGCTTCTCGGTCCTTCGCTAGTGGTTCCGTTTAATAGCAAAAAATTGGACTTAGGTACATGGCAGCAAATCGTCCTGGTCGATTTCGATAATCGGCCACGGAGCCGACGGCTCGTTTTACAGATTTTGGGTGAGTAATTTGAGCTTGACATCAATCCAAATCTCCACCTATAATAACTAACTTGGTTGCACAAAAATATTAGTAAGGCGGTGCTAAAGAATGGCAAACCAGATAGGTAAAAGGTATATCTGCCCGAAATGCGGTGCCGAGGTTATCGTTACCAAGGGTGGCAACGGTACTGTGAAGCACTGTGGCCAACCAATGCAAATAAAGCAATAAGTACTTAAAGGAGGCTCGTTCTGTGGCAACTCAGCTAGGCAAGAGATATCGCTGCGAAGTCTGTGGTACGGAAGTACTCTGCGTAAAGGCCGGAGACGGCCCGATGGTCTGCTGTGAAAAAGAAATGCAATTACAGCAGCCTAAGCCCGTCCCATCCTCGGATTAAAAACTTTATACCGGCATAAAACCATATTATTGCCCCAAAAGCTCAGAAAAAGTGGTCTCACGTTTTGAGACGCTCACCTGAGCTTTTCTTATGCTCACCCTATCGTCCGCTTAACCGCAACAGCCCGTTTAGGGCCAGCGGGTGGCCTGGCTAAGAGCACCAGGGGAATACCGGGAATTGTAATCAGGGCAAGCAGCAACCAGGCCAGGTGATAGCTCCTGGAAGTATCGAAAACCCAGCCGGCAAAGACCGGACTGACCATGCCTGATACTATCCCGGCGACAGACATAATGCCCATGATGGCTCCGAAGGCTCTGGTACCGAAAAAATCTGCCTGTATTGCCGGCCTCAGCGGCATGAAGCCGCCAAAACCAGGCCCGTAGGTGAATATGAAAGGAATAATAAGCCAGACCGTATTCGCCCCCACATAGGCAAAAATAAAGGTACCAATGGTCTGTAGCGCCAGCGCGGCCGCAAGCAGATACCTCTTATCCACAAAATCGCCCAGAAAGCCAAAGCCCAACCTGCCCAAAAGGCTGCAGAGGGTCGAGCCGGTAACGACCATAGCGGCTAAAGCTGCCGATATATTCACACTCTCCAGAAAAGGGACCGTATGTGCCGAAACGGCAGCATATCCGGTACTTTCGACCAGAACGACACCCGATAATATCCAGAAGACCGGCGTCCTGAAGGCAGCTTTGAGCGTGAATCCACCGGCCGTCGATTCCCGTTTTACTTTCTCCCCCGGCGAGTTACTGTCTTCTGATAACACTGCCGGGGCACTCCTTTCATCCCCATCGGGGAAGAGGCCGTAGTCGGCGGGTTTATGCCTGATGACAAGACTCAGCGGACTACCGACGACGAGTGAAACGACACCGATAATGGCCAGCGTTTCTCTCCAGCCGAGGTTACTGATACCCGCCTGCAGCAACGGGACTAATACCCCACTCGCCCCATAGCCGACAAAACCAATGGTCATCGCCCGGCTCCGCTTTTTGACAAACCAGTTAGCGATAGCCGTCGTTACCGGCACAAATGTACCGAAGCTCATGCCCAGAGCAATAAGTACGAATGTACCATAGAACGCCCATAATGAATTGATACGACTGGCCAGGAAAAAACCCAGGCCGGCTACCGACCAGCCGAAGATAAGGAGCTTTCTGACCCCGAACTTATCAATCAAGATACCGACCAGCGGACTCATAATCCCCTGCTCGACGCCCTTGAGAGAAAACATGATAGAGGTAAACCGCGGCTGTCCAGCCGAAGGTCTCTCTGATGGGATTAAAGAAAACGGTAAAGCCGTAAACTAATGTGCCACCGGCAACGAAATTGAGCAGAGTACCGGCCAGTACCACCCACCAGCCATAAAAAATCTTCTTTCTAGTTTGCGTAGCCTTTGGTCTCTGCGTAACTGCAAATCCTTTCTGCCTTTACCTAACCTGATTTCACGATGGTTCAGAACACACCCTCGCCGGTCAATTGCCGGTCACCCCTGAGGAACACCAGAGAAAAACGACTGCCGGTACTGAGTTTAGCCATCGACTTTTCCAGGTCGCCGGCGTTAGTGACGGGCTGCATATTTATCTCAACAATAATATCACCCGGGGACAATCCGATTCTTTCCGCGACCGAACCCGGCCGGACTTTACCGACATAAGCCCCCAAAGTTATTCCTGTCCCTTGCCTCTGTGTTATTGTGCTGGCATCGGCTACCGAAGCTCCGAAGGATGGCCGTTGCTGCTGGCTCAATACCTGCTCCAGACGAGCGCTGTCAAAACCGATTATCGTTTGGCCGTCAACCAGAATAACCGGCACTGCCATCTGACCGGTCCTGGCCATCAGCTCCTGAACCGCCGAGCGGTCACGGGAAACGTCACGCTCTTCAAAGTTAATGCCCTTTTGTAAAAGGAACTCTTTCACCATTCGGCAGTAAGGTCAGGTTGGACTCGAATAGACTATCACCGCCATCAAATCGCCTCCGCGCTTAAGATACTCAGCACGTCTTTAAAAAAAGTAATACCTAATTATTATATACCATTTACACCATTGAGGCTTATTCAGGGAGAATCTAATGTACATGTGAAATGAAACAAAGAGTCCCGACGCGTCGGGACTCTTTGAAATCTTTCTATAGTCAAAAGAAGCTCTTAAGACATCACAGGCATAGCAGGGAAAACTACTTATTCTGCAGCAGGGAGAAAAACTCGGCCTTGGTCTTCGCCCGGGAACGGAAAGCCCCTCTGACCGCTGAAGTAACCACAGTACTGCCCGGTTTCTTGATACCACGCATAATCATGCACAGGTGCTCGGCCTGAATGACCACACCCACCCCCTCAGGTTTAATGCCTTCCACAATGGCATCGGCAATCTGAGAAGTCATCCGCTCTTGAATCTGCGGACGCCGGGCGACGATTTCCACCACACGAGCCAGTTTGCTGGCCCCGACCACCCGGCCGCTGGCGTTAGGGATATAGCCGATGTGGGTGACACCGTAAAAAGGCAGGAGATGGTGCTCACACATCGAGTAAAAAGGAATATCCCGAAGAATTACCATTTCCCGGTGCCCTTCTTCAAACTCTACGGTCAACTCTTCCTTGGGGTCCACGGAAAGGCCCATAAAGAGCTCACTATACATCTCCGCCACCCGCTTGGGGGTATTCAGCAAGCCCGCCCTTTGCGGGTCTTCGCCAATCGCCTTGATGATTGAGGTAACTGCTTTCTGTATCTGAGCCTCATTAATCATTTAGTACCTCCTTAAACTTAGTCGCACTCAACTATTCAGCTACCGTCACGCTCTTCCCGCTCCGGCGAAACAATAGAATGAACCCGAGCACCAGCGCCATGCCACAAAGGACAAGGCCGCCCAAAAAGGCAATTCGATAGCTGCGGGTCACATCGAAGATATAGCCCGCCAAAGGTGCCCCGGCAGCGCCACCCACCGTACCGATAAAGGTAAGCGCAGCTTGTATTATACCTAAAAACTTGAGACCGAAAAACTCGGCCATCAACATCATTTGCATCGGATATATCCCACCCCAGGCCACACCCCAGAGAACGGCGAATAGATAGAACATCCAGGTATTGCTGGCAAAGAGCAGCCATACCAGCGATACCATGGCCATTACCACCCCCACCGCCAGTGTCGGCCTCGTCCCCATCTTGTCACCGAGGAAACTGACCACAAGCCGGCCGGCAAGAAGGGCCACGGCAAAGACAGATAGTATGCTGGCGGCCATTGCTCCCGGAAGACCGATATCGACAGCATGAGGTACGATATGGGTAAATATCATCTGTGAGGTAAACATGAGGCAGAAGAGAAACCCGCTGAATAGCCAGAAACGACCTGTCCTGATGGCCTGTCCCAGCGAGAACCCTTCTTGAAACGGAGCCACTGGAGACTGACTTGCCTGTGGCCTGGCGGCTAAAGAGTCAAGTCCCAACTGCGCTGGAGTTTTCATCAACTGGGCCAGAGAAGTCACGAGAACCAGGATGATGACAGCCAGAACAATGTAAGCTTGCCGCCAGCCGTAGTCGGCGATAAGCCATTCCGCCAACAACGGCACCACCATCCCGCCGATGCCAAAACCGGACAGAGTGAGCGAGAGGGCAAGAGCTCTTTTCTTAGCGATGAACCACCGGGGAATAGCCGACGTCATGGGAATAAACGAGCAACTACCGGCGATGGATAGCGGTAGTCCCCAGATAAGATATACTTCACCCAATGAGTGCACCTGAGACAACAGGAAAAATCCGAGCGCGGTTAGTAAGCCATTAGCCGTTACGAAGAACCGTGGGCCGTACTTATCTGCCCACCGGCCGACAAAAATAGCCAGGAAACCAGCAAGGAGAAAGTTTATGGAGAAGGCAAGTGATAGTGCACCCCTATCCCAGTTGAATTCGGCGGTGACTGGCTTCAAGAACACGCCAAAGCTATAGAACACCATGGCATTGGCGGCCAGGATGACGGTTGAGATAATCACCATTACCCAGCCGTAATACAGGGGTTTCAGCCTCATCCTGTTCAAGTTATCATTACTGGCGCGCCTGTTACTCTTTACCACCCGAGGGCGAGCTCTACCGAAGCCAGGTCAGGCGGCAATTCAAGGAAGGACTGAGCGCCTTTGAGCACGATATCGGTATCTTTCAGACCGGTGCCGGTCACCACGCAGACTACCCGCTTCGTCGAAAATGCTTTCCCTTGCCGGGTAAGTTTGAGCAAACCGGCCAGAGAAGCAGCCGAAGCCGGCTCGCCAAAAATACCCCCCCTGGAGGCAAGGAGTTTCTGCGCGGCTAAAATTTCTTCATCGCTTACCATGTCAATCATGCCTCCGGACTCATCCCGCGCCGCCGTCGCTTTCTGCCAACTCGCCGGATTACCGATACGGATAGCCGTCGCTACTGTTATCGGTTCGTCAATCACATGTCCACGGACAATAGGTGCGGCCCCCTCCGCCTGAAAACCCATCATCTGCGGTCTTTTTTTCGCCTTACCTGCCTGATGGTATTCCACGAAACCTTTCCAGTAGGCCGTAATATTGCCGGCGTTACCTACGGGAATAAACAAATAATCGGGGGCATCGCCCAGAACATCCACCACCTCGAAAGCGGCCGTTTTTTGCCCCTCGATGCGGTGGGGATTAATCGAATTCACCAGGGTGACCGGGTGCTTATCAGCCAGACTGCGTACGATGTTGAGAGCCTGGTCAAAATTACCATCGATGGCGACGATTTTCGCGCCATAGACAACGGCTTGAGCCAGTTTGCCCAGGGCGATATTACCTTTCGGTACGATAATAATCGCCATCAGCCCGCAGTAAGCAGCATAAGCCGCCGCCGAGGCACTGGTATTACCGGTCGAAGCACAGATTACCGCCCGACTGCCTGCCTCAAGAGCCTTGGCCATCGTCACCACCATGCCCCTATCCTTAAAAGACCCGGTGGGATTGCACCCCTCCAGCTTGAAATACAGCTCTCCACAACCGATTTCCTTTTCCAGACCGGGGCAGCGCACCAGAGGCGTATTACCTTCACCTAATGAAAATATGGGCGTTTGCGGAGTAACCGGCAGCAACTCCCGATACCTAGCTAAGACTCCCGATTGCATCATTGCCCTCCAAAGAAATGTCAAAGACCTCGGCGAACCCTTCCCGAAACCTTAGCCACCGCCGGGCTTGACCAGCGGCACTTTCGCCGCACACAGCGGACAGTCCTCCGGCTTGTAGGTCTGCGTTACTGCCTGGAGACAGCTGAACAAGGGAACGTCAAAGTCCACTTTTTGCTCGGAACGGTCAACCATTACGGCAATACCAACGACGGTAGCACCGTGTCTGGCAACCGCATCCAGGACTTCACGGATGGAACCTCCGGTGGTTAAAATATCATCGACAACAAGGACCCGCTCACCGGGACGAAGAGTAAAGCCACGCCGGAAAGCCCGGCCGGCGCCCTCTTTTTCAGCAAAGATACCACGCACTTTAAGCTGGCGGGCGACTTCGAAAGCCAGTATAACGCCGCCGGTAGTCGGGCCGGCCACTACCTGGATATCTTGGTCACGAAAATGCTCGGCCATCATACGGCAGAGTTTCACCGTATATTCCGGGAACTGTAAGACCTGGAACTTTTCCCAGTAAACCGGCGAATGAAGTCCGGAAGTGAGCAGAAAATGGCCTTTGAGTACCGCCCCTGACTTTTCAAACATCGCCTCAACATTGCTTGCCGACTTCACTTTTCCCTCCCTTAATATATTATAGAAGAGCGACGAAGTTATTGAGCACCGGTTATTTCTTTCTGCAAAGGATAATTAGGTGCCAGTCCCCACCGGCTCGACGGCCAGATAGACAGCCAGGCTTTGCCTACGATGTTCTCACGCGGTAATGTCCAGCCGCTACGGGAATCGTCACTGTCATTCCGGTTATCGCCAAGCATAAAATAGTTATCTGCCGGAATGACACCTCCCTTAAAAGACCGGCTGGCCGGGTCTTTGATATAAGGCTCATCCAGCGCGAAAGTCTTACTGCCTTGATGAACATAAACTGTTCCGCCTTGGATTTCAACCGACTCACCGGGCAAGCCGATGATACGTTTAATAAACTCACCCTGCTGTCCGTTGGTCGGGATAAAAACGACTATATCGCCTCTCTGTGGCTCTTGAAACATGTAGGCCAGCTTATTGATAATGAGGTGCTGCCCGACCAAAAGAGTTGGCTCCATGCTAGGACTCACGATGACGGAATGTTGGACCGAGGCTCTTAATCCGAAGTATATCACTACCGCAATGAGGAGGGTGGACAGAACCTCGCGGAGAAAAGTTTTCAACTACCGGCATGCTCCTTCACAGCGTTTCATTATACTCCTTATTTTCCTGTCGTTCTAGGTAGAACGTTAATTCATAATTACTGTTACCAAAAGTGGTAGAGTTGCGTTAAAAGCAGTCCTTCAACTGAAGGACCAGAGCCCGCTTATATTCTTATCCCACTTCTGATATTCCGTACTAATTAAGTTATTAAGGTACTTACCTATCCCCTGCCCTTTCACCGTGTCGTATGAAAGGTAGAAGATTAACCTGTTCCTGAGGACTCTCAGAAGCTAATACGGGTACCTTATAATGCAGTTTTACCTGCCCTGCGCGAAACCTGTTCATCAACAAAAAGATGGATTGTGTAACTCCCACTGTGGGGGGATAGACCATCAAGACCTATTTATGAAGAATCCCAGAGATAGTAGTATCTGAGAGCGTTACAGTTAGACTTTTTAGTGCTTGCACCACCGCGTTACGGACTAGCTTTGCCATCTGACAAGCCGCGGTGATGTGAAAGCCAGAGGCACAAATGTTTCTTAGTTGAGGATATCACTCTTTAATGAGACGACGATTTTCTCATCTTCCCGGCTGACGCTCTCGACTATCGGGAATTCAATCAAAGTGCGGACCAGAGGCATCGGTTTCTGTAATGACAGGGCAATGGTCGGGCCGCCATCACTCGAACCGCCGCTCCATAGTACCCTCACGTTTTCCAACTGCTTCAGGCGTTCCTGGAAATCG
>JBDRLU010000066.1:0-5035 GCA_043812795.1 Chloroflexota bacterium
GAATGCATTGTCATTCTGAGCACAGCGAAGAATCCGTATCTTCCGTCGGGCAAACGGATTCTTCAGTCGTCCTTCCCTTGAAGGACTCTTTCAGAATGACAATTTGGGACGGCCTCAGGTTTTTGTGAGAGAGGCTTCGTCTCTCTTTAACTTTCCTGTGAATAAGACTCGATAAGAAAGCTGACTATAATTCCTCTAGCCGCTTGTTAATTAGTTCTTGCGCTGCTGCCACCATTGGCCTGATTTTTTCTTCGGCGGCTCTGGCAGCTTCTCCGAACTCCTTAGCCTTTAATTCTTTCCTGTATGTGACCACTTTGTTGTAAGTATCTAGATGTTCGTTACGGATTTCCCTTGCTTTGTTAGTAACTTCTACATCAGCCTGCATGTGCAAGACATTTTCCAAGTAATCTCCTGCCATGTAGTTGTTCCAGTCTCTTTCAGCTTCTCTCAAACTTTCCTCTACTTGTTCAACTGTCATAATAGGAACAGTGAACGAATGTCCGGATTTAGCTAATTTTGCTGCCTTGGTAGCCATGATAGCTAGCTCAGACCTTAATTTGAGCAGAGGGTCACTTCTGATATTCCATTGCCTCTGCCGTTGTGTATCTTCCCTAGCCTTGGCTAATTCCGCCTTAAATCTCTTGTCAGCATTGTTTAGTTGGAGCTTTGTAAGCCATAAGGAGAACAAGCTGCCGACTAGGACGCCACCAAAACCAAATAATGCAGGTAGCCAGCTTTCCATCAGATACCCCAACTATTCCGCAATCAATACAAGATGTAAGAAAGGCTTATTTCTTCAGTGCCTCTTTCTTTAGTATAGCCGCTTTATCGGTCTTTTCCCAAGGGAAGTCAACGTCCGTCCGGCCGAAGTGGCCGTAGGCCGCCGTGGGACGGTAGATGGGGCGGCGCAGGTTAAGGTAGTCGATGATGGCCGCCGGCCGCAGGTCGAAGTGCTTGTCGATAAGCTTGAGGATATCCTCGGAATCGATTTTTTCGGTGCCGAAAGTTTCCACGGAGACCGAAAGCGGGTGGGCCACGCCGATAACGTAGGCAATCTGCAGTTCGATACGCTCCGCCAGCCCGGCGGCGACGATATTCTTGGATATATAGCGGGCCATATAAGCCGCCGAGCGGTCAACCTTGGTCGGGTCCTTACCGGAGAAAGCGCCGCCGCCATGCCGGGCCAGCCCGCCGTAGGTATCCACCAGAATCTTGCGGCCAGTAAAGCCGGTATCGGCCACGGGACCGCCGATAACGAAACGGCCGGTGGCATTGACATAAATCTTGGTATCGGCATCGACTAGCCTTGCCGGGACTATCTCATCAATGACGTGTTTTTTGATATCCTGCTCGATTTTTTTCGAAGTCACATCGTCGTTATGCTGGGCGGCGATAACAACGCTGGTAATATGGCTGGGGACACCTTTGTTGTATTCGACGGTTACCTGTGACTTGCCGTCGGGGCGGAGGTAGGGCAGGATGCCCTGCTTCCTGACCTGGGCCAGGCGGTAGCATAGTTTCTGGGATAGGGCGATAGGTAAGGGCATCAGCTCCGGCGTCTCGTTACAGGCAAACCCGACCATCATGCCCTGGTCGCCGGCGCCGATTTTGTCGTAATCGACGGAGGCAGCACCCTTCTTGACCTCCAGCGACTTGCTCACCCCCAGGTCGATGTCAGCCGACTGCTCGTTGACCGAGACCAGCACGCCGCAGGACTGGTAATCGAAGCCATATTCGGGATGGGTGTAGCCGACATCGCGTACCACTTCCCGTACTATTTTGGGGATATCGACATAGACCCTCGTCGTAATCTGTCCGAGGACAACCACCAGGCCGGTGGTGACGGCGACTTCACAGGCGACCCGGCCGTTGGGGTCGCCTTTCATGATGGCATCCAGGATACCATCGGCAATCCCATCGCACAGCTTATCCGGGTGACCTTCGGTCACTGATTCCGAAGTAAGCAGGTATTTGGGTGATTCAGCGAAGCAATTGAGCATGTTTCCTCCTTGTTATTTAGGTCCCCTCCTGCCAGCTCGACAGGTATTTTTTCTGCTCCGGGGTCAACTTATCAATCTCGATACCCATCGAGTGAAGTTTCAACCGGGCGATTTCTTTATCGATAGGTTCCGGTACCGAATAGACTTTAGTGGCCAGCTTTCCTTTGTTCTTTAAAAGGTATTCCAGGCAGAGTGCCTGGTTGGCAAAGCTCATATCCATGACGCTGGCCGGGTGCCCTTCGGCGGCGGCCAGGTTAATCAACCGGCCCTCGCCGAGTAAGAATAAATGGCGTCCGTCCCGCAACGTGTATTCATCGACAAAAGGACGTATCTCGCGTTTGTTACGGGCTAACTTCTCCAGGGCCGGAATATTAATCTCGACATTGAAATGGCCGCTATTAGCCAGGATGGCGCCATCTTTCATCACCTTAAAGGCGGCCACGTCGATGACGTTTTTATCGCCGGTTACGGTGATAAAAACATCGCCGATTTCAGCGGCTTTGACGATAGGCATGACCTGAAAA
The DNA here is from genome assembly GCA_043812795.1 of Chloroflexota bacterium. Lineage (GTDB taxonomy): Bacteria > Chloroflexota > Dehalococcoidia > Dehalococcoidales > UBA2162 > JBDRLU01. The sequence goes on from JBDRLU010000066.1 coordinate 2,525, forward strand.
CCGTCCATGGCCGCTTCCAGGGCACGTACCGGCTCGACCTCGGTTACGATTACCTGCGAGCCCAGACCTTTCGCCCGCATGGCCAGGCCGTGCCCGCACCAGCCGTAACCGCAGACGACCACTTTTCTGCCCGCCCACAGGACGTTGGTGGCACGAGTAACGCCGTCGATGGTGCTCTGGCCGGTGCCGTAACGGTTATCGAAAAGGTACTTAGTCTGGGCGTCATTCACCGCAATAACCGGGTACTCTAATTTGCCGGCTTTGGCCATGCTGCGCAGCCGCACTACGCCGGTGGTGGTCTCTTCCGTACCGCCGATGGCCCCTTTGATTAATTCACGCCGCTTGGTGTGCAGTGTCGTTACCAGGTCGGCACCGTCATCCACGGTAAGCTGAGGTTTATTGTCGAGTGCCGTAATGATATGCCGGTAGTAAGTTGCGTCGTCTTCGCCCTTGATGGCATTGGTCGGGATGCCGTAGTCAACCAGGGCGGCGGCTACATCGTCCTGAGTGCTCAGCGGGTTGGAGGCACACAGAACGAGCCTAGCCCCGCCCTCCTTCAAGGCGAGAGCCAGGTTGGCCGTCTCGGTGGTGACATGGAGACAGGCCGAGATACGCACACCCTGAAAAGGTTTTTCTTTAGCAAATCTTGCCTTGATTAGCTTCAACACCGGCATTTCCCGGGCGGCCCACTCGATTCTCTGTTTACCGAGTGCGGCGAGAGATGGGTCTTTAATTCCGTATTGCTTTTTGGCCAATCTTACCCCCTGGTTTTTTACCCGTTTCGGCGATGAAAAAGAGAGGCGTAGCCCCTCTTCATTTATTTGTTACTCACGGCTATCTGGTACAAAATATGTTTTATATTCTCTCTTAAAGATTGAGCCGTGTCAACTATAAGGTGGTTTTGTGGCAGGCTATTTTCATCCTTATCGCTTTTCCATGCCAATGATGTACCAGCCCTCAGGCGGGTCTTGCCGTGTATCGACTATCAAGTGGATGATATTAAGCTTCGGGTACAAACTCTTTAGGTCATCCAGATTCACCGCCTCAAACCTCTTTTTATTGGCTAGGTAGGCCTCTTCGGTTAGCGCATTCGATTCGTAGTTCTCCTTGGTCCGGCTTGTTATCCGTCTGATGGCTACTTCCTGCGGGCAGTCTGTTTGCAGAATGACGAAAATCTTGCCGCTTTTGGCGGCTATCTCGGCAGCACGTCTCCTTAACGACTGCGTAATGAAAGTCGCGTCCAGAATCACACCATCGCTTTTTTTCAGGCTTTCCTCCGCCCGCCGGAACGTCTCTTCATAGACTATCATTCGCTTATCCATATTTGAGGCAACTTTTTCATCAAATATGTCCTCGTTTTTCAGCACCTCTAGCCTAATCAGGTCAGTTCGAAGGATAGGATAGCCCTTAATCCTGGCTACTTCCTCAGTCGTCTCAGTCTTCCAGGTACCCGGAAGGCCACAGGCAATAAGCAAAAGACCACTCCCTAACTCTTTTTCTACAAATCTTACAAACGGTTTTCTCAATTCACCGCCTCCCCTTTAATTCCATAAATACAAGGTACCAAAGCAACTATCTCAGTGAGCACTTCTAACTGTTCTGAGTTAAAATTAGGGTTGGGCTGCGCCTTGTTCCCCTATGTAAGATTCGGCAAGCTCAAAATACTTCCTGGCAAAATTCGAAATTTCCCCCTTTTCCTCCGGACTGAAATACAGGTCGTCGAACTTAAAGCTCTCCACCTTCCCCCGTACGTAAGCCCGATAACATTTATAAAAATTCAGTAGCTGTAGTAGCTTTTCGTCCTGGCTGTAAGTCAGGTAAGCTTGCACGAAGGTGCGGGAAAGGTCCGCCCGCCCGTAGTGGTCCAGGTCCATCGCCAGGAAAGCTACTTCGGCAGCGACGTCACCGTAGCGGAAGCGGTCGTTGAATTCAATGCAGTCATAAATGCAAATGCCATCGGTGAAACAGATATGGGCGGCATGAAGGTCGCCATGGCAGTCCCTTATCCGGCCATCGGCAATCCGTTTAAAGAATAAAGGACGGTAATCTTTGAGAAAAGCTTCGGTGTAAGCCTTAATCCGGCGGAATTGTCTCTGAGAGATAGTGATACCGATATATTTTAACGTCTGGTCGAAGTTTTCCTTGGTGTTGCGGGTCACCGTGTCGAGGTCGCCGAAACTACTGATTGCTGCCGAGGTCTCCGCTTTCTGATGGAACTCGGCCAGCTTCTGCGCCACCTGCGTAATCATTTCCGGCGATACCTGATTGTTGGCGAGCAGCACATTAAGCATCTTGTCCTGGGGCAAGCGTCGCATCTTGACGGTATACTCGATGGCTTTGCCCCGCCCGCCGAGGCGGAAGCCCGCCCTCCGCTTGATGACAGGCACCACGTCCAAGTAGGTATCGGGGCAAAGGCGGCGGTTGAGTTCGACCTCGCGCTGGCACAAGAAGCGACGTTTCTCCAGAGTCGTGTAGTCCAGGTAACCCAGGTCGACCGGCTTCTTGATTTTA
>JBDRLU010000067.1:0-62382 GCA_043812795.1 Chloroflexota bacterium
TTTTAACATCGACCTTTGATTTCCTCCTTATATAAGTATGCTACTCCATGACGACAATACTTTTTATCTTCGTCTGGAGATAACTTCTTCATTGTCATCCATGTTTGCGGTGCAGCTTGACTGCTCTCCCTTTACGGGCTGTCACGATGGCATCACCTCCCATGCATAATATTAGTGACGATAGTTGTACTACCTCACTGAATGTTATTATAGCACGGCCTGTCAATAGGGTGGGGCACAAATGCGCCCAAAAAGCCCGCCCTAAAGCTAATACCGGTCGGAAATGGGTATCCATTTAACATAATAAACCACTCCTTTCACTCATTATGTAAATATGCGAGGGGGTTGTGAATAATCAACATCAATTGTTTATAACGAATCCTCCCCCAAAATGTTACGTCCTTGTTTGCGCAGCAAGGCAATGGCATTCCTTCACCCCACTCCCGGATTCTTCGCCGAGTTTACACTGAGTATCGCGAATGTGCTCAGCATGACATTTTTTCCTGGATTCCAGCCTTCGCTAGAATGACAAAAAAGAGGAAAGTTCAAGGTGTTGTTAAAAGAGGGCTTCAGCCCGAGTTCAGCCCGAGGACGGAGTCCTCTTATTCTTTACTTCCCTCTCCTGCTAGGAGAGGGATTAAGGGTGAGGTCGTCCTTTAAGGGAAAACCATCCAAATGCAAACAAACTTTGTCGAGAAATCGACAGAAGAAGGCCTGCCCCCCTAGGTCAAGGTCTTACGCACCCGGGATGAAGCGATGACAAGAGTGACGATGCCCATTACCGCCAGGATTATAGTATCGAGCCAGAGGTATTCCATGCCGACCCCTTTGACGACGATACCGCGGACGATGCGCAGGTAGTAGGTCAGGGGCAAGACGGCCGAGACCCACTGTGCCACCCGGGGCATGGACTCGACCGGAAACACGAACCCGCTAAGGATGATACTCGGTAGCAATATCAAAACACTGGCCTGCATCGCCTGGAACTGAGTGCGGGAGATAGTGGAGATGAAAAGGCCTATACCCAGAGAGAAGGTAAGGAAGAGTGATGTCAGAGCTAAGAGCAGCAGCAGGTTGCCCCGGATTGGCATACCGAAGACGACCACGGCCGTGGTCAGTACCAGAATTACCTGAGTGTAGGCAATAATAACATAAGGGATAAGCTTACCGATAATCAGTTCACCCCGCCGCAGGGGCGTGACGTTAAGCTGTTCGATGGTGCCGTTCTCCCGCTCGCGGACGATGGCGAAAGCGGTAAGCATTACCGTAAGCATCTGCAAGATAAGCCCGACCAGACCGGGAAGGTAGAAGATTGAGCTCTGCATCGCCGGGTTATACCATACCCGCGGTTCGAGCGAGATAGGTAACGCTATCTGGCTTAATTGTTCTTTCGTCATGATTTCGGCGCCTTTCGCCTGCACGATGAGGCTGGCATTGGCCAATGCCTGTACCGCTGCAGTGGGCTCAGAACCATCGGTAAAAAACTGTAGCGGGGCCGTCTCTCCCCGTTGCAAAAGACGGGCATATTCGGGGGGTATCACCAGGGCTACCCGGGCATCACCCGATTCGATGCGTTGGGAAATATCGGCATAATCGGTGGCATAGAAATTAACGGAGAAGAATTCCGTCTGGCGGAAACTCTCGATAAGCTGGCGGCTTTCCGGAGTATTGCTCGCGTCCCAGACCACCAGCGAAACATTCTTGATATCGGTGCTCAGAGCGTAACCGAACAGGGTCATCTGGATGATGGGTATGCCGATAATCATGGCCACCGTACGCCGGTCGCGCCTGAGCTGGATAAATTCCTTTAAAACGATGCTGAAAATACGTTGCCACATGGTCAGGCTCCTTTCTCACCGTTCACGCCATCGACTTTCTCATTCTCTGATTTTTCGACCAGCGCAATAAACACGTCCTCCATAGTGAACGGTATGCGGTTGATACCGGAGACGGAAACGTTACTCTTTTCTAAGAGTTCCTTGATTCTGGGGGCAGCGGTTGTTAAGTCATCGACCCCGACGTGAACGGCACTGCCGAACAGGCTCACATGATGATAGCCGGCATCCGCCGATAGTAATTCCAGCGCCCGGGCGTAGTCCGAGCTGACCACTTCCGCCAGCTCTCCTTTTACCTGTTCCGTCTTCAGTTGTTGCGGGCTTCCCAGGGCAATCAATTTCCCCTGGTACATCAGACCCAGCCGATGACAGTGCTCCGCCTCATCCATATAGTGAGTAGTAATAAAGATCGTGGTACCCTGGGCGGCCAGTTCCTGTATCAGCTCCCAGAAAGAGCGACGGGAAAGAGGGTCCACCCCGGCCGTCGGTTCATCCAGAAAAATCACCTTGGGACTGTGGATGATGGTACAGCCCAGAGCCAGACGCTGTTTCCAGCCTCCCGAAAGCTCGGCGGGCATTAATTTTTCCTTGCCACGGAGCCCGGCCATATCCAGCACCCATTTTTTGCCTTCTTCCAGTTGCGCCGACGAGAGTCCATAGACACCGCCGTAGAAATTTATATTCTCCTCTACGGTAAGGTCGGCAAAAAGAGAAAACTTCTGCGACATGTAGCCTACTTTAGACCGCGCTGTACTCCCCCCGACCGACATATCCTGGCCCAATACCTGGGCACTCCCGGAGGTGGGGGCCAGGAGTCCGGTAATCATGCGGATAGTGGTGGTCTTGCCCGAGCCGTTCGGTCCAAGGAGACCAAAAATTTCACCACGCGCCACCTCAAAATTCACCTTATCCACCGCCGTGAAGTCGCCGAATCTTCGCGTTAGGTCGGCAACTCTGACGGCGGTCTCACTCCGGCCGTATTCTCTAGCTAAAGTATCGCGGGCACCCCGGCCTGACGTTTCCCCTTCGAGTCCCACCAGGCGGGTCACCAGGGCGTCTTCAAGGCTGGGCGGTATCGGGTTGATGCTCCCGATGGTTATTTTCTCCTGTTCGAGCAGATGTTTGACTTCCGGGCGCCGTTTCCGGGCATCATCGACGGTAATGTGAATCGTGTCACCGAATACTTGGGGGGCAGCAGAGAAGGGGGCCTGCTTCAGGGCGGTCACGGCCGGGCGCACCGGCCTGGCCCTGATTTCCAGCAGTTCACCGGCCATTTCGTTTTTCAAGTTCTGCGGAGTATCACAGGCGATAATTCGCCCCCGGTGCATAAAGGCGACCCGGTTAAATCTTTCGGCTTCATCGAGATAGGGGGTCGATACCAGAATGGTGATGCCCCGCGCCAGAAAACCGGGGATTATCCTCCAGAAATCCCGCCGCGAAACCGGGTCAACGCCGGTCGTCGGCTCATCGAGGAAAATGACCTCAGGCTCGTGTATCAAACTACAGGCGAGGGCCAGCTTCTTTTGCATGCCGCCGGAAAGGTGCTCGGCATGCCGCTTTCGAAACGGCTCCAGACGGCAGAAGCTGAGCAGTTCTTTCTGGCGCGGCTCGCTCACATTGCGCGGCACATTTCGCAACCGGGCAAAAAAGTCCAGGTTCTCTTCGACGGTTAATGTGGGGTACAAGTTGAACCGCTCCGACATATAACCGATTTTTTCTTTAATATTCTCGGCTGTTCGCACCGTATCCATACCGAGAATTCTGGCTTCACCGGCCGAGGGGAGACTCAATGTACAAAGCATCCGGATGGTCGAGGTCTTACCGGCGCCATCGGCACCGACCAGCCCGAATATCTCACCCCGTTCGACTTTCAGGTTAAGGTCGCTTACGGCGAGAACATTCTCGTATTTCTTCTGGAGGCCCCTGGCCTCAATTGCCGGAGTATTCATGGCACCAGTCTTTTATCCTTCGGGACTGGTTACTATCCGGGCATCGGCCGGCATGCCCGGTTTCAGTTTCTGCTCCGGGTTATCCAGCCTGATTTTAACGGCAAAGACCGTTTTTTCTCGCTCCTCTTTCAACTGGACGTTCCTGGGGGTGAACTGTGCTTGAGGTGAGATGTACACTACTTCGCCGGAGAAGCTGTCACCGGTATACGAGTCCACCGATACAATCGCCCCCTGGCCCAGCTTTACCAGGCCAATCTTGCTTTCGGGGATATAAGTAGTGAGAGTTACCTCTTCCAGCTCGGTAATAGTCAGAATCGGCACACCGGGCTTAGCTACCTCCCCGACTTCAGCATTTTTGGCTGAGACTACTCCGGAAACAGGCGAGGAGGTGGTGAGATTGCTGAGCTGGACATCGATAACTTTTAAGGATGCTTCAACCTGTGCCACTTGCTTCTCCGACGCTTTCACGGCCGCGCCCGCTACCAGATAGGCAGTGTAAGCCCGGTCCACGGTGACATTTGTTGTCTGGAACTCCAGATTCAGTTCTGCCTGAGCCAGTTGACCCTGCGCCGTCAGTACACTGGCCAGGCGGTCGTAGTTTGAGCCCTGGCCAGCAAAGCCCATGGCTGTCTCAAAATTAGCCAGGATTTCCCTAGCGCTGTCGACTTGAGCCTGAGCGCTGGCAATATTGTGCGCCCTCTCGATGACTGCGTCTTCCCATGTTGTCTGGGCGCCTTCCTGAGATACCAAAGCTTGTTCCAGATTGGCTTGTGCCAACTGCAAACTAGCCTCGAGTTGCTGCCTCTGGGCGTTAAGGAGAGAGTCGTCTAATTTAACCAGGGTCACACCGGCGGTTATCTGGTCGCCCTCATCAGCCGCTATATCGACGATTCGCCCGCCAGTTTCAAAACCGATAGTGACAACATCGGCTTCGATAAATCCTGAGCTTAAAATATCTGAGGAGGTTTCTGAAGAGACGGATTTAACCGCCCACCATATCCCGGTTGCGATAATTATTACCGCAACTACGATGATGGCCACTAATCTAATCCGTTTCATGTCGTCCTCCTTTTGTCTCCAATCGTCGGGCGGTTATTGTCGAAGCTGACGTCATTTTATATACTATTATATATATTACCCTACAATGAGAATACCCGTTCATGTACAATACGATACAAAGAGCGACTAGTCAATGAATGGATGCAGTTCGTCAGTTGTAAAAAAGCTCAATATAGTCTAATATGAAAGTCTAACCATAATAATTAAGGTGGTTGAACGAGATGCAATACGAGACGAAACAGCATATCGCTAACGTGGCCTCCAATATCCTGAATCCCATCCTGATGAGCCTGTTGATTATCTTCCTGCTGGCTTTCAGTGCGGGGACGGGGACGCTCGATACCCTGAAGTGGGCCGGTATTTCCATCGTCATCGGCCTGGTGCCGGTCGTTTTAATCGTCCTTTATCTGGTGCAGAACGATAGGCTGGATACCGTTTTCATCAATACACGCGAGCAAAGGACCAAGATTTACCTGCTGGGCAGTGTCTGCGCCGTGGCCGGCTATGCTGTCCTCGCTTTACTCAAAGCCCCGCCGATGCTGCTGGCCGCTTTTGCGGCGGGCTTTGCGACCACCATCGTTTTCATGCTGATAAACCTGCGGTGGAAAATCAGCATGCATACGGCAATGGTAGCCGATTCGGTAACGGTACTGGCGTTCCTCTTCGGCTGGTTTGCCGCCATCGGTGCCGTACTGCTGCCGCTGACGGCCTGGTCGAGGGTGGAATTGAAACGGCACTCACTGGCGCAGACGATTACCAGTGCCGTGCTGTCTTCGTTAATCGTGGTGGTCGTATTTCATCAGTTCGGTCGCGTCAGCTAAGACAGCCGCTTTCCGGTATTGTGCTCATTCATCCCGGCATTTTCCTTGAGGCTTTTGTCATGGGACCGAGTCATTACCGATATTTTGGAGAGAGATAACAATGTGCCGATTATGCGGATGCCGCGAGTATATCGAGCAAGGCACGGAGGTAATCCGGCAGCGGGCCGCTGAGTTGACCCGGAACTTGCAGTTGACCCCGCAGAATGTTGACGATTACGAAATCCTCGAGCAGCTTGCCACCCTTATCGCCCCTTTCGGCGCACGGGACGACGAGATTTTTCAGGTAGCCACCCGGGTGTCCCGCCTGCACGACGATATCGGTGGCCGTGAGGAGCGCTATCAGGCTCTGGTACGTGCGTTCAAAAGCGCCCTCGAGCATTTGCCCGTCCACGGCGACCCCAAAGAAGTCGTGACCGCTTACCACCAGTTGGAGCAGTTGAGCAAGGAACTGGATGAAGCCGGGCTGGCCGACGTGGCCCCCGAAATCCGTGAGACCATCCTGACGGTCAAGAACGTGCATGAAGGCATCGAGGCTAAAATCGCCCGCTGGCGAAAGCAGTACGGGCTGTAGTATTACGAGTAGTAGTCTATTGTCATGACGAGCATCGGCCTTGTTTCGGATACCCACCTGTGGCTGACGGATAAAGAGTTACCGCATCAGGTAGCAGAGACATTAAGCGGCGTGGACCTTATTCTCCACGCCGGCGATATCTTCGTCCTGCCCGTGCTCGACTGGCTGGAAAAGATTGCCCCGGTGCTGGCCGCCCGCGGCAATAACGACTGGCACCTTCCGCCCGACCCCCGCCTCGACGAGCACCAGCTATTAAAAGTTGAAGGCTTGCGCGTCGGCCTGGCCCACATGAGAGACCTCCCCGACCGGTTGCCCCACTACCCGCTGGCGAAGATTATGCGGCAGGAGTTCGGCGGGGCCGTGGACGTCTTTGTTTTCGGCGATACGCACGTGGCCATGGTGGAAAGACACGATGGCGTCCTGCTGGTCAACCCGGGCAGCCCTACCTTCCCCAATAATATGGACCGCTGCCTGGGTACGGTGGGCAGATTGGATATCGAGAGCGGCCAGGCTACGGCACGGATTATACAGTTGAAATAGCCGGCTCAGTCCTGGAGTCCGACCTCCCCCTGACCCTCTCTCCCTGTAAGGAGAAGGGAAAAGAGGGAAAAAGATACTGTTCTAAAACCCCATTCTTGGGTTTTCAAGCCAACTTCTCTGCTAGTTCTTGCGAAAATGACGTGTTATTACTATTTCGACCACACCGTAGACTATAGTGGCAAATATAAGCGTGATTAATCCCAGTTCCTTCAACTGTGTTAGCCAAAGATACAACAGTGATAGAGCCGTTATCGCCCACAACGCCCACAAAAAGAACTGTCGTCGAATGCCAGGCGTCTCACAAGTCTTATAGTAAGTCTCCCATTCTTTATTAATGGAAGTTCCCGATAGTCGTGCCATTTCGGGTTCCAGTTCCTCACGAAGATATTTGGCAATGACACTATGAACCCGATAACTATATAGAATTAAAAACGTAAAATAAATTGAAACCAAAGGAGCAGCGATAAGCACCGTACCTAAGCCTTTTGGAGCGACCGAAACTGTCGGAGCGAACGAAATAGCCACCAAAGCAGTTAAAGCAATACTTAACTGGATCGAGTATTTGTCACGTTGCTCAATACGCCTCTTAATCTCATCACGTGCTTCCTTCCACAACATTTCAAAATGTACTATCGCTTTTTCTTCCATTTTACGGGTTCCTCCTTGCCACAGCATAACCAGTTAGTACTGGCATAACCCGAATCTATGCATTCAGAAACTTACACTTGTACATTAATCATACACTGTATATATTGAAAAGGAGAAGCTTAGCTCCTGAAGTAGAACTCACACCTTGAATAAAAGTCAGTATGAGAGGTGGGGAAATAACTAATTGGGTACACTTTAAGCAGGATTTAGCTCTTGGCATTGAAACGTACCGCCACCACGTCCCCGTCCTGGACTTCATAGTCGCGGCTTTCGAGGCGCTGGCGGCCGGCCCTGACCAGTGCCGCCTCGCCCCCCAGCTCAATCAGGTCTTCGTAGCGGGAGACTTCCATGCGGATGAAGCCTTTTTCCATATCGCTGTGGATTTTTCCGGCGGCCACCGGGGCTTTGTCTCCCCGCCGACAGGTCCAGGCACGTACCTCGTCTTCCCCCACGGTAAAGAAATTGACCAGCCCGAGCCGGCGGTAGGCCGCCTGAATAACCCGCTCGGTGGAAGATTCTTCCAGCCCAAGGTCGTGCAAAAACTCTTTTTGTTCATCGGGAGCAAGCTGGCTGATATCGGCCTCATCCCGGCCACAGATGGTCACGACTTCCGCACCTTCGCTATTCGCTACCTCTGATAGCGCGGCCACGTGCCGGTTGGCGGTATCTGCCACCATTTTGATATTGGCGAGATAAAGCACCGGCTTGAGCGATACCAGGTTACAATCACGGACGCTCGCCAGTTCCTGCTCGTTCAAATTCTGCTTCCGCGCCGGAATGCCCTGCTGGATGGCGGCATGTATTTTGGTGCAAACGGCGGTATCGCGGACGGCGTCTTTGTCTCCGGCCCGCACTCTCTTTTCCAGACGGGTAATCTTGTTCTCCAGAGTGACGCTATCGGCGGCGAGCAATTCCAGGTCGATGGTCTCGACGTCCCGCACCGGGTCGATAGTCTCATATTCGAAAGGAACGCCGCTATCTTCGAAGCAGCGCACCACATGGAGCAGCACCTCGGCGTCTTTCACATGGGCCAGCAGCTTCGAGCCACGCCCGTTCCCCTGGGCAGTCTTCTTGAGGCCGGGAATATCGACTATTTCGAGGGCGGCCAGGACGACCTTACGCGGGTGGTACATCTCCGCCAGCCGGTCGATGCGACTGTCAGGCACCCTGACCACCGCCCGGTTCATTTCGGCACCGTTATAGCTCAGCGCTCCGGCGGCGGTAACGGCATTAAAAATTACTGTCTTCCCGCAGGAAGGCAGCCCGATGAGACCACAGCTTAAACCCATACTAATTTATCTTACTGAATCAACCCGCCGGGCATTATGAGACAATAGCACACATGTGAGCTTCCTGAGGGCTTTAGATGGCCGCCTTAAAGCGGGCCACACTCTCTTTGACAACGAATTGCCGGGCGAGGCTAAAATAACCGGTTTATTACCGGTTAGTCTTGCTTCTCACGAAAATTGACGTTCCATTTACTGCACAGGCCGGCAATGTAATCTTTCACTTCCTGGTTTTGGGCACCATGCAGCTCAGCCAGGAAACCGTGCAGCAAATCGCCGCCGGTCATTCCCGGCGTCGGTTCGGCCGGCCCAGGCAAATTAATATACACGGTTTCCATCATCTGCTTTTGGAACTCGATAGATTGACTCATCAAAACCTCCCGTCTTATTTCAAGTCCTCTGAGTCAGGCGAGGCCCCTTGTCTTCAAAAATTGGTAGCGGGGGTTGGATTTGAACCAACGACCTCCGGGTTATGAGCCCGACGAGCTGCCACTGCTCTACCCCGCGCCATATCCCAGTATAGCTTTACCACCGAAGAGTGTCAAGGTAAAAAATAGGCCGTCTTGTAGCGGGCTATCAGCATTCAGCAGTCAGCTATCAATTATTCCATTCCGACGGAAGTCGGAATCCAGACCCCCGTAAAATCTGTCCTCTCCTCCTAGAAGAAAGGTAAGCTTGTCTATCTGCGGCCTGTGCACTATAATTTAACTTGTTTTGGACAAGCGCACGAACGTTTCCCCGGTTGAAGATATCAGCGCCGCCACCCAAGAAACGCTACAGGGGTTCGACCCGCAGCGGCACAATCTCATCCCGATATTACAGAAGGTACAGGGACGCCTCGGCTATCTACCCGGGGAAGCCATGCTGGAGATTGCCCGCTTTCTGAAGATAGCACCGGTAGACGTGTACAGCGTGGTCACCTTCTACAATCAGTTCCGCCTTAACCCGCCGGGTAAACACTCGGTCAGGGTATGCCTGGGCACAGCCTGCCACATGAAAGGCGGGTATATTACGCTCGATGCCTGGAAAAGACGCCTTAATATCGATGTCCAGCAGACCACCACCGACCGCGAGTTCGACCTCGATTCAGTGGCATGCGTCGGTTGCTGCGTCATGGCGCCGGTAACCGTCGTGGACGATACACCGCAGGGCAAAGTTGACCCGACCCGGGTGGATGGTATTCTGCTCGCTTTCAAGATGGAAAAGACAGGGGACAGCCAATGAGCCGGGCGGCCCCGCAAAATATCGCGTCCACCTTCGGTCAAATCAAGAGCTCGGCTGAAGCCCGCTGGCAGGAACTCTGGCAAAGCGGGAAACCGTTCATCATGGTGGGGGGTGGCACCTGCGGCCGGGCGGCGGGGGCTTTAGCCGTACTTGAAGCGCTAAAGAACGAAGTCCAGCAGCAGAAACTCGATTGCCCGGTCATTGAAGTCGGCTGCCTCGGGCACTGCTATGCCGAACCCACCGTCATCATCAATAAACCAGGCTATCCGCCTATTTGCTACGCTCACGTTAACCCGGTAATTGCCGAAAGGCTGGTCAAGGATTTTGTCCTGGGCGACGACCCGTGCCTTGAATTTGTTCTGGCCGCCCTCGAACCGAATGACCTTGTACCGAGTTTCGCCGATTTTCCGCGGGCCAAGTACGAGCAAAAGATTTTGCTAAAGAACTGCGGGCTAATCGACCCGGAACAAATCGACCATTACCTCGCTCATAGCGGTTATGCCGCCCTGTTCAAGACCCTTCAGATATCACCGGACGGGATTATCACCGAGGTGGAAAAATCGGGGCTGAGGGGTAGGGGCGGTGCCGGTTTCCTCACCGGAGAGAAATGGGCCATCTGCCGCCGGGCCACCGGCCAGCCGAAGTACGTTATCTGTAACGGGGATGAGGGCGACCCGGGGGCTTTTATGGACCGGGCTATCCTCGAAAGCGACCCTCATTCCGTCCTGGAAGGACTTATTATTGCTGGCTATGCCGTCGGTGCCCGGCACGGCTATATCTACGTCCGGGCCGAGTACCCGCTGGCCATCCACCGGGTAAACATTGCCCTCCAACAGGCAGCACGACTGAACCTGTTGGGCGAGAATATTTTAGGTAGCGATTTCAGCTTCGATATCAAGTTGTTTCAGGGCTCGGGTGCTTTCGTCTGCGGTGAAGAGACGGCACTGATTGCTTCGTTAGAAGGCCAACCGGGCATCCCGCAGCACCGCCCGCCTTACCCGGCAACAGAAGGCCTCAACGGCAAACCCACCCTTATCGATAACGTCAAGACTTTAGCCTGCGTCCCCCACATCATTGACCGTGGTGCCGCATGGTTTAACAATATCGGCACCGGGACGAGCAAGGGCACGGCTGTTTTTGCGCTGGCGGGTAAAGTAGTCAACACCGGCCTGACCGAAGTATCGATGGGCACCACCCTGCGCCAGGTAATTTTCGATGTCGGCAGCGGTATCCCCAAAGGCAAGCACTTTAAGGCAGTACAAATCGGCGGCCCTTCCGGCGGCTGTCTCCCTGAATCAGCCCTCGACCTGTCCATCGATTTCGACTCACTAAGAGACGCTGGAGCGATGATGGGTTCGGGCGGGATGGTCGTACTCGACGAGGATGACTGCATGGTGGAAATCGCCCGCTATTTCTTGGAATTTACCCAGAAAGAGTCCTGCGGCCATTGCACTTTCTGTCGGCTGGGCACCCGGCAGATGCTCGCCGCACTGATTGAAATCACTAAAGGCGAAGGTAAAATGGCTGACCTGGCGACACTGGAGGAACTTGCCCGCGATATCAAGTCCGGAGCGCTGTGTGGACTGGGCAAGACCGCCCCTAACCCCGTATTAACCACCTTGAACTACTTCCGGGATGAATACGAAGCCCACATTAAGGAGGGGCGCTGTCCGGCGTTAATGTGCCCGCCACTCATTACCTATTACATTATTCCGGAGAAATGCGAACGTTCCTGCGATGCCTGCGTCGGCACCTGTACAGTGGAAGCGATATCGGCCGATAAGAAAAGAATCAAAGTCATCGACCAGGAGAAATGCGTCAAGTGCGGCACCTGCCTCACGGCCTGCCCGCCGCAGTACAATGCCGTGATAAAAGTGTCACCACCGTCTCAAGTGCCGGCAGCAAATAAGGGAAAATGAAAACCATATCACTCACCATTGACGGCAAACACATAATGGCTCCAGAGGGGGCCACGCTCCTCGACGTGGCACTGGAAAATGGCATCTATATCCCCAATCTGTGCCATATCCGGGGAGTGACGCCACCCCCAGCGGCCTGCCGTCTCTGTTTCGTTGAGATTGAAGGTTACGACCGACCGGTTACCGCCTGCACCGAGGCGGTTAAAGAGGGCATGGTAGTGAATACAAAAGGCACGGCAGCCTTACGGCTGGCCCGTACTGGCTTCGAGTTACTCATGGCTACGCATCCCGTAGACTGCGCCCACTGCCCGATTAACCGTCGCTGTGAACTGCAAAAAATCGCCGCTCACTTGCGTGTCAGGCTTAACAGCCGGCGTTTTCGCAGGCTCGAACATACCCTGGCAGTAGATGAGAGCACCTCTAACCTGCGTTATGACCCGAATAAATGCGTATTGTGCGGTCGCTGTATTTGGGTATGCCGTCAACGAGGTGCGGGTATCCTCGGCTTTGCCCGCCGCGGTTTCGAAAGGAAAGTAACTACTTTTGCCAACACCACGCTAGCTGAATCCGGCTGTACCCGGTGCGAGGAATGTGTCCAGGTGTGCCCGGCCGGTGCTTTTGTTTCTACTGACGGCCAAAATCCCAAGCAAGAAAGCCATTAGCCCGGAAAACACAACGCAAAATGCCAGTAGAGTCACGGCCTTTTTCGGGTTACGTTAGCCACAAGAATATCGGTGGGAACATGGTCATCAGTCAATAAAATGGGCACCCGCTCCGCCAGGTATGCCTCCAGTCTGGCTTCATCAAGGACATTACCGACTACCTTTCGCCGTCCGCCATCGCTCACGAACTTCTCGTAATCAGCGAGGTCTAAGGGATGGTCCATGGCTGCAATGACAAAAGGGCTAATTCCTACCGAGTCCCAATTATTTTCCATACCAAAAAGATAGACGTACTTAAAAGCCTGCTTGAGGGTGTAAACAGAGGACGCCAGATACCGGCCACGCTCATAATCGTCAACCAGATTGATTAGATAGATGCCATCCGGCGTCAGGTTGGCTTTCACCAGACGGTCGAACTCCAGCGTCGTCAGGTGGTAAGGCGTCGAGCGGTCGCTGAAAACATCGCCGATAGCAATATCATACCTGGGCTCCGCCGCATTTCTTCTGAATAAGAAGAAGCGTGCGTCCTCGCTATAGGTCTTTATCTTTGTGTTTGATGGTAAGCCCAACTTCTCGTAAGCTACCTCCGTCACCACCGGGTCGATTTCGACCACATCATTGATACTTTCCGGATAAATAACCTCCAGGTAATGAGGGAATGAATACCCACCGCCACCGAGATGAAGAACTCTCGGCGCCTGGTTATCCCTGGAAGTATATCTGAATATCTCTTCGAAGACCTGGAGATAATCATAATGAAGATTAGCCGGAGAGCCCGGGATAACATAGCTCTGAATCAAAGTATCGAGCACCAGACCCTTAATATTGCCGGTCAGGTCCATGACGCGAATGGTGTAGTAGTTCGATTCCCGGGTATAGCTGGACTGTCGGAATTCATCAAAGGTGTTGTTGACCTCCCATGACTGGCTGTAACGGTAAAAGAGAAAACCGTAGGCCAAAATTACCTCAAGGGTAATGGTCCAGATAATGAAGTTTCTCAACGACAGCTGCCACCGGTTGGGCACTTTCCAGGAAAACCAGACGACTATCCCCATCAAGATGAGAACGCCAGCCACGAACCAGACTATGTTTCTGGTGCCGAACCACAGAATCAAATAGAAACCAGTGACAAAAGTACCAAGGATGGACCCGGCGGTGGAGCAGGCATATATTGTACCCACGATACCGCCGGTCTGCCCCAGATCGGCCAGAGTCAACTTGATAACCATCGGTGAAACCATGCTGAGGATAATCGAGGGTAGGAAGAAAATGCCCAGTGTCCTTAAAGTGAAGCCCCACATTACCGGTAGCGCATCGAACCAGGGGGCCAAGGCCACAGGCTTAATGGCAGGGAGAATAGCCACCGTCGCCAGACCACCGGCCAGAA
Source organism: Chloroflexota bacterium (assembly GCA_043812795.1). Taxonomy (GTDB): domain Bacteria; phylum Chloroflexota; class Dehalococcoidia; order Dehalococcoidales; family UBA2162; genus JBDRLU01. Next base: position 13,902 of record JBDRLU010000067.1, read on the forward strand.
AGATACCGGCCAGTACCGACGGTGAAGGACGTCTATCGGCCAGTTTACCTCCCAGATAGTTGCCCAGAGCGATACCCGCCAGAATAACTCCGATAATACTGGTCCAGGTATAGAGCGAAACACCGATATAAGGCGCCAGCATTCGGGCGGCAATCAGCTCAATGACCATGACACAGAAACTACTAACGAAGGCAATAGTATTCGCCCGCCACAGCGCGGCCGCCTGGTGCATCCGACCCTCCAATATCAAGGTAAAGCTTGGTTCATCCGTAAGAAATATCGATAGTTCTCTTACGGACATTAGGTGAATTGTAGGGTGATAAGCCTGGAACTGTCAAACCGCCGTGAAACAGCACCAAACCCACTTTTTTCTCAGCGTCCTTCAATGACAATGAGATGCCTGACCTTGACTATAACATGGACTGCCTTTATACTAGGCTACTATTATGGAACAGATTAAAGTATTAGTACTGGCCCCCATCGGGGATGAAAACCTGCGACAGATTGAGGCCATCGGGCCGCGAATAAAGATGACCGATGCCGCTAATTTATTCCGCGGTGAACAGAATGGTGAGTCGGCGGCCACTGCCAGGCTCAATTCCCTGCTGGCAAACACTGAAGTAATCTTCGGCCTGAGGTTGCCGGCACGCGTGCTAAGCCGAGCTCCCAACCTCAAATGGATTCAGGTTATGTCCGCGGGCATGAACCGTTTCCTGGACGCAGAGATGGTACAAAGTCCGGTAACCATGACCAATGTCAGTGGCATTCACGCTACACCAATCAGTGAATTTGTTCTTGCCCAGATGCTGATGCTGGTCAAGCAGGTCCCGGTCTGTTTCCAAATGAAGCAGCGGCAACAATGGCAGAGAGTCACTCCGGGTGTGCTCCGCTCCAAGACCGTAGGTATTGTCGGGCTGGGGAACATCGGACGAGAAGTGGCGCGACTGGCTAAAGCTTTCGGCATGAAGGTGCTCGCCACCCGCCGTTCGGCTAAGGCAAGTAGCCGGGCAAGATATGTTGACCTGTTGCTTCCATCAGATAAGCTGCCCCAATTATTAGCCGAAAGCGATTTCGTCGTACTTACCCTGCCACAAACACCGGAGACGATTAAACTGATTGGTGAAAAAGAACTGCGCGCGATGAAGCCAACTGCCTATCTGGTTAATATTGCCCGTGGCGGTATTATCGATGAGGCCGTATTAATTCGCGCCCTGGAGGGACACTGGATTGCGGGGGCCGGCCTGGATGTCTTTGAAACGGAGCCCCTACCGCCTGCAAGCAAGCTCTGGCAAATACCCAATGCCATTCTAAGTCCTCACATCGCCGGGGGCATGGCGGACTATAACACGCGGGCTACCGCCGTCTTTTGCGATAACCTCCGCCGCTACGCCGATGGTAAGAAACTACATAATATAGTCGATAAGCAGAAGGGATACTAACCCGAGCTAAGAGAGCTGTCAATAGAAAAGAGAGAGGCACTCAATTGAGTGCCTCTCTCTTATTAATGGGGAGTCGGCCGGTTAGCTTTTAGTTGCCGTCTTTTCCTTTTTTTGTAAAGCTTCACGCCGGGCCGCCAGCCGGGCCAGTTTCTGTTGCAGTTCGTCTTCCATCCGTTGTCCAAATTCACAGGTGGCACACTGGAAAAGGCGGCTGCATACCCGGTAGGAGACGTCACCCTTGACTGCATAACGACACAACCTCTGGCTTCCCGGTAATTCCTTCAACCTGGTTAACGCTGCCTCCAGTTCGGGTGCCTCGCCGCTTGCCATCCTTTCCTGCATCATCTGGTCGAACTCACAGGTAATACAATTGTAATTATTGACGCAGATACGATGAGTCACCATACCCATCCTCACCCACAGGCATTCCTTGGGTTTGGTTTCTTCAGCCACCGCTTCGCCTTCAGCGACGGCTACTGCCTCCGGGCTGGCCAGCGCTTCTTTTGTCTTTTGCAACCAGACACGTGCCTCGATGTTACCCGGCGCCGCCACCAGAATAGCCTGGAATTCTTTCAGCGCCTCAGCGTACCGCCTGGCCTCAAAGTGAGTTTTTCCTTGCTGAAGGTGCGCCGGAACTTCCTCAACATTTACCGAAACGGTTTTCTCAACTTTCGGTTCCTCGACAGCAACCGGACTGGCTTCAATATCAGCGAGTACCTTCGGTTTTATCTCCACCTGGACCGGTCCCAGAACGCCGCGGATTAATTTCTCCAGCGCATTCAGGTCAAACGGCTTGGGTAGATATTCGACGGCCCCTTCCCGTATCGCCTCGATAGCTGTCTGGACGGAAGGATAAGCCGTAATGATGATGCCTTTCAGTTGCGGTCTCTTCTCCTTAGCCTGCCGCAATACCTCAATCCCGTTCTTACCAGGCAATCTCAGGTCAAGGATAACCAGACCAAAATCTTTCTCGCCGATAGTCTGTAAGGCCTGGTCACCTTCTGCCGCCGTCTCCACCTCATAACCGCCATCGCTTAGCCAGTCACGCAGCGACTCCCTCATGATGGTCTCGTCTTCGACAATCAGTATCTTGCTCATGCTTACCTCCCTTTACATTCGATTCAGATTTTTACGTTTGCCTTCATCTCCCACTTAACTAAGACGCAATTTTCTTGCCAAAATAAAGTGAGCTCCCTGAATTCAGGGAGCTCACTTTATTTACCTTAATGTGATTTTAAACTGTACAAATATTAGTCAATCTGGTCAGGTGACGGTTTTTTGACCGCCAGCACTCTCATCTTATTATAGAGAGTAGCCCGGGAGATACCCAGTATCCTGGCAGCCTCACTATAGTTACCACCCGCCGCTTTTAAAACATTTAAGATATGCTCGCGCTCGACGTCCTCTAGGCTTTTCTTTAACGAAGCGGGTTGGGGCAACCGTAAATTCTCCGGGGTCAAATCGCCGATTTCAATGCTGTCATTTTTCGCTAAAATGACAGCTCGTTCGATAGCATTTTCCAGTTCCCGTACATTACCGGGCCACTCATACCGTAAAAGAAAGTTAATCGCCTCCGGCGCAAAACCGGCAATCTGCTTCCGGTTTTCCGCAGCGAACTTCTTCAAAAAGTGTTCTGCCAAGAGTGGAATGTCCTCGTTTCTCTCCCGCAACGGAGGCAATTCAATGGTCACCACGTTCAGGCGATAATAAAGGTCTTCACGAAACTGCCTATCAGCAATCGCCTTTTTCAAATCTTTATTAGTGGCGGAAATAACTCTCACGTCGACTTTGATGAGCTCGTTACCGCCAACCCGGGCGAACTCCTTCTCTTCCAGAACTCTAAGTAAATGGACCTGGATATTGGCACTCATTTCCCCGATTTCATCCAGGAACAGGGTGCCCTTATTAGCCGCTTCGAATTTACCTTTCCTCTGGGCATAAGCTCCGGTAAAAGAACCCTTCTCGTGACCGAACAACTCGCTTTCGAGGAGACTTTCCGGCAAAGCCGCACAGCTAACCGCAACAAAAGACTGACCGGTGCGATAACTCTGGGTATGAATCGCCCGGGCAACCAGCTCTTTACCACTACCGCTTTCGCCGGTAATCAAAACCGTGGCGTTACTCTTGGCCACCACTTTAATTGTCTCAATGACATGCTTCATCTTGGCGCTCTTGGCCACAATATTTTCAAATTGGTAGCGGTCTTCAAGCTTTCGATGCAGGGAAATATTTTCCTCAATCAACTTTTGGCGCTCAACCAGTTTCTCAATCAATAGTTCCGCCTTTTCCGGGCAAAACGGCTTCTCAATGTAGTCATAGGCGCCGTCTTTCATGGCGGCAATAGCTGTAGGGATGCTGGCATACGCCGTCATGATGATGATGGCCGTGTCAGGCGATTCTTCCTTAACTTTCTTCAAGAGTGCCAGACCGTCCAACCCGGGCATGACTAAATCAGTAATAACAATCGCCGGCCTGTCCTTTACGACAATATCCAGCGCCTGGAGGCCATTTTCCGCAGTCACTACTTCATGGCCAACGTCGCTCAGCCAGTCACAAAGCGAGTCGCGGACAACAGCCTCATCATCAACCACCAGAATCTTAGCCATTTTCTTCATCTTACGAGGCAAAGAAGTAGCCGAAATGATGTTCTCCTTACTACATATCAAATACTAATACTAATGCAAGTTAGATCCTCTATTCCGAAGTTGGCTCTTTCTTGAGGAAATGCACCGATGCATACCGGCACAATCTTTGCGCTCCCGGTAATCTCCTGAGCCGGGCCACCTCATCCTCACCGATGACCGCAATCGTGCCAAATCTATCTTGAATATCCTGAGCGAAGCCACACGAGCCGCATTCATAGTTACGGTCACACAGGCGGAAGGAGACCGCGCCCAGACCCAGCCAGAGAGGCTTCTTCTCTACTTCTTCCCACTCAATATCCCCCAAGGCTCCATCAACTATCTTCTCCAAATCCTCAACCTTGAAGGGCTTGACCAGGTACTCGAACAGCCCCAGCCTTTTAGCCTTCTCCTGCGTGTCTTTCGAAGGATAGGCAGTAATAATTACCCCTTTGGTTTTCGGCTTAAGTTCCTTGGCATGCTCGAATACCTGCAGGCCATCCATGCCGGGTAACTTCAGGTCGAGGACGAGCATACCAAACTCTTTGCCTTTAATCTTTTCCAGGGCTTCCTGCCCATTTTCGGCCACATCGACTTCATAACCGTCCTCGGTGAGCCAGTCTCGTAAGGACTCTCTGACGGCCACCTCATCTTCTACGAGTAGAATTCTCTTTTTCGCTGCCATCATTTTCCTCCTTCCTTTTCTTCTTGCTGCAAAGGTAGACAAATAGTGAAGGTTGTGCCAACGCCTTCCTGGCTTTGCACCTCTATCCGGCCATGGTGGCGCTGGATAATACCGTAAGCTACGGCCAGACCCAGGCCGACCCCTTTTATCCCTTTAGTCGTGAAGAAGGGGGTGAAAAGCTTACGCTGACTCTCCGGAGAAATACCGCAGCCGGTATCCTGCATCGCTATCTTAAGGTCATTACCATCAACCGAAGTACGGAGTGCCAGCTTACCCCCATTCGGCATCGCCTGAATTGCATTCACAATGAGATTGATACAGACCTGCTGCAGCTGGTCGAAATCAGCCGTCACCACCGGCAGCGAGGCGTCAAGCTCTTTCACTACTTCAATATTCTGTAACCCCACCGAATGCGACGCCAGGTCAAAGGCCCGGTCGACCACTTCGTTAAGGTTTACTTTTCTCAGAGCCGGCGGCGATTGACGGGCAAAATCCAGCAGATTACGGATGAGCCGGGTGCTACGGGTGAGTTCAGTCTCCATCTTGCCGAGATAATCGAGCGCACCTTCTTTGGTAAATTTATCACTGTTTATCCGCTTAACCAGCAATTGGGTATAGACCAGGACACCGGATAGGGGGTTATTGACCTCATGGGCAATCGAGGCAGCCATCTGCCCCAGAGAAGTCAGCTTTTCCGCCTGAATCAACCCGTCCTGGGTCGTCTTCAATCTCTGCACCACATACGGCCAGCACATCTCAATCTCAGCCAGACCTTCACAAACAGCCAGAGCCAGTTCACGGCAGGAACGATAACTACAAGCACCGCAATTGTACTGGTCTTCCGGGTTTATCTTATTAATCCGTCGTAAAACATTGGCGATGTCTTCCTCGGTAGCCGTAGTGAGGCCTACACTCCGGGTCGTAAATGTCCGGCTCAGGTCTATCCCCGAATATTGAGCGATGTCCCTTTCCGTTTGCGCCGGGTCAGGCGCGGCCGACGCATAATTAGCAATAAGCTCCTTACGTCTGAAACCGCTGAGGTCATTATCAATAACCGGACCATCGATGCAGCCATGGCAGAAATACAGGTTGATAAATCTCACGTTGATGAGCCCTTCGGAGAATTCCCGCAGGATTTTGATGACATATTCCCGGCCGTGAGCGCTGATGACCTCATGCTTGAGAATATCGTCGGAAAGGTCGGTCACTTTGAGCAATCCCCCCGCCGCAGCAAAGAGCCGGCCCAAATTGGGGGTTGGGCCGGAAAAAGCGGCTTCCCCCTCTTTTTGCGGGTCGATGCCTTTTACCGCAAACATTTCTTTCAGTTCGGCAAAGGTCAATACCGCATCAACCACCTGGGTCATCTTGTCATCCTTGCTTTCAGCTTTCTTTGCCACGCACGGACCGATAAAGACTACCTTTGCTGCAGGATTATACCGTTCTTTAATTAGCCGGCCCATCGCAATCGTCGGTGACACAATGGGGGCGAGATTATTGATAAGCCGGGGATGGTATTTCTCGACATAAGTGACCACTGCGGGACAGTTCGTCGAGAGGATAGTCTTACTGTTCTCTTTGCTGAGCAGCCGGGCATATTCCCGGGCGATAAGCTCGGCGCCAAAGGCGTCTTCCATTACTTCGCTGAAGCCCAGCTTTTTCAAGGCACTGACCAACTGACCGGGACGTTCACCAGGTAGAGCCGCCGGGAAGGAAGAAGAAGGCACGGCAATTACCGGGGAGTCCTGCCCGAGCAGTTGCCAGACCAGCCCAATGTCACTTTCAACACGCTTGGCTTTAGTGGCACACACGTGAAGGCAGGTACCGCAGACAATGCAGCGCTCCTTCATCACCTGAGCCAAGCCCAGTTCGACCTTAATTGCTTTGCAAGGACAGGCACGAACACAGGCGTAGCATCCCTTACACTTGTCTTGTTCCGTATAGACGATACTCACTTTCTTCCCTATCCCCTAACCGCCTGCCGTTTCTGCCGGCTCGACGGTATTTTGAGTTCCTTCCTTAAATCAGCCACCGAACGTCGGGAGACGGCCACGCCAAATTTCTCCTGAAGTCTAGCCCGGATGACTTCATCAGAAGCAAGGCCCGGGTTATTTTCCAGAAGCGTCCGCAGCAATTCCTTTCTGAATTTCCGCGGACGGGGGAAAAGGTGGGCCAGTGGTACTTCCTGTCCCCAGGGTGTTTCAATACTCTTATCGCTGATGGCGCGACTTACCGCGCTGGGCGCCAGTTTACTCTCGCGGGCCATCTCTTTCTGGCTGAGCGGTAGAAGGGCTTTCACATCGCCGGACTCCAGATAGAGCGCCTGCTTATCAATAATCCGGCTCAATATCTGGCCGAGAGTATCCTTACGGCTATTGATGAGCTCCAGCTTTTTGAATAGCCGTTTGGCTTCCCTGGCCTCGGCTTCATCGAACTGACCAGTCTTTTTCAGTTCGTCAAAGCGGGCGTAATCAATCTGGTACAAGCCCCGGGCAAAACGGGGCGAGAAGTACCCGATGACAAAGCCCGCTTCTGTCTTTTCTATAGAAGCCACCTTGTTATAATGCCGGCCACCTGAATCAGTAACCGGAGAAGCGTTAAACTCACTCATGACGGCAACATCATTAATGAGGTTATTTATCTTCTGCACCTCCCCGATGGCCAATCCGCACTCCAGAGCGATTTTTTCCAGAGTCATCTCCGGCTCTGCGAATAAGAAATATCGTTTGAACTTTTCCATACCGAGTTTCTGTATCTCACGGATGATGCTCTCTTTATTCACCAGTAGCGCTTCCACATCAGGTGAGCTATTATCGGATGCTATTTCTTCCTTAAGAAGAGGGCAGTGGGATGAAAGGTCAGTCTGCGGAACCCGCTGGTAGCGGATTAGTTTTTCCGTCCGGTGCAGACGGCGAAAAAGCGGGCTTTGTTCCACTTCATCAATAAGTCGGAGAAACTCATTCTCAGGCATGTCCAGTAAGTCAGCCTGCTCCATGCGGAGTACCTGACTTAATTCCTGCCGCATCTGCTGCGATTGTACCTGTTCCAGTCGTAATCTCGGCATCCGTTACCTCCCCGCTCTCGCGAAGTCCTCGACAGCCTAATTTCCGGATAGTACCTCAACTACTTTTTCAACACAGACCGGAATCGCCTGTTCTACCTCCGGCGAGCACTTCTCGCTGAAGGTACTGACATCTCCGGCTTCGATGGCGAAGATAGTTATTTCCCGGGGCATGGCTAAGCCGAGCCTTTTCCCCAGTTCCAGAGCGGTGGCGAAATTAACGTCATGGGGTGCCGCCGCGTGTCTGGTAGTATCGAGTCCCTGAGGCATCAGCCGATAAATCTGTCCAATCCTCCCTTCTTTGGTCTGGATAGCATCGATGATAATGGCCCGGTCATAACCGGTAAGCAGGTCGAGCAACTCGAGACCGGCCACACCAGCCTCCATTACCGTTGTCCCCGGATGGTCAAGGTCGGCCAAAGCCCGGGCAACGTAGATGCCCACGCCATCATCGCTTAGAATCGGATTACCCATCCCCAAAATAAGTGTTTTCATCATTACGCTCTAGTTAAAGTAAATCAGCCTCCACCGGCGATGAAGATAAGTGCTGGCTTAAGACATCCACTACATCACCATGACTATCTCGAATGACTACCTCCAGCGGCATCTGTCCGGGCAGCGTGTGAGTGGCGCAGGCCATGCACGGGTCGTAAGCACGGAAGGCCATCTCCACCATATTCAGGAGTCCCTCGGAGACCGCTTGTCCTTTTTTAATTAGCCCCTGGGCCGCCTTCTTGATGGACATATTCATCGCCGGGTAGTTATGGGCCGTCGCCACAATCAGATTCGCCTTCTGGACAATGCCTTTAGCGTCGGTCTGGTAGTGATGAATGAGGACGCCACGCGGCGCCTCGACGACACCAACCCCTTCATCGGGTGTAGCCGTCGGGATGGTCCTCACGTTGGGGTCAGTGATGTCTTTGTCCTGGGATAGCTCCAGGAGGCGTTCGGCGGCATAAAGTAATTCCACCAGCCTTGCCCAGTGGAAGGCCAGTGTGGCATGTACCGGTTTACCACCCAAAGTCTTGTACATTTTCTCATATTCTGCCTGGGCCAGTGGCGTGGCCATGCCGTCGGCAGCGTTCAAACGGGCCAGCGGACTCACCCGATAGACCCCACTGTCCTTACCATCGACAAAGCCCTTCCAGCCGACCTGCTTGAGGAAGGGGAACTTCATATAAGTCCACGGTTCGGTATGTTCAGCGATATAGTCCAGATACTTGGCCGGTTTGAATTTGACCACTTCTTTCCCGTCGGGGTCAACCACCCGGAGGTCACCGTCATAGAAGTTGACTTTATTATTGCTATCCACCAGACCCATGTAGTAGCTTTTCATGGCAAAGGTATCACTTAAAATCAGGTCAACATAGGCTTTGTTTGCCAGAACGACGTCATTGAATAATTTCAGGCTGAATTTGGCGAACTCCACCTCTGATTTTGCCTTTTCCTCGAAGTCTTTGCGTTCCTCTTCGGTGATAGCCCGGCTCATGCCACCGGGCAGGCCGCTGACCGGATGAGTGGCCTTGCCGCCGATAACGGCCTGGATATCCTGGGCATAGGCACGGTGCTTAATCACAGAGCCGCCGATTTCAAGACCGACTTTAGCCACAACTCCGAGGATATTTCTTTGGGCGGGGTCACTGGTGGGCCCCATGACAAAGTCAGGAGCGGCCAGGGCATAAAAGTGAGCAATGTGAGAGTGAATCATGTGAGCCGAATAGGCCAGCTCTCTTAGTTTCTTGGCGGTTGCCGGCGGGTCAACGTGGTAGACTGCGTCTGTGGCCTTACACGAGGCCATGTGATGTGCCCATGGTCACACACCGCAGATACGCGGCACAATCCGGGGCAATTCCTCAACGGGGCGGCCCTCACAGAACTTTTCAAAACCCCTCAGTTCAGGTATCTGCAAATAGGTATTAGCTACGTCGCCCTCATCGTTAAGGAAAATCTCAATCTTACCGTGTCCTTCCAGCCGGGTAATCGGGTCAATGCTTACCTTTTTCATTTCTTTCCCTCCTTTTCAACCTTCGGCATTCTCTTGCGTTTCAACATAGATTCGGCCAGACCGAACCGGTAGAAAGTACCGGCCGGGTCAACTATTTCTTCGACCATGCGGGCAATCTCCTCTTCGGTAGTTGCCTGGTAGATTGAGGCGATAGCGCTGACCAGCTTAGCGCCCTGGTCAACCACCCCCGGCGGCGGCCCGAAGCAGCCACGGCACGGCATGTTGGCCTTGATGCACCGCAATCCGCAGCCACCTCTGGTGGCCGGACCGCAACAGATTACACCCTGCTCCAGCAGGCATTTCTTCGGGTCGGTAGCAATCTGATGAGGCCGGAAAACCCGAGTTATCTTCTTTTCCTCTTTGACACGGTCACATTCATCGCAAAGCGTTTTGTCCGAGGCAACCACTGAACCCACCGGCGGCAGTGTGCCCGTAGCAAATGCGGTGACTACCTTTAAGATAAGGTCCACCGGCGGCGGGCATCCCGGCACATAATATTCCACCGGTATCACCTGATCCAAGGTCCGTACCGTATCAAAGAACTCCGGCAGTTCCAGTTCCCCTTCATCAACTTTTGTCTTCGTCTGAGGGAAGGTGCCGTTATTGGCATTCGAGGGGGCTTCGATATAAACTCGCTGAAAGATGCTATCGCGGTCGGCAAAATTGGCCAGCGCCGGTATGCCGCCGAAACAAGCACAGGAGCCGAAAGCGACCATGACCTTCGATTTAGCCCGGAGGAGTTTGGCAATCTTCTCTTGCTCCGAATTGCGGACGGCTCCGTTAAACAGGCACAAGGCAATAGAGCCGTCCTCCATAGCTTCGACATGATGGTACTTGAAATCGAGAGCGATTGGCCAGAAGACAATGTCCACCAGGTTGGCAATATCAAGTATCTTCTCGTTGGTGTCAAGGACTGCTACGTCACAGCCACCACAAGACGCTGCCCAGTACAGAGCTACTTTTGGTTTAGCCATTCTTACCTCCGCCGTTGCGGCTGTAGGGTCCCAGCCGCTTTATTTGTTCCGTCATTTCATCGACCACTGAGGCAAAACGGTCTCCTTCTGACGCCGAGACCCAGGCCAGACGTACTCGCTCATCTTCAACGCCCAACTGAGAGAGCATTTTCTTGAGCAGGGGGATACGGCGGGCGGCCTTGTGATTACCTTCGGCATAGTGGCAATCACCGATATGGCAGCCGCAAATGAGAACCCCGTCCGCCCCTCGCTCAAAAGCTTTTAGAACGAAGGTAGGGTCGACCCGGCCGCTGCACATGACCCGTACTACCCTCACGTTAGGCGAATATTTTTTACGTGAGATTCCGGCCAGGTCAGCGCCGGCATAGGAGCACCAGTTGCACAGGATACCGAGAATCTTTGGCTCAAAGCTCATCTTAACACCCCCTCAATCTCTGACATAATCTTTTCGCTGGTAAAGTTTTTGATGACAATGGCATCAGCCGGGCAGGCGGCATTACAGACGCCGCACCGTTTGCACTTCAGTTCATCGATAACAGCCACCTGGCCATTATCGGATTTCACCAGAGTAATTGCACCGTAGGCGCATAACGGGGCACAAATCCCACAACCGCTACAGTGGGCCTGATTAACTTCAACCGGCGATATCTCCGGCTGGAGGGCCAGGACAACGCAAGCTTTGCAGCTCTGGCATGGCCCACAGCAAAGACAACGGCGGGCTTCCTTCACGGCTTCCTCCAAAGTGAAGCTCTTCTCAAACAATTCAAAGTTCATTCTATCCTTGACCAGTGCCCATTCTAAATCAGGCTGAGGCTTATAGCTGGCGAGCTTAGGAATAGCCGCGTCCTGATATTCTTTTTGCCGGCCCGCCTTCAAGTCCCGGCCGGTAAGATAACGGTCGATGGACTCGGCAGCCCTCATGCCATCTCGCATAGCTTCGGCAGCAAAACCAATTCGTTTCATATCACCACCGATGAAGACACCTTCCTTATGGGTGCTCATCAGGGTAAGCTGGTCGGCATTCAGCCTGCCCCGCTCATCAAGCAAGCCCTCCTGCTGGGCAAACGCCCGCTCGGAACCCTGCCCGATAGTCACCAGCAAGACATCGCCTTCAAGGTAGATGACATCATTCGGGTCGCACTTAGGATTAAATCCCTTTTCGTCAAAGACAGAGGCACAGCGAGGACATTTTATCTTTCTGAACTTACCTTCTTCACCGATTATCTCAGCGACACCACGGCTAAAATGTATCTTGATACCTTCTTCGCGGGCACCTTCGATTTCTTCGATATCGGCCGGTATCCCGTCTTTGGTAGACTTGTCCTCAGCTTCAAGACACACCAGGGAAACATCGCCACCCAGCCGCCGTACCGTCCGGGCAACATCGAAGGCGACGTTCCCGCCGCCAACCACAATTACTTTCTTATCGCGGAAAAGCTGGCGGAAGAGTTGAGGCAAGATTTTGCCGAGGTTCACTTCGAAGAGAAAATGCAGGCCGTAAGCAACGCCATCTACATCAGCCCCCGGCACCACTTTCCCGTCAAAAGTGAGAGGGCGGGGAGCCGGTGTACCCAGGCCGACGAATACCGCCCGGTAGCCTTCGCGTTTGAGGTCGGCCAACGTTTTGCCAGCACCACCGATTTCAGTACCGAAGCGGACGTCGATATGAGCAATCCTGACCAGATTGTCCAGAGTGGTATCGATAATATTGGCCGGCAAACGGTACTGGGGGATAAATCTCAGCGCACCGCCTAACTCGTCACTCCTTTCAAAAAGGGTAACCTGGTAGCCTTTTTTGCTCAATTCATAGGCACACATCAAGCCGGCCGGCCCACCACCGACTACAGCTGCCTTCTCCCGGGTTGGATAAGGGAGAGGCGTCTTGTTTTTCAAGTTTGGCAGGTAGTATTCGGTAATAAAGCGTTTGAGCATTTTTCTTCTGATTTCGCCGGTCTGGTCTTTATAGTTGCATTCCCGCTCGCAGAGTCCGCAAACGTAGCTGCATATGGTAAAGAAAGGGTTCTTTTCGTAGATTTCATCGCCGATTTTGACAATCTGGCTATAGGCTTCCTGCTGGTCCAGCGGCAGCAGGGCAATCATAGCATTGGTACGCTGGATATTCTCACCAACCGGACAGGCAATCTGGCAAGGTGGCAAATAGACCTTACCGGTAGCCGTGTCAACCACTTCCTCTACCTGCGCTTTCTCCTCGACCGCTTCTCTTTCGGCGAGAACGGCGGCGATACTCCTCGGCTTAAGTTCTACCTCAGCCGGCCCGATGGCATCGCTAATCAGAACCTGCAATTCGTTGAGGTCAAAGGGCTTTGGTAAATAATCGACTGCTCCTCTTTTCATGGCGTCTACGGCTGTTTGTACCGAGGGGAAGGCGGTAATGATAACCCCTTTGAGTCCCGGCAGCTTCTGTTTCGCTTCTCGTAATACTTCGATGCCGTCTTTTCCGGGAAGTCTCAGGTCAACAATCGCCACGCCGAAGTCATGTTCGGTAATCGTCTTTAACGCTTCCTCGCCGCTTTCCGCCGTGTCAACCTGGTAGCCGGCATCGGTGAGCCAGTCCCGGAGAGACTCCCTCATGATAGGTTCATCGTCAACTACCAGTATCCGTTTCATCTTCACCTCGCTTTTAACCGGTTCACTCAAAGCGCCAACTCTTAGACTAATGCTCCTTCGATTTCAGCCATGATTTGCTCAGCGGTAAAATGCCGACCCGTAATCGCACCACTGGGACAGGCGGCCACACAGGTCCCGCAGCCTTTACACACGGCCTCGTTCACCCGCGAGACCTTCTTTTCTTCGTCGAACAAAATGGCCTTGTAGGGGCAGAGACTGACGCATACCTTGCAGCCGGCGCAATGTTCTTCGTCAATAACTGCCGTCGCCGCTTCAATTTCAACTATACCTTTACTTATCATGGCCAGAGCGCGAGCGGCCGCTGCCGACGCCTGAGCCACCGTATCGGGGATATCCTTCGGGCTCTGGCAGCAGCCGACGACGAAAATGCCGTCAGTCATCGTGGCTACCGGGTCAAGCTTGGGGTGCTTCTCCAAGAAGAAGCCATCCGCCTTCCGGCTTATCGAGAAGGTACGGGCTAACTGCTCGGCATCATCACGGGGTGTCAGCGCACAGCTCAGAATGACCATATCCACCGGAAGCCGGCGCTTGCGGCGGATGAGAGTATCCTCGCAAATCACCATCAACTTACCCTTTTCCTCGGGCGTCTCTGCGATATTGGTAATCTCACCGGCGCGTCCCCGCACAAAATTGACGCCTTCATGCTGAAGCCGCTCGTAAAATTCCTCATAGCCGGAGCCGGCGCAGCGCATATCGATATAAAGCTGATAGACCTGCGCCTCCGGTAGTTTCTCACGCAACAGATGGGAATACTTCAACGAGTACATGCAGCAGACCCGGGAGCAGTACTCGTGATAGTTCTTGTCACGGCTACCGACGCAATGCAGTATGGCAACACTCTCCGGCATCCGGCCATCAGCCAATAGAATTTGACCGCTCGTCGGCCCCGAAGCATTGGATAGCCGCTCAAACTGCAAGCCGGTGATGACGTTATCATAGCGTCCATAACCGTATTGATAGATTTCCGTTGGGTCAAATTGCTGGAAACCGGTAGCGAGGATAATCGCACCAACGTCAACCTCAACTGTCTCGTCCTGCATCTCGTGATCGATGGCCTTCGCTTCGCAGACTTTGACGCATTCCTGACATTCGGAGCAGGCAGCACAGCTCAAGCAGCGTTTTGCTTCTTCAATGGCCGTCTTCTCATCGAAAGCAAGCTCGACTTCGGCCGAGTTACTACGCTGCTTGACATCAAGCACCGCTACCTCGGCTCTCTTTTTGTGCGTCACACCTTTCTTTGATACATCTTTAACGCGGGTGACCTGTTTCGGTCGGCCCTCACGCAGGTCGGCACCGCGCAGAAAACGGTCAATACTTTCGGCAGCCTCTTTGCCCGCCGCCACTGATGTAATGACATCGGACGGACCAGCCACGACGTCACCACCGCCGAAGATGCCGGCAATGTTCGTTTCCAGTGTGACGGGGTCAACCGCCAGAGTACCCCACCCGGTGTAGCTGAACTCTTTGGGTAATACGGTTTTATCCACCGCTTGCCCGATAGCGCTGATGACATTATCGACATTAAGAATGAACTCCGAGCCCTTAATCGGCATCGGCCGCCGGCGGCCACTGGCATCAGGCTCACCCAATTCCATGCGGTTACACTCGATACCGGTCAAGCGGCCGTCCTGGTTCACAATCCTGACCGGCGCCGACAGGAATTGCAGCTTTATCCCTTCCTGTTCGGCACCCTCAACCTCGCTGATAGTAGCCGGCATTTCGGCACGGGAGCGGCGATAGACCACAGTCACGTCTTTCGCCCCGAGGCGGTGAGCCACTCTGGCCGCATCGATCGCCGCATTACCGCCGCCAATAACGGCTACCCGGTTTCCCAGGTCGACCTTATTGCCGGCGTTTACCTGCTTCAGGAAACCGATGGCATCAAGCACCCCGCCGGTTTCTTCCTTGGGAACACCCATCTTCAGGCTACTACTGGCGCCGGTACCGAGGAAGACTGCCTTATACCCCTGTTCAAAAAGCTTACCCAGGTCGGCTACCGGCGTACCTAACTTAATTTCGACGCCAAGTTCCTTCACATAATTAATCTCATTGTCCAGGGCTTTTTTCGGCAACCGGTACTCCGGAATACCGTAGCGTAACAGGCCACCCGCCATCGGCATCGCTTCGAATACCGTGACCGGATAGCCTTTCCGGACCAGGTCATAAGCACAGGCCAGACCGGCCGGTCCGGAGCCGGCAACGGCTACCTTTTCAGCTCTGGTATGCTCAACGGGCATCGCCTTAGCTCTGCCCGCTTTCAATTCGTAATCGGCAATAAAACGTTTCAATGCCCGGATAGACATCGGCTCGTCAACTTTGCCCCGCTCGCAATCTACTTCGCAAGGATGGTTACAGACCCGGCCGCAAATGCCGGCAAAGGGCATTGTCCTCCGCACAACTTCAAGGGCTTCCTTAAATTTGCCCTCAGCAATAAGAGCGATGTAGCCCTGAGCGTTGACACCCGCTGGACAGGCGACCCGGCACGACGGATAACCTCGCTTATCGACCACGGACTTGTTGGGGACGGCCTGGGGAAAGGGAATGTAGATGGCTTTGCGTTTGGTCAGGGCTTCTTCAAATTCGCTATCCAGCCTGACGGGGCACACCTTGGTACATTCACCGCAGCCGGTGCATTTGCTTTCATCAACAAAGCGTGCCTTCCGCTTAATCTTGACCTTAAAATTACCGACATAGCCTGATACGTCTTCAACTTCGCTGTAACTCATCAGCTTGACGTACGGGTGCTGCCCGACGGTCGTCATCTTCGGCGTCAGGATACAGGCAGCGCAGTCCAGAGTCGGGAAGGTCTTATCAAATCGGGCCATGTGCCCGCCGACGCTCGGGTCCTTTTCGACGAGATAGACCTGGTGCGCGGAGTCAGCCACTTCGAGGGCGGCTTGAATGCCAGCGATACCACCGCCAACCACCAGCACGTTCGGGTTAACCGGCACCTCTTTCTTTTCCAAGGGTTCTTGGTAATAGACGCGCCTTACCGCAGCGCTGACCAGAGCCTTCGCCTTCTCGGTGGCTTTATCTTTGTCTTCGTGTACCCATGAGCAGTGCTCCCGGATATTAGCCATCTCAAAGAGGTACTGGTTCAAGCCGGCATCCTGGCAGGCACGACGAAAGGTAGGCTCGTGCATCCGTGGCGAGCAGGAAGCAACCACTACCCGGTTGAGCTTCTGGCCTTTAATATCTTCCTTAATCATATTTTGCCCCGGCTCGGAGCACATATATTTGTAGTCGCGGGCAACTATCACCGAGTCCAAGCCACGGGCAAACTCACTTACCTTCTCGACGTAAACCGTGCCGGCAATATTACTTCCGCAATGGCAGATATAAACACCAATTCTCCGTTCCATTTTCGCCCCCTACAAATACTTGGCTAAAACCGGGTCGGCCGGGATAATATTTGTTTTCAATCCCAGAGTTTTGGCGTCAAGCCCGAGCGCAATACCCATAAGCTGGGTGAAGAATAATATAGGTAAGTTAAAATTGGTCTTCAGCTTCTGGTTGACCCGGCCCTGATAGGCATCCAGGTTGGTCTGACAAAGCGGGCAAACGGTAACCAAGCACTGGGCACCGTTACTCACCGCCGAGTTAAGAATCTTCGCCACCAATTCCAGGGCGACATCTTCCTCCGAGATAATGAGCGACCCACCGCAACAACGACTCTTCATCGGGAAGGCAGTAGGGTCGCCACCGAGGCTGGTAATTAACTTGTCCAGAGACTGCGGGTTTTCCGCATGGTCGAAACTCGGCTGAGGCCGGACTATCTGGCAGCCGTAGTAAGGAGCTACCTTCAGTCCCTCAAGACTCTTCTGTACTTTGGCGCCGATGGTGTCACAGCCGAGGTCGTTGGTAAAGACATCAAGCAGATGCCGAACCTTTACCGTTCCATCGTATTTCAAGCCGCCAGCAGCGAGAGCTTCGTCAACCTTGGCTTTTACCCGAGGATATTCTTTCAGGTAAGAATTGGTCCGGTTCAGGATAACGTAGCACGAACTGCACGGGGTAACGAGGTCAAGGCCGGTTTTCTCGGCCAAAGCCAGGTCACGGGCCGAAAGACAGAAAGAAGAAAGCTCATCAAAAGAGCTAACCGGCGTTGAACCGCAACAATTCCAGTCATTCAGTTCCTTGAGCTCAACGTCGAGGGCCTTGCTTACGGCCCGGGCGGACTCGCTATATGCCTTCGCTCCTCCCTCTGACGAGGAACAGCCGGGGAAATAGGCGTAGTATTTCAACTGACACCTCCTAAAGTTTCCGCTTTATCCATAATCGCCCGGAGCTGTCGGGCTCCTTCCGGTGTCAATTTGCCAGCTTTAGTCGATAACCGTCCATGCTTAAACAAGCCCACGGCCAGCGGCAACATGCCAAGGGAGCGCAACGGATTAGTGGCGAGGTAGAACCGGACCATGAACCATAACTCGGGCAGCCTTCCGTGGCTGTACATGAAACGATTAAAGTTCTTATACATGACCGGTGTCAGCGTCTGCCGACTGCTGACGCCCTCCCGGAACGCCAGCCCTTCCAACGCATGCATCAGGTCAGTGTATTTAATGCCCCGCGGGCAACGTACCGTACACTGATAACAGGAAAGACAATACCACATCGCCTTGCTGGACAATACCTCCCGCCGCAAACCGGCCCGGGCCAGAGAGATAAGCTGTGCCGGTGTAAAGTCCATCTTGTCCGCATTAGGGCAGGAGGCGGTGCAGGTACCGCACTGCATACAGAGGCGAATCCCTTCACAGCCTGGGATAGCGCTGATTTCGTCGATAAAGGTCTTAGCTTTTGTTTTCTTTTCCATCAAGCCTCCTCGCCAAAGAACAGTTCATCAGGCTGCCCCATCGGCAACGAAGCAGCCCTAGCCAAAAACAAGGGGCCGACCACAGCCCCTCCCCAAGCTCTGAATCAGCAATCATTCTTACCTATTCTGCCTTTCATACCGGACCGCCGCCCTCTTGTGCATCATGCCCCGGACCAACTGGAACAGGTTACTTTCGTTCATATACCAGAACAGAGCTACAGCAATGAGGATAATAGGTATTACAATCAATAGAGCGAAGACAACCGGCCACGCTATGTTCATCTCTTTCTCCGTTCCTACCTGGTAGCCTGGTCACTTAGTGTTTGGCACTCGCCACAAATCCTCTCTCAACCATTCCTGACTCAGAAGCTGCGGACAGGTACTGCTTTGGTTCAGTTGTGGTGGGCGGTTTCTCCTGGCGTTTCTTACCCGTCATTCGTCTTTCTCTTGCTTTCTTAATAGTCCGAATAATGCCGCCAATATTCATGTACCAGACAAACGCTGCCGGAAAGAGGACAATCGGTACAGCGAGAATTATAGCTACAATAAACTCCCAATGCATTACTAATACCCCTCTATTGCGATGGGAGGTAAGGGTGGGTTTGTGGAGCTAAGCCGGAGAGATTTCCTCTGCCATTACCCTTCCACTTACCTCCGCTATTAGGTTACTACTCCAGGTGGTCATCTAGCCTCCGTTATGTCGCCTATTTCCGACCGCTAAAATACCTAATCTCGCACTCCCACGAAGGGCCTAGATACTTAATTAGTGCTTTTTCATATAGGTAAAAATACCTATCCGCCAAAAACACCAGAATTCTTAATGGTTGAGGCTTTGTCCAGAAAAGGGTATGATATAGGGTAGAAATAAAGGAGCCAGCCGGATGAGCGAAATTAAGATACTCATTGCCGATGACCACGCCGTACTACGCGAAGGTACCCGCCAGATTTTGGAGCAAGAGCCAGACCTTAAAGTAGTTGCGGAAGCAGGTGATGGTGAGGAGGCGCTACGTCTGGTCGGCACGGCAAAACCGGACGTCGCTATTATCGACATCGCCATGCCCAAACTTGACGGTATCGAGACTACGAAACAGATAAAGGCACTTTATCCCGGTATCGCCGTGCTGATACTAACGGCTTATGACGATGACCAGTTCGTTTTCAGTCTGCTCGAAGCCGGGGCCGCAGGCTACTTGCTCAAAAGCATTCGTGGCCATGAATTGGTTCACGCGGTCCGAGCCGTTTACGGTGGAGAGTCGGTACTCCATCCGGCAATTGCCCGCAAAGTATTGAACCGCTTTGTTTCAGCTCAAGGCAAGCCAGCTAAAGGAGAGACTTCGGAAGTACTAAGCGAACGAGAAATCGAGGTTCTCAAATTAGCCACGCGCGGTCTCAGCAACCAAGAAATTGCCAACCGGCTTTGCCTTAGTCTCCGCACCGTTCAGGCGCATTTAGCCCATATTTTTAATAAATTACAGGTCAGCTCACGGACTGAAGCCGTGGTGCGGGCTTTGAAAGAAGGCTGGGTCACCCTCGACGATATACCCTAACTCGTGCCCCAGGCCGGAACAGGATGGGGACACCTTTTGTCAATTAATAAGCTGCGAAAATTAATTCTAAATCCCGGGTTTTGGTTTATCCTGGCCCTACTCGTTCTCATTACACTACCCCACTACCGCGAGGTCCTGAAGCACCCTGCCTTTATCAACGAGTTGATGGTCAATCTTGGCCTGACCCGGCATACTTTTGAAAGGATTCTCTACCTGGCACCCATCGTCTGGGCCGGCTTCATCTTCGGCTGGAGAGGAGCGGTAGCTACTTCACTGGTCGCGCTGGCCTGTATGTTACCCATAGCTATTTTAGCTTCGCCATCACGTTCTGAAGCCATACTGGAAACTTCGGCCGTGTTTCTTATGGGCAATATCGTAGCAATTAGCTTCGACTCGCTGCGTAAGGAGCGGGAGCAACGTGCTTACCTGGCTGCCCTTAACCAGACGGCTGGCGTTGTCTCTCAATCCCTTGAGTTAGACCAAATCCTGAACAGCAGCCTGACCACCATCATGGATGTCATCGATGTTGACGCTGGTCTGGTGTACCTCCTTGATAGTAATACCGCTGAATTAACCCTAACTACCTACAAAGGTGTCTCCGGCCGGTTTGTCCAGGAAGTGGACCGGCTCAAGCTCGGCGAAGGTTTTAATGGCCTGGTAGCTAAGACTGATAAACCATTACTCGTCGAAGATGCCGCTCAGGACCCCAGCCTGACACGAGCCGCCGTGAGCGAGGAGAACATCCACTCGCAACTCATTGTCCCGCTACGTTCCAAAGCGAAAGTGGTGGGCACTCTCTGCGTCGCGATGCATAGCCGCCGCCGGTTCAAATCAGAAGAAATCGATTTGCTCAGCGCCATCGGCAGCCAAATCGGCATTGCCATCGAGAACGCCCGTCTCTACCAGGAACAGCAGGAAATCGCCGAACAGCTCAGAGCGTCTGAAGCAAGGTACCGGCAGCTCTTCGAAAATGCCCATGATGCTATCTGGCTACACGACTTAGATGGCAACATTATTGCGGCAAACCAAGCCACCGCCCAACTCTTCGGCTTTACCACCGAGGAGTTGCTGAAGATGAATGTGAAAACCTTCCTCTCTGAAAATAGCCTTCGTTTGGCTAACGAGATTCGGCGTAAGCTATTAAATAGCGAATATGTTGACCAGCCCTATGAACAGCAACTCGTGCGCCAGGATGGAACCCAGGCAACTTTGATGCTGACGACCAATTTACTGGTTAATGACAGCCGGCCGGTAGCTTTTCAGAACCTCGCCCGCGATATAACTGAAGAGAAACGGATGCAGGAGAACCTTCGTTCTTATCTACATCAGGCGACTCGAGCTCAAGAAGAAGAAAGAAAGCGTATCTCGCGCGAGCTCCACGATGATACCATCCAGGCTTTAGTCGTGCTATCCCGCCAGTTGGATGCCCTCTCCTCCCGAAAGAAGGAACTATCAGAGGAAGATAGCCCACTTCTAGAGAAGTTGCGGCAGCAGACCAATAGCATCATTCAGGGGGTGCGCCGTTTAAGTCAGGACCTGCGACCAGCGGCTCTGGACCGTCTCGGTTTACTGCCCGCCCTGGAATGGCTCGCTTCCGAGGTGACCGAATTCTCCGGTATTGCAACTAAGGTCAACGTCATTGGTAACGAACGCCGTCTTCCTGAAGAAATAGAATTAGTGCTTTTCCGTATTACGCAGGAGGCCTTGCGCAATGTGTGGCGGCACTCTCAGGCGACGACAGCCGAAGTGACTGTCCAATTTGAGAGGAACCTGACAAGAATAACCGTCGCTGATAATGGTAAAGGGTTTAATCTTCCCGGGACAATGGGCGACCTGGCCCGTGAAGGCAAACTGGGACTCGCCGGAATGCAGGAGCGTGCGGGACTTATCGGTGCTACCCTGACAGTGCATTCAGCACCGAACCAGGGCTCCACCATGACCATAGACCTACCCCTCTAGCGGTTCCACCCTCAAGATATCACACGCTCTGCCTTTCCGCTGAACCGCCAGCCCGGCAGAGTCTTAATTTTGGTGTTAACGAGTGAGGGTTGGTAGCTGCTACCAACCCTCACTCGTTAACCGTTCTAGCTCTTGCCAATCCGGAACATTTTAGTCTTACATACCGGACAGACACCCTGGCTGGCTTTGCGGCCATTTTTCATCGTTATTGACTTGGTGTTGGTCATTTCTCTCTTGGCACGACACTTTACACAATATCCTTGCATCTTGGACACCTCCTTTTTGGTGTTGTATGATAAAGCTAATCATTCACAATGTCAATAGGTTTGGAGCTAAAATTTAAAATTCGATAGTCCGAAGGCGAAAAATTTGAGCGCCGACACCCAATATTGACCGCGTAACCAGGGGTAAAATCATTAAAGCGAATTAATGACGGGTCGACTCAGGTTACGTGTGGTAAATATACAGCGGGTCGTTATCCGTTATCAGCCTTTTTTGTCTGGCCAATTCAGTCCTGAGGTATTTCGGCAGTAAGAACATGCCTTGATGCGTCAACCCGTCATAGAATTGCAACTTAGTGAGTGACCTGGAGGACAGCCGGCTATCAATTTCAGCCGCCGATAAGAGGAACGGGTCAAGATTAAATGAAGCTAGGCAGAAGCCCCACGGCCCGCCGAAAGCAGGCACCTCTACCTGATACGGACGCACTACCGGGAAGACACTTTTTAACGTATTACTTACCGCCGTCAGGTTGAGCAGCTCACCGTAGGTCGCTGAACCGGCCTGGACGGTAATGACTCCATTAGTCGTAAGACGCTTTTGAGCCAGTTGATAGAATTCCCTGGTGAAAAGCAGGTAGGCTGGTCCCTCTTCAATCGGGTCGGGTAAATCAATAACGATAACGTCGAAAGTATCGCGGGATTTGGCAATAAACTCCCGGGCATCGGTATGGTATAACTCGGTGCGTTTGTCTTCGAAGGCGCCGCGACTGTGGTCAGGAAGAAATTTCTTGCAGGTGGCGACGACTTCCTGGTCGATATCCACCATCACCGCTTTCTTAACGGTCTTATGGGACAATGCCTCCCGCAAAGTCGCACCCTCACCACCACCGGCAATAAATACCGTCTCCGGCGACGGGTGAGTTATCATCGCCGGCTGAACCAGCGCTTCGTGATAGATAAACTCGTCCATTTCGGTGGACTGGATTTTACCGTCCAACGCCAAGCACTTGCCGAACCTACCGGTACGAATAATTTCGATTTGCTGGAATTTGGTATGCCCGGTATAGAGCACGTCTTCAACGCTGTGCAATTGGATGAAGTCACGGTTTATTTTATCGTAGAACCATTTATCGGGCTCTTTGTCCATGAATGCTCTCTAATCTTCAACAGTGGTTAGATTAAGATACCCCGCTGTATCTCCAGGATGGAGTGGTTCTTGGCCCCGAGTTTTTCGACTATCACCCGGGCGGCTTTATCCGGCTGTACCCGGTTACCGCAGGTAAAAATATCGACGGCGGCGTAGCCCCATTCCGGCCAGGTATGAATAAAAAGGTGTGACTCGGCGATAATGACCACCCCGCTCACTCCTTGTGGCTCGAACTGGTGGAAGGACTCGCCCAAGACCTGCGCCCCGGCTTCGTTGGCAGCAGACAGTAAAGCGTTCTTGAGAAAGCTTAAATCGTCAAGTTTCTTCCGGTCACAGTCCTTGAATTCCAGCAAGAGATGTTTCCCTAGAGCGTTCAATTACTAACCTCCTGGAGATTTACGCCCAATCCGCCGGGCACGAGCGAGTCTATATAATAGGTATTCTGCCAATCGACACGGTATTTTGAAATGGTATCACTTAACTGGCTAGACCGAGTTTCTGATAGAAGGTTGGAAAGCTGAAATGCTGTCCCAGGATTTCATTCAATCTGGGGAGCTTACTTTCCGGGTTGAACCCGGTCTTGCCCAGAATGTCTTCTATTTTCGTCACCGTCGTCGCCACATCGCCTTTAGTAAGAATAATCGGAACTTTTTTCTCCCGGGCCATCTCAAGGATAAATGATTTGGGGGGTGTGCTACCGGTGAGTACCAGACACGTAACCGAGGTTTGCAGAGCCGCCATTTGCATATCCGGACGCTCACTCTTGAGCACTACCGCCTTGTTCGCTTTGCGGCCGAAATATAGTGGCCCGGGGTCGACAGCTAATGCACCAAGCATAACGTTTTCCACCAACCCGGCTACTGGCGCGGCATCGGCAACAAGCTCTCCCTGAATAGCTCCGGCCAGTTCATTAACGTCCAATGCCAGTAGTGTCCTCTCTTCGGGCAGCATCCCCAGGATGGTTACCTCGCTACCCAGCAAGGTACACAATTCATCCAGCAGGCGTTCTTTTTGATTTTGAGGCACCTTGTTGACGACGACCCCCAACAGGCTACTGCCAAAATCTTTATAACCGGTGACTGACTTCGCCGGTTCCTGAGAATAATCAACCACAGCCATCACTCTGGCATCGAGTTTGGCCGCTACCTCGCGAGAAATCTGACCAGAACCATCAACACCTTCGATGAGAACAATATCTTTTCCGGCAGCAATCTGGTCATAGGCCAGCTTGACCCGGCTGCTAAGACTATTTTCGTCACTATAAACAGGGCAGAGCCGGTCCACTGAATCGGTTAGACCGAAAAGGCGCTTCATAAATTCGGCATCGCTCTGGATACCTGCCATGTTTGGATTCTGGCTGCCGGTGAGAACCGGTTTAAAGAAACCTACTTTCTTACCGCTACCGAGAAATTTTTTACCGAGGCCGGCGCAGAGCGTGGTCTTTCCGGCACCTTTTACCGAAGAAGTGACATATATCGCAATCAAAGTTCACCTCCGACTTCAGCAAGCTAATGAAATATTATAATCTTTCTCCTCGTGTTGGTAAAGCACCCCCCAATCAAGAACCGGCCTTCTGTCCTTCGACTCCCTTCCTGGCGAGTAATGATCTGGCCTTAATCCTACGCTCGAAAAGGCTGCGCTCGAGAAGGACATAATGGTGGCATTTCAGACACTTCACGCCGATGTCAGTACCGAGGCGGACTACCTGCCATTCGTCACCGCCGCAAGCATGCTTTTTTTTGAGACGGACGGTATCTCCCAGATTTATTGGCTTCATCTCAGTCGCCATACCTTTACTACTGGCTGCCGTGTCTTCCGGCTAAACACTGGTTAATCTGGTCACGCAATGCCATGGCGGCACGCCGGGCAGCTTCAGCAAAGTCCTGGCCGCGTGAAGCATACAGAATTTGGCGTGATGAATTGATTACCGTTTTCTCAGCTTTGTCATCGACACCATAGTTGACCGTCAAAGCAACATCGCCACCCTGCGCTCCCACCCCTGGGATTAAGAAGGGCATATCCGGATACCTTTCTCGAATCACTTTTAACTCCTCGGGGTAAGTAGCCCCCACCACCAGCCCGATATTACCGTGGGTGTTCCACTGGCTGGCCTTCACGGCAACTATTTCAAAAAGGTAGCGAATTCCTGTCTCAACCTGGAGGGAAAGGGACTGAAAATCAGCCGCTCCGGCATTAGACGTCCGGCAGAGAATGAAAACACCTTTATCGCGGTACTGGATAAACGGCTCGACGGAATCAAAGCCGAGATAAGGACTGACGGTACAGGCATCGCAGTTAAGGTCGTCGAAAATAGCCCGCGCGTACGCTTTCGACGTATTGCCGATATCGCCACGTTTGGCATCAGCGATTATTGGAATATGAGACGGGACGGCGCGAATGGTCCGTCTCAAGGCATCCAGGCCATCTGTGCCCAATGCCTCATAGAAAGCAAAGTTAGGTTTATAAGCACAGGCCACATCGGCAGTAGCCTCAATAATTGCCCGGTTAAAGTCGAAAACGCCTATCTTCTCCGGCATCAGCCCGGGGTCAGGGTCAAGGCCAACGCAGACCAAGCTTTTGTTCTTACGAATAGCGGCGGCTAACTTCTCAACAAAATTCATTTCTCTACCCTCCCCGGTTACGCAGGTCTTACCAAGAAACCCATGCTAACTTTTGTCAGGCCTACACTATCATCTTTAAAAAAGACCGTCAAGAACACTATACTGGCGGTTTAACAAGTGTTCCATACCGACGAAAGTCGGTATCCAGAAATGCCTACTAGAGTTTGCAGTCTGTCCTTCATGAGAAGGACGGATTCCGTGTTAAAGCATGCCCCGCACCCTGATATGGGGCATAATATAACAAATCGTGTTATTAAATGACCCTCTATCCATAACTCCATCCAGCTTGACAGTACGCTGACATAATAAGTATCATTATTATATTACGGAGGCTAATTAACATGGGAAAGATTTACTTTATCGATGTTACCAACCGCGACGGAGTCCAGACCGCTAAACTGAGTCTCTCCAAACTCGCTAAAACAATGCTCAATATCTACCTTAATGAGATGGGAGTGTACCAGAGCGAGTTTGGTTTTCCTACCACCAAGCATGAATCTCATTACCTCAGGGCTAATCTCAAACTGCAGGAGATGGGTGTTTTGCAACCCATCCGCTTAAGCGGGTGGATACGGGCTACGGTGGAAGACGTGGAGGAGAGTTTTAGATT
Source organism: Chloroflexota bacterium (assembly GCA_043812795.1). GTDB lineage: Bacteria > Chloroflexota > Dehalococcoidia > Dehalococcoidales > UBA2162 > JBDRLU01. The sequence continues at coordinate 40,248 of JBDRLU010000067.1, forward strand.
AATCCCTGAAATCAAGAGTCTTAACTTATCTATCTCCACCTCGCAACAAATGATTAACGGCAAGTTCCTGGGCAGCAAGACCGAGGAAGATATATTGAAGATGGGGACGGATTCGGTTGATGCCGCCCGGCAACTCGGTGCCGAAAGCGTTGGCCTTAATGCCGAGGATGGCTCGAGGACCGATATCAACTTCCTGCTCCGTTTCGCGACGGCCGCCCGGGAACATGGCGCCGACCGTTTCCGGTACTGCGATACACTTGGTTATGATACTCCTTTCACGATATATGAGACCTGCAAATTGCTAGCTAAAGAAGTAGGCATACCGATTGAAATCCATTGCCACGGGGACCTGGGAATGGCCGTGGCTAATTCGGTTTGCGGAGCCATGGGCGTAATCGACGGCGGGCAGGATGCCTTCATCAACACTACGGTCAACGGCATGGGAGAGAGGGCCGGTAACGCCGACCTTGTCGGCGTCATTCTGGCCCTAAAGAAGGCGAAAGGTGTGGCGAAGAAATACAAGTTCGGTATGCCCATTCACCTCTCCAAAGCATGGCAACTATGCCGCTACGCCAGCTATGCTTTTGATGTACCTATCCCGATAAACCAGCCTGGGGTTGGCGCTAACGCCTTCGCCCACGCTTCCGGTATTCATGCCGACGGCGTGCTAAAAGACCCGGAAAACTACGAGCTTTATGATTTCAGGGAGCTGGGCCGCGGCGAGCCGGAAACAGTTGAAACCGGCCGTGAAATATGCTCCGGGGAGTACAGTGGCATCTCCGGTTTCCGGCATATCATGGGCAAGATGGAGTTAGATTTTGAAAAACGGGATGATGCGGAAGAGATTTTGGAACTGGCCCGCTATGCTAATGTCGAAGCCCAGAAACCGCTCGTTACCGACGAATTGCTTTTCATCGCCCGCTACCCGGAAATTGCCCGGCAGATACTCACGCTGACACCGATGGCCGATGCACCACTACGTACGAAACTGGAGAGATAGAGCTAAACTCCAGTTAAAAGCAATCTAAAACTGAATAGAGAGGGGTAAATACCCCTCTCTATTTTTTTGTACATCTCAATCGTCTTCGATGGCACGGAAAGAGCGAGCTAAAGAGTCTAAAGCCTTCTTTTCCCCTCACGCACAAAAATCAAGGCAATAGCCCCCACGAGAGCAGCCACGGCCAGGAATTGCCATGACATCCGGTATGAGCCGGTGACATCAACCAGCCGTCCGAAAACCGGAGGGCCAACGATATTACCAATGACTGTTATTGTCGATGCCATCCCGGTCGCCACCCCGGCGCGTTCTCTGCCGGCGAATTCTCCGATTAGCGTCAGATGGAGTCCAGCCCAACCAATACCAGCCACTCCCAGGGTAAAACCAAGAAGGACCACAATCCATGTCGGGCTACCCAGGGGAAGAAAGGCGAAGATTACTGAAGCAATGGCGGCAACAGCACACATGAGAAAATAGAGCCATTTCCGGCTCCCGCCATAGATGCGGTCGCTTATCAGACCGGATAGGGGACGGGCGAAAGCACCACCCCCTTCCAGCAAGCCTAAAAAGAGACCGGCGGTAACGACCGATAGAAGGAGTGCTTCCTTCGCATAGAGGACAAAGTGTGCCATAACTGACCACTCAACGATACACATGCAAAACCCGGTAAAAATCACCAGCCAGATATCTCGACTCTTGAATATTTCTCTCAAAGAGGTCTTAGGAGGTAAGCGCACTGCTTTCGTCATCGTGCTGGAATCCGTAGTCCGCGGGGGCTCCCGATATAGAGCAAATGAAATAACTCCGATAATGATGCCAACGATACCAATGCCGAGAAAACCATAGCGCCAGCTCCACGCCAGGGCGACGGATGGCAAAGTCGCCGCGGTGATAATTCCACCCAGGTTGAGGGCCGTCTGTTTCAATCCCATCGCCGTCGCCCTCTCCTTTACTGGAAACCACTCAACCACTGCCTTAGTGGTTGACGGCATGAGAAAGCCCATGCCCAGTCCGGCAAGAGCCATGAAGATAAGCCCCTGGGGAAGTGTGTTAATGAAGAACATACTGGCGATGAAGACGCCACCAACAATTTCTCCAATTAACAACAGCCGCCGGACGCCCACCCGGTCAGCCAGCCAGCCGGCCGGGGTGTACATGAGCACGTTACCGAATGCCGCCGCTGACATCAGCAGGCCGGCCTGAGCGCTCGTTAAATTGAGCTCATCTTTGAGAAAGGGCGCCAGCGGCCCGATGCTCAGGCGCTGCATGAAAGCCACAATGTAGGCTAACCAGCAAACGCCCAGTATGACCCAGCGGTATTTCAGCACTCCGGAGACAGCCGATTTAACAGATTCTGCCATCAGGTCACTCTTTTAAGAATTCTTCTAACTAACCACTCACCGGAAGAGCCAACAGGCAAATGGATAACCAATAAACGCAAAGAGCAACATTACAGGAAGGACCATTATTACTCCGTAACGCCCCATAAAACCAACCGGCACCCAACCACTGCCAGTTACGATGGCGGTAGTGGTAGTGGCGGATGGCAAAGCGAAGGCATAGTTCGATGCTGCACCAATCACCACTCCCAGAGCAACCGGGTTACCTACCTGCCCGGCAATTGCTACCGGCACCATGATGGAATAAACAAGCATCATCGAAGCCAAATTAGACATAAAGTTAGTTTGTCCTACCACCCAGATTACGGCAATGAAGACAAAGACCATAGTCGGCACGCTGGCCGCTATCGGCTGGAAGACATCAGTCAACAATGCCGGTATTCCTGTAGCCGGATCACTGATAGCACCACCGATAACCATTATCGCTACAACAAGGATGACTGAACCCCATTCTACACCATCTGCCATCCATCCATGAAAGGTTACTACTGGCTTACTCTTGACGTGTATCAGGCAGAGGAGGCTAGCGCCGACAAGAGGCGGAATAGTATAGCCCATCTTGCCCAGATAACCGGCTAATCCCGGTAAAATGCTATTGGCGGTACCTGGTAAGACCCAGGCCACAATTACAGCCGAAAATACCCCCAGCGCAATTTTTTCCTCCAATTTCATCGGACCAATCTTATTCGCCATGTCACGAACATTAGCCGCCATTTCCTTAAACCGGCTCATATCCGGACGGACTACGAAGCGAAAGAGGCCAATAATTAGTAAATAGACAAGCAACCCCATGGGGATACCAAAGGACATCCAGTGGGGAAAATTGATGGTAAGGCCCAAGTCCCGTTGTATCCAGTCCATTACCAGAATATTGCCGGCATGGGCAATCGGTGTCATCGCCAGGGAAGCCGTGGCGGCCCAGGCTATTCCCATCATAAGCATAGCGGCGAAGGCATCACCTTTCTTGAAACCTACCGCTTCCACCATGGGTACACCAATGGCCATGAAGACAATGCAGACCGCCGAGCTTGACATGATAGCCCCCATGAGAGTGCAGGCAAGCAAGAACATCGAAATCATTCTCCAGGGATGCCCTTCGGTGAAAGGAAGGGTCATGAACCACAGGGCAAAACGCCGGGAAAAACCGGTAACCCTCAGTGCCTCGCCCATCCCCATGCAACCAATGAGGAACAGAACCAACCAGCTGCCGAAGGAGCGAGCAAAAGCTTCCTCAGGCGTCATCACTCCGGTTAAAGCAAAAAGAGCGATACAAATGATACTGGGGTAATTCACCCCGACCGTCGCCCACCAGATGATAGTGAAGAAGAAAACACCCAGGGTTTTCATGCCTTGGGAGGTGAGAGGTTCGAAAGGAGGCACTACCAGAAAAAAGAACAGAATGAGGATGCCGAGTATCGGTCCTATCCATTGTCTTCCTTTCATCTCATGTCTCCCTTCGCTAATTCACCACGGAGGAATACAATTGACTCCCTGAAGAAGGGAGTAGAACCTCAACCACCCAGCACCCACACACTATTCCGTGCGTTCTCTTGATATGGTGCCAGTTCATTATTCGAATGCTTGTCTTTAAGAAAACGTTAAAAAGGGCTGCTTTTCAGTAGCTGGCAGACTTTTCTGGCCGCCTGGCCGCGATGGCTGACCTGATTTTTTATAGCAAAGGACAACTCGGCCATTGTTTTACCTAACTCAGGCAGATAAAACAATGGGTCGTAACCGAAGCCATACTCGCCTCTCGGTTTGAAAGTAATAAAACCATGGCATTCCCCGATGCACAGTTTGGCCTGTCCTTCCGGGGTAGCGATAGCGATGACACAGCAAAAACGGGCCGTCCGCTTCGCCCAGGGCACACCCTCCAGGCGCGAAAGTAAATAGCCGACCCGTTGTTTATCAGAAGCACCTTTGCCGGCATAACGTGCTGACCGCGGGCCAGGTTCACCACCCAGCGCATCGACTTCCAGCCCGGAATCGTCAGCGAGGGCCAGCAATTGACTCGCCGCAGCATACGCCACCGCCTTAAGACCAGCGTTCTCCTCCAGGCTGCTCCCTACTTCGTCAACCTCAGCCGTAATGCCAGCTTCAGCGAGAGTAACCAGCTCAAAAGGGATGGCTTTCAGCAAGCTCCGATATTCAGATACCTTACCTTTGTTACCGGTCCCCAAGAGAAGCTTACGCAATACAACTCCAGTTTAGTACCCTGAGGCTACTTCACGAATTCATCAACGGCCATGGCCGCCAGAGTCATGGTCTGCAGGGTACCCCTTGAACCGAGTTCGACCGCAACTTTCGCCACCATCTTGTTATCAGCGGCTTCCAGGATATTGACAAAGTCATAAGGGCCAAGAACGGCGTATTGGGCGAGAATCTTGACTCCCATCGCCTCCACTTCTTTATTAACTTCTTTAATTCGCTGTGGGTTGGCTTTCAGTGTCTTTCGCCCCTCATCCGTCAGTGTCGTCAACATAACATAAATTGCCATCACACACCTCCACCCAAAATATTGGCAGTGCCATGGTAGCTTAACATCACATTAGATGTCAAGGATAAAAAATGCCCTTCCCGGAACCGGGAAGGGCATTTAACACCTACTTTAACAAGCCACGGCGGTCGGGTTATTCGAGAGGTTCGAATCTCTTGGCCAGTTTTTTCATGACCTGGGGCATGGTGGTATATTCCATTTCCTCCAGGGGTAGGCGATGCGGCTCAAAGGGGCCGTGGCGCCTCATCATATCAGCCATCTCGTTGGCCTGTTTGCGAGCAAGGTCAAAGGATATGTCAGCAAACATATCCCGCGGCCCCACCAAGTGACCGTCAGCTAATTGGAAACCAAGTGCTGTCACCCGCGGTGGTCCGTCAAAACGGGTCGGCGTACTGTCACACACAGCGACCGGCATAAGCGGCCCCATATGGGAGCCACGCATCCACCCCTCGACAAGGATGGGAGCGGCGAATGGTTCGACCACTTCGCCTACTGCCGGGAATTCGCCCTGAGAGCGGACAACACAAACCGGGTCATCTTTGCCCACATACCGTCCGGCAATAAAAGCCAGCTTCTGGGTAGAAGATACCGCGGCTATTTCACCGGAGCCCCGATGGTAAACCGCCTTTACCATGAAGTGCGACGGTGCCCCGATAAGAACCAACATATCATAGATTTCATCGGGAGCGTTAAAAGTTATTTTCTTATTGCCTTTGACATCATGCACTTCGAAAACAAAGCCCTGGTGCATATTTTCGGCAATAACCAGCCCGATGGTGTTAAAGGGGTCGGCAAACATCTTATATAAAGGCATATTCCAGGCGCCTGAGGAGGTCTTGTCCGCCATGAAAATAATGACTGTCTCAGCAATCCGTTCCGTAAATGCCATTTCCGCCACTCCCGGCCCCATCCCCCGAACATTACCCGAGAAAGCATCCGAGAGCAGGTCTTGCCCGGCGCCATGTAACTTTAGCTGCTTGGCCACCTTGGTGCAGTTCACAAAGGTATCCCAGGCCAGCTTATGTATTTTCCTATTGTCCACACCCTGCTTATGGGTCATCACCAATTCGAGGTCGTCGCCACACTTGGTGACGTGGTAGTCAATAAGCAAGCCCGACTTTTTGGCCTTGCCCACGCATTCTTCGGCTTTGGCCAGAATATCGGGATGAGATTCAGAATGCCCGACGTAACCGCCAATATCAGCCTTAATTACGCTCAGTGTGATTTTCATGTCGCCTCCTTTTACTTAATATTCGAAGCCGCGGCGTGCCATCATGCCGCTATCATAGGGATGTTTAATCTTCAAACACTCGGTCACCAGGTCAGCCAGCTTTATTAGCTTAGGGTCGGCATAGCGACCGGTCAGAATAACCTCTACCTTCTCCGGCTTATCTTCAATTAGTTTAACCACCTCATCCAGTTCGAGCAACTTCCAGGCTGCCGCCACGTTCACTTCATCCAGCACCACCAGGTCATAGTCACCGCTGAGTATCGCCTCACGGGCAAAAGCTAAAGCCTGCCTGGCCTGCTCGATTTCCTCGGGCTTTATTTTCGTCGGGTCGGTGAAGGTCTTGAAGCCAAAGCGGACCACCTTAACATTAGCTAATTGTGCCAGAGTCTTCCACTCACCGTAAGGGTAATCCCCCTTCATAAAGACCACAACACATGCCTGAAGTCCCTGGCCGACGGCCCGCACCACGGCCCCCAGCCCGGCTGAAGTCTTACCCTTACCCTCACCGGTGAAGACCTGGACAAGCCCTCGCTGGCAAACCGCCGCCTCTGAACCGCTATTTGCTGATTGTTCTGCCACTCAACCTTACCCTCACTGTGCTTTTAGCTTTAATTTCTTCTCTCCGCTCAGTCAGGGAAGCGGAGCTTCTTCATACCGGGCGAGGGTAAAGAGAAGGTCAGCGAGACGGTTAAGATACTTCAGTATCAACTCATTCTTTATTTCATTAGCCTCTTTAAGCTGGACCGCGTTTCTTTCCGCTGTTCGCGTCATAGCCCGGGCCAGGTCCAGAAAGGCGGAGCCGGCATTTCCGCCCGGAATAATGAAAACTTTTGGCATCTCTATTTCAGCTTCCAGGTCGGTGATAGTGGCTTCAAGCCAATCGACCATCTCAGTGGTAACCGGCGTAAAGTTGGACGTAAGCTTGTCGTACTCCTCGGGCCGCGTAGCTATTTCGGCACAGACAATAAAGAGCTCCTTCTGAACCTTAAGTATCACGCCCTTCGTTTTAGCTTTAGTCACGAAGTTGCGGGCAACACCCAGGGCTGATACGGCCTCATCGATAGTTCCATAGGCTTCGCAACGCAAATCGGACTTGGAAACCCGGCCGCCATAAAGGAGACTGGTCTGCCCCGCATCTCCTCTTTTGTTAAATGTTTTCACGGCTCCTCCCGACTTCTAGAATCTATTTGGACACCGGCCAGTCCAGAAGGCTTAAATGGACAACAACAGTTTAACAATCCACTCTCATATCTGTCAAGGCAAAATGCGCGAAGGACCTTCGAAAGGGAAAAGGCAGGGAATAGGTTCACCAGGGATAATGGAGAGATAGATGGTGAATCCGCTCCGGGACATAAAGACCCATTTAGAGCTGGGTTGGAACTGTCTCAAGGCCGTCTATCTTATGACAACTGCACAAGGAGGAGAATCAGACTGACGACGACCATGAATATACCTACACCTAACAAAGCGTAAAGCAGGCGAAGCCGTTTGGACATAATACCACTCCTTCAAGCTCGGACGGCTTATTCGCTGATTGTCGGGTTACTACCATGATAGAACATCATCGGCACTTGTTACAACATACTATATCAGAGAGAGAAATGTGAACGATTCCTCTCTCTGATATATGTTAAGAAGGTACCCTGGATTCACGTTAAGTGCCGCTCGGTGTCGTGCTGGGTGCAGTAGTCGGCGGGACTCCAAATTGTCCGCGCCATTTATGGAAACCCCTCGGGCCAGAGAACCCGCGCGTGACTCCCATACGACCTGTTGCGTCAAGTCCGGGCACGTCAGGCTTGGCCTGCCACCACTGTTTATACTGGTCGGCCTGCTCCTGGGTTATCGTGCCGTTCTCTACCATGCTCTTAAGCCGGTTATCCAGAGCTTCGGCACGCATATCCTTTTGGGCCTGAGCAAAGGCATCCTCTAGCTGTTGCTGGTCGATACCCAGTATCGTGGCAACCCTGACCAGTAAGGTGTTGCTCGAATTGTCACTTGTACTTTCAGTCTGGGCGAAGACCGCGCTACCGATGCCGCCGGCCAGCATTACTACGACCGCCAGCACAATGGCGATAATCCATTTCTTTTTCCGCCACATTTCTATTTCACCCCCTTTCTTTTAGTCTCAGGATAAACGTCTCTACCCTTCTCATGTCTGATTTCATTCGTACACGATTTCAGCATAGCATTATCAGATGAACTGGAGATTAACGACACGTGAATAAACAGAAACATTTATCCTTCCCGGAATAGAAAATGCTGGAGATAGAAAAGCTGGTAGTATTCTTTGTCATATCATTAAACCTTCTAGTCTAGGTGTCTCACATGCGAGCGGGGTTCTGCCATAAAAATGGGGCAAATTTCTTAACATAAACAGGTACTTTTTGCTGTTACAAAACTCCCCCTGAAATCGTTTGAAAGTCAACAGTTTATCGGGAGTAGCTAATGCCGGTTTTACCAGACTGTATTAACAGGTTTTGTTCTAATTGTGGCTATTTCTTAAACCGTGCCGGAAACGGCCTGAGGCGGTTATTACTTTACCTTAGATATCGTAAAAAGCTGGTGGCTCTTGCCATTGGCTTTGCCGGGCTGGCCGGTGTCGTCCCTATCATGGCCCTCGGCGGCCACCAGTTAGTCGAAGCCGTCGATTCGGCGGCTTTCTGTACGGAGACCTGCCACACCGTCCATTACGCCGAGGCGGTCACCTATAAGGAGTCCCCGCATAAAGAAGTAGCCTGCGCTCAGTGTCACGTCGGTACCGGGCCGGAAAACCTGGTCCGCTCGAAAATCCGGGGCCTGAGCGATATCGTCCCGGCTATTACCGGTAACTACGAAAAGCCCATCCCCACGCCGCTGCAAGACCGCCGCCCATCGAGCGAGACCTGCGAGAAATGCCACTCCTCGGACATGTTTTTCGGCGATATGCCGCTTATCAAGACCACCTACGCCACGGATACCGCCAATACCAAAAGTACCCATACCCTGGTCCTCAAAGTTGACGGCGGCAAGCAAGAGGTGGCCACCGGCATTCACTGGCACAGTACCGCCAAAGTCTGGTACCTGCCTCTGGACGACAAGCAGCAAAAGATAGGCTGGGTGGCCACGGAAAACGCCTCCGGCGGTATTACCGAATACATCAACCCCAACCTGATTGACCAGATTACTCCCGAGCTGATTCAGCAGAAAAAGCAGCTCATGGACTGCGTCGATTGCCATAACCGAGCCACTCACCTCTTCCGCTCCCCCGATGAGCTGATTGACGCCGCTCTGTCTGACGGCAGTATTGATATCACCCTTCCTTCGATTAAACAGCAGGCAATAGAGGCGCTCGTGCCGCAAAATGATAGCCTGAAGCAGGCTGACGCCAAAATCGACCAGATTAAGGACTTTTACGAGACGGCTTATCCCCAGATTGTCGCAGAGAAAGCGGACTCCACCGATAGCACCCTTGCCAAGTTGAAGGAAATCGCCACCCTCACCACCTTTGCCGATGGTCTGGACTGGAACACTTATCCCACAAATTCGGCCCACAACAAGCCAAGTGATAATATGACGGTGGATTTCAATGCCATCTCGCTCGACGGCGAGTCGCCCGGCTGTTTCCGCTGTCACGGGACTATGGTTGAAGTAGCTAACCCAGTCGGGGCCAGTCTTGCCGAAGTCCTCAACGGCCTCAGCCTCACTCAGGCCCGCCAGCAGATGGTGACGACCACCATTGATTTTAATAAGACGGGCACTAAAACAGGTGTGCTTAACGCCGACTGCAACGCATGCCATCACACCCTTGACGAACCGTTCGCCTCACCGCTGGCTCCGGCCACACCGCACCCGATTGACGGACTGGATGACTGCCTGGTCTGTCATAGTCCCACCGCCACTCAGCCGTTCAAGATAACTCATCCGTGGAGCACTAACGAAGCCTGTAGTAGCTGTCATCAATCGGCACCCAAACTCAAGACTCTCCCTTCGAGCATTCCACCCGCCGATGCTAAACCGATACCGCATCCGACCAATAAACTCGAGAACTGTCTTTCCTGCCATGGCCCCTCAGGTACGAAACCGTTTACCCAGGACCATCCCTGGAGCACCAATGATACGTGTGCGACCTGCCATAATTCATCACCGAAGCCTGCGTCTATCCCATCATCGGCCATTACTCCGGCTATGGAAATCAACCATGCTACTACCGGGCTCAGCAGTTGCTCCGCATGCCACAACAATTTGGGTCTGGCCCCATTCCCGGCCGACCATACCGGACGCCCGGATAGTCTTTGCACCATCTGTCATCAACCGGGGCCGGTAAGCGCTCAATCCGAGCCGTCGCTGCCACAGGCAACGGCGATATCACACTCGATTTCCGGACTGGGTAACTGTATTTCCTGTCACAATGAGACCGGTCCCGGCCCATTTCCTCCCGACCATGCCGGACGGCCGAATAGTTTTTGTACTATCTGCCACCAGGCGTCACCCGCAAGCTTGCCACCCACACTCCCGTTGTCACCTCCACCGGGAACAACATCTCCGCCTGCTGATGTGGCGGCCTTATATACGACCTACTGTGCGGCCTGTCACGGCGCTAATTTACAGGGCGGGTCCGGCCCGGCACTGACGACAACAGCACTGAGCGGTCGCACGCTGACCCGGGTGACCAATGACATCGCCAACGGCGTCGGCAGTATGCCCGGTTATTCCTCCAGCCTGAATTCGGCCCAGATTTCCGCCCTCGCCGCTTATTTGAAGGGCACGACGATAACAGTGCCATCGGCACCGACCGGTCTCAGCGCCACGGCTATCAGCGCCACCCAGGTCAACCTGACCTGGACGGACAATGCCAACAATGAGAGCGGCTTCCTTATCCAGCGGGCCACTGATAACACTTTCTCCACGAACCTGGTTACACTAACCGTCGGCGCTAATATCCGGAGTTATAATGACACCTCGGTTATTGCGGGTACTACTTATTACTTCCGTGTCTTCGCCACCGGCTCGGCGGGTAATTCGGCAGCCTCCAATATAGCTTCCGTGACTACCCCTGCGGCCGCACTGGCCCCGTTAATAGCGCACACAACCAGCGGCTATACTGACTGTCTCGCTTGCCATGCGGCAACGTCATTCCGGCCGCTCCCGAGTAGCCATGCCGGCCGCACCAATAGCACGTGCACAACTTGCCATCAGGCATCCGGCAGTACCGCCGCGCCAATGTTGACAGTGGGAGCACCTAGACTAGGTCACAACCTTGACTCGCAGCGCCAGAACTGCCTTTCCTGCCATGACCGGGGCCGTACCAGACCTTTCCCGAGTGACCATACCGGCCGGACCAATATCACCTGCCTGGTCTGCCATCGGACCCGCTAAGTCCGGGGATATCGAAGGCTATCTAGCACAACGGCCGACAGGGCGAGGCAAGCACACCCAAAGCCTGAAACGGATAGAGGGTGACTACTCTGCCCGCTGGATAACTAGAATGCCGATGGGGACGCGATACTTTTATTCTTTCTCGTAGATAGCCACGTCCGACCTCTTGAAGCCCAGACTCGATAAGAACTTCTTGAGGACCTCGTCATTCTCGTGGGCAAGACCTCTCATCACGGCATTATGGCGCTTGCATTCCGTATTGAAAGCTTCAATCAGACCCCGCCCGATTCCCTTGTGTTGGTGTTCGGGACAGATGCCTATCATGTCTATCCAGCCAATCCACCGGTGCCGGGAAGTGGGTTCGCCGGTATGTCTCAGGCCGAAGATGGACTGGCTGTGTTCGTCCTGCACGATATTCCCGACCACAAAGCCGACGATATCGCCGTTGATTTCGGCGACAAAGCTTAGCTCGGGGCGATACACTGCCCAGTAGCTTTCAAAGGAAAAAGGCCAGGTAGGCACTCGTTGCAGGCCCGAAAGCGATTGGTCGATATCAATCACTTTGGCCAGGTCGGCTTGGGTCATCCTTCGAATCTTAATTCCGCCCTTATTAGTAACCATCCTTACCTCCTTAACACCCTGATAGAACTCATTCTATAGCATTGTCTGGCAGCGGACAAGGACTCGGAAGGCAGGGACAACGGGAAGGGGCGAGCCTATGGAGCGGAGTTAAAATTTATTCCGGTGCAGCCAGCTAAAGTCGGGACGTCGCTGCGCCCTCGCCTGTTGATAATGGTCGGGATAGCCTTCCTGTACGCCTATCAACGCAACCGTGGTTAGCTTGTACTCTTCGGGGATGCCAAGGAGCTTCTCTACCGCTTGCTGGTGTTCGTCCCAAAAAGTGGAGGGGACAATACCCAGGCCCTCGGCAGTAGCCGCCAGGTACATGTTTTGCACGCACATCCAGGCACTCTCGGCCGCCTCCTCGTCCGCCTCGTGGCAGACGGCGACAACACTACAATTCCGGTAGGACTGTTTCTGCCTCAATGCCCTGGCATCGCGCTCGGCCTGTGGTGCCGACGAAGATATACTGCGGTTCTGCTGGTACTTGTGCTCGGCAATCTGGTCGATGATTTTAGGGTCGTCGATGATGATAAATTCCCATGGCTGCCGGTTCCCCGCCGAAGCCGCCCGGCTTCCTGCCAGGACTACTTTCTTGATTTGCTCTTCGGAAGCTGCCCGCGTGAAAACACGCACTGTTCTTCTCTTTTCAATGGCTTCATATACGTCCATTCTTGCCCCTCCTTCTTTACTTCAACCGAGTACCACCAAACAAACATCGAAATGTTTGTCCTTTCCCGGGTGCATTTTAGTACTATAGTATCAATGGTTCAAGGCCGGTACCGCCCACTCCAATTCGTGCCTAGTACCACCGGGTAAAAACCGGGATATTTTTTAGGCTTATTTTTTGCGAAAAAGGCTTGAATAAGTGATGCGAGTATAATATACTATTTTCAGATAGCAAAACAGGCTGATGACCACCTGTTCAAGAAGCGAGGTGTCGTTGTCCTGGCTCTAAGATAACTGAATAAAGAAAGCAAGCCATCTGGACGGGGTGTTTATCACACTCCGGTGGACCGTGGAAAGGAGAACAATGGAATTGGGAAACCTTAAGTGCCGATAGACATTGGCCCCTCCGAAATACCTGTCTTGCTGTTATTCAACCTGGACTCGAATTGGTCGGCACATGAACAGGAAGAAGTTCTTAAGGTAACATCGCAACTCGACGAGGCAATTGGCTCGCTAGGCCATCAAACGACCCTGGTTCCGGTAACCAGTAATGACCTTGACATCGTCTTAGCTCGTTATGATCCCCGTGCACACATCGTCTTCAATTGGTGTGAAAGTCTTCCCGGCATAAACCACAGCGAGTGGTTGGTTGCCGAATATTTGGAACGCCGGGATTTTACATTTACGGGGGCCGGTTCGTCCGCAATCGCGCTGGCTCAGGACAAACGTCGCGTGAAACAACTGCTGGATGAATCAGGCATCCCAAACCCGACATGGCATACTTTTAATCGCACGTCATCCCTCAAGTGGAATCATTTCCCGGCCATTGTCAAACCGGCACAAGAGCATTGCAGTGAAGGAATTGACCGTAATGCCGTTGTTATGACCGAGGCTGAGTTAAAGGACAGGATTGGCTACATCTTCGAAGAATTTCGGCAACCGGCACTGGTCGAGGACTTCATTGACGGACGCGAATTGCACGTGTCACTTTGGGGTAATACCAGCATTGACATGCTGCCACCGGTCGAGATGGAATTTTCGTCGTTCAGGGAGCCACAAGACCGCATTTGTTCTTATGAAGCCAAGTTCGTTCCAAGCTCAGTCCCCTATCAGAACATACAGACAGTACTACCGGCACCGCTTAACGAGGACGAGCTTCGCGATGTCGAGCAGGCCTGCAAAGCCGCCTACCTGGCAACGGGTTGCCGTGATTATGCTCGTATCGACCTGCGGATTAGTGACGGGACCCTGTACATCCTGGATGTAAATCCTAATGCTGATATCAGCCCGGATGCCAGCACTGCCTCCGCAGCCGAATTCGCGGGTTATTCCTACGGGGAACTGGGAAGCCACATCGTCCACCTTGCCGCTCAGCGACATCCGGTCTGGGGAGAACGAATCTGCGTAAGCACTCCCGAAGGTACTCCCCACTCGCTCAATCAACCAATCCGGTGAAGCAGAATCTAGTTACCACAACACGAACATAGGTATGCCTGCTTTCCCACGCGTGGAATGAAAAAGTCCGTGGCATTGCCGTGAATGACGACGCTAACTTGCTGAGGAGTGATTTTTATCAATAACCAGTTTTACTTGGGCTAATGCCTGCGCACCAAGAGCCTTAGCTGCTTGCAATGTGCCCTCAGTCGCTTTAGTCACGGCTAATTCTTTGAGTAAGCCGGTTTGTGCTGCTATTTTTTTCGCCGCCTCTATTGTCTGAAGAGTAGCTATGCCGAGGTCAATGTTGGCTTCGGCGGCTCCCTGGATAATTCCCTGGCTAGCTCCCAATATAGCGTCGGCGGGGGCTACCCCGGCTTGGCTTATGATTTTCACCACTGCTATTACCGCCGCACTCTCTAACTGTTTAATATCCAAGGATTTCTCATCCAATGCATGAATTGCACCACGTGTCACCTGTCGCGCAATCTCGATGCCATGTACCTTTACCCCTTTCTTATCCTTCCAGATCATAGCCAGACTGTTTTCTAAGGCACTGACTAATTTGCTCGTCACTTTTCGGCCGCGTACTGCGGCCAGAGTAGCTACCTTTGCCATCTCAGCTATTTGATAAACAGTAACACCGAGAGCGACATCTAAACCTGGTACCGGAAGACGCTTCAGATAACCGAAAGGAAAATTGCTCCAAAGGTTAAACGCCGGTACGGAACTCATTGGACGTGATAATTCCCGTGTCGGAGTCATTAATGACTCAAGAATTACTTCACGGCTTACCTCACCTTCTTCACGGATGGTTGTCAGTGCACCCAGAGTAAACACTCCTAAAATGAAAGCAATACCAAAAAGGAAATCAAATCCTATAAAGCTCAGGGCTGGAATCTGAATGGAACTTGCCACATCAGTCCAGGTAAACGTTAGGCTGAGTTGGCGAGTGCTAAAATAGTCCGCCAGGTACCCACCTACTAAGGGTCCCAGACCGGCACCAAGATTAGTGGCAATCGATGCCCCGGCCAGATAGGGTGTGGCCTGGCCTGAAGGTGACAGTTTCAAGCCGATTGTACCTACGGTTAGTGTTACCCCAGCGGTGGCGATTCCGGCAAATATATGTAATACCACTAATAGCGGCATGGTAAGAAAGTATCTTTCGGGCATGGTGGTGAATATCCAACCCATAATAACTAGCAGGTACAATGAAGCACAAAGTGAGAGGACTGCCTTATTTCCAAATCGGTCAGTGAAGCGGCCCCATACACGTAGGAAAAAAAATGTTAAACAGCTGGCTTAATATGCTAAGAGCAATGACCCACGAGAGTGGGAGTCCCAGTCGCTTAAGCATATAAACTGCGAAGAAAGGTATTGCCAGATTTGACGCAAAGCCCCAGAAGAGCAAAAACTGAATCAACTGCCGGAAGTTTTTGTCCCGCAATGGTGCGACGAGCCTTTCCAATATAGACGGCTGTGATGCGGGGATTGGCATCATCAGTGGTTCCGGCATTAGGGACATAAATATGGGGCTGGACATTCCGAGAAATAGGGCGCCGAACAGAAGCACGTATGTGTAGCCTAAAATCATATTTTCGCCAGGTGCCTGGCTACGCCAGAAATCAACGAACGAGGCAGCTCCGAAGCTGAATATTATACTGGCAATGGTTGCCAAAACGAGTCGCCTTGAGAAAAGACGCCCCAGGATAGGTTGTGGTATTAAATCACGAAGCCAACCATTCCAGCTGCAACTGGTGACGGCAGACATTACACCACGAATTGCCAACAGAATCAAGAGTAAGGATACAGCTCGACCGCTTGGAGTCTGGATAAAGATAGGAATGAGTGCGATAGGGAACCAACATGCCTGTGCCAGGAACCATGCAGTCACCGAAATTACTTTGCGTCGACGGACTTTTTCTACCAGCCAGATGGCTGGTATTTGGAGTATATGCATCAAGAATGGGAGCGCTGCCAGAACGCCGATTTGGAAATTATTAGCACCTAAAGCTAAAGCGAATGCCGCAAGGAAGCCACTCGTAGTAATGCTAAATAAGGCTAAAGAGGCCGTTCCTTCTAGCGTAAACCAGCGTAGACCTGCCGATAATTCCCGGTCAGAAATAGTTGCCTTTGGACTTAATAACTTGAAAATATTCATGCCTCGTATAGGGCGTGTAATCTAAAAGGGATTATTACATTTAACTATGCCAAAAACGTCATAGCCACCTTTTTCTTTTGAAATAGATTACCAGTAATACACCAACAAGAGCCATGAAGCCTAAAAGGGCAAAGTAACCCCAGTGCCATTTGAGTTCCGGCATGAATTCGAAATTCATTCCGTATAAGCCAGCGATAAATGTGAGTGGTATGAAGATAGAAGCAAAGATAGTTAAAACTTTCATGACTTCGTTCATTCTATTACTCATACTGGAAAGATAGATGTCAAGCATGCCGGAAATCATGTCCCGATAACTCTCAACAGTATCGATAATCTGGATAGTATGGTCGTAGACGTCCTTCAGATACACCCCCGTAGATTCGTGAATAAGGGCTGACTCCACCCGTTCGAGGCCGTTGATTAACTCTCTCAACGGCCAGACCGACTTCCTCAGAAAGATCATTTCCCTCTTTAATTCACGGATAAACTGCAAAGTTTCCGGGGTAGGATTCGTTGCCAGCTGTTGTTCTGTGTCTTCTATCTTTTCACCGATACTTTCCAGGATGATGAAGTAGTTATCGACGATAGCATCTACCAGGGCATAGGCAAGATAATCAGCCCCGGCCCTCCTTATGCGTCCCTTGCTTTTCCTGATCCTATCTCTTACCGGCTCGAAAACATCTCCTTCTCGCTCCTGAAAGGAAATGACAAAATTTGGGCCGAAGATTAAACTAACCTGTTCTGCCTCTATATCGCCTCCCTTTTCACAGCAATAAATCATCTTCAGAACTAAAAAGATATAATCGCCAGACTCTTCCATTTTCGGACGCTGGTCTGTATTTAAGATATCTTCAAGGAGCAGGGGATGCAGACCGAAGTGGCTACCCAGCTTCTCTATTATCTCCACCTCATGAAGCCCATCGATGTTTATCCAGGTAACGGTTGGCCTGTCCTTGAACAGGAAACACTCCTCAACTGTCACGGCTTCCTTTTCCTGGAACTGAGCTTCGTCATAGTCGAGGATTGTAATCTTGACCTTCTCCGCTTTCCTTTCCCCAACATGCACGAGACTACCGGGGGGAAGGCCCGTCTTTTCCGACCGTTTCCTAATAAAATTGCGCACTGCTTACCTCCATCTGGTAAATCCCATCAGTGTGCTGTAATTTTGTATCAATAGTGCCAGAAAAGCAAGTTTTTAAAACGGGTAGGAAAAGTGCCGGGAGTTATCCCCGTCTCGGGACGGCGGGCGGGACACAAGCACGGCAACTAACTAGCGGCGGCTACGTATGACTTTCGCACAGGCCTACTGGCAAACGCAAAAAACAGAGACCCGAAAGCGGTGAGGATGGCCAGGATGGTGAATGCTAGCCGATAATCTCCGCGCAGGTCGGCCAGCCAGCCGGCAAAAATAGGAGCGCTGACCGAGGCGATGGAGGTGGCGATGGAAGCAAGCCCCAGAATGAACCCTATCGATTTGCGTCCAAAGTACTCGGCACGGATGGCATTCTGCGTGGGAACTCGGGCACCCCACGCCATACCGTGGAAGATGGTAAATAGAAAAACCTGCGCCATGCTGGTAGCGTAGGCAAGCATGAGAAGACCGGTGGTATGAAACAGCATACATGCCACAAGCAATACCCTCTTGTTAGTCCGGTCAGCCAGAAAGCCGCCGATTACCCTGCCGGCAATAGATATCATCAGCAACAGCGCCACGATGCTACCGGCAGCTTCCAAGGACATCCCTAACTGCTGGACGAGGTGGGGCGCCAGGTGAAGAGAAACTGCCGATACCGTCAAGACAGCGGAAGCGTGTCCTCCGGCAATCAGCCAGAAGGCAGGAGTGCGGAGAGCCTCCCTCGTCGAGAAGCTGTCATCCGCGAGAGCCGTAACCTGTGGGGTTGGATTAGCTGTCAGATGTTCCTGCCGCTGTACTGCGAACGGAGCCGGACGGTCGCCGTCGGGCAGGTAACCATATTTTTCCGGCTTATGGCGCAGCAAGAGCGCCATCGGGATACCGATGAGCCAGATAAGAACGCCGGAGGCGAGTGCGGTAACGCGCCATCCCTGGGTGGTCACGCTCCATGCCACCAGCGGTACAAGGACTCCACCCAGTCCTGAGCCGGCCATCGCTATACCCAAAGCCAGGCCACGTTTCCGGACAAACCAATTAAACACTGCTACCGAGAGAGGCACGAAACCACACAGGCTCGACCCAGCAGAAATCACCACAAAGGCAGCGAAAAACGCGACGATTGAGTGGACCATGCTTAAGATAAAAAAGCCGGCACCGAGCAAGGTTAAACCTATCACCACCACGAACCGGGGCCCGAAACGGTCGGCAAGCCAGCCCTCGAGAGGGCCGAGGACCCCGCTTTCAATGTGGCTCAAAGCATAGCCTGAACTGAGCAGAGCACGGCTCCAGCCAAACTCCGCCTGGAGAGGCAGGAAATATACGGTAAAACCCTGACTCAGCAGGCCCTGGTTCAACGCCTGTATGACACAAGCAGATAGAACAATCCACCAGCCGAAGAAGGTTCGCCGAATGCGCCCTCGAATAACACTTAAAGCATTTAGCATAGGGGATATATCAAACTGCCCTCATCATCTGGTGGTATATATTATCACAAACCGGGTTGAGGTGGTATAATGCGGGACACAAAGGGTGAGGATGGTTGTAAATATATTAAACAGAATACTAAAGGAGGTTGGAGTGATAAGAGAGTTGATACTGCAGAACAGGAGCCGCCGGCGATTCCATCAGGATGTCGCCATCGAGCGCGAAACTCTGAGAGAGCTCGTTGACCTGGGGAGGTGCTCCGCATCTGCTTCCAACCGACAGCCGTTAAAGTATATTCTCTCCTGCGACCCTGAGAAGAATGCCCGGATATTTCCCCACCTTAACTGGGCGGGTGCCCTCAGAGACTGGCCTGGCCCGGCTGAAGGCGAACGGCCTTCAGCCTATATCATTATTTTGTTAGATACCGAGATAAGTAAGGTGTCTGGCTGCGACCACGGTATCGCCGCACAGAGTATCCTCCTCGGCGCTACCGACCGGGGGCTGGGCGGTTGCATACATGGTTCGGTAAAGAGGGAGGAGCTCAGCAAGGCTCTCGTGATACCGCCGCGATATGAGATACTCCTGGTGATATCTCTGGGTAAGCCCAAAGAAAAGGTAGTCCTCGAGACTATTGGCCCTGATGGGAATTTCAACTACTGGCGCGATAGCGAAAGCGTTCACCACGTGCCCAAGCGCCGACTGGACGATATAATTATCGGCTAATTCGACTCCAGACAGGGAAATTGTCATCAGCGGAAGCTGTCCCGCCTTTCATATTGATGTGCTTCGAGGTAAAGCGGAGTCAGCCTCCCACTGCACGAACATCGGAAAGGAGGCATATCATGTCCTCGCTTAGTTCTACTGCTTATGGGGCTGCTTTTCTGCGGGCGGTGGAAAATTTATTACCGGAAGATAAACGGCTTTTTAATGATCCCTATTCTGAGAAATTATTACCATCCATATATAAGTTTTTCGTAATGATAATGCGTCCTCCTATATTATGGAACTTATTAATGAACCTGAGGGAAAAATCGACACCCGGAATAGTCGGGGGAATTCTTTGCCGTACAGTTTATATAGATGATTTGTTAATCAAGGCACTTAAGGAAGGAGCCGGAACAGTTGTTAACCTGGGAGCAGGTGCGGATTCCCGTGCTTTTCGTATTCCTGGTATTGAGCGTATTCCATACTTTGAATTAGACCTTCCTGAAGTAGTGAAAGTTAAAAGGTCAAGCATCAATAAGAAATTGGGGGAACTTCCTTCCAATTTGTCTCTGGTTCCTATTGATTTTAATAGTCAAGACCTTGGCGAGGAGTTAAAGAAAGCAGGCTATGACTTCTCCTCAAAAACTCTTTTTATATGGGAAGGGGTAACACAGTACATTCCTAAAAAAGCAATCGATAATACCTTGAAATACGTCGCCCGGGCTCCGGCTGGCAGTAAAATTGTTTTTACTTACGTTCTAGAGAATTTTATTAATGGCAACTATGTCCCCGATGGTTTAAATATCCTGTATAAAACGATGCTTAATAAGAAGAATCCACTCTGGCTTTCCGGTTTTAACCCGGCTGAGATGAACGAGTATTTGTCAAAATTATCTCTATCGATAATTGAAGATATCGGTCGTAAAGAGTTTATGGAACGCTATATTAAACCCAGAGGCCGTGATTTAGCTGTGATGGATATTGAGCGTACGGTTCTGGCAGAAGTAAAATAAGACGCAATTCGCCTCGAAAAAGTAACCTCTTTACCTGCCACTGCAAAAACGGCGGGGTGTCCCTTCCATACGTACGTACCTGGCACTACGGTGATGTTACCACTCGGTACTCTTATCTCGTTTGGTCTTTTGTGCTTTTATTCTGCTTTTCGCCAGGGAACCCCAACTGAGGACGCCGATGGCAGTCATAACTGCTTCTTTTTCTTTGGTATCAAGCGAGTGCCTGTCTAACAGGCTTTTTAAGATAGCGATTGCTTCCTGGTATTCCATAGATTTAATGCAGATAGTTTATCACAAGAAAAGCCAGTTTCAAGCTTGTTTTAGCTCAGAAGTACAATTCGGACATCGGGTAGCCTTGATTGATATATTTGTGAAGCAATAAGGGCATTCCCTGGTGCTCGGTACCGGAGCCACCTCTGCTACTTTCTGGCGAGCATGCATTCTAGCGATTGGACGAACTACGAAGAAAAAGACAACAGCAGCAAGAATAAGAAAATTGACTATCGTATTGATGAAAACACCATAATTGATTGAGACAGCTCCGGCTTCTTGGGCAGCAGCTAGAGATGGATAAGGTCCGGCTACCGTACCCTGTTTCAGAACTACAAACAGATTGGCAAAATCTACATTCCCAAGTGCCAACCCAATTGGTGGCATAATAACATCTTTTACCAATGAATTGACAATAGCTCCGAAGGCTACACCAATGATAATACCTACGGCCAGGTCAACCACATTCCCACGCATTATGAAGGCTTTAAAATCTTTTAACATGGCACACCTCCGCATTCAACGAGTTTATTGCCATTGCAGGAACGTAGGAATGTTTGCCATTCCATGCGCATGTTCCCTGTACATACAGATAAGGTCTCGTTACGATGATTTTCTCCGACAGGTGCCTTAAACGTTCTACGGCTTGTCTGCTGCCTGTTTAGCGCTCGGCGCAGCACGCCAGGGATAGAAGGCAAGGAGGGCAATCGCGAATACAGCATGGGTCATAACTCCCATCACCGCCCCCCGATCACCGAAGTCCATATATCCACGAATAACGGAGGATAATTCGGCAGCAAAACTAAGAATGGCAAATACTATGGCATACTTCACCCAGAGAATGTGTTTAAGCGGGTCCCGCGCCGCAATTATGAGAAAGATACAAGCCGCAACCCAAGAAACGCCGAGCGCAGCTGCCATGGCAGCCACATGTGCCGGCCCCTCCTCGAAACCAAACATGGCACCTAATTGGCGAGGGACAAAGACATAAGCTAGCCCGAACAGAATACCTACCGCCGCATACACAATCATGGTTACCTTGAGAGCTTTTATCATAGCTCACCTCCAGCCGATAAATATACAAATATTATAACCCTATATGTGTAATTATCCAAAGGAACAGAAAATACGTTGAGATATCAGGATGTATGTTCATTCGTATAAAATAGACTTAAATTCAACCCTGATACTTTGCTCTAAAAGCCACTGAAGTGATGACCTCTAT
>JBDRLU010000068.1:0-84729 GCA_043812795.1 Chloroflexota bacterium
GGAGAGGGGCAGGGGTGAGGTCAAACTTGAAGAATAGTATTACTTCATTGACAGCTAACGCACGTTCCACTAATATTTACCTATGCAATACGTTTGGAAGACCGGTGACAACAAGTGACAAGTGACGAAGTCCGTACCACTTTCTTAAGTTTCTTTGAAAGCAAAAGCCACAAGATTATCCCGAGTTCATCGTTAATACCTCAGGGCGACCCCACGTTATTACTGACTACGGCGGGCATGGTGCAATTCAAGCCCTATTTTCTCGGTCAGGCTACGCCCCCTGGCCCACGTCTCGCCTCATGCCAGAAATGTTTCCGTACCACCGATATCGAATCGGTCGGCGACCCGACGCACCTTACCTTCTTCGAGATGCTGGGTAACTTCAGCATCGGGGAATACTTCAAGAAGGAAGCCATTAGCTGGGCCTGGGAATTCGTTACCGAGCGTTTACACCTGCCGAAAGAAAAACTCTGGATAACCATCTTTCTCGACGACGATGAAGCTTATGAACACTGGCGTAAACTGGATGTCCTCGAGGAAAGAATCATCCGCATGGGCGAAGATACCAATTTCTGGGGGCCAGCCGGCGATTCCGGCCCTTGCGGGCCGTGTAGCGAAATCCACTATGACTTCGGGCCGGAGGCCGGGTGCAATAAACCCGATTGCGGCCCTGGCTGCGATTGCGGTCGTTTCTCCGAAATCTGGAACCTCGTTTTTACGCAGTACAACCAGGATAAAAACGGGAAGCGTACGCCGTTGCCAAGGCCGAATATCGATACGGGGATGGGACTGGAGAGAACAGCGGCCATCGTGCAGGGCAAGACTTCCGTCTATGAAACCGACCTCTTTGCTCCGCTCCTCGACCACATCTCCCGTTTATCCGGTAAAAAATATGGTGTCAATGACGACACTGATAATGCCATGCGGGTGGTTGCCGAGCACAGCCGCGGGCTGGTCTTTCTCGTCGGCGATGGCGTCATGCCGAGCAATGAGGGCCGTGGCTATGTCCTGCGCCGGCTCCTGCGTCGCGCTGCTCTCTTCGGCCAGCAACTGGGACTGACCGACCTATTCCTGCCCGAAACAGCCAAAACGGTCATCGGCCAGATGAAACACGTTTATCCGGAAATAGAGCAGCGGCAGGACCTTATTCTGAAAATTATCGAGCTTGAGGAAGCCCGGTTCAGTGAAACGCTCAATACCGGTCTCGCCTTACTTGACCGGGTCATGGAAGAGGCCGGCAGTAACGGTGAAAAGAAAATCTCCGGCGAGGAGACTTTTAAGCTTTATGATACCTACGGTTTTCCGGTAGAGCTGACCAAAGAGATTGCCACCAGGCGGGGCTTCTCCGTGGATTTGGCCGGCTTCGAGGCGGAGATGGCAAAACAGCAGGAGCGAGCCAGAGCCAGCCACAAATTTGAACTATCTGGGGAAGAGGTAGCCGGGCTGAAGAGTAAACTTGACATAAAATCTACGACTTTCGTTGGGTACACCGATTTGAAACAGACCACCACTGTCCTCAGCCTGCTGGTGGACAATAAGCCAGCGGAGACAGTTATTGAAGGGCAGGAAGCCAGCCTGATTCTGGATACGACTCCTTTCTACGGAGAGATGGGCGGGCAGGTAGGGGATACCGGCGAGATTAACAGCGCTAACGGACGTTTTACCGTAACCGATACCGTCCGTATGCCGCCCGATTTGATTGTCCATCAGGGGAGGGTTATTAGTGGTTCTTTCAGCGCTGGTGATAACGTTGAAGCCGAGGTTGATAAGGCACGCAGGCTTGATATCGCCCGGAACCATACCGTCACCCATCTTTTACAGGCGGCCCTCCGTGAAGTCTTGGGCGAACATGTCCAGCAGAGAGGCTCGCTGGTTGGCCCCGATATTATGAGGTTTGACTTTTCCCATCTGGCGGCCATGACCCGGGAAGAGGTGCAGAAAGTAACCCGTATCGTCAATGAGAGCATCCGCCAGGACCTGAAAGTCTATCACGAGGAAATTCCTTACAAAGAGGCCATTAAGGAAGGTGCAATGGCCCTGTTTGAAGAGAAATACGGCGATGTGGTGCGGGTGGTCAAAGTCGGCCAGCCGCTCATCAGTGCCGAGCTTTGTGGCGGCACCCACGTCACCACTACCGGCCAGATTGGCTTTTTCCAGATTATCAATGAAAGCAGCATCGGCGCCGGCCTGCGCCGTATTGAGGCTGTCACCGGCCGTGGAGCGGAAGCCTACATCGAAAAATATGCTGCCGAGCGACAGGAGATTGCCCGCATTGTGGGGGCATCACTGGAAGAAGTATCTGCCAAGGTAGCCGGTTTAGCCGAGACTTTGGAAACGGAGCGATGCCGGGCTGAGTCGTTGGAAAGAGAGCTATCCCGTAAAACAGCTGAATCCTTGCTCAGTCAGGCCGAAACGATTAACGGCGTTAGGGTTCTGGTTGCCAGAGTGCCATCTTCCCGAATTGAGATGCTACGGGAGATGAGCGATTTCCTGAGGGACCAGCTGAAAAGTGTGGTTCTGGTGCTGGGTACAGTCTACGAGGATAAGCCCGTCTTCCTGGCGGCGGTCACTCCCGATTTAGTCAGCAAAGGTTACGACGCCGGTAAAATCGTGCGGGAGGTGGCTAAGGTGGCCGGTGGTGGCGGGGGTGGCAAAGCGACCCTGGCTCAAGCCGGCGGTAAGTATAAAGATAAGCTGGATGAAGCACTCCGCCTGGCGAAGAGTTTTGTAAAATAGAGCGGGTTTTTGCAGAGTTAAATGACGCGCAGGTTAGGACTTGATATCGGTGATAAGAGAATCGGTGTGGCGCTGAGCGACCCGTTAGGCATACTGGCCAGCCCGCTGACCATTATCGAACGCCAGGATGAGCAGCAAGACATCGAAGCTATCATTGAGATTATCAGTCAACACCAGGTAACGAAAATTATCGCCGGCTTGCCGCGCTCGATGAACGGTAATATCGGTGCGCAGGCGGAGAAAGTGCAGTCCTTTGTCGAGAAACTACGCTCGGCCATTGAAATTGAAATAGAATTTAGGGATGAACGCCTGACCACGGTATCGGCCCAACGGTTAATAAGAGATGCCGGCACCAAAAAGAAGGGGGAGAAGGTCCGGGATGATGCGGTCGCTGCCGCTCTCATTTTACAGGGATATCTCGATGAGATTCGAGACAATTAGGAACTATATCGAAGTACTGAAGCCGCGTGAGACCGGCTTGCTTACTTTTATCGGTGTTTGTTCGGCGGTTATTGCCGGTAACGGCCAACCGCCTTTGGCCCGACTTATTCTTGCTCTGGTCACTATCTTAATTGCCAGCGCCGGCGCCAATGGCCTGACTAACTACCTTGACCGCAATGTCGATGGCTGTATGGAGCGTACCCGGCATCGAGCTTTACCGTCGAAACGTATTTACCCGCCGCAAAAAGTGTTACCTCTGACTATCGGACTGACCGTTATCGGCTTGGGCCTGGCCTGGCAATTGCATCCGATTGCTTTTATTTCGGACATCATCGGTACCACGGCCGCCGTCGTCTGGCGGAAACGCATCACCTGCGTCTTTCCTCAGGGCGCCCTGGCGAGCGTAACGCCGGTGATAATGGGCTGGTTCGCCATCAGGCCGACCTTCGGCTGGGAGATATTGCTCCTTTCTCTGCTTATTGCCGCCTGGTTGCCCTTACACGTCTGGAGTATCATGATTGCCCATCGTCAGGACTACCTCAACGCCGGATTAAAATATTTCCCGATGAGCTGGCAACCTAAAGAATCAGTAAAAGTACTGTTGCTGTTCAGCCTGGTGCTGGGGGTAGCTTCAATCAGCCTCTATTTTGTCGGCGGATTTACCTTGCTTTACTTGATGGTGGCTATTATCTTGAGTGCCATCATGATTTATGCCTGCGTGCGACTCGTAATTGCAAACACGAACGAGAACGCCTGGAAGCTATATAAACTGTCGGCTTTCCCCTATCTAGGCCTTATCTTTCTGGCCATGACCTTGGATATCTGGCTGTTATGAAGAAGGGTGTTTCTCTGCCCCTGGCTCGGCTATTTTCTTGAAGCCGTGGACCAGCGGGAACCGGTACAGGCCGAATACCTCTTTCGTCCTGAGGAACCCGATGAACATGATAATGACGCCGGCCAGTTCCAGGATGAAGAACAAGTTGATATTGCCGGCCACACTGATATGGATGCCGCCGGCGGCAGGTAACATGGCACCGACAGCAATGAGGATATTGGAAATAACCCGGTGGGGGAGGACATGTTTTCTCCAGAAAATAAACGCGCTGTAAACGGCGCCGCCCACCAGCGCAAATGTGCCGAAAGTATTGAGTAAAGGCGTAATTATGGCGCGGAGGTCAATGGGCATTACCCCGACCCCGGTTAGCTTGGTCAGACTGCCGATATCGAGACTTACGGTAAAAACCCGGATGGTAGCATAGAGCGTGGCGATGCCCAGCACGGCCATAATTATGTTGGCAACCCGCCGCCGTACCAGCAGGTAAAGCGTGCCCTGTCCGAGGTAAGCCGCCACGAGAATGGCGCCAATGAGATACCAGAGCCGGTACAGGATATCCACGTGGCCAACAACATTCCACCAGAACTCGGTAAAAGTGCTGACGCAGTACATAAACAGACCTATTGCCCATAGGAGTTGGAATGGCTTCCTGCGAGCGAAATACTGGTCAAGGACGGCCACGGCAAAAACGAAACTGACGATGCATGTAATAAGCGGAACGTATGCCATATTCTCCTCCTAGCTTACCGAGAGTAGAACGTATGGTAGGTCATTGTACCCTAATTCCTTGTTAGATGAAAGCGGGTGGACCGGACTACACCTAGTCTTGTTGGCGAATTTCTTCCGCTTCAACTATAATTGGCCTGCAACAATAAACATGAACAAGCCTAATATTTTTCGGGTGGCGGGGGCCAACCATGATGGTAAAGCTCGTGCCGGAGAATTGATTACGTCTCACGGCACCGTGCCCACGCCCGTATTTCTGCCGGTAGCCACTCGCGGCACGGTGAAAACACTGACCCCTGATGAAATCAAGACCATCGGGCTGAGCATGGTACTGGCTAATACTTACCATCTTTATCTCCGGCCGGGGACGGCACTTATCGAGCAGATGGGCGGCCTCCATAAATTCATGAGCTGGGACGGGGCTATCCTGACCGATAGCGGCGGCTATCAGATTTTCAGCCTGGCCTCATTGCGACAGATTAACGATGAGGGTGTGGTCTTCCGTTCCCACCTCGACGGCAGCCAGCACCTGATTACTCCGGAACTGGCTGTCCAGTACCAGGAAGCGCTCGGTGCCGACGTGATTATGGCCTTAGATGAATGCCCGCCGCACGATGCTCCTCTGGCTAAAGTGCAGGAGGCCACAGAGCGCACTCATCAGTGGGCGAAACGATGCCAGCAAGCCCATCATCGCTCCGACCAGTCCCTCTTCGCCATTGTGCAGGGGGGTATCTTTCCCGAACTAAGACGGCAGTCGGCGGAGTACCTGGCTTCCCTCGACTTTCCCGGCTACGGCATCGGCGGTCTGAGCCTGGGGGAGCCCAAGCAGGTCATGTTCTCCATCATCGAAGAAACGGTGCCCCTGCTTCCCGAAAACAAGCCACGCTACCTGATGGGCGTCGGCTCGCCTGAAGACCTGATGGAAGGCGTCGCCCGCGGGATTGATATTTTCGACTGTGCCCTGCCCACCCGCACGGCACGGAACGGGTCTCTTTTTACCGAGCAGGGGCGGATGAATATCCGTAACGCGGCCTATGGCCGGATGGAACAACCGGCGGTGCCGGGCTGCCGTTGCTACACCTGCCGGCACTTTTCGGCAGCCTATTTGCACCACCTCTTTAATGCTCAGGAGCTACTGGCCTATAGGCTGGCCACCATTCATAATCTGACCTTTATCAGCGACCTGATGCAGAAAATAAGAAGTGCTATTCTGGACGGTACCTTCGCCTCATTCAAAGACAAATTCCTGGCTACTTACCAGCCCACCGATGAAGAGACCCGACTGGAACAAAAACAAAAGTGGTTGAAGCGCCACCGGCCAGATTAAGAAGAAACTACCATTCGTGGTGAGCCTGTCTGTCCTGAGTTTATCGAAGGAAACCACGAACTCGCCCTTCGACAAGCTCAGGGCGAACGGATTTAATAGTAGGCTTTTTCCGCAACCCTACCCCCCGCCAATCATGAACAGCACCTGTAATAAATCCCCGTCCTTGACCGGCTTCGCCAGCTCGTCCGGGTAAGCCTCCTCGTCGTTGATATAGATACTGACGAAGTCATGCAGGCGGTCTTTTTCGGCAAAGAGGCGCTTCTCAATGGCGGGAAATTCACCGGCCAGATGACGGAGGCATTCCCCGACGGTCTTGCCTTTAACCTCGACGACCTCCCGACCATTGGTGAATTGGGCTAAGTAAGAAGCAAGCTGTATCTTAACACTCATGTCCGGAATATATTCTACTTCAGATATTAGCTGGTGGCAAAGGATGACGCCTACTGTGTGAAGACAGAGCTTATAAACTGGTGTTTAACCATCTGTCCTATGAGAATGTTTTAAGGAGCGACTAGGTCTTTGGCCTATTGTGACAATAGGCCAAAATTAGTATAGTTAGCATATAAAATCATGAGTAGGTAAAACATGGCTCAGGTGTATGGAATAATCGGTTCTTTGTCTCAAGTGCTATACGAACTGAAAAGAAATAATATAACCTTTCTAAACTCATTAGACGACATTTTCTCATTTGAAAATGATTTTGAAAACCATTTAGTTAAAATCGGAGAGGAAACGAGTAAAAAAGTATTAGCTCAAAGAGAAGAATTAAGACAGAAAATAGCGGATTTGCATACAGAATATGATTCGGCTATTTCTCATAATATCTTTTTAACGTTATTCAGTGTTTACAGAAGATATAGTTTGCGTAAGATGAAACAAAAATTGGATTATATGGAGAAGTATATTGACACAATTATTGAAGACAGAACTAAATCAGAATCACAGTTATTTCGCATGGCAAAATTGATCATTGAAGCAAACAAAACAACTCTAATCGGTGCTACCGGTGAGCAAAAGGCACTGAACGAATTAAAGAAGCTCCCTGACTCATTTCACATAATTAATGACTTCAAATACGAATTCTCTCGATGGTTACATATCAGAAGCTCAGATGAGTGGATTCGCTCAATCCAAGCAGACCATATTGTAATTGGTCCAACAGGTGTTTTTGTTATTGAAACAAAGAATTGGAATAGCAATTCAATTCAAAATATTGACTTATATTCTCCTGTAGAGCAAATCAAGAGAACTAATTATGCCCTTTTCCGTTTGTTGAATCGGTCAGTCGAGCATAATTTATTATCTTCTTTCAGCCATCATTGGGGCTCACGAAAAATTTCTGTAAATAGTATTATTTTGATGGTTAATAAGAAACCAAATCAGGAATTCCAATATGTGAAAATTCTTTCTCTAAATAACTTGTGCGGATACATTACATTTTCGAAACCAATATTAACAAGTCGCGAAGCCCAAGAAATCGCAGATTTTTTATTGCAAAGGTCTCGTTAATTCGATAAAGGGAATTACCTCTCTGTTAAGTTTACATCGGGAACATGAAGGTTTTAGAGCCATGTAGGAGGTAGAACCGAATTCGAACATCAAAAAATTAGGCAACTAGAGACTAGCTAAATGACTCCCTCACTTCTTTATCTATCCACTCTAGATAGTCGGGGTTTCCGGCAATAACAGGCAGGGCGATTATTTCCGGGACCTGATAGCTGTGGATACCTTTGACCAGGGTGATGATTTGCGGCACCAGCGAGGCTTTGGTCTTGACCAGCAGCAGGCTTTCCTGAGCCGTATCGATTTTGTCCTGCCACCAGAAAGAAGAGTCCACTTTGGGCACGATATTGACGCAGGCCGCCTTGCGTTTTGTTAGCAGGCAATCGGCGATAGCACGGGCTTCTTTCTCCGTGCTGGCCGTGATAAGAACGACTACTGCCGTATCTTTCTGCGATTTACTTCTCGGCATTAGTTACCTTTCCCGAATTGCCTCTCAAAACTGCCTAAAGACCGATTGTCATTCTGAGCGCAGCGAAGAATCCGTTTATGGTTGCCGATACGGATTCTTCAGTCGCTTCTCTCCTTCAGAATGACATTCAAAAACCATGACAAGGTCTTGGTCTTCTATTAGCTGACGGCTGACAGCTATTCACTTTCCGCGGCTACCCGGCAGAGCTTTAGTCCGCCCCACACCGCCATTTTATCATCTTTAATGATAAGCACGCCCTGTAAGCCGTCAATATCCTGAGCGAATTCAAGGGCGCGTGTCATATCTTCCGGTACTTTCACCAGGTTACCGATGGCCGTAGCGGCGGCGTCGGCCAGAGTGGCGGATGGAGCCACCACGACCACTGCATCCGCTTTACCAAGACTCAGTGAGTGCCCGACGGCTCCGGAAGAAGTACAGATGCCGAGCGGCGTCTCATCCCCATCGATAGACAGACCGATTTTACCGCTGAGCGGTGAATCACCGGCGTAAATACCGACTACCCTGTCTTCCAGGCTTTTCATAAAAATATCGCCACCGTTCTCAACGATTATCTGCGGAGAAAAGTCGAGCAACTCGGTGCCGACGAACTCAGCGATGGCCCCGGCCACCGCCGCCATCGGCCCGACGCCTGCTTTGCCAGCCGCCTCAGCCATCGCCCTGACAATTTGGGGAGCATCATCGCCGACCGTGAAAGGTTCGATGGTAGTACGGAAGAGGGGGTTTTTTTCGATATACTTTTCCAGGGCACTGCGATACTTGAGCACTAACCTGAGGGCTTTGCTCTTGAGATTACGTGAGGCACGGATAGAGAGATCGGTCTCTTTCACCTGCACGTTGAAAGAGACGAGGTCGGCTGTTTTAACCCAGTGTCGATAAGTTCTGGGTTGATACATCAACTAAAAATGAAGTTCCATCGCTCGCGGCGGACAGGCCTTAATACACAGTTCGCAGACGGCACACTTTTCATTGTGAAAAGTCACCCGCCGGGTGGCTTTATCAAGCTCAAAAGCGCCGGTGGGACACACGGTAACACAGGCGCCGCAATGAGTGCACCTGTCCTCGTTACGGATGACGTCATGACCGAGCGATTGTATTCTCACGCCGGTTTCAGTCAGGTACTGGATACCCTTATCGTAATTAGCCGGTTCACCGCGCAATTCCAGCACCAGCAGGCCCTCTGCATCGGGGTTCACCGAAGCTTTCAAGATATTGAATTCGAGGTCAAAATCCTTAATCAGCCGGAAAACAATCGGCCGGTCAACTACACGCTGGGGAAAATGAAGTACAATCCTTCGCGAAACTACCATAGAATACCTCCAAATTTGTCGGTCAGGGAAAGGTAACCTTATTTTATTCGGTTATCGGACGTTCTTTCAGCGGCTTGACGGTTAGCCCTGATTCGACTCCGGGAAGAGGCATTACCGGCTGAGTAAGTAAGAATTTCCCGCTTTGTATCCAGTCCTTCAAAGTCGCCGCAATTTCCTGCGCCCGCGTGTAGCTCGATAGCGAACCCGTGGGTACTTCTTTCCCCTGAACCGTGATTTTACCCGTCTTTAACTCGGCATAGCTGACTTCGCCCAGAACATCCGGTTTCATCTGCGGGTAGTCCCGTGAATAATCAACGATGCCGGCGAAAATTTCAGCGTCGGTCACCGTGGTGTATTTCAGGATTTCTTCGGAGAGGATGGGAATGGGGATACCGATGCCGATGGTCAGTGTGCAGCCGTAGCCGAGCATGCTCGTGCCTACCAACCAGCGCGGGCTCATCTGCTTCAGGTCACCGATGACGGCCAGGGTACCGGCCCCTCTCTTGGGCACTCCGTTCTCGCCGCGGAGCGCCGTCGGATTGTGCTGGGTGCCCTGCCAGGCAACGAAGCCCACGCCGCCACCAAGGAATATCCTGGTACCGATGCCAATGGTTTTGTAGTACGGGTCGTTCATCAAGGGCGAAAGCTGCCCGGCGGAACTATAATTGGCGTTACCTATCCGCGGCTTCAGCACACCCATGTAAGTGTAAATCGTCTTATCCGACACGTTCACGGCCACGTTGTAGTTCTGGTAAGCATTCCGCTGGTCGAAAAGCACGGCCTCGTTAAGGTCTTTAATATTAATCCAGGTTTCCAGCTTCCGGCGGGGATAGCAATCGGTGCCGTAGGCCGTGGCGACGAGCCGGATATCTTTACCGGCTACCAGGTCCTCGATAACATGCCCGCCGCCATAATTAAACTCGCCGGGATGTTGCCGGTTACGGGGGTCGTCATCAGGTAAGGCATTAGCCCCCATGATAAAGTCCACTGCGGCCAGCCCGGCATAAGCCAGCACGTCATTAAGATAGACCTTGCCGCCGCCCAGCTTGATACGCGGGTTGGCATGGCCGATATTCACGTACATGCTCGACGAACACATCGGGCCGAAAGTGCCGGTAGTAACGACATCGACTTCCTGGGCCGCCTTCTTGAGGCCCTTTTCTTTGACGACGTCGATAATTTCTTCGGCGGTAAAGACGACGGCCTTGCCTTCTTTTATCTTGCTGTTAATTTCTTCGATTGTTTTCGCCATATTCTAACTCCAGACGTGAATATAATAGAGAAAAGCCCACGCTATGTCAATTTAATGGAGACTATAATAATCGGATTAGTTGATTAGCATAGGCCAGAAGAGGGAACTTGTCAAGGATAAGTTCGGGGCGTTGCGGCACGAATTCCTGTGTGGGAGTAGCGGACGATAGACACTTTGAGGTGCTTTTACATGTAAAAATAGAGGCATGGTATTAGACTGTACCCCGGTTATTATGTCCTTCCTGTGTCCTCGCCGTTCGTGGTATCAGAATCTAAATCTTCGGCAGTATCATAATCTTCTTCCGATGCTTTAAGCGTTTCTTTAAGCTTCTCGGCCTTAGCTTTGTCGACATACCAACGATGGCGTATTTTCACGGCCGGCAGTTTCATCTTGCGAGCTAACTTTGCCACGATGTCCTGATGAGTGCCAAGAAGAGTCGCTGTCTGAGAGGTGGACATGTACTCTTCCCCCAGGAGAGTCCGCCTGAAGGTCCGTTCCAGCTGTCCGTGAATATCGAAGAATAACCTCAGCACGAGATAGATAATGATAGCCAGCAGCAATACGGGAATGGCTAAAGCAATAAACCCGATGTGAAAAAGGCCGATGATGAATGGGATAAACCACATTCCGGTGAAAATCGCCAGTGAAATCGTAATAGTATCCCGCAGAATGATACGTAGCGTTTTAGCTCCCCACCTTTTAGCGGATAAACGACGAAGCAGTATATTTTCTACGGCTTCGTCAACGAGGCTTCGGACATTCCGCCATATAATGACAAATGATGGTACGCATAAAACTAATAACAAAAAGCTGGACAACAGACCGATGACATCAGCGCGGATACCGCTCAGGAGGGTTAGTTCATCAATATAATTGAGGCCGAATGTCCCCACGCCGATAATAATCATCACGATGAGAAGATTGACCATGATAGTCTTAATGGAATCCCGGATTACCAGGGATACTGCATTGCTGCGGGTAAAAGTAGTACGCAATGCTTGTAGCCAATCTGCCAGACGGGATACCAATATTTTCCACAGTCCGGGCGAACGGCGGTCGAGAAAGCTGGCTACAGAATCTACCGAACGCATGATATACGGTGTGGTTAAAGATGTGAGAGCTGTCGTCAGAGCAATCACCGGGTAGAGGGGGGCTGTTATTACCCCGCGGTCGACGCCAACCTTGGTGATAACAAGAGAGAACTCTCCCATTTGGGGCATGCTCATCCCTACCTCTAGTGAGGTTCGACCGTCGTGGCCGGAGATGAAGGTCGCTGCGGTGTTACTGATGATTTTGCCCAAGATGAACACACTGCTAACGACAACGGCAGGTATGATGAAATCCCTGAATTGAGTAATATCGATAAGCATTCCGATGCCCACAAAAAAGAGGGCCGCAAACATGTCCCGTACGGAAGCAATCGTATCCAGGATGACTTCGGAGCCCTCGGTATCACCAATCAGGGCGCCCATGAGAAAGGCACCGGCAGCCGTTGATAATTCCAGATACTTACCCACCAGAGCCATGGCAAAGCATAGTCCCAGACTGGTGATAAGTAGAGCTTCCCTGGAATGAAACCGGTGCGTAAAACTGATAATTCTGGGAACAAGTATGGTGCCGAACACCAGCGAGGCTACTATGAAAATAACCAGCCTCAGTACCAGCGAGCCGATATTAGCGAGACTGGCGGCGCCGGTTGTAGCAATACCTGAAAGTAAGGTGACGATAGCTATGGCAGCAAAGTCCTCGACAACGAGGATGCCCACAATAAATTTGGAAGACTGAAGCTTCAGTTTCCCCATATCCCTCAGTATCTTCACGATTATGGCTGAGCTGCTTATATGCAGGGCAGTACCCAGGAAGATAGCATCTGTCGGGGACCAACCCATCAGTCGTCCCAACCCGTAGCCCAGGTAAATCATCGTTGAAATTTCAATTACACCAATTACCAGGACGGATAGGCCGACCTGACGGATTTTGTCCCAGCTAAACTCAAGGCCCATCACAAAGAGAAGCAGTACCAGGCCCAGGTCCACGAGCATATTTATGGTGTGTACATCTTCTACCGGAGGAACCGGCAATGTGTGCGGGCCAATCAGCACTCCCGTAATCAAGTAGCCCAGTATTACCGGCTGACGCAGCCGGCGGAACAAAAGTGTTACCGCGCCGGCCACCACCATGATAATAGCGAAATCTTTGAGTAGGGTAAGCTCTTCCATAACCTTTAACTTTTTCTACTAAGAGTCCAGATAAGTTCCCGGTCGGAGAAAAGAGGGACCAGGGAAAGAATAACACCCCGCCGTTCTTATCGCTTCCAACCGTCCTTGGTTATCCTGGCCTGGTCTCTATTCGGTCTTGCGTCTTCCCCTTCGGCCCAGATAGTGGTAAGTATAGCATAAGGTAGTGACTGAATTCCCCAGCAAACAGAACTACCTTCAGACCAGACCTTTATAAATCTTCTGCCGGTTTGGAGGTACCCACAACCGACGAGACGCCCTCTCCTCGGCAAGAAGAGAGGGATGGGGTGGGGTTATTAGGTTTACGCAGTTGAAGAAGACGGCTAGATAAGCTATAATCAGCTATCAGCACCATTGATATTCCCTGTGGAGATAACTTTTGCTTAAAACGCATAGTTGCGGTGAACTGAATAAAACGCACATCGGTAAGACGGTCAAACTGGCTGGCTGGGTCGACCGGCGCCGCGACCATGGCGGGCTGATTTTCATCGACCTGCGTGACCGAGAAGGAATCGTGCAGGTCGTCTTCGACCCGGCGAAAGCCCGAGAAGCCCACCAGATGGCCAGTGACGTGCGTAACGAATACGTTATCAGTGTTCAGGGTGAAGTAACGCTGCGTCCGGCGGGAACAGAAAATCCCAAACTGCCCACCGGTGAGGTTGAGGTTGCCGTCCGTAATACGGAGATACTCAATGCCGCCAAAACACCGCCGTTCTATATCAACGAGGACGCGGACGTTGATGAAAACCTGCGCCTCAAATACCGCTATCTCGACCTGCGGCGGACACGGATGCAGCAGAACTTAATATTGCGCCACCGCATCATCAGGTTTATGCGTGATTTACTGTCTGACCGTGGCTTTATTGAGGTCGAGACACCTATCTTGCTTAAGAGTACGCCGGAGGGTGCCCGCGACTATCTGGTGCCAAGCCGTGTTTATCCGGGCAAGTTTTATGCATTACCTCAGTCACCGCAGCAGCTCAAGCAGCTATTGATGGTGGCCGGCTTCGAGAAATACTTCCAGATTGCCCGGTGTTTTCGTGACGAAGATAGCCGGGCGGACCGCCAGCCCGAATTCACCCAGCTCGACCTGGAAATGAGCTTCGTCGAAGAAGAGGATATCTTGAAGCTGATGGAAGAGCTTTATACGGCCATGGTCGAGACCGTGGCCCCTGAAATGCGGGTAACCAAACCGTTCCCCCGCCTGAGGTATGCTGACGCCATGGCCCGTTTCGGTAGCGACAAGCCTGACCTGCGCTTCGGGCTGGAAATAGCTGACCTGTCTGACATCGCTGCTCAGTCAAATTTCACTGTCTTCAAGTCAGCTATTGAGGCGGGAGGAAAAGTAAAGGGCATCTGTGCCCCGGACTGCGGCAATTATACCCGCAGCCAGCTCGAGGAACTGAACAAGCTGGTGCAGGGCCTCGGCGCCCACGGTCTGCTGACTATCTCACTTGGTACTACCGCCGGTAGCCTGGATAACCTGACCGGCGATATGGTGCGGTCGGTTGCCACCAAGTACCTCACTTTAGACCAGATTAAAGAGATGGCCCGGCGCTCATCGGCCAAGATGGGCGACCTGCTTCTTATTGTGGCTGATAAGAAGACTATGCTGGTGAATACCGTCCTTGGTGGACTGCGGTGTGAAATGGGCCGCCGGCTCAAACTGACCGACCCCAAGCAACTCGCTTTTGCTTTCATCATCGATTTCCCCCTGTTCGCCTGGAACGAACAGGAGAAACGCTTCGAGTCGATGCACCATCCGTTCACTTCACCATGGGTGGAAGACA
Source organism: Chloroflexota bacterium (assembly GCA_043812795.1). GTDB lineage: Bacteria > Chloroflexota > Dehalococcoidia > Dehalococcoidales > UBA2162 > JBDRLU01. The sequence goes on from JBDRLU010000068.1 coordinate 14,645, forward strand.
TCCCGTTACTGGATACGGCGCCGGAGAAAGTACGCGGCCGGCATTACGATTTTGTCTGTAACGGGATGGAGATTGCCGGCGGCAGTATCCGTATTCACCAGAGCGACCTGCAAAAGAAGGTCTTCCGTATCCTGGGTTATCAAGATGAACAGATTATGGAGCTTTTCGGCCATTTGCTTGAGGCCTTCGAATATGGTGCTCCACCCCACGGCGGTATTGCCCCTGGCATCGACCGTATCGTTATGATTCTCGCCGGGGAAGAGACCATCCGGGAAGTAATTGCCTTCCCCAAAAATCAAAATGCCGTTGACCTGACCTTTAACGCGCCGGCGTCAGTCACCGACCAGCAACTGGCCGAACTGCATATCCAGGTGCGCGATGAGAAATTACCAGTACAGGAGAAACAGTGAAAGTAGCCCACGATAAAACCGAAAACAGCGAGGCCTATCTTACCATCGAAGTCGAGCCGACCGAGGTCGAAGAGTCCATGGAGAAGACTTACCGTCGCTTGGTGCAAAGAAGGACCATCCCCGGCTTCCGCAAGGGGAAAGCCCCGCGGGCCGTCTTCGAGCGCTACGTCGGTCGGAAGAACCTGCTCGAAGACGCCATCACCGACCTCGTTCCGGAAGTCTATGAGAAAGCGCTTAAAGAGCAGGGCATCGAGCCGATTGCCCGGCCCCAGCTTGAGCTGGCCCAGACCGAACCGATGATACTCAAGGCTATCGTCCCGCTCAAACCTACCGTCCAGCTCGGCGATTATAAGCATATCCAGGTGGAACCGGTGCCTCCAACCGAAGTTACCGAAGACACCATCGATGCGGTTATCGAAGAACTACGTCACCAGCATGCCACTTGGGAACCGGTGGAACGCCCGGTGGACGCTGGTGACTTGATTGCCTTCGATATCTGGAGCAATGTCGAAGATAAGCCTTTCCTCAACCAGAAGGGTGCCCAGTACCAGGTCCAGCGCGATTCGTCCTTTCCTGCACCGGGATTCGCCGAACAAATCATCGGCCTGAAAAAGGACGAAGAGAAAGAGTTTAAGCTCAGCCTACCGACCGACTATTCCAGAAGCGAAGTAGCCGGAAAAGAAGCCTCGTTTAAAGTAAGGATTAACGAAATCAAGCAGGAGGTTCTGCCGCCACTGAACGATGAGTTCGCCACCACGGTTAACCCCGATTTCAAAACTGTAGCCGAGTTGCGGAAGGCCGTGGCCGACGATATGAAAGCCAGAGCCGAAGAAAGAGCCCGTAGCGAATTCGAGGACAAGGCCATCAAGGCGGCTGTAGCGCTGACCAAGGTTGAATTTCCGCCGGTATTGGTCGATGACGAAATCCACCACCTTCTCGAACAGCGTTTTCAAAGGGGCAATGACGAACTGGAAACGTATTTACGCACGATTAATAAGACTGAAGAACAGCTTCATGACGAACTGCGTCCGCTAGCCACGGATAGAGTTACCAACGCTCTCGTCCTCGGTAAAGTTACCGAGGAGGAGAAAATCGAGGTCAGCGATACGGAGATAGACGGCGAAATCGAAAAGGCTACCAGCCGGGCTACGGAGAAAAAAGAGGAACTGGGCAAAGTGCTCAATACGCCTCAGGCCCGGCAGTCAATCCGTCAATCGCTGCTTGTTCGTAAAACCATTGAAAAGTTGGTTGAGATTGCGCAAAGCAACGCAGTTGAGGAACCCAAGTCAAAGCCAAAGAAAACTAAGACGAAAACAAAAGACACTAAGGAAACAAAGGAGGAATAAAATGGACTTACCCAAGAACGTTATACCCATGGTCGTGGAAAGCGGGGCGCGGGGAGAGCGGGCTTTCGATATTTATTCACTGCTCCTCCGGGAGCGAATTATCATGCTGGGCATGCCCATTAATGACCAGGTGGCTAATGTCATTATCGCCCAGCTACTCTTTCTGGATAGGGAAGACCCGGACAAGGATATTAGCCTCTACATTCACTCTCCCGGGGGCATCATTAGCTCCGGCCTGGCCATTTATGATACCATACAGCTTATCCGCCCGGCTGTCTCTACCATCTGCGTCGGATTGGCTGCCAGCATGGCCACCGTACTCTTAGCCGCCGGCGCCAAAGGGAAGCGCTATGCTTTGCAGAACTCGACCATCCATCTCCATCAACCGCTTGGCAGTGCTCAGGGGCAGGCCACCGATATCGAAATTGCCGCTCGAGAGATTCTACGACAGCAGGTAATAATCAATGATATCCTGGTCAAGCACACTGGCCAGCCGCTCGAGAAGATAAAACATGATACGGATCGTGATTATTTTCTTAACCCGCAGCAGGCCGTCGAATACGGGCTTGTCGATGAAGTCCTGGCCAAGCCGCCCAAAGAGGTCAAGAAGTAATCTAAACTTCGGCTTGTCCGGTTCGAAACAGGTGGACGGCTATAGTGCCCTTTTCCTTCGCAAGGAAGGGGGCACTTGTTTATCAAAAAGGCTTCCCTTCCCCATTCGACTGGTGTTCGGCCTGTTCTGATGATAAGATGAAGCTGTGGCCTGTTATATCGGTACATCAGGCTGGCATTACGACCACTGGCGCGGCGTCTTCTATCCCGAAGGGTTGCCCAAGGCGAGGTGGCTGGAGTTTTATGCCCGCCACTTCACTACGGTAGAAATCAATAACAGTTTCTACCGTTTGCCTTCGGAAGCGGCTTTTGCCGGGTGGCGTGATAGTTCACCGGCGGACTTTACCTTTGCCTTAAAGGTAAACCGCTTTATCACTCACATCAAACGCTTGAAGAATACGGGAGAAGCCATCGCCAAATTTCTTGATAGAGCTAAGATCTTGGGTAAAAAATTAGGCCCGCTGCTGTACCAGCTTCCACCCAACATGCACCGCAACGATGAGGTGCTGGCTTCTTTTCTGGCCGCTTTACCGCTGGGATTACAGCATGTCTTTGAGTTCCGGCATCTTTCCTGTCTGGATGAAAGGGTCTTTTCCCTCTTGCGCCAACATAACGCAGGGTTCTGCGTTTTCGATATGCCGGACATAGTCTGCCCGCTGATGGCGACGGCCGATTTTGCCTATATCAGGTTCCACGGCAGTAGCGGGCTTTATTCGAGCCGATATTCCGATGAGGAGTTAGCCGGTTGGGCGGAGAGAATAAGCAGCCTGGTGCGGGACCTAAAAGCAGTCCATCTCTATTTTAATAATGACGCTGAAGCTTTCGCCGTAAGCAACGCCAGAACGCTTCGTGAATATTTGCTCGGGGGCGGTAAGGTAGCCTCCGGCTCCGAGATGATTTAGCTTGACTTGGGTTGACTTCAACTATTGAGTGCTATATCATATTTGGCGGTAACTAATCTTACTTTTACCCTTTATACCACGGGCTCGTAGCTCAGGGGCAGAGCGGGCGGCTCATAACCGCTTGGTCGTAGGTTCGAAACCTACCGAGCCCACTTCCGAAGCTAAATTACCATAAAATACGACTGTTTCTTTCAAAAAATCGTATTTTCTCCCCGAAGCTACAGAATTATTGTATTTAAGGGAATTACTTTATCTACTTCTGGGTAGCTGGGGAGGCGGCGGTCAAAGTTACTATTCGGCAGTTAGGATTTCCCCAGAAACAGGTTCGTCTGCAAGTCAAATAAGAATTCCTTTACCGTTCGTATTCTGCCTTGCCCTTCATCATGTGGATAGACGTCAATAGGGTGGCCGTGACTCTCTTCATATACAAGCAGTGCAGGAACTTCTCGGCCGAAAAGGCATCCGCTACGTCTCCGGCTTCCAAAGATACGTCGTATCCCGAATTTCTTGAGTACGGACGGTATAACTGCATCGGAATAGGCCTTCAACGCGTCTGCTTCTGATAATGAATTGATATTAATTATTTCGACGGTGATGTCCTTCCTATTTAGTATATGCAGCAAATTCTCGACATCTTTGAAGTCTTTATTGCAAGGTATATCTAAGAGTTGGTTTTTGGCACTTTGGTATAGTCTCAATATCATAATTACTACTACTACCTCCTCTCCCTCCCCAGTCTAACATGGCGATGATTTATTCGTCAATACTATACTTTTCGAGGCTGACTTCACCTTTCATACCGGGCCAAGGCGTAGAGAGTTACTGGTTTGAGGGTAGGGGATATTGGCATGAAAGAAAGGTGTTAGTCGTACCTCAAAGGAAAGAGCAAGAGGCAGAATATTACCATTTTTCAAAGACCATGATATGCAGAATCCCGACACACATAACCGGTTAATAGGGAGGGGGATACAACAGCATGTCAACGTTATGTTACTTGTCATACTTACGGATCAGTATTAAAGCCAGTAATCGGCTGTATTGTACCTGATACGCAAGCATTTGCGAGATATCTTGCGATATTTCGAGCATTATTAAGATATAGTGGCGAATGTACAGTAGGGTAACTTGCGTATAACGCCCTCAGCAGTCTTTACTTGCCTTAATCATACTTGCATTATTCGTAGTCCAGGTAGATAATAAAGGCAAGTAAAGAGAAGGAGGCAAGAAATGCAAACAGTCATACGAGTATCAGGTAAAGCCAAACAAGTTTTCAAATATGTGGAGCTACTAAACCACCATAAAGGTAACTTGACTCTTAAGGACCTGGCGAAGGGTAACAAAACTATTAAATGAAACTAAGAACATATATCTTGCGTATTTGGTAGATTGACATTCCTACCTCTTATTGCTATATTATTGCTAGAATGATAATGAGGGTAAGTTAATGGCAAGGAAAGCCATTGTTGACAGAGACGCAATTTTAAGCATGCTGAGGGAAGGGGAAACCACCCAGCGCATAGCGGAGAAGTTCAATGTCAGCCGACAGGCAATTGACTTACACCGAAAGGATTTTATTGAAAAAGGTTTCTTGCCAAACCAACGTGCCGTAAGGACAAAGAAAGCTCCCAAGGAAGCTGCTGTCCCTGAGGAGAAAAATTTAATCTCACCCAGGCAATCTCCACCTTCCACAAATATAGTTTCACTTGATGAACAAATAGACCTCATTATTAATGCTTTCAATGCTTTAAAGCGTTTGCCTCAACTTGAGGAAGAGGTTGAAACATACAAGCAGGAATATGAGAACGCACTTCACGAAATTGAACGCTTAAAGGAAAATGAAAAGAAACGGCTTGACCAGGAGAGCCGGTGGCTTCTTACCCAGCGTCAAAATGATGCCAATCCAGCCTAGCAGAATCGGCGTAATTGCCGAATATTAACCCTCGTTGTATACCTCAAACAGAGTTGACGTTGTGGTAGTCGCGCGATGTCCGATTTGTACTACTTAACCCGCTATGCTATATTATCTCACGGTGGAGCCCAGAGTTCTGCGTAATATTAAGATAACGGTTAATGAAGGTGAAGTCCTCCGTTATCAGGGCTACAGAAAGCAGCAACCAGTAAGCGGTGCTGTCCGTGATGTTCTTAACAGGGAAATCAAGGAAGGCTATCAGCTTATCGCCCCCTCAGCCGTCTATAACCAGATTGATGTCAGCCGGATAGGTAATGGAATGATAGAGCTGGTCAACGGTTCGATATTGCATCTAGGCGCCTTCGTCAGTGATTTTAAAGGTGCGATTTCTGTCAGCATCGCCGTATGTACCATTGGCCCGGCCCTGGAGGAAAGGGTGGCCGAGCTTTTTTCTCAGGAGGAATTTGCCGAGGCATTGATGCTGGACAGCGTTGGCTCAGTGGCGGCCGATGCCGTTGCCGATGCGGTGAACTATCGTATCTGTCAGCAGGCACGTAAATTAAAAATGCAGGTCGGGACGAGGTTCAGTCCGGGTTATGGGAAATGGGATGTGAGTGAGCAAAAAGTGCTTTTTCAACTCTGTGACGCTAGTGCTATCGGCGTGAGCCTGAACGAAGCCTACATGATGAAGCCCAAGAAATCGGTATCTTTCTGTGTTGGCATTGGCCAGCAATCGGTAGGAAGCCACGGCGTGAATCGTTGCCGTCGGTGTAATATGGAGAAATGCCGATATCGAAACGAGGAGGGAAATGAGTAAATTAGAAGAAATTGCCCAAAATGTCATTGAGGGACAAAGAGACAAAGTGGCCGAGTCAGTCCGGGCAGCTTTGACGGAAGGTGTGGAGGCCAACGAGATATTGAACGGGGGACTGATTGCCGGCATGACTAAAGTGGGGGAGCTGTTCCGGGAGGACGAGATGTTCGTCCCGGAAGTACTCATGGCGGCGAAAGCCATGCGCGCCGGTACGGAAGTGCTTGAACCACATCTTCTGGGTAAAGGTGCCAAGACTTTGGGGAAAGTGGTCCTGGGTACGGTGAAAGGGGACATTCACGAAATCGGGAAAAACCTGGTTGCCATCATGCTCCGTGGCGCCGGCTTTGAAGTCGTTGATATCGGTGTTGAGGCACCGGCCGAGAAATTCGTGACTGCAGCCAAGAGCGAAGGAGCTCAAGTGGTGGGTATGTCATCCCTCCTTACCAGTAGTATGCCGGCCCTGAAAACTACCATTGAGGCGTTCAAAGCCGCTGGCTTGCGTGATAGCGTAAAAATTATCGTCGGCGGGGCCGTAGTCACCCAGAAATACGCCGATGAGATTGGTGCCGACGGGTATGCTCCGGACGCGGGCGCGGCTATCGATAAAGTTAAAACCATGGTCGGAATAAAATAGGAGGACGCAAATGGGAGCTAACGTACTGGAAAGGTTAAAAACTGGTGTCCTGGTTAGATGCGGTCCGATACACACAATGCTGGCCCAATACGGACGTGACCTGGCAGAAAGTCAGAGTTTATGGAGTCTTGAGCATCCCGATGTATTTCAAAACGTAGTGAAGCAGTATGTGGATGTTGGTTGTGACATCATCAGTGGCAATTATGGTGACGTCAACCGGCTGCGAATGAAGCGGCTCGGTCTGGAAAATAAGGTTTTTGAATACACTGTCAAGCTGACTAAACTTACCACTGCCGTCGTCCCGTCGGACCGGCTGGTCGAAGCCGCTCTCGGGCCTATTGGTGGTTACCTCGAGCCGGCCGGAGATATCACCGTCGATGAACTCTACGAGACCTGGAGTGAAGTACTGAGAGCATTGCTGGAGGCGGGTAGAGTTGACATAATTAGAGTCTCCATGTCGGAAATAGACCAGGTGGCTATCGGCATAAAAATAGTCAGAGAGCAGTGCAATCTGCCCGTTGTTTGTCCCGGTTCCTTTACACCAACAAAGAAAGGTATCCGGACACAGACCGGCCTCGACCCGAAAGCAGTCGCCCAGAAGCTGACGGAACTGGGGGCGGATATCATCGGCACGCAGTGCGGCGTTATTTCACCCAAGGAGAATACCACCGTCCTGCAGGAAATGCACCAGGTTTCCGATAAGCCTCTTTTCGTGGTACCTAACGCCGGTAAGCCGGAACTTGTGGATGGCAAATCAGTCTGGCCGTTAACTCCGGAGGAGATGGCTGAGGAGACACCCAAGTGGGTTGCCGCGGGTGCCAAGATTATCGGCGGTTGCTGCGGCGTAACACCTCAGCACATGGCCCGGGTCCGTGCTCTTATCGATAAAGCTTAGGGACGGCGCATGATAATTATTGGCGAGCGCATTAATTCGAGCCGGCAGAAGGTGGCTGAGGCTATCAACCAGCAGGATGCTACCTTTATTCAAAATGAGGCCCGCATGCAGGCAGAAACCGGGGCTGACTACCTTGATGTCAATGCCGGAGTTTTCGGCGAGGATGAAGCAAAATATTTGGAGTGGTTAATCAGGGTTGTGCAGGAGGCCAGCGATAAGCCGCTGTGTATCGATTCGAGTAACCCCTCCGTCTTCGCTGCCGCTCTCAAGTTGTGCCAAGGAAGAGCTTTTCTCAACTCGGTCATGGCCCGTAAAGAAGACATTGACGCCGTTATCCCTTTGTTGAAGGAGTACCCCTGTAATATCGTCGCCATGTGTCTCGAAGGCCCAGAAGCAGAATTCGAGGGGACGAGCCGCCTTGCCATTGCTGACCGCATCATCGGTATGTTCACGGGACACGGTATTGAGCTCGATAGAGTGTACCTCGACCCGGTGATTAAGCCTGTAGCGACCGACTCTAATGCGGGGATAATCGCCCTTAATACTATCCAGCAGGTTATCGAGAAGTACCCGCAGGTCCACACTGTCTGCGGGGTGAGCAATATCTCCTTCGGGCTTCCGCAACGGAAGCTGATAAACGGTGTCTTTGCGGCGATGGCCATCGAAAGGGGCTTGGATGCTCTTCTCGTTGACCCGTGCGACCAGAAACTGATGACTGACGTCTTTGCGGCTAACCTGCTCTCAGGCAAGGACGAATCTTGCCTAGGCTATATCAAAGCTTACCGGGGGGGGAAACTGGCCGGCTAATGGTACTGCCTGCGTACTTCTATTTAGCGCAGGGTATTGGACATAAGTACTTTAGCTTACGGGTGCCTTTTTAAACTAAGTATTTAAAGTGGCCGAATTCAGTATTATAATGGAAGCCGTGAGTTGAGCTGGATGGTATCATAGTGATGGGTGAGGAAGGGAAGGCGGAGGTTACGAAGGAGGCTCAGATGCAAAAATATTACGGCGGAGAACCAGTGGACAGAGGGACTTACCTAGGACTGAAGACTGCCGAGTTCGTCCAGGCTCACGTTAACGGTACCATTCTCCCGGGAGGGAGAGAAGTCAAGTTCCTGAGAGTGCCCGCCGCCCTTCTTTTCCTGGGCGGTCCGCTTATTGCCCTGGCCTATATCATCTTCCTGCCGGCCACCGGCATCGGCGGTCTGTTCGTCCTCGCTGCTGTCAAGGTGAAAAACCTGGTCGGCGTCGGCAAGCGGGCTGTGCAGCACACGCAGGAATGAAATATATCATGAAGATAAGGAGCGAGAACGGGTTGGTCAGGAATAGAAAAGAGCGATGACTATCCGAAAGTTCATTACCCCCTTGGTTATAATGGCGGTAATAGTCCTGGCCATCCTGTGGCTCTCCAGCCAGCCGATTAAGGCCACTCCGCTTGACGCTCCCGAAATACCCCACGGTATTGCCGGCTACGAAGACTGCGTGGCTTGCCACAATACCAATAATATCGAAGCTACCGAGGTACCCCACGCCGGCCTACCGGCAAGCTCCTGTACCACCTGCCATCAAGCCGCAGCCCAGACCACGACAACAACGGCGACGACGAACGGTGCTGATTGTACTATCTGCCACGGTGATACGGGTTTACACATGATACTAGCCGATGGTGCCACGCTATCCCTTTATGTTGCCGAGGCGGACTTCAGCAACTCGGTACACGGTAAAGTACTACAATGTCAGTCATGCCATGCCGGCTATGCCGAGAAGCACCCGGAAAATACGGCAAAGAGCCTGGCCGAATATAAACTCTCTCAGGAAGGTGTCTGTGCCCAATGCCATGGCACCGTTGCCGGTACCTATATGACCAGCGTCCACGGGCAGTCGCGGCAAGCCGGCAACTATCAGGACTTGCCGGGCTGTGTTGAATGCCACGGGGCACATGCCGTCCAGCCGGCCGCGACGGCCAGTTTCCGTGCTGAGTCCATCGCTTTGTGTAGCAGCTGCCACGCTGACAAAGAACTGATGTCACGTTACGGGGTTTCGACCGACGTTGTCAGCACCTACCTCTCCGATTTTCACGGGCGTACCAGCCTCTTGCAGGTAAAACAGGGGGAGCCGGCGGAGATAAAGGAAGCCGTCTGTACCGATTGTCATGGCGTCCATGACATAATGAAGCCAGATGCGGCCAACTCCTCCGTGATGAAGGAGAACCTTTTAGCTACCTGCCAGAAGTGTCACCCCGATGCGACGGCGAACTTTCCCACCGCCTGGATGTCCCATTATCAGCCGACCGTGACCAAGACGCCCCTGGTCATCATCGCCCGCGGGTTTTACTGGGTAATGATACCGTTTACCATCTTTGGCCTCATGGTGCATATCGGGTTCGACGTCTGGCGGAGAACGAAAAACAGGCGAAATGGACATAATTAAGTTAGCCGGGAGTTACGAAGATGGCCGAAAGTGAATATTTTGTCCGTTTCAGTTTAAGGCGACGAATTGAGCATGCGGCGCTCATCGTCACTTTCACGACGCTGGTGGTGACCGGCCTGACCCAGAAATTTTATACCGCCGGCGTAGCGGAGTGGCTTATCCTCCACCTCGGTGGTATCGAGACGGTACGTATTATTCACCGTATTTTCGCCGCCATTTTTACTCTCAGCGTGCTCTACCATCTGGTCAGCGTCACTTACGATGTGCTGGTCCGCCACTCGCGCCTGACAATGATACCGACGCGGAAAGACTTTGCCGACGTTCTCGATTATCTGAAATATACCATCGGCTTCAGAAAGGAGCCGCCGCAGTACGGCCGGTATAACTACCGCCAGACATTCGAATACTGGGGGATGATGTTCGGCAGCACCATTATTATCGTTACCGGTTTTGTCCTCGCTTTTCCCATTGCTGTCACCAGGTTTCTTCCCGGGCAAGTAGTGGTGGCTTCGGTCGTTTTCCACGGCTGGGAAGCTACGCTGGCCTTGCTGACTATTCTTGTCTGGCACGTCTACGAAGCCTTCCTGAAACCCGGTGTCTTCCCCGGCGACTTCAGTATCTTTACCGGCAAAATCTCCAAAGAAGAGATGCTGGAGGAACATGGTCTTGAGTATGCTGAAATAGCCAGTGAAAAACTTGAGCCGGTCCCCGTGGAAGTTGTTAGCGAGCAAATCCCGCCGGCTCCGCCGTCAGAAATAGAACATAGTTCTAGACCGGAAGACCAAAAACTTCCCCCAGAAAACTAGGAAAAATCTGGGGCTTTTCATACGCCCACTTTCTTGATGAAAGTTTTGTTAATTGGTGGGAAATTAACTATAAACACGATAATTCCAATAATACCAACTACCGAAAAGAAATATCTCTGGTCTTGAAATAACCTAACCCATACAGGATTAGTTGCTGGAGATGAACGACTTGCGAATTCAGGTCTGTCTGTTCCCACATCACGAGCAATGTAGCGTCCGGTTCTATAAGTCTCGCCTTGTGGATACGCATTATGGGCAATGCCGAGTGGGACTAAGACCGAGAGCGTAATTACCAAAGCTATCATTGATATGACCCATTGCCGTTTTGATGCTTTAACCTTTGTTCCATCCATAGCGCGCCTCTTTTCTAAGTTTAGCACAAATTCACCTTTGTACCGTAATGCAAAAGACCATGCGTAAGCGACATAACATATATAGTGCGAAGCATATAATAGGAGATAGTTAATAAATATAGGCAAGAGGAGGGATAAAAGATGGATACCATTAAACATACCAATTCAGGAAAGGCAAAGCCATTCAAAGGCTCTGGTATGAAAGGAGAGAGCCTATTTCATACTTTTATTATTAATGTCGTAGCGAGAGAACTTGAAGTTATTAGCGCTAATTATGGGAAACGTCTCTCTTATATAAGCAAGGCTAAGGATGACCGTCTGCTGGCTGTGGCTGGTGCCTTAGCTGTAGAGGATGCATTAGATAGTCTTCTTATAGCATATATACCTAAATATAAAATCCTTAAGGATAATAAAGATATAACCTTCGCAATAAAGACAGATCTGATGCGTTCACTAAAACTAATTCCGGCGCATCTTTTAAGGGCAGTAGAAGTTATCCGTAAAATCAGAAACGAATTTGCTCATGAATTACACATAGACCATTTTGATTTGATAAGCACGAGAAATAAAGATGAATTGACTAGAATATTTATAGAACTGCATCCCGAAGATGATGCCAATAGTTACGTATTATCGAGAATGTTTGGGACAATAATTTCAGGCTTACTTGCATGTTTTGGCGCTTACGCTTCTAATTTAAGATTAGCAAGAGAATATATCTATAGTGAAGATTTCCAGGGCCAGATAAGAGAGATAATAAAGGCAACTTAGAAATAAATTCCTTGTCGAATACCTCTGTAAAACTAAAAGCGAATTACAGGACTTTTAAAGTCCCTTATTAGGGGACAGTCGAGGTCACGAAAGCGCTTTTTCTATTAGTCCGCAAAATTAATGAAAATCCACCATGCAAAACATGGCTTTAAGCCCATGATAAGTAGATAATTACCTGAAAAGACGTTAAGAAGCCTTAAAATCGATTACAGTGCGTTACTTCTCACTACCAGTAAAAAACGGCTCCGGCCGGCCTAAAATTCGGGCGACTTGCTCCAGCAGGTTTTGCAGCCCCCATTTTCGGGTGGCGGAAACGAGGACCGTATTCTCACTGACCGGCACGGCCTGTTGCGCCAGATAATCCATGGCTTGTTCTTCGTTCCAGGTCTGTTTCTTGTCCAGCAACAAATCGATTTTATTCAGTACCGTAATTCTTGGCTTGTTACCGAGGTCGAGGTCGGCTAAAGTTTCCTCCACCACCTGGTATTGCTCTGAAGCATTATGTGAAGCCATATCGACGACATGGAGGAGCACATTCGCCTCGGCCAGTTCTTCGAGGGTGGCGCGAAAAGCCGTCACGATAGTCGGCGGCAGCTTGCGGATAAAACCCACCGTATCCGATAATAAGACCGTCCTTTTGTCCGGCAGAGTAATACGGCGGGTGGTGGGGTCGAGGGTGGCAAAAAGCCTGTTCTCCACGAAGACGCCCGCCTGGCTGAGGGCATTGAACAGAGTGCTTTTACCGGTGTTGGTATAGCCGACGATAGCCACGACGGGCACGGCCCTTTTCTGCCGCTGGTGGCGGTACAGCTGGCGATGTTTTCTGACTTCTTCAATCTGCGTCTTCAGGCGATGTATTTTCTGGCGGAGAAGACGACGGTCGGTCTCGAGCTGTGATTCACCGGGGCCACGTGTGCCGATGCCGCCGCCCAGCCTTTCCAGATGACGCCACTGTCCGGCCAGGCGCGGGTAAAGGTACTCGTGCTGGGCCAGCTCGACCTGCAGTTGTCCCTCGCGGGTGCGGGCACGCCGGGCAAAAATGTCCAATATCAGGGCGACGCGGTCGATTATCTTGACCTGAAGGAACTCTTCCAGATTGTGCTGTTGCTGCGGCGAAAGCTCATCGTCAATGATAACGACGTCGAAGTTCAGGTTGTCTTTTTGCGCGAGCAGTTCGGTAAGTTTGCCTTTGCCGAGGTAATGTGTGCCCGAAGGTTGCGGCAAGTGCTGGATAATCCGGCCGACCACTTCTGCCTCGGCGGTCCTGGCTAACTGGGCCAACTCTTCCAGAGAGTCCTCGGCAGACCATCCCCCGGTATTGTCTCTGGTGGCAACACTTACCAGGAATGCCCGTTCCGTGGCTGTCCGTGTTTCAACAGTGCCTTTGATGTTTCTCCCTGAAACTTTATGTCAACTCACTTTACCGGTCAGTTTCTTTTTATTATCGCACCAGTTGGTCAGCCGTGATAAGCCTTTGACGAGGCTGGAATCAGCGATAGTCAGCGACAGGCGGATGTAGCCTTCGCCACTCGGCCCATAACCGATGCCGGGCGTAACTACCACGCCCACCTGGTCGAGTAGTTCGGTGGCGAAGTCCACGGAATTATAGCCTTCGGGTACTTTCGCCCAGACGTATAGACTTGCCTTCGGTGCCTTCGCCTTGAGGCCGATGCTATTCAAGGTCTCCACCACCAGGTCGCGGCGCTTCTGATAGATGGTGTTGTGCTCCTGGATGCAGTCCTGTGGCCCCAGCAAGGCTTCGATGGCCATATACTGGATGGCCTGCGGAATACCCGAATCGAGGTTCGATTTGACGGTCTTCAGGGCATTCACCATGTCGGCATTACCGACGACCATACCGATGCGCCAGCCGGTCATGTTATACGTTTTGGACAGGGAATGGAACTCAACGCCAACGTCTCTCGCTCCCCTGGCCTGCAGGAAGCTGACGGGGCGATAGCCATCGAAGGCGACCTCGCTGTACGGTCCGTCATGGCAGATAGCTATATCGTAGCGCCTGGCGAATTCGACGGCCCGGTTGAAGAAATCGAGTCCGGCTACGGCGCCCGTCGGGTTATTCGGGTAGTTCAGCCAGAGTAGCTTGGCCTTTTTGGCGACGGTCTCGGGGATACTTTCCAAGTCCGGTAAAAAACCGCTCTCTTCAGCGAGGGGCAAATAGTAAGGTTTGCCGCCGGCGAGTGTCGTCCCGATAGAATAGACCGGATAGGCCGGGTCGGGCACTAAGGCTGTATCTCCCGGGTCGATAAAGCACAGGGCAATATGGGCGATACCTTCTTTTGCGCCGATGAGCGGCAAGACTTCCCTGTCCGGGTCGAGGGTAATACCGAAGCGGCGGCGGTACCACTCGGCCACAGCCCGGCGCAGTTCCGGCAGGCTATCGGACTCAGGGTAGCGGTGGTTGGCTGGGTCGCGGGCCGCTTCGCACAGTCGGTTGATGATATGCGGCGGTGTCGGGATATCCGGGTCCCCGATGCCGAAGGTGACCACTTCCTCGCCCTTGGCCCGCTTGGCCGCAATCTTCTTGCTGATTTCAACAAAAAGGTAGGGCGGCAGGCTGGCAATTCGTTTGGCCATTCTCATCTCAGTCCCCCTCACCAAAACTTATTTAACGGTGGCTCTCCGGCCATTCGCCGGTAAAGACCGTTTCCGCCGGGCCGCTTAAAAAGACTTCGCCCGTCCCGTCCCATTCCACCTCCAGAGTCCCGCCCGGTAGCTTTATTTCCGCCTTGTTATCGATATATTTATTGAGCCGGGCGGCAACGGTGATAGCGGAGGCGCCGCTACCGCAGGCCAGGGTCTCGCCGACTCCTTTTTCCCAGACGCGGGCTTCGATTCGCCCGCGCTTGACGACACGGGCCACTTCAAAATTTACTCCTTTGGGGAATATTTTGTGTGTTTCGATTTTAGGCCCGAGTTCTAACAAGGGAAAGTCAGCTACCGGTTCCGGGGAAAAATAGACGGCATGCGGATTTCCCATGGAAACTAAACCCAGTTCCAGTTTCTTACCGGCAACGGTGAGGCTCTGGCTCATCGTTGATTTTATGTCGGCTGGCTTACCCGCCCCATTGCCCAGACTGGGCTTGCCCATGCCGGCTCTTACCTTAGCGACCTTTCCGTTCACCTTAAAGAACTGGGCTTTTCTCACTCCGGCCAGAGTTTCTATTGAAACCTCTTTCACTCCGGCTTTAACCAGCCCTTGGTCGACGACATACTTCACCACGCACCTGAGTCCATTGCCGCAGGCTTCAGCCTCACTGCCATCCGTGTTAAAAATACGCATACGGAAGTCGGCGACCCGGGAAGGTACTACCAGCAACAGGCCATCGGCGCCGATGCCGTAATGGCGGTCGCACATAGCGATAGCCAATTGCGACCAATCGCTTTCGGTTTCGCCGGTCTCGACCAGCACAAAATCGTTGCCGGCGCCCTGCATTTTGCTAAATTGCATGTTTTGTCTCGCTAACCGTTTATTTTTATTGATACCGTTTCATAATCAAGGGAAGCGGGAGACAGGCTCGCATTTCATTTTCTTGTCGGTCGAGCCTCTTCCCGCTTCGTCTTAACCCATGTGGCAAAATTTTATCATAATTGTCCAGTGACAACAACTACTTTTTATTTTATTGCTCATGGAGGAGTCGGTCAATTATAGCGAACTGTCAGCTGACAGCTGTCGGCTATCGGCAACTTTGAGATTGCCCCGTCCTTTCCGAGGAATGACTCGTAATGACAGTCAAAAGCGTTTTTGACATTTGCCCTGATTTAGGGCTATTATATTCCGCAAATGAAGCCGTACCGCGTGTTGCTGGTTGATGATGAGGAGCGCATCCTGAATTTCCTGAGGATTAAGCTTAAAGCTCAGGGCTATTCCGTATTGACGGCGTCCAACGGGGTTGAGGCGGTGGAGCAGGCCCAGATGCAAGCTCCCGACCTGATTGTGCTCGACGTAGTCATGCCGAAAATGGACGGTTTCGCCACGCTTCAAGAGTTGCGTAGTTTCTCATCGGTACCGGTTATTTTCCTCAGTGCCAGAGAATCTGACGCGGATAAAATTAAAGGGCTCAGCCTGGGTGCGGATGATTATCTACCGAAACCATTCAACCCTGCCGAGTTGGTGGCCCGCATCGAGGCGGTACGGCGCCGCCTGGGAACGGCGGAGAGCCGGACGCCGTTAGCCGGGCAACTTGCTCTGAATGATGTTGTGGTTGATTTCGACCGGCGCCTGGTAACGATTAATGGTCAGGAAGTGCGTCTGACGCGAATCGAGTGGCTGTTGCTCAGTGAGCTGGCCCGCAATGTTGGTCGCCTGATGACCTACGAAGACCTGCTGACGCGGGTGTGGGGTCCTGAGTATCGCGATGACGTCCAGATATTGCGGACGTGGGTCAGTCGGTTACGCCACCGTATCGAGAAAGACCCTAATCAACCGCAACTTATCCGTACTGTTCCCAAGACTGGCTATATCATCGACCAGCCCTCGGCGTAGCGCACCGTCCCACAGCATCCCCGGCAAAACTTCTCGTCATCCCCGAAAATGTCATAGTTTTGTTATTTTTCCCCCTGTTTTTTTGTAACTTTTCCATTGTCCACTCTTTAAAATACACCCATAGAGTCTTTTAAAGGGAGGAGGACGATGGTTGCGATTTTACCTAGGCCTAATTTGATAGACATACCCGTCGCCGAAGAAGGACAGAGCACCAGTACGCGCGAGCTGGTGGCATTATGTCCGCAGTGCAAAGCTTTTGAGACTCTCAGCTTCGTCAATGGACGCCTGGTACAAACCCGAAAGTTTAGCCAGTATGGCGGCGAGATATATCACGACTGTGGCTGCAATCAGCCTTGCCGTCTGTACCGCACTTGCTAAGTATCTGGAAGCTAATGATTAAGGTCTACGAGAGTTAGTGATAGGACAGCTGGTAGTCCAAGCTCTTTGCGGCCTTGAGGAAGAATATTAATTTGGGTTCAAACTTTACGGTGGGTGAAAATTACATGGTGCAGGTTAATGACCAGACCACCAACTTCGTGATGCCGAAATAGGAGGTGCCATGCCAGTAGATATCAATTTTGTGGTCGGCGGTGAAGCCGGGCAGGGAGTGCAAACGGTAGGCTTCCTACTCGGCAAAGTCTTTGCTCGCGGTGGTTATCATGTTTTTGCCGACCAGGACTACGAGTCAAGGGTAAGGGGCGGGCATAACTTTTTCCGTGTCAGAGTAAGCGACCGTCCCATTGGTGGCGTCCTGGAGCCGGTGGACGCGCTTATTGCTCTCAACCAGGAAACGATTGAGCTGCACCGCCGAGAGTTATCGGAAAACGGTGTTGTAATCTTTGACGGCGAGAAGATAAGCCTGGCTGAGTCCGGCCCAAACTTGTTTAATGTGCCCTTGGAGCGGCTGGCGGACGAGAAAGCAGGCGGTAAAGTGATGGCCAATACTGTTGCTCTAGGTGCTGCTCTGTGTCTGGTGAAATATGATTTTTCAATATTGGAAAAGGTATTACGAGAATATTTCGGGGCTGAGGTTGGTGAGGACAATGTCAAGGCAGCTAAAGTCGGTTACGAGTATTTACAGGAGAATTTTGGCGGTAAACTCAGCCAGGCACTCCCCACGATAAAGAAGAATAACAGTAAACAGATGCTATTGACCGGGAACGATGCCATTGCCCTCGGTGCCATCGCCGCCGGCTGTAAGTTTATATCGGCTTATCCCATGACTCCGGCCACTTCCATATTGGAGTATATGGCGACTAAAGCCGGAGAATTAGGTCTGGCGGTGGTGCAAACTGAAGATGAAATTTCGGCAGTTAATATGGCTATCGGAGCAGCCTTTGCCGGAGCCAGAGCTATTACCGCCACTTCAGGTAGCGGTTTTTGTCTTATGGTCGAGGGGTTAGGGCTGGCCGGGATAACCGAGACACCGGTTGTCATTGTGGACGCCCAACGTCCCGGCCCGGCGGTTGGCATGCCGACCCGGACCGAACAAGGCGACCTCCAGTTCGTCCTTCACGCCCATCAGGGGGACTTTCCCCGGGCCGTTTTCGCCCCTGCCTCCGTTGAAGACGCTTTCTGGCTGACCGTGAAAGCCTTTAATGTGGCCGACAAGTACCAGTTGCCCGTTATTATCCTGACCGATCACCACCTGGCCACTTCCTATGCCACGGTCAACCGGTTCGACCTTAGCCAGGTCACCATTGACCGGGGGCTGCTCTTTTCCAGTAAGGATGGGTCTCCAGAGGAATACAAACGGCACAAGGTAACGCCGACGGGTATATCACCGAGAGCTTTTCCCGGCGGTGAAGCCCTGGTCGTTACCGATTCTGACGAACATGATGAAGAAGGACACATGATTGAAGACGCACCAACCCGTACCGCGCAGATGCAGAAGCGCCTGCGTAAGATGTTCGGCTTGAAGACGGAAATAGCCGAGCCACGCCGGCACGGTCCGGCGAAAGCGGATATGGTCCTTATCGGCTGGGGAAGCACGTATGGCGCCATTCGTGAGGCGGTTGACCTGCTCCGTAAGGACGGCGAGAGCGTCAAACTGCTGCATTTCAGCGAGCTATGGCCTTTCCCCTCCGAGGCAGTTATCGATACGCTGAGTAAAGCCAAAATGAGCTTTGTTATTGAAAACAATGCCAGCGGCCAACTAGCCCGCCTGATACGTGCCCAGACCGGAAAAGAAATGAGCGGCATGGTGCTCAAATACGACGGGCGGCCGTTTACCCCGGCCCATGTCGCCCGAGAGATACATAAGGAGGTTTGCCGAAATGGTCACTCTTGCTCAATACAGCAGCCTTAAACCAGCCTGGTGTCCCGGCTGCGGGAACTTCGGCATTCTGCGAGCGCTGAATAAGGCGCTGGTCGAATTGAATATCGGGCCTCAGCAGGTGCTTCTCGTTTCCGGTATCGGACAGGCCGGGAAATTACCGCACTATACGCGGGGTAATGTTTTCAATTCTCTTCACGGTCGGCCGGTGTCTCCGGCTGTTGGTGCCAAGATAACCAATCCGGAGCTGATTGTTATTGCCGTCAGCGGTGACGGTGATGCCTATGGTGAAGGTGGTAATCACTGGCTGCATACCATGCGCCGTAATCACAATATTACCTATCTGGTGCATAATAATCAGGTCTATGCCTTGACTAAGGGGCAAGCCTCGCCGACCAGCGATGCCGGTTATGTAACTAAGACAACGCCGCTCGGCGCTACTCTGCCCATAAATCCGCTGGCCGTGGCGATTGCTGCCGGCGCCACATTCGTGAGCCGGGGTTATGCCGGCAATATCAATCACCTGGCCGACCTTATCAAGATGGGAATTCAACACAAGGGATTTGCCCTAATCGATATTCTCCAGCCCTGCGTTACCTTCAATCGGAAAAATACCTTTGACTGGTATGGGGAGAGAGTCTATCCGCTGGATGGTAGCTATGACCCGGAGAATAAATTGGGTGCTTTTGAGAAGGCCCAGGAATGGGGCGACCGGATTCCGATTGGCATCATCTACCGTGAGGAACGGCCTACTTTCGAAGAACAGATTCCGGCTTTGTCGAAAGGAACGCTGGTCAGCCGGAAACTTGAGCCGAAAGATGCCGAAGCCCTGTTTGATGAGTTCATTTAGCGACGAGAAAGGGCAGGCTGCAGATGAGTAAAGGTACAGGTGCTATGGTAAAATTAGGGAAAAACACAAAGCTAAAAAGGAGGGACAGATGCTGAAAATCGCTTCGAAGACCAAACTCAAGCCCGAGCAGGTAATAAAGAAGGCCGTGGAATTCTTTGGCCCAAGTGGTAATAAACTTAAAGTAACGGAGCAAAGTGAAGCCTGCGTCTCATTTGAAGGGATGGGTGGTATGGTGCGGGTAGATGTTTGTCCTCAAGGCAAACTGACTGAAGTGGTCATGGAGACCAGGGAATTCGAATATCAGGCGAAAGAGTTTCTCCAGAAAATCAAGTAAGGAGGTGTGCCGTGAAATGCAGCCGATGTGGCCGTGAACTTACGGAGGACCAGAGCTTTGTCTATCAGGGCAAAGTGATGTGTGAGAACTGCGTGATGGACGTCGGGTTGACCCTCAAACAATGTGACCCGTGGGCTACTTTTGTCGAGACCAGTTCTCGAAAACGCCGCGGGCTGGTGGGTAGTGCCGGCCTTAACGAGACCGAGGCCAAGATTTACGACTTCGTCAAGAGCAAAGGGAAGACCACCCGAGAGGAAGTTATGGCTAACCTCGGCCTGACGGCAGTTGATTTAAACGCACAACTAGTGCCTTTGATGCATTCCGAACTGGTCAAAGAGCTCGGCGAGAAAGGTAAATTGTACCTGGTCCCGATAGATTAGGTACGCTACACACCCACGCTGGCAAGGAATAGAGGAGGGTAACGAATGCTTGTTATTGCGAATAATCTGACCACACGGCGGAGCCTGATTGAACGAATTTTCCGGCAATCGCAGGCGGCGAAGTGGGACTCCGAACAGCCGGCCGCCGACAAGCTGAAAGAGACGGCCCGACAGTGTGCTGCGGCGGGTGCCAATCTGCTTGAAATCGATACTCAGCAGCATTTTGACCGACCTGAAGCCGTGGAATTTGCCGTTAAAGCGGTTCAGCAAGCTACTAACCTGCCATTATGTTTGAGCACGAACAATGTCGAGGCACTGGAAGCCGGACTGCGACTTTGCCGGCGCCCACCTTTGGTCAATTACGTTTCTATTGACGTGACCAGGATTAAAGAAGTACTGCCGCTTGTAGCTAAATATCAAGCTGAAGTTGTCCTGCTCGTCAGTGACCCGGCGGCACCGACGGATGCCCGGGAGATGTTGGAGAAAGCAGCTATCCTCATCGGTGCGGCTAACGAAGCCGGAGTCCCCAGCAGCCGTATCCTCGTTGACCCGGGAATAATCCATATCAGCAAGGATATCGGGCAACGTCACCTGGCTGAGGTGTTTGAGTTTCTCCGTGCTTTATCCGAGGCGACCGAACCGCCGGTAAGGAGCACCTGCTGGCTGAGCAATATCTCGGCAGCAGCGCCGCGGCGATTTCATTGGCTTCTCGAAACCTCACTTTTACTTACGCTTGCCGGAGCCGGTCTTTCTTCTGTTTTTATTGATGTTTTGCAGCGGGAAAACCGGCGCGCCCTTCGCCTGGTCAGGATATTCAATAACGAGCTGGTCTATTCCGATGGTGAGCTTTCCCTCTCGTAGTCGTATCCCTTAGAGTACGGTCTTCTTCCTTCCAGAGATTTCAAGAGAAGGGGGCGAAAAGCCCCCCTTCTCTTTTACTCAACTCCCCCTTCCCACGGGAGGGGAGACAGAGGGAAGGGGGTTCCTCTTCAAATGTCATAATTTTGTTACGTCTTCGGTCGTCATTTTATGATTTTGCTATGAATTTCCCTCTAAAATATGGCTATGAAAGTAAGAATCGACCGGGAACTATGTATCGGACTGAGCAACTGTGTGGTGATTGCCCCTACCGTCTTCAAGCTCGATGCCGAGAATAAAGCTATTATTCTCGACCCGTCTTCCGTTAATGAAGAGAAACTAACGGAGGCGGCGGAAAGCTGCACCCAGAATGCCATCATTATCGAAGACGATGAGGGTAATCAGCTATATCCCTGATGCTGATAACCTTGGCCAGTCCGGCTCAATAATATCGAATCATAAGGAAGGAGGTTAAGCTATGGCCGAAAAGGAAAAGATGGCTATCGTTGTTTTCAGCGGCGAGCTGGACCGTGCCCTCGCCGCCTTTATTTTAGCGACGACCGGTGCCAGTATGGGAATGGAAGTCAGTATGTTCTTCACCTTCTGGGGGCTAAATATCATTCAGAAGAATGAAGGTAGTATTAAGAGCCAAGGGTTGATGAGAAAGATGTTCAACTGGATGAACCGGGGTGGCTCTAGAAGGCTAAAACTTTCCCAGTTCAATATGCTTGGTCTCGGCCCCTGGATGATAGGGAGACTGATGAAAGAAATGAAGATGCCGTCTATCGATGAGTTTATTGATATGGCCCATCAGATGGGAGTGAAGCTTATTGCCTGTACGACTTCCTGTGGCATAATGGGAGTGCCTGAGGAAGCTTTCCGAGCTGAAGTTAGCAGCCTCGCCGGTGCGGCTTATTTTTTGAACGAGGCCCGTCAGGCCAAAGTGACACTTTTTATCTAGGTTCAGTGGGCAGAAGGAGATAGAGATGAAAGCTGATGATTCACTCGACTGTGTAGGTTTATATTGTCCGATGCCGATTGTAAAGACGGCGCAAAAAATCAAGCAACTCAAAACCGGGCAGGTACTCGAAGTGCTGGCGGATGACGTGGGTATCAAACAGGACATGCCGGCCTGGTGTCAGGCTACGGGACACGAGTTTCTTGGCGTAGAAGAAGGCGGCAAAGAAATAAAAGTCTATGTGAAAAAGACCCACGATTAAGTTCTATTCGTTTTCTGCCTGGCTTTTCCTTAAAGTACGACCTCACCCCTGCCCCTCTCCTAAAAGGAGAGGGGAATTTTGAATAAGAGGGCGGAGCCCTCTTCTGTCAACTCCTTAAAATTGTCATTCCAGCGAAAGCTGGAATCCATTGGCAAGATCTGCACGTATTCTAGAATTGCTCGATAAACCGGGCAATCTGGTCGAAGGTAAAGACCGGGCCGTCTTTGCAGATATATTTCTCACCGACGTTACAGCGGGCACACTTGCCCAGTCCGCACTTCATTTTGCCTTCGAGCGTGGTAACAATCTGATTGCTGGTGAAGCCAAGTGTCTTCAATTCGGTGAGAACGAACTTTATCATTATCGGCGGCCCACAGGTGATGGCCATGGCGTTTTCCGGAGATAGTTTTAGTTCCTTCACCACCGCCGGTATCAGGGCTACCCGTCCCGTCCATTCCTCGTCACCACGATCCACGGTGAGTTCCAGGCGTGTTTTCGGCGAGCTCGACCAGGTGTCGAACTCATTGGCAAAGACTAGGTCTTGCGGAGTGCGGGCACCATTGATAATAGTGAGCTGGCCGTAGCCGTCCCGGCGGTCGATGATGGTATTGATTACCGGACGCAGGGGCGCCATACCGATACCACCGCCGATGATATAGATATTTTTCCCTTTATAGTCGTCCAGAGGAAAATAGTTACCGAAAGGGCCTCTGACTCCTACCCGGGCGCCGGCCTCGAGGTCGTGTAGGGCGCTGGTGACAGTGCCGATACGTCTGACGGCAAACTCCAGGGGTCCCTTGCGGCCGGCTACCGAGGTAATACCGAAGGGAGCTTCACCCACACCGAAAGCAGAGAGAAAAGCGAACTGTCCGGGACGGTAATCTATTTTCTCAACAACCGCCGGGTCTTCCAGCCTGACGCTCATGAGCTTGATATCCGGCGTCAGGTCGGTTACGTTCTCCAGCGTTCCCAGATAAGGAAGAAAAGGACTATCGGACGGCATTGCTGGCTCCTATCTTCTGTACTTCGGTAATAACTTCCCGTATATCAATATTCACCGGACAGTGCTTCACGCAGCGACCGCAGCCAGTACAACCGGTCACCGCGAAGTTTTCCGGCATGTAAAGCAGCTTGTGATAGAAACGCTGGCGGAGCCTGGCCCCTTTGGTCGGGCGGGGGTCATAGCCACCGGCAATGCGGGTGAACCCGGCGGACTGGCAGCTTTCCCAGGTACGCAGCCGTTCTATCTTACCGTGAACTGTATCATCCCGGATATCGAAGCAATAGCACACCGGGCAAACATAGGAACATAAATTACAGTGCAGGCAGCGGTCGGCGAGGCGGTTCCAGTAAGGGGACTCGAAGACCCGTCTCATCGTTTCACTGATGGCTTTGGTGGAGACCCGGGTTGGTAAGGGAGGCGCTGCCACCGTTACCGGTTCGTCCTTTGCCCCTTTGACCAGAGCGAGTAGGGCCTTGCCCTTCTCGGTCGTTGTTTTGACGGAATATGAATCACCGGCTGGGGTCAACAGGATATCGACATGGGAAGCGTCGTCGGGGGCAGTGCCCAGGCTGGTACAGAAACACTCCGGGGAAGCCTTGGTACAGGCAAGTCCGATAAGGACCGTAGCCTCCCGGTGCTGCCGGTAATTAACGTCAGCCGGTGTGTCCAGGAAAGGCTTGTCCAGTACCGCCAGTCCCAAGGCATCGCAAGGGCGGATACCGAAAATAATCGATTTTTCTTTGACTTCCGTGCCGACAAGCGCGGCATTGTCTCCATTTTCCATGGTAAAAAGTGTTTCGGTGGCTGGGAAAAACCATTCCTTAGGAGAGAGAGTTGTATTGGCGAAGTCGAGGATAATATCCTCTACGTTGTTAGTCACACTAAAAAGGGTGAGGCCGTTGACCTGTAATGGTGCGATAAGCCGGTGCGTTTTGGCCAGTTGTCCCAGCCAGGCCAGTAAGGCGCTCTTAGTCAGGACTAACATCAGTCGCCACCCCCCAGCTTTTCATCCTTTTTGAAGGTGGCGAAAGGCGGTACTTCGGTGGCATTTAAGCCAGCCTGGAAGCCGAACTGTTCCCGGACTTCCTTTTCCAGTTTCTGATTGAGCCGGCTGAGCGGGACACCGATCGGGCAGACCCGCTGGCATTCCTCGCAGCCGGAGCAGCGACCGGCCAGATGGAAAGCCCGGATAATGTGCCAGATTTCGTTTTCGGCGGGGGCAATCTTGATACCAACCCAGAGCGGGTCGAGCTGCTCGACGAAACATTCCGGACAATAGCAGGCGGGACATACCTGGCGGCAGGCATAACAGCGCAGGCAACGCGAGAAATGTTCCGCCCAGAAAGCCCGCCTTTGTTCCGTACTCTTGGCTTCGATTTCAGCCACGTCGGTATAGGCAGGGGCTAGTGCTGGCTCTTCTTTTGCCTCACCGATGAGAAAGTCATAGACTACCGGCGTATGCTGGAGGCAGTCGCAGCAGCGGGTCGGCTGTTTTTCACTGCGGTGGTACCAACTGCTTTCCACCATTCCCGGACAGACCACGCCGATGATAAAAACCTGGTCACGCTGGATTTGGTTCTCGTTGAGGAGTAGATTGATAGCCCGCGAGTCACAGCCTTTGACAACAATGCCGGTTGGCTTGCCTTTCCTATCCAGTAAATACTTAACTAGGTTATGCACGCAGGTCTCGTCGAAAATAAGTCTATCGGTCTCGGCCGGTTCATAGGCAAAGAACGGCCGGGCGGTGATTCCATCGCTGGCCCTCTCGTAGCCGATGACGCACTCTACCTTCTTGCTGGTCAGCAGTTCTCTGGCTTTGTCTCGTATCAGTTGCACCTACTTGCCTCTTTCCGCCGGTTGCCTTGGCCCCAAATCGATAAGCTGCTGGGTAAAGGAAGCGACCACTTCCGAGAACCTCTTGCCCTCTGCCGCCGAGACCCATTCGATGCGAAGACGTTCCGGCTGAATGCCCAGGTAGTCGAGGAGAGGCTTGAGCAAAGCAAAGCGACGGCGGGTATGATAGTTGCCCTCGACGTAGTGACAATCGCCGGGGTGACAGCCGGCGACCAGAATACCGTCGGCGCCCTGTTGAAAACTTTTGACGATGAAAAGCGGGTCAACCCGCGCCGAGCAGGGCACACGGATAATACGGATGTGGGGTGGGTAGGCGATACGGCTGGTACCGGCCATATCCGCACCCGCGTAGCTGCACCAGTTACACAGGAAGCCGACGATGCGGGGCTGGAAGGCTACCGCCATAAACTCATCACCTCGGAGAGCAACTGCTGGTTGGTAAAGCCGCGCAGGTTAATCGCTTTGGTACGGCAGGTGGCGTTACACAGGCCACAGCCTTTGCACAGGCTCTCGTTGACCACAGCCACCGTCTGGCCATCGCGCAGTACCTGAGTATCAATCGCTTTGAAGGGACAGACCTGGGTGCAAAGCAGACAGCCGCTGCAAAGCTCCGGCCTGACCGCGCATACCACGGCTTCGGCGCTGGCTGAAGCTTTGACGAGTATCGTTGCTGCCCGGGAAGCGGCCGCCTGGGCTTGAACGATACATTCCTCGATAGACTTCGGACTGTGGGCCAGGCCGCACATGAAAATACCGTCGGTGACAAAGTCCACGGGGCGGAGCTTCATGTGGGCTTCCAGGAAGAAACCGTCCTCATTCAGCGGTACTTTGAGGAGCTGGGATAGTTCTTTGTTAGTATTGGGGGGAACAGTCGCTGAGCTTAGAGCGATGAGGTCTGCATCCAGCATCAGACGCTGGCCTAACGTTGGGTCGGTGACAATGACCTTCAGAACGGATTGACCATTCTGCTGGACTGTTTGGACATCGGGCTTATCGTCCACATCATAGCGGATGAAATTGACTCCCTGCTCGGCAGCAGCGCGATAGTAGTCTTCCTTGAACCCGTAAGTCCTCATATCCCGGTAGAGAACATAAATTTCCATTTGCGGGTTTATCTCTTTCAGCTTCAAAGCGTTCTTAACGGCCTGGCTGCAGCATACCCGGCTGCAATACTGCCTCTCGTTATCCCTGGAGCCGACGCACTGAATCATGACCAGATTCTGGCATTTGTTCACCCGCTCACTGGTATTGGCTATCTCCGCCTCCAGTTCAAGCGAAGTTAATACCCTGGGGTCATGGCCGTATAAATATTCGGTAGGTTTGAGTTCCTCGGCACCGGTAGCCACGATAGTCACGCCGTGGGCTATCTCTTGTTCTGACTGTTCAGGTCCGCTCGTCAGGCGGGTAGTGAAATTACCGACGTAACCAGTGAATTGAGTAATACTGGCTTCGGTATAAACCTTAATCAAGGGATTCTCTCGGGCTTGACGGATGATTTCTTGGAGGTAATCCTGCACATCCCCTCCCTCCGCCGTATAGTGGATTCTACCGGCCATCCCGCCCAGCTGTTTTGTCTTCTCTACCAGATGGACTTCAAATCCCTGGTTAGCCAGCGAGAGAGCGCTGACCATCCCGGCAACACCGCCGCCAATGACCAGCGCGGCGCGGGTTATGTTGTAGGATAATGGGTAGAGCGGCCTGAGGAGTCTGGCTTTGGTGACGGCTATTCGTATCAGGTCTTGTGCCTTGGTAGTGGCGGCCTCAGCCTCGGCCCGGTGTACCCAAGCACACTGCTCGCGGATATTAGCCATCTCGAATAAGTAAGGGTTCAGCCCGGCCTCTTTCAAGGCCTCTCTGAATACGGGTTCATGCGTCCGTGGCGTACAGGCGGCCACCACCACGCGGTTTAATCTTTTCTCCTTAATCGTTTCGCCGATGTGAGTGATGGAATCAACGGAACAACTGAAAGTAGTATCCTCGGCGTGGATGACACCATGAAGACTACGGGCATATTCCACGACACTGCCAATATCCACGACACTGGCGATGTTCGTCCCGCAGTGGCAGACGAAGACACCCACCCTCGGTGGCTCTCTGGAGACATCTCGTTCCGGCGGGTATTCCTTCTCCGCGATGAGTGTCCCTCGTTCGTCGGAGAGGAGTTGTGCCGCCAGTGAGGCGGCACCGCTGGCCATGGTGACCGAATCCGGAATATCCATCGGTGCGCGGAATACTCCGCAGGCATAGATTCCCGACCGCGAGGTCGCCACCGGCGAAAAAATAGAATTACCGCAGAAACCGGAGGGAGTCGTTTCAATAAATAACTTATCGGCGAGTTGTCGGGAACTGACCGGCGAGGTCAGGCCGACGGACAGGACCACAAGGTCGAACTCTTCGTCCGTTACTCCGGTACCATCGAGGCGGTGCCTGACCACCACATTTTTGGTATCCGGTGTTTCGCCTAGAATTGACACTTTGCTCCAGACGAACTGGACGCCCGGAGTGTTTTGGGCCCGCTCGTAATACCGTTCGAAACCTTTACCATAAGCCCGGATGTCGTTGTGAAAGACGACCGCCTCAAGCCGAGAATCGTGTTCCTTGGAGAGAATCACCTGCTTGATGGCGTACATGCAGCATACCGCCGAACAATAGGTATTACCGGCGGTCGTGTCCCGGGAACCGACGCACTGAATCCAGGCTATCTTCTTCGGATGCTTTCTATCCGAGGGACGCAATAGCTCTCCGCCGTACGGTCCTGAAGCACTCAGGATACGTTCGAATTCAAGGCTGGTAATGACATTGCTTAACCTGTGATAGCCGTACTGGCTCTGTACTTGCGGCTCGAACGTTTCATAGCCTGGGGCCAGGATGACACTGCCAACCTCGACGTCCAGTTTCTTCTCCTGCTGGTGGAAATCAATGGCTTTATTGGCACAGACCGGCACGCAAATCTGGCACTCTTTCCTTAAGAGAAAGAGACAGTGGGCCGGGTCAACCACACGGGCGGCCGGGACTGCCTGTGGAAAATGGGCATGAATATTTTTCACGCTCGCCAAATCTTCATTATAATTATCGGCGATTTTTACCGGACAGTACTCGGCACAGGTGCCGCAGCCGGTGCACTTATCGATATCGACGTAGCGCGGCTCCTGAAGCAGGGTCACTTTGAAATTCCCCGCCTCGCCGGTAATGCCATCAACCTGAGCGCCCGTGATGATGGAAATATTGGGGTTTCGCGAGCATTCGATAAATTTGGGTGATAAGATACACATGGAGCAGTCGTTGGTAGGAAAAGTCTTGTCCAGTTGGGCCATTTTGCCGCCGATGGAGGGTAGCTTCTCGACCAGATAGACCTTGAAGCCGGAATTAGCCAGGTCGAGGGCAGCCTGGATACCGCTGACACCCGCTCCCACCACCATGACCGCCCCTACTTTGCCATTGTTCGTATTGGGAGTTTGATTTTCGTTGTTACCTATGGGCATTGTTGTTATCTTTCTTGCTGGGCTACCAATAGATTGTGCCTGACTACATGGCCTCCTCGACCAGTTCCGAAATATCTTTAATTTGCAGAACGTCGGCCTTATTGGCCGTCAGCACACTATCCTTGAAATTGACGACGCAGTACGGGCAGGCCGTCGCCAGAATATCGGCACCCCGCTCAATTGCCTGCTGTACCAGAATATCGGCGAAGCGCTCGCCCTTCTTTGTTTCCATCCAGATGCGGCCGGCCCCGCCGCCGCAGCACAGGCTTTCGGCGCGGGAAGCCGCCTCGTCCATTAACTCAAGACCAGGAATGGCAGCCAGCACCCGGCGTGGTTCGTCATAGATGCCGTTGTGCCGTCCGAGATAACACGGGTCATGGTAGATGACTTTCTTATTCAGGTCTTTAGTGAATTTTAGCTTGTCTTCATCAAGCAGTTGCGCCAGATATTGGGTAAAATGAATAACCTTGAAGTTGCCGCCGAGTTTAGGATAATCGTTCTTAAAAGTGGTATAGCAGTGCGGCGAGCTAACCATGATTTCTTTTACTCCGCTTTCAGCGAGGACGTCGATATTGCTTTTCGCTAGTTGCTCGAAGAGGCCTTCGTTGCCGGCCTTACGCACGCTCTCGCCACAACAACTTTCCTTACTGCCCAGAATGCCGAAGTTCTCCCCTATTTTTTGCAGGATACTGGCGGTTGCTTGCGCGATGCTTCGGGCGTTGGGGTCGTAGGCGGTGGTGCAGCAGGTAAAATATAGGAGGCCGATGCCCTGAGCGAAGGGCTTGATGTCGAGGTCTTCCACCCAATCGGTGCGGTGCTCGCGGGGCTCGCCCGTCGGGTTGCCGACGCTACCCAGGCTGGCCATGACGCTGCGGAGACTGGCTGGGACCATGCGGTTTTCGACCATGATGGCCCGCGCCGCCCGCATGATATCGGTGATGCCGACGCCGCGGGGACAACGGCTCATGCAGTGATGGCACGTGGTGCAGAGCCACCAGGCTTCTTCCTCAAGGTCGAATAAGCCGAACTGTGTCTGGCGCACCATCTTATGCGGGAGAAAAGTCCGCACGGCATTCCACGGACAGGTGGCCGTACACAGGCCACATTGGAAGCACGGCAAAAGTTTCTCACCGATGGCTTCCTTCATCATGTCGGCGGCTTCTTTAAACGGCGCTACTGTTTCCAAAATGACAATCCTCTTTCTGATAGCTGGCAGCTAATAGCTTTATCTTTAGCCTCCCTCGAAGATAGATATTATGTCAAGTATGTCCCCGTCTTCGACCGGCTGATAGATTTCGGTGGAGGTAGCCATGTCGCCATTCAGGAAGATGGCGAAATCGCTGCTGAATTTGCCCTCTTTATCGAAAAAGCTTTGCCGTGCATTAGGGTATAACTTCAAGAATTCATCAAGGCACTGGCCGATGGTCTTTCCCTTTACCTCGGCGTCATTCGACAGATTGGGTAGCGGCGAGATGTAACCATGAAAACAGACCTTTACGCTCACTTCTCAGCCTCGTTTTCATCCTCGACGAGTGTCAGTGTGCCACAAAAACAGACTTTGACGCACTGGGGGTCGGCGGGCTCCCCGCAAAAATCACACTTCAAGGGAATCTCCGTATCCGGCTCCTTAAAAATACCCTTGGCCGGGCAGGAAGCCCGACAGAAAATACAGGCATCAACTTGCTGCCCGTCAACGACGACGATATGTTTGGAATTGCACGAGGCTTCCGTGTACGGCCCGGCGATGACCGGAAGAATAAGGTTCCCCTCGCGGAAGACCCGGATGCGCGACCGTTTCGGATTGGCCTCGCCGGTGTGGTGGAGCGAGCAGACCAGCTCGCAGACACCGCAGGCTGAGCATTTGGAGGGGTCGATTAATATTTTAGGCATAGTTCACTCCCCGTCAGAGCAGTCCCAGTTCAGCCAATTTTTGCGCGTCGGGTACGCCATTAATATCCCACCCCCGCAGCCGGTAAAATTCGGGTAGCATCACGTGAAGCTCGTTTACCTGTCCCTTGGCCGGGCCGTCCGGCATCGGTTCTTCAAGCATCCGCGGCGGGAGGTTATCGTCGTGGCTGGTTATCCCCGCCTTCAGGTTGAACAGCCGCTCCAGGTTCCAGATTCTTTCCCCGGCCTGGATTAGAGTATCGGTATCGTAGCCGGCGCCGGTGATGGTTTCGAGCATGGGCAACATGCTATCCGGCTTACCCGGCGCCTCGGGGCGGGAGGTACGGAAGCAAAGGCCGGCAGAGTCAACCGCTGCCGTGCGGTCCTGCAGCCACTTGATGATGGCTGGTTTACCCTCGATGGCAAAGGGGTCGGCCATCTCGGAGCGGAGGGAGCTGGCGCGGCAGTGGCAGCCGCCCCGGTTCGAAGTGGCATACCCTAAACCCATCCCCTTCAACGCCCGCGGGTCGTAACCGGCAAAGCCCTGCTTCTTCGTGCCCATGAATAGCTCGGGGTGGCCGTATTTTTCGGCGGCAGCATAGCCGCCATCGGCCAGTATATCACCCAGGCCCTGCCGCAGGCCGGTCATCGTTACCAGTTTGACCATCGCTTCGGCATTACCGAATTCGAGATTGAGTCCGGCTTCTTTTTCGGACAAAAAACCACGGTCGTAAAGCTCCATGACACAGGAGACGGCCGTGCCCATCGACATGGTATCCACTCCCAGTTCGTCGCAGATATAGCTGGCCTTGGCGATGGCCGGGAGACTGGTCACGCCGCAATTGGAACCGAAGAGACAGATGGTTTCGAATTCCGGCCCCTCGCCCTCCCCCTCGAAGCCGGCCGCGCCGACTTTCGTCCACCGGCCGCAGGCTACCGGACAGGCAAAGCAGGAGACCTTCCGTTTCAAAATAGTATCCCGCAGCGCCTCCCCATTAATCTTAGCGGCCTCGGTAAAGAGGCCGCCCTGGAAATTCTTAATCGGTATCATGCCCTTGGCCGTGACGGTATTGACCGTCCGTGCCGAGCCCTGGTGGGGGTACGAGTTGGGACTTTCCAGGCTGGTCTCGGGCGATTTTCTGAATACTTCTAAAAGGTTGTTCACTGCCTCCCGGAAGGCAGTCGTATCGGCGATAGTGATGGATTTTGTGCCCCTCACGGTGATAGCCTTCAGGTTCTTAGCCCCCATCACCGCCCCCACGCCCGACCGCCCCGCTGCCCGGTGCCGGTCGTTGATGATGGCGGCAATGTTCGATAGTTTTTCCCCGGCCGGCCCGATGCAGGCGATACTCGTTTCGCGCGCCTTCCAGTAGTCGCCGATTTCGGTCCGAATCATGTCCTCGGTCTCGCCGGTGGCCTTACCCCACAGGTGGCGGGCGGGCCGGATATCCACGATATTATTGACAATGGACAAATAGACCGGCTCTTCGGCGCGGCCTTCGATGATGACGGCATCGTAGCCGGCGAACTTTAGCTGGGAGCCGAAAGCACCGCCCGAGTTGGAGCAGGCAATGACGCCGGTGAGCGGCGACTTGGTGACGACCATATAACGGCTGCCGCCGAGGGCAACACCGGTGGTCGGGCCGGTAGCGAAGATGAGTTTATTTTTCTCACTCAAGGGGTCGACAGTGGGGTCGACTTCATCGTAGAGGATTTTGGTGCCCAGCCCCCGCCCCCCGATATACAGTCTGGCTACATTGGCGTCGAGGGATTGTTCCGTACAGACACGTGTGGTCAGATTTACCCGCAGAATCTTGCCGACCCAGCCGTACAATGTCCCGCTACTCCTCAGTCCTGGTTAAAACCGTTCCCATTGTATGCGAGACACGGATAATATGTCAATAAAAATAGCTGATAGCTGTCAGTACTCAGCAAATAGCAAAAAATTTCGAGAAGCTGAAAGCTGTATGCTGATAGCTACTAGATGGAACAGGAGTACTTTGGTCTTTTCCCATCTCTTGTGCTAACCTTTTACCGGTACTGATTGAACGTGGGAGGATTACATGGATAATTCTATTCAAAGAGGCAGGCAAACAGGCCAGAAGATATGGGGCAAGGCCAAGTTCCAGAAGACGGAGAAGTACCTGGGGAATTTGGACCCATACCTGCGGGATATGGCACTGCTTTCCTGGAGCAATTTTGCCCGGCCGGTCCTCGACCTCAAAACGAGAAGCCTTTGTATGGTAGCCGCCCTGGCGATAACAGGACGAGCGGAGTTGAGGACACATACCTTCGGCGCTCTCAATAACGGTGCCACCCCGGAAGAAATAAGGGAAGTAATCAGGCAGATGCTGCCTTACGCCGGACTCGCCAATGCCATCGATGCCTTTGCCATCGCCAATAAAGCCATCGCCGAGCACCAGCCCATCAGCGATAGACCGAAGACTTCTTAGTTTTGAAAAGAGGATTTGGAGCGGGAGACGGGGCTCGAACCCGCGACAACCTGCTTGGAAGGCAGGCACTCTACCACTGAGTTACTCCCGCACGGCTGACCCACACCAAAATTCTACGGCAAAACGGACGGAAAGGCAAGGTGTGTGTTTGACACCCACTACTGCGAGGACTACAATCCTGCCAGAAGACGTCTGATATTGAGATGGTGAAGGATGTTTCTTGGTCTAGGCATTATCGTAATCATTATCATTGTAGCTGTCATCATCTATTTTTCTACCCGCCGGAAAGACTTTTGAGATTAACTGCCATATATTACTACTCTGCCACACCGTCTATTGCTGGGGATAGAATCACTCAATATTAAGAGAGGATAAAAGGGGTAAGGCAGAAAAGACCAAGATGAAGAGGGAGCTGAAAAGATGAACACCCAAAATATTTATATTAACATCTTAAGTGAAAATTGGCGTCATATGAGACATCAAGAGACTCAGCGGATGTGGATTGCAAACGTATTTGTGGCACTCGTTGTAGGGGTATCGGCTTATTTAGGTAAAGTTGAATTAGAGGAACTTTCTTGGTTTGTTCCTCTCGCTTTTCTTATCATTTCTGTGCTTTGCCTTCTAATCACCCTAAAATTGAACCACATTTTTGGAGTAACTAAAGATGCTATTAGTGATATCTTCGAAGACAAGAAGATACTTTTAGAGGACAATTGGGGAAAATACGTCGGAGGTCTCAAATCAAAAGGGAAATGGGAACACCTAAAAGTAAGGTGTTTATATGTCATTCTTTATTCAATAGCTATAGTAATATCGCTAATACTCTTAGTGTTGACTTTGACTAACTAGAAGGAGTTCAAGGTGCTATAGAAGAATACGAGTGCGTTCAAGTAGGTCATCACAAGAAGGTTGCAGAAGTTATACGGGAATACTTGATGAATGGCTGGCATCTCCATACGTATCAAGCCACAGGTCAAGGAGCAGTGGTCACGCATTACCTGCTATTTGAAAGAGGATAGCTATCAGGACTAACCCTGTAGTATCATTATCTACCGAAAGGGGGAAAGAGTAATATGGCAAAATGGCTTTTAGTGGTAGAGACCAGATGTAACGATGCGGCCCGCGAGGCCGAGTTCTGCGAGTGGTATGATAAAACGCACATTCCCGATATTTTTGAGACTCCGGGCTTTGTCAGGGCGACACGGTACGAAAATACCGAACCGTCGGAAGGTAAGGGGAAGTTTTTCACCACATACGAAATAGAGACCGACGACATCGACGCGCTCCTGAAGAGACATCAAGAAAATATGAGCAAGAAAAGAGCCGCAGGACGGTTCAGCGAGTTACTGGTAGTGGTGTCACGCGGCTTCTATAAACAGCTAAGTTCCGTAACCAATAAGAAGTAACTAGTGCCTCCGGATAAGCACGTCTGATAATCTTACTTTAAAAGACCTTGGCTAGCTTGGTCAATCTTAGCTGCCTCTTGGACAAGGCTATTTACAAGCTGGGTTCTGGTTGAATCAATGGTTTTTGCGTTATAAGTATCAAGCATCTTCCTTAGTTGGCCGCATGCTTGAAGTACAAGAGTGAAGTATTTATCTAGTAGCTTTTGGTATTCGTTGAAATTAGTTCTGTCTTTATCTGTCGGCCTTGCTATGAAACCATTAACATTCTCTAGCTGCTTCTTTATATCACTAATCTCCTTCTCCGCATCCCTTAGCCTGTTCTGCTGAGCCTTTACCTCGGCATCGTCAGTATCTGAACTTGGTATTAGTATTTTTTCAATGGGGTCTTTTATCCATTTGTGTATGTCAATGTCTTTCAATACTTCAACATAGGACGTGATTGGGAGTTTAGCTTGTCTATGAGGAATAATATTTCCCCTACTTTTTATTCGTAATAAACGAGAAGGTGATACTACTCCATCTATACTCTATACTGTATGTTATTTTACCCAAGTCACTATAATGGCTGCGATGCTCATAGGTAAAAGACTCTCCGCTTGCCAGATTCACGTGTTTTTCTACATGCAACTCCGGAGATGCTCCAACTCTCAAATTTACTTCTTCAAAAAATACTTCAGGTAAACGGTCAGATTTTTCAGCCTTATTTGTAACGGTGAATTTGGTAACTAACGGTAAGCCAGGAGAAGATTGATTGTCTTCATAAGTGTCAACATCAACAACCAGACTGTTGTTAATATCTTCCCAAATACCGGCCAATCCACCTTTTTCCGACATCTCCCAACCTCCCTGCGATTAAATTATACGCGATTTGAATATCGGGGTGAGAGGATTTGAACCTCCGACCTCAGCGTCCCAAACGCTGCGCGCTAGCCAGCTGCGCTACACCCCGCCACCCAAATATTATCAGAAACGAGGGGCTAAATCTAGTTATTGAACCTCACCCCCTTAGTTCCCCTCTCCTGAAAGGCGAGGGGGGAAGATTGATTAAAGGAAGGGGGCTTCGCCCCCTTCCTTTAAAATTGTTTCTCCTTTTCCAGGGAAGGTAAGGGATTTACTCGGACAAAAGGGTGGCGGGTTGTGTTGAAAGGGTGGATTTGATATGATGATGCACCGCAAGGAGGCAACCGTGGCATTTCAGACCATTATTCAAGACCGGCAGGGCGGGGTGGGGATTATTATTCTTAACCGTCCGGAAAAGCTTAATGCCCTGACCGCCGGTTTGACCCTGGAATTAGACCAGTGTATTACTCAATTCGAAGCCGATGATTCGGTGAAAGCTATCGTGATTACCGCCGCCGGTGACCGGGCTTTCTCGTCCGGGTTCGATATTCACGAGATGAGCCATGAATCCGACGCTGACTTTAACGAGCGATTTGCTCTCAACGTCGAGCAATACTGGCACCTGGCCGTGTGCCATAAACCTACCATCGGCGCCGTCAACGGTCTGGCCTATGGTGCCGGTGCCCTGTTATCGTCCATACTGGACATCCGCATCGGTTGCGAGCGTACCAGTTTCCGCTTCCTGGGTGCTGCTTACGGCCGGATTAACTCCACCTGGACTTTACCCTTAATTGTTGGTTTACCTATAGCAAAGGAACTCTTGTTCACGGGCCGGACGGTCGACGCCGAAGAAGCCTTGCGGGTTGGCCTGCTGAACAAACTGGTACCTTCCGCCGAGCTTCTGAAAACCGCCATTGATATGGGGCAGTCCATCGCTGCGAATAACGCCAAGGCCGTCCAGGAAATCAAGGGAATACTTAGCCGGGATGTAGGCATGTCATTGCGTGAGATGCTTCTTAACGAGGCACAGACGATAACACAGAACATGCCGGTCCTTCCCCCGACGGAGAGGTTCAAGGGTTTCCTCGACCGCAAGCCAAACGCCCCACAGTGACCCCCTACTTCGTGTTCGACCACCCGGAGAAGTGTCCGTCATGACAAAGGGACAAAGGGGGATTTCAAGTCCCTGCCGATAAGGCCGTCCTGAATTGTCATTCTGGCGGAGGCCCTCGGGCTGAACTCGGGCTGAAGCCAGAATCCAGAAAGAGAACGACTTACCGGATTCCAGCTTTCGCTGGAATGACACAGAACTATGGCTGATAGCTGTTAGCTGACAGCTTCTACGGGCAGGCGGCTTTTTGCTCCAGCTTGGCGTATTCTTGGTCCACCCGCTCCTGAATCTGTTTGATCTCACCTTCGGAAAGATGGCGGAACCGTCCCTGCAACTTCAGGTAATCTTCTACCGGACGCGGTTTGGCCGCCCCACGGCCTAATTTGTACCGGCCGTTTTCGACTTCATAAAGCGGGAACATGCGCGTCGTCACGGCTAACCGGCCGAGTTTAATGCTTAATTCGGTAGGGAATCTCCAGCCGGTGGGGCAGGGCGAAATGATATGGATGTAGGCCGGACCGTTAATGGCGGCGGCTTTGGCGACTTTGTCCATCAGGTCGAAGGGGTAGCCTGGGGAAGCGGTGGCAACGTAGGGGATATCATGGGCGGCGGCAATCGCCGGCATATTTTTCTTCCAGGTCACCTGGCCGATGCTTTTCTTACCAGCCGGGGCGGTGGTCGTTGACGCACCGTAAGGAGTGGCCGAAGACCGCTGGATGCCGGTATTCATGTAGGCTTCGTTATCGAAGCAGAGGTAAACGAAGTTGTGTCCCCTCTCCAGAGCGCCAGAAAGCGCCTGCAGGCCGATATCGCTGGTGCCGCCGTCACCGGCCATGGCCACGATGGTAGTATGCTTTTCCGGGCGCATGCCTTTTCTCACCCGCACCTTCAGACCGGCTTCGACGCCGGAAGCGACCGCCGCCGCATTCTCAAACAGGGCATGAATCCAGGGTACCCGCCATGACGTCCACGGGAGCTGCGACGAGACGACTTCCATGCAACCGGTGGCATTAGCCACGATGACGTTCTCGCCGAGGGCTTTGGCGGCCAGCCTGACGGCCAGCGCTTCACCGCAGCCGACGCAGGCACGGTGGCCCGCCGCAAAATATTCTTCCTTGGTTACCTGCCGTTGACCGAACTTAACATAGTTTGCCATTATTCTCTCACCCCGAACATTTCGAATTCTTGTTCACTGCCCTTGCGAGCGATAGCGGTCCCCTGCTTGATTATCTCTTCGAAGCCGGCGACGGAAATATCTCTCCCGCCGAGGCCGCCGACAAAACTGACTACCTTGGGTTTCTTCCTCTCGCCGTACAGTGCCGACTTCACTTCCGAGCAGACCGGTCCGGGCGGGCCACCCATCGAAAGTGCCCGGTCAAGGACGATAAGCGTCTCAGCACCCTGGACAGCCTGACGGAATTCGGCAAAGGGGAAAGGCCGCCACAGGCGTAGTCTAATCAGCCCGACGCTCTTGCCGGCGGCTCTCATCTTATCAATGGTATCCATGGCCGTCTCGCTGTAGCTACCCATCGTCAGCAGCAGGGTGCGGGTGTCATCGGCGTGATAGCTTTCGACCGGATGGTAATGGCGGCCGAACATCTTAGCAAACTTATCCCAGCATTCGAGAATAGTGCTTTTAGCGGCAACCAGGTTGGCCTGCTGCGCCTGCTTGGTCTCGGTGTAAAGGCTGGGTGGGGCAAAAGCGCCCATCGTCACCGGTTCCTGCGGGTCGAGGGGAAAGGGGAGGTGGAGGGGAGGCAGAAATTGCCGCACTTTGCTCTCCTCCGGAAATTCGATAGGCTCGATGACGTGGGTCAGGTGAAATCCGTCCAGATGGACCATCACCGGCAGCAAGACGCGGGGGTCTTCGGCGATGCGAAAAGCACACAGCGTATTATCCACGACTTCCTGTCCATTTTCGACGAATATCTGAATCCAGCCGGTATCGCGGACAGCCATCGCATCGGAGTGGTCGCCCCAGATACTTAACGGGGCGGATAAGGCCCGGTTAGCGACGGCCATCACAATCGGCAGCCGCATCGCTGAAGCCACATATAATACCTCGTGCATCAGCTCCAGACCCTGGCTGGCAGTAGCGGTAAAGGCCCGAGCTCCCACCGCCGCGGCGCCCACGCAGGTGCTCATCGCCGAGTGCTCGGATTCGACCGGAACGTAGGCGGCATCTAACTCGCCGTTAGCGACCAGTTCCGCCAGTTGTTCTACGATATGGGTCTGCGGCGTGATGGGATAAGCGGCGATGACATCGGCGTTGGCCATCTTCACGGCTTCGCCGAGGGCCTGGGAGACTTCGATACCTATCTTCTTGGCCATCACTCTTCCTCCGGTTCCATCTTTATTGCTTTTTTCGGACATTCGGCGGAGCAGATACCACACCCTTTGCAGTAGAACATATTA
Source organism: Chloroflexota bacterium (assembly GCA_043812795.1). GTDB lineage: Bacteria > Chloroflexota > Dehalococcoidia > Dehalococcoidales > UBA2162 > JBDRLU01. The sequence goes on from JBDRLU010000068.1 coordinate 53,402, forward strand.
GCCACGAAATAGCCGTCTTCCTCCTCGGCAATACATCCTTCGGGACAATAGATATAGCACAGTCCGCATTTATTGCATTTGCTCTTATTGAGAATCGGCTTTTGCGAGCGCCAGCTACCCGTCTGGTATTGGCTGGCACTGCCCGGCTCAGCCACGATGGAACCGACCTCTAAATCTTTCCAGGTTACGTCCGTTTCGTTCTTAACCAACTTTTTGCTTTTCGCCAACTTTCTGCTCCTTCATCGCCGTCTCCCGGAAAGCCCTTTTCATGGCGCCGCTGTTTCTCTCGGCCATGCGGCCGAAGCGTTCCTCCAAAGGCTCCAGCAAAGACTCTAATTTCACTACTCCGGTAGCTTTGACCAAAGCTCCGAGCATGGTGGTATTGACAATCGGGACGCCCAGCAGTTCGCGGGCGATGCTGGTGGCATCGATGGCGGCGATTTGCCATTTATTGCCCAGTTCAGCGGCCATGTCCGCTATCGGGTTCCTGGTGTTGATAATGAAAACACCTTTTTTCTTTAGCCCGGCCGTTACGTCGACCACCTTCAGCAGGCTGGGGTCGAGCACCACCACGACGTCAGGTTCTTTGACTTCAGCTCTTATCCTGATGGGGTGGCTATCGCTGATTCTGGTGAAAGCCTGGACGGGAGCGCCTCTCCGCTCCGGCCCGAAGCTGGGGAAGGCCTGGGCATACTTGCCTTCGCTGATGGCGGCTTTGGCCAGCAGCTCGGCGGAGGTAACCGTACCCTGTCCGCCTCGCCCGTGCCATCTGATTTCAATAAGCTCGATTATTTTCTTCATTTTTTCTCACCGTTGAACAGGATACAGGTTCTCCTTTCTTTTTATTGCCAAATAAGAAAATGCCCCTGGAGAGACTCGAACTCTCGCGACCGGCTCCGGAGGCCGGTGCTCTATCCACCTGAGCTACAGGGGCATACTATATTAATGATAGCTCATAACCCTGAGTGAAGTAAATAAAGAAGAATTATAAACCAACCTTTGGCTCGGATGCAAAGCGCCCGCAGATTAAATAACGATAACGGTTTTGTCCTATCAGGTAGTCCGGGTTACAAAAAAGTTACAAAAGAGAAGGAGGCCGCCCCTCTTTCCATTTTCCCGGTATTTACGTTACAATGTGAAAGCGCCGAGGAGAGGTGACCGAGTGGTTCATGGTGCCGCTCTCGAAAAGCGGTCTTCCGAAAGGGAGCGTGGGTTCGAATCCCACCCTCTCCGTTTACCTTGAGCGAGAGAAGCGAGTCGAAAGGTTTACCTTGAGCGAGAGTCGAAGGGCTTACCCTGAAAAATGGATAGTGAGAATCGGAACGGCAAGCCGGCCCAAGATTGGTTTTTCTATATTGTCAGGTGTAGGGATAAATCTCTTTATTGTGGTATTACTAATAATCTTGAAGACAGGTTAAAAGAACACAATAATGGGACCGGGGCTAAATTTACTCGTTCTCGAAGACCTGTGACTATGGTATATAATGAAAAATACAATAACATTTCAGAGGCAAGGAAACGAGAAGCGCAGATTAAGAGCTGGTCGAAGGCCAAAAAGGAGGACCTGATTACTGGTTTTCCTCGACTACGCCGGAATAAATTCCTCGGCTCGCTCGGAATAAACGAATCCTGCCCCTTCGACCATCGTTACAAAATTGTTACAATTGAATAAAGCCTAGTAACCAACTTGGAGAGGTGCTGGAGTGGTCTAACAGGCACGCCTGGAGAGCGTGTGTAGCCGTAAGGTTACCGTGGGTTCGAATCCCACCCTCTCCGCCGCTTTACTTCTGGCCTGCTGTCAGAGTAGCGGCGAAAATTGACAGATGACTCATTGGGATTTACAATTTCATCTTGTCCGCTGCTTTTTTCTGGAATTAACCGCAGGAGGCACGAATTGCAAAAGAGGAGGAAATTAGCGCGTGGGGTGGCGGTGGTCGGCGCCGGGATGTCTAAGTTCGGCGTGTACAAGGACAAGGACTCCAAGGACGTTTTTGCTGAAGCCTTCAATGAAATGCTCGCTTCCGTGGACAAAGGGGTTGACCCTAAGGATATTGACGCCCTTTACATCGGGAATTTCACCAACGACTTTTTTGTGCACCAGGCACACTGGGGCCCGATTATTTCCGATTTAATCGGCCATACGCCTAAACCGTCCACACGGACGGAAGGGGCCTGCGCTTCCAGTGCCCTCGCTTTCCGTGAAGGCGTCTTCGCCATAGCGTCCGGCTTCTATGATATGGTGCTGGTGGGCGGGGTCGAGGATATGTCCAAACGTACCACCGAAGAAGTTACCGAAGGTTTAGCCAGCGCTTGCACTATCTATGAGAGAGATGCCGGTATCACCTTTCCCGGCGTTTTCGGTGCGGTGGCTACAGCCTACTTCGCCCGGTACGGTGCCACGCGCGAAGACCTCTTTAATATCACCATCAAGAGCCATAATAATGCCGTGCTTAACCCCAAGGCCCAGTTCAATGCCTCCATTCGGGATATCATGAAGTCGAGAATCGCCCGCTGCCAGCAGCGAGGCGAGCCGGTCCCTAACTGGGCTGATGAGAAGGCGTTCCTCCGCGACCCGGCGGTCAATCCGGCGGTGGCCTGGCCGATGCACCTTTACGATTGCTGTCCCATCAGCGACGGTGCCACCTGTATGTTCTTGGTTGCCGAGTCGATAGCGAAAAACTTTACCGATAAGCCGTTGTACGTGGCCGGTATCGGGCAGGGTAGCGGCCGGGCGATGCATGCTTCGGATGCTCTCACTTATTTCGAAGCCACCCGCTATGCGGCGCAGGAAGCCTATGCCATGTCCGGACTCAAGCCGGAAGATATCCAGTTCTCCGAAGTGCACGATTGCTTCTCTATCGCTGAGCTGCTTCACATCGAAGACCTTGGCTTTTTCAAACCGGGAGAGGGTTATAAAGCCGTGGCGGATGGTGCTACCAGACTGGACGGCCCGAAACCGATTAATACCTCCGGGGGACTGAAATGCAAAGGACATCCGGTCGGGGCTACCGGCGTCGGACAGCTTTACGAAGTCTGGAAACAGTTGCGTGGTGAGGCCGGCCAGCGGCAGGTACCTAATAAGAATTTGCGTATCGGTGCCGCCCACAACCTGGGTGGGACCGGGGGCACCTGTACGTTTACTATCCTGGAAAGGAGATAAGGATGGAGTCGAGACCTTTTAGCGATACTTCTTATCAGCAATTCCTTAATGAAGAAAAATTGATGGGCTCAAAATGCCAGAAATGCGGTGCCCTCTACGCGCCGCCCCGCTCCATCTGCCCCAAGTGTTATGGTACTGCTATGGGATGGGTGGAACTGAAAGGTAAGGGCAAGCTAGCTGCTTTTACCTCAATCACTGTGGGCACTCCGGCCATGGTGAAGGAAGGCTACGACCGCAAGCATCCCTATATCTCCGCCGCCGTGGAGTTGGATGAAGGGCCGCGGGTGATGGCCCGCCTCGAAGATGTCGATGGCACCAAGCCGGAAGCCATAAAGGTGGGGACACCCCTGAAGGTAAAATACCTTCACCACGGTGAAGGTGAAAACCAGAAAACATTCTTGGGTTTCACACCGGAGTAAGACCCGTTCTAAACGCACAACCGGAATCATTCGCGGCTGTTGGTAAATAATCTGAAGGAGGTTATTGTGGCTATCGACTACACGAAAGAAGGTAGGGTTGCTATCTTCACCATCAACCGTCCCGAGGCGCTCAATTCCATGAATGTCCAGGCCATGCAGGAACTGCATGACGCAATGGTGGCTTTCCGTGATGACCCTGAAATGTGGGCCGGTATCGTCACCGGTGCTGGCGAGCGTGCGTTTTGTGCCGGGGCCGATATCAAAGACATGCTACCCTACTTGAAGGGAATCCGCGGCAAACCCTGGACTTTTCCGGCGACTCCGTTCCGCGGGTTGGAGCTTTACAAGCCGCTTATTGCTGCCATCAATGGCATGGCGCTCGGCGGCGGTCTGGAAATCGCTTTATCGTGCGACCTGCGGATAGCTTCGGAAACCGCCCGCTTCGGCAATCCGGAACCGAATCTGGGACTGATACCGGGCTGGGGAGCGACGCAGCGGCTGCCGCGAGTTATCCCCTGGGCGAAAGCCGCCGAGATATTACTGCTGGCAAAACCAATCGATGCTCAGGAAGCCTACCGCATCGGTCTGGTGAATAAGATTGTTCCCCCCGACCAGGTAATGACAGCAGCCAAAGAGTGGGCCAATACCATCTGCCAGCTTGCTCCGCTGGCCGTGAGAGCAGCGAAAGAGGCGATGCTCAGGGGCTACAGTATGCCTCTCGAAGATGGTCTGAAGCTGGAAAGCGCTTTATTCGATTACCTTTTGGGTACTGAGGACCATGCCGAGGGTTCGGCGGCTTTTGTCGAGAAACGTAAGCCTGATTTCAAGGCGAAATAATAACCGGAAAGGAGTTTGTTTATGGAAATAAAAAAAGTTGGCGTTATTGGCTGCGGTACGATGGGTGGTGGAATCGCTCAGGTCTGTGCCCAGTCCGGCTATCAGGTAGTGGTCTCGGAGATTAACGAGACCCTGTTGAATAAAGGACTGGCGGCGATTAATACTTTCCTTACCCGGAGCGTTGAGCGCGGCCGGATGAAACAGGAGGAGAAAGATGCTACCATAAGCCACCTCAAGGGCACGACCAATATGCAGGACTTCAGCGACTGCGACCTGGTGATAGAGGTGGTTGTCGAAAATATGGACCTGAAGAAGAAGATATTTACCGAGCTGGATAAAATCTGCCCGAAAGAGGCTATCCTGGCCACCAATACTTCCTGCCTCTCGGTTATTGATATGGCTACGGTGACCAAGAGACCGGATAAGGTGCTCGGCATTCATTTCTACAACCCGGTACCTTTAATGAAGCTCTGTGAAATAGTGAAAACAATCGCTACCAGCGACGATACCCTTGAAACGGCCAAGAAGTTCGGCACGTCCGTCGGTAAGAGTATTGTCGTGGCGAAAGATGCGCCGGGCTTTATCGTCAACCGCTTGATGATACCTTTTATCCTTAACGCCATCCGCATGCTGGACGCCGGCGTCGCCAGTAAAGAAGATATCGATACTGGTATCAATCTGGGACTGAACCACCCCATGGGGCCGCTGACACTGACCGACCTTATCGGCTTGGATACATGCCACTTCATCGCCAATGCCATCTACGATGAGTTCAAAGACCCGCAGTACGCCTCACCGCCACTGCTGAAGAAAATGGTTACTGCTGGCTGGCTGGGACGTAAGACGGGCAAAGGCTTCTACGAGTATAATAAATAATAGCGGCGACCCGAACTAGAACAGAGTGTAATTAGAGAGTCCCGAAACAATCGGGACTCTCTAATTTTCTCCTCCCTGCTTGGCATCGAACCCATCCTTCTCGTGAAGAATAGCCTCAAAATTACGATGAAGCTATTCTGGATATCGAATTTCGTCGGTATGGTAGATTCATTGTTGAGTAATCTCAACAGGCTCAAATTGTTTTCGGCTTGACTACTATGCTAGAATGAGGTTTTGTCATGGGTAAGGCAGATATTAAGTACCGCGTGGGTTTCAGCCTTGTTCCCGGGATTGGCCGGGTCAGGCTGTCCCAGCTTGAGAGTCATTTCGGTAACTTGGCGGATGCCTGGAAAGCTACTTCGGGTGAACTGAAACAATCAGGTCTGGATAGTGCTTCCGTGCGGGCCATCACTACCTGGAGGCCTAAAATCGAGCTGGATGAAGAGATGGAAAAGCTCGACCGCTTTGGCGTGAAGGTATTTAGCTGCCACGACAAGGGCTATCCTGCCCGGCTCAAAGAAATCTATGACTACCCGCCGGTACTTTATATCAGAGGCTCGTTCTTACCTCAGGACGAATGGTGTGTTGCGGTAGTCGGTACCCGCCGGGCTACCGTCTATGGCCGGCAGGTAGCCGAGGAGATTGTGGCCGACCTGGTACGGAATAAAATCACTATCGTCAGCGGCCTGGCCAGAGGAATTGATTCTATAGCTCACCGCAGTGCTCTGGAAGCAGGCGGCCGGACGATGGCCGTCTTTGCCAGCGGACTGGATACCGTTTATCCCGGTGAAAATGCGGAACTGGCGCGGCAGATAATGCAACGCGGTGCTCTGGTCAGTGAATACCCTATCGGCACCCGCCCCCGACCGGACAACTTTCCCCGCCGCAACCGTATTATGAGCGGCCTGAGCCTGGGTGTCCTCGTAATCGAGGCCGGCGAAGACAGCGGCGCGATGATTACGGCCCATCTGGCATTGGAACAGAACCGCGAGGTCTTTGCTATTCCCGGCAGTATTCTCTCTCCGGCCAGCCAGGGGACGAATAAACTTATCCAGGAAGGGGCCAAGTTGGTCCGTGATTACCGGGATATACTGGAAGAACTCAACCTTACCGCCGTCGCCCATCAGATTGAAATGAAGGAGCTTATCCCGGCGTCGGAGACGGAGTCCTTGCTGTTAAAGCAGTTGAGTGCCGAGCCGACTCATATCGATGAAGTCTGCCGCTCAAGCGGTCTGCCCGCCGCCACGGTCAGCAGCACTCTAGCCATGATGGAACTGAAAGGCCTGGTCAAGCAGGTGGGGGCGATGAATTACGTTCTGGCGCGGGAAGTGAGAGAAGCATACCGCGTAAAGGTAGAATAATCATAAATGAAGAAAAATCTGGTTATCGTTGAATCCCCGGCCAAAGCCCGGACGTTAAGTCGTATTCTGGGCGATAAGTATAGCCTCAAGGCTTCCCTCGGGCATGTGAGGGACCTGCCCAAAAGCCAGTTGGGGGTAGATATTGCCCATAATTTTACACCGGAGTATGTCGTCCCCAGGCAGAAGAGTAAAATTGCCAAGGAGCTCAGGGAAGCGGCCAAGGAGGCACCGACAATCTATCTGGCCACTGACCCCGACCGTGAGGGTGAGGCTATTTCCTGGCACCTGCTCTCGGTGATGAAATCTCCCAAAACACCCTATCGTCGCGTCGTTTTCCATGAAATTACTGAAGAGGCAATCAAGCAGGCCTTTAAGCATCCGCGTACTATCGATATGAACCTGGTCAATGCCCAGCAGGCGCGGCGTGTCTTGGACAGGCTGGTCGGCTATAAAATCAGCCCGTTACTCTGGAAGAAGGTAAAGAGAGGGCTTTCCGCCGGCAGAGTCCAGTCCGTGGCCCTGCGGATTATCGTTGACCGCGAGCGTGAGATTGAGAAGTTCGTCTCGGTCGAATACTGGACGATGGAGGCCGAGCTGGCCAAGAAGACGGCCGGTGCCAAAGGTTTCCGGGCTCAACTGGTGGGGCTGACCAGCGGCACCAAGGTGGACATTCACAATCAGGCCGAAGCGGAGGAGATCAAGAGCGAGCTGGAAAAAGCTGACTATAGCGTCCGCCAGATAAAGACAAAGAAGGTTACCCGCCAGCCGGCGCCGCCTTTTATTACCAGTACCTTGCAGCAGGAAGCCTGGCGCCATTTCCGCTTTGCCGCCGAACGCACAATGGCACTTGCCCAGCAGCTTTATGAGGGGCTGCCGGTGGGCAATGAGGGTAGCGTCGGCCTTATCACCTACATGAGAACTGATTCGACCCAGGTAGCCCGCACTGCCGTCGCTGAGACCAGAGAATTTATCACCGAAAAGTATGGAACGGAATATTTACCGCCTCATGCCCGTTCGTTCAGCCGTACCGTGAAAGGCGCCCAGGAAGCCCATGAAGCTATTCGCCCCACCCGCATTCACCGGGAACCGGCTAGGGTCAAGGACTACCTTACCGCCGACCAGTTCAAGCTCTACGAGCTTATCTGGCAGCGGATGGTGGCCAGCCAGATGGCTAATGCTCTTTTCGATAATACGACGGTCGATATTGAAGCTAAATGTACCTCCAGGACCGAATATCTGTTCCGGATTGCCAGCACGGTCAACCGCTTCCCCGGGTTCACCATTCTTTATATCGAAAGTAAGGACCAGGCCGACGAAGAAAAAGAGTCTGTCCTGCCGCCACTGGAAAAGAATGAAGGGCTGAAATTACTCGGGCTTTTCCCGGAGCAGCGCTTTACCCAACCCCCGCCGCGCTATACCGAGGCCACTCTTATCAAGACCCTGGAACAAAACGGTATCGGCCGCCCGAGCACCTACGCTCCCACTCTTTCGACCATCCGTGAGCGCGAGTACGTCACCAAAACCGGTGGTGTTTTCCGGCCGACCGAGCTTGGTTTTCTCGTTACCGACCTGATGGCCCGCCATTTCCCCGATATTGTCGATATTCAATTCACCGCTCGCATGGAAGACGAACTGGATGAAATTGCCAGCGAGCAGCGGGACTGGGTCGGTGTCATTAAAGATTTCTACACACCTTTTGAGAAGACCCTGACGGATGCCCAGTCTATGGAGAGGGTCAAGCTGGCCGACCAGCCGGCCGGCGAAGTCTGTCCCAAATGCGGCAAGCCGCTGGTCATCAAGAGCGGACGTTTCGGCAAGTTCTTAGCCTGCACCGGTTATCCCGACTGTAAATTCACCAAGTCCTTCCAGCTTAAGACCGGCGCCAGATGTCCGGAATGCGGCAGCGAACTGGTCGAGCGAGTGAGCAAAAAAGGACGCACCTTCTATGGCTGTAGCAACTATCCCAACTGCAAGTTTGCTGTCTTCTATAAGCCCCTCCCCCAGCCCTGCCCTAAGTGCGGCAGCCTGATGACTGTCTATCGCGAGAAGTGGGTCAAATGCACCAAATGCACCTACCGGGGGAAGTTACCGGAGGACTAAAGCCGGGGAGCAGTGCTCCGCCATTTTGAGGGCAAGCTAGTATATCCCAAGGCTACCATGTTGGTAATGAAGGTTAGCGCCTTGGCATGTTGGGACCAAGACGCTCGGTGTCATCCCGGCGCTGACATTCGAACACTTGAAGGGTTTTCTCCCCGGTAACGGCAATGCCGAAGGTCTCGAGCAAAGCTTCGGGCGTTATCACTTGCTCCGGCGCACCGAAAGCAACCACCTTGCGGGCTAGGAGCATTACCTGCCGGCAAAGAGCGGCTTCATCATGAATATTGTGAGTGGCAATGATGACGGAAGCACCGCGGCACAGCTCGTCATTGAGGGCATGTAAATAGAGCTCGCGCCCGCCGGCATCAAGGCCGGAAGTAGGTTCATCCAGCACCAGCAGGCTGGCTTGATGGGCCAGCACCTGGGCCAGATAGGTACGCTGTTGTTGGCCGCCCGATAACGAACGTAACGGAGCATCAACCAGCTTTTCGATACCCATCCTGTCCATCGCATGGTGTACAATCTCATCGTCTTCCCGTCCCATCTTTTTCCACAGCCCGTGCTGCGGGAACCGACCCATACGTACGACATCGATAACACGAAGCGGCAAAACAAATCCGCCGTGATGGAACTGTCCCAGATAGGCAATCTTTTCGTGATTATTACCAGGAGGTATGCCGAATACCGATAACTGACCGCCCATAACCGGCAACAGTCCGACGATGGTCTTGAGGAGGGTGGACTTACCCGAACCATTGGTACCGATGAGAGCAAAGGCTTCCCCCGGCCCCAACTCGAAGCCAATATTGGCCACAATTACCTCATTGGAATAACCGATATCGAGGTCCTCCGCCTTGATAAGAGGAGCACCGTCAATGGTCGGCACTGACAGGCCAGCCCCTCCTGTTGTTGAATCAGCTATATTCTTCATACTGTCCATATTTCACCTACCGGGAACGAGCTATTTGCCGTTGATGAATATTCTGTAAAATAAACACGATAAAGAAAATTACAATGGCCACCACGATGATGGCGGCTCCCGCGGCCAAGTCGAAATAGTAACTAATCAACAGGCCTGAATACATCGATAGCGTTCCGAAAAGCGCTGCCCAGGCCATCATCGCCTCAATGCGGCGGGCGAGAAGGGCACCGGCACCGGCGGGAGCGATGAGCATTCCGAAGACGAGCAAAGTCCCCACTGTCTGGAAAGATACGATAACCGTAAGTGCAATCATGAACAACATGATATTATGATAAAGGCGGACGGAGAAACCGGCGACTTCGGCCTGTTCTGGGTCGAAGCTGAGCAGTAAGAACGGTCGGGCGCAGATGACGGCTATCGCCAAAATGACTACCGTGGCAACGAGTTGAATAATTATTGACTGCACACTGATACCCAGAATCTCACCAAATAAAATTCGGGTAAGGTCGCCGCTGAAAGAATTCGAGCGGGACACGATTAGCACGCCGAGGGACAACATCCCGACAAACAGTAAGCCGATGGCGGTGTCCGAAGATAATCGCGACCGTTGTGTAATCAGCGTAATGCCCCCAATCATGAACGCCGCGCCGATAGCGGCACCGAGTAACCCTGGAAAGCCGACCAGAATGGCCAGAGCAATGCCGGGTAAAACACCGTGGGCCAGCGCGTCACCGATAAAGGCCAGACCACGCAGAATAATAAAGGTCCCGGCAATAGCGCAGGCGATAGAAACGAGAATCCCGGCAATAAGTGCCTGAAGCATAAAACCATTTGTGGAAAACGGTGTTATCAGTAAGTCCATAGTTATCTCTATTTTAACCCATCGGCTATTACTGTGGCGAGATTTCTCATAAATGTAAAGTATGAGCCGTCGCTCGGTAAAGCATGCGTCGTTAACGCAACTATCTTTACGCCGGTCTCGTCAGCGATGGTCTTAGCCACTGCCGGCGAAGTACCGACCTCGGTAAATATCGCCTTGACCTGGTTATCGATGATAGCTTTTTTAAGGGCAGCCAGGTCCGCCGCCGATACCCCCGCTTGCGAAGAAAGACTCGGCACGATTACTCCCACCAGTCTAAAACCATAACGTTGGGCGAAGTAACCCATAGACTCGTGGCCCGTAACTAACTTACGATTATCCTCGGGTACCTGTATCACGATATTGGCAAGCTCGGCATTCAAGCTATCCAGTCGGTTTTCCAGGTCGCTTGCTTCGGCGGCTATATCCAGATTAAGGTCTTCCATCAACGCCGGAACGAGGGCGCTAACGATGTCTTTCATCGCTACCGGGTCGGACCAGAGATGGGGGTCGGAAGCACCGATAGCCTGGTCTGGGTCTCCGGTGGGAATTCCTTCACCCGGCCCGACGTGACGAACGGTAATATAATCCGAAGCTGTGAAGAACTTGACGCCCTTGCTCCTGGCGGAATCGAGTGCCTTTTCCATGCCGCCTTCGAGGCCGAGTCCGTTTTCAATAACGAGGTCGGCTTTGTTGAATGTCTCGATATCCCTCGCCGATGGTTCCCATTCATGCGGGTCCAACCCGTTGGGCATGGGAACGGTAACGGTTGCCTTCTCCCCGACCAACTCTCTGACCACAGAACCAAGAACAGAATAAGTAACGACGATAGATTTCTTGGTGCTGGTGACTGATGGCTGACAGGATATCGTGCTCATGAGAACCAGAGTGAGTAGCATCGATAAAACAACGTATTTTCTTCTCATCCTGCTGCTCTTTATTCCTACAATGAATTAATGATAACTAATTATCAATAACTTAGCAAGCGTCAATTCCTTCATTCTGGTAATAACACTTGCATTAAAAAACACCGGTGTTAAAATAGTGATAACTGGTTATCAAGAGTGTGAGGGCCATGGTCAGAGCTACCCAACAAAGAAAGACCATTCATAAAGTCCTGGTAAAGTACGGTCGGCCATTATCCGTCAATGAAATACTCGAGTTGGCTCGAAGTGAAGTCACTCGATTGGGTATCGCCACCGTCTATCGAAACTTGAAAGTCCTTCAATCGGAAGGGCAAATAGCGCCGGTCGATTTGCCCGGGCAGCCGCCACGGTGGGAAATAGCGCCGGCCGGGCACCATCATCATTTTCTTTGTCGTACATGTGATAGATTGTTTGAAATCTATGGTTGCCCGGCAGATATTAAACAACTCTTGCCCAAAGGCTACGTTTTAGAGAAGCACGATATTTTACTTCAGGGCCAGTGTGAAGCTTGCGCCGGTAAGGCCAATAAGCGTGTCAGTCCAGAAGCGTCTCGGACTTAACTATCTCCTGAGCAAGGCTTCGGATTCGTCTCGTAAAGTCCTCATTAGATAGCGATATAGCGCTTTACTTCTTCCTTTCCGGCTCGGTGATTTCCTCTTTAATTCCGGCCAGGCGTCTGGCAAGGGCTACCGACTTTTCCAGGCGGGCATTAGCCCGTATTACCATCTTGGCGCCTTCGGGCGAACCACCGCCGTGCATGCAGCCCGGGATGCCTGCCCCTGAAGTTAGCCACTCGACCATACGGGCGGCACGGGCACGTGCTTCGGCGGGTGCGGCCGCTTTCAGGTACTTTTGCACCAGGTGTCCGTGCTTGGGGCCGTAGAAGTCTTTGGAGGAAGGCATGCACCCGGTTTCAGCGATACCGCCGCCTATCTCCTGGGCGAGGACTTTAGTTTCATAGGGTAATGTGGCGACATGGGCTTTATTTACGTTAGCCAGGAGCGGATCGCTCTGCCAGGCCCCTGACGGGTGTAATTTCCCTAAGACAGCGGCGGCCACTCCCATTGCAAAGGTTGTCTCGTTGTTGATATACATTTTGGTTAGCTTATCGGCAAAGGCGCGGGTGGATAGACCGTTGGCGCGGCAGAGCAGGGCCGCCGCCCCCACCATAAGATCACCCTGTCCGGCCACACAGCCGCCGATGGCGGACCGGTAGGGGAGAATGAAATTGGTCACGGCTGACCCTGAGAACTGGAACTCGTGACACATAAACACCCTCTCCTGAGGTACAAATACGTCCTCAAAAAAGAGGTAGCCCTGAGAGATACCGCCGGTCTTGACCGGATTGTCGAACCCTTCCTCCCATTCTCTCATGTCGCTGGGGTGTCGGGCTTCGACTACGGTGAGGCCATCGATATCCCTAGGTACGACGAAAGAAACAGCATAATCTTTGTCGGCTTCACGGTAGCCGCTTCCAGGCAGGACGAAGACTTCATTGGCGGCGGCGGCACCGGCAATCATGACCTTGGTACCGCGGACGACGATGCCGTCAGGCCGCACCTCGACAACATGCAGGTTCATATCTGGGTCAGTCTGTTGGGAAGGAGGTAGGCTGCGGTCTCCTTTGGGGTCGGTGAGTGCTCCCGAAATAGTGATATCATTAGACTGAGCGTAGGCGAGCCATTCCTTCAACCGCTGATGGTAGGTTGTGCTGAGTTGCTGGTCCATCTCGTAAGTAGTAGCCCACATGGCGTTGATGGCGCTCCATCCCCCACACCTCCCGCCGGTGCAGGTGCCGGTAAGGTTAAACATGAGACGCTTTATCTTGCAGTTGGTGATAAGGTCCTCGGCCGTCTGTATGAGCGAGAGATAGCGGTTAATCTTCTCACCGTTCAGGTGTGAGGTGGTGGTGAGAAGTCCGGCATGCTCCGGGTCAAGGGCAGCGGCAAAGATTTGAGCATGTCCTTCTACTACCCCTTTAGTTGCCGGGTGGGTGGTGATATCGCTAAGTAGTTCTCCAAACTTGTAGACATTGGGCCTCATCTTGCGGAGGCTTTCTTTGTATTGGTCCGGCGTTTTCAGTCCCATTATCCTCTCCTTTTATATTAAGTTATAGGGGCCTCTTTCCCTCAATGAGCTACCGTAATGTATATTAATGCAGGCAGCCTTTGACAAGCAAATTTCGTTCTTGAGGGGGAAGTTTGCCGTTCGCATTTGCGTTAGGCTTGAAATATTGAATGGGATACGGAGCGACCATAAACAACCGATTCATAACTGGACAAGACTGGTTTGTGGCTATACAATGAGGTCAAGAGATCTGAAAAGAAATAACATTGTGCAAGAGGTCTTTGACAGGTACCTAAATTATCTCACGGTAGAGCGAAATGCTTCTCCCTATACCGTGCGCAATTATACCAGTGATTTGCTCGGTTTTTTTCAATTTGTCAGAGACGAAGGACTAACCTCGCTCAGGGACGTGGATAAAGCGGAGGTACGCCGTTACCTCGTACAGCTTTCCCAGCAAGGTGTAGTCAAAGCCAGCATCGCCCGTAAGCTGTCTGCCGTTCGTTCTTTCTACCGCTACCTGCTGCGGGAGGAAATAATGTCAACCAACCCGCTGGCCACGACCTCCTCGCCCAGATTAGACCGCCGCCTGCCTGGTTTTCTCACTACCGGTGAAATCGGCCGGGTGCTCCAGGTTCCCGATTCATCTACACCGCAGGGACAGCGCGATGGTGCTTTGCTGGAACTCCTCTATGCAGCCGGGATGAGAGTCAGCGAGTTGGTCAACCTGGATGTGCCTGACGTAAACCTTGATACGCGGGAGATTCGGGTGTGGGGCAAAGGTGACAAAGAGCGGCTGGTCTTGATGGGTGTACCGGCTGCCAGTGCGTTAGCCACCTATCTTAGTAAAGGACGGCCCGTGCTGCTGGGCAAAAAGCAAGACGGTGCCCTTTTCTTGAACCGCTACGGCAGGCGTCTCACCGAACGAATGGTACAGGTAATTTTAGGGAAATATGCCAAGAAGGCTGGTATCGGCAAACGGGTGTATCCCCACATGTTGCGCCATACTTTTGCTACTCATATGCTTAACGGGGGGGCTGATTTAAGAGTCGTCCAGGAACTGCTCGGCCATGCCAGTCTGTCCTCGACGCAGATTTATACTCACATCAGCAAAAGCCAGGCGAAGAAGGTCTATTTATCGGCTCACCCGATGGCACAGCCGGGGGATAAGCTTGAAAGTAAGTAACCGGTTGCAAAAACTGCGCCAGAAACTGGCCGAACAGAAGCTCGACGGTATTTTTGTTTCGCAGTCGGACAACCGGTATTACCTGTCCGGCTTCGATGGCTCGGCCGGTTATCTCATGATTACGCCACAGACGGCCGTCCTGGCGACCGATTTCCGCTATATCGAGCAAGGTAAGATGGAAGCTCCGGACTACCGTATTTTTCAGATAAGCGGGAGTACCGACTGGTTCCCCCAACTGACGGCCGAGCTCAACATAAACCGGCTTGCCTTTGAATCAGCTCATCTTACTCTGGCCCAGCACAAACAATTGACCGATGTACTGACGAAAGCCAGCTCTCCATTACAACTGGTGCCGGTAGAGGGGCTGGTGGAATCACTGCGGATAATCAAGGAGCCGGAAGAAATCGAGCTTATGACCAGAGCCGCTTCCATCGGCGACCGGGCAGTGGAATATATCAAGAGCGTGGTACATGCCGGCATGACCGAGCTTGAAGCAGCCTGGGAGATGGAGAAATTCCTCCGTGAGCATGGTAGCCAGACAGTTCCCTTTGAAGTCATCTTTGCCTCCGGACCGAATGCCGCCCTGCCTCACGCCAAACCCTCGTCACGTCCCCTCCGGAACGGTGAGCCGATAGTTATTGATGTGGGCGCCCGCTTTGCCGGTTACTCCAGCGACCTGACCCGCACCATTTGCCTCGGTACGCCCGATGCTACTTTCAGGAAGGTCTATGACATCGTCCTTAATGCCCAGCGGACGGCCTGGGATGGTATCCGTGAGGGAATGAACGGTGAAGAAGCCGACGCCCTTGCCAGAAAGTTTATCGCTACTGCGGGCTATGGCGATGCTTTCGGGCACAGCCTCGGCCATGGCGTCGGGCTGGCCACTCACGAACCACCCCGCCTCGGCCCTAACTCGACCGAATGGCTAACTTCCGGGATGGTGTTCAGTATCGAACCCGGTATTTATCTGCCCGGCTGGGGTGGCGTCAGGATTGAGGATTTGGTCGTTATGGAGAAAGGCAAGATTAGAAGCCTATCTAACGCACCAAAATGATACGAGTCTAGGAAAGGAACAATTTTATATTAATGAAATTACTGAGAGCCGACTTACATATTCATACCCTGTATTCGATGGACTGCAGCACCTCCCTTGAGGAGATAATCGAGCGCTGTCAGGATACGGGGATAAACTGCATCGCCATCGCCGACCACGATGCCGTGGAAGGTGCTATCCAGATGCAGCGTCAGGCCCCCTTTACCGTTATTGTGGCTGAGGAGATTCTTACCCCTAATGGTGAAATCATGGGTATGTTCCTCAAGGAGCGCATTCCCAGCGGTATATCTCTCGAGCAAGCCCTGACTGAAATCAAAGCGCAGGGTGGGTTGGTCAATATTCCCCACCCCTTCGACCCGCTGCGCGGTATCAAACTGGATAATGGCAAACTGGCGAAACTGGCCGACCAGATTGATATTATCGAAGTGTTTAACGCCAGAAGTCCTTTGCCCGTTTACGCCACAAAGGCACGTAACTTTGCCCGGAAACATAACCTGGCCGGGACGGTTGGTAGTGATGCCCATACCCCCGGTGAAATCGGCGGTACCTATGTTGAGATGCCCGAGTTCAAGGGTAAGGAGGATTTCCTTAAGGCTTTAGCTAAGGGCAAAGTGTTCTCGCACCAGTCGAGCCCGTTAGTCCACTTCAGCAGTACCTGGGCACGACTCAAGAAATCGCTCGATAATGGTCATAATTAGTTGTTTTTCACAAAGGGGGTGATATCAATTAGCCCCTATCAACTGGGCTGGTTCTCGACCGGTCGTGATGAGGCTGCCCGCAACCTCCTGACTGCGGTCAATGACAGTATTCGGCAGGGTAAGATTAAGGCTCAAATAGCTTTTGTCTTCTGTAGCCGTGAGCCGGGCGAAGCTAAAGAGAGCGATTTATTTATCAAACTGGTGAATGAGTACCGGATTCCCCTGGTCTGTTTTTCCTACCAGAAATTCAAGGCTAAGCAGACAGTTACCGATGCTAGCCATCAATCATCCCTGCCTTCGTGGCGGCTGGAATACGACCGCCAGGTAATGGAACGGCTGAAGAACTTTCATCCTGACCTGTGCGTTCTGGCCGGCTATATGTTGATAACCGGGCCGGAGCTGTGCCTAAGGTATGATATGATTAACCTGCACCCGGCCGCACCCGGCGGGCCGGCCGGCACCTGGCAGGAAGTAATCTGGCAACTGATTGATAAGAAGGCACGGGAAAGCGGCGTGATGATGCATCTGGTCACGCCGGAGCTGGACAAAGGACCTTCGGTCACTTACTGCACCTACTCCATCCGGGGTGAACCTTTTGACGACTACTGGGGAAAAATAGAAAAACTGCCAGCCGATGACCCGGAAAGAGAAGCAGCGAGAAATGCTTTGTTCCGGCTCATCCGCCAGCATGGGCTGGCCCGGGAATTTCCCTTGATAATTGCCACCGTGAAGGCTTTTGGCGAAGGCAAAGTGAAAATAACCGCGGATAAAAAAGTCGTCGATGCTGCAGGAAAAGTTATCATCGGGTATAATCTGACTAAAGAAATAGAGACGGATTTGAAAGAACAAGCCGTTAGTAACTAGGAGGTCAGGGTAGTGGCAAACTTTATTTGTTTCGACCTGGAAGGGCCGTTATCGCCTCAGGACAATGCCTATGATTTAATGAAACTTTTCCCCGATGGTGGCAAAATTTTCGAGGTCATCAGCCGTTATGATGACCTGCTGACGCTGGCCGGTAAAGAAGGCTACGAACCGGGCGATACCCTGGCCCTTATCGTCCCCTTTTTGCTCCTCCACGATGTCACCGAAGCCGATATTGCCAGCCTGGCGGCGAAAGCGACCTTTACCGGCGGCGCCGTCAAGTTAATTTCCTGGTTGCAGTCCAATAGCTGGAAGGTATTCTGTATTACGACCACTTATGAGCAGTATGCCCAACACGTTACCCATAAGCTGGACATCTATAGCAATAATCTCGCCTGTACACCGTTCCCGCTCGATAAAATACGGGTCGCTTTGACTCAAGAAGACATTGAGTTATTCCGTCAGGTCGAGCAGGAAATATTGCCCCTGTCGCCAGTAGCCGACGATGAGAGGATTAAGCAGCAGCTGGATAACTTTTTCTGGGAGAAACTGCCGGCCACCGGACTGGGCGCGGCTATTAAAGAGGTCAAGCCGGTGGGCGGACGGCGCAAGCTGGCGGCCTTGAATAAATTCGCCCAGTCCTATGACCAGCCACTGGCGAAATGGGTAGCGGTTGGCGATAGCATCACCGATGCGGTGATGCTCCAGGCGGTGGAAGACGCCGGCGGAGTGGCGGTAGCTTTCAATGCCAACGAGTATGCCCTGCCCCACGCCACCGTCGGCCTCGCCTCGACAGCTGTCGGTGACCTCGCGGGGGTGCTTCAGGACTGGCCGAAGGGCCAGCGAAAGGGTGTGGAAAGAATAGTCAAGGAGAAAGAAAAAATCGGCGGTAAGGATGACCAGGGCTATTTCCACTGGCTTTCCGGCCGCAAAGATTTAAGCCCCGTTATCGAAATTCACCAGCGAATAAGAAAGCTGGTCCGTGAAGAAGCGGGGAAGCTGGGATGAAATTACCTCGAATTGTTTATTCAGTTTTGGGTGGTTTAAAGTATATTGGGATATTTCTCATTCAATGAAACTTAAGAGATGGCTCAAGACGTGGGGCACATTGGCTGTTTCATTGCTTGCGGTAATTGTCTCTACGGTAGCCATACTGGTTTCGTGTTATGCTACATCTATAGAAAATATCCACTATCAGGAAGTTACTAAACCATTAGCTGTACATACTGAGGTTTACAATACGCTTACGAGGCTTGATGATAGGATAGGAGGAGCCGAACGCGGTATAGCTTTCTTAAGTAGCCAAGGTGAGAACGTAAATGGGTATAAAGAGAAACTTACTGAAGTTTATTTGCTACGTGACCGAGGTGAATCACTATGGGTCAGTGGTAATTACACTGAGGCGAGCAAATTTATTAGCCAAGCCTACGATATTCTACGGGAGATGCCATCACCCACGCCGACGCCTCCCATACCACCAGGTACCGCTTGGTTTCCCCTGATCATCGGTATCATTGCTGGCGTCATTATCATTGCGGTGATTGTACTGGTCGTAACTAGGCGCAAGCCGTTGTAGTAGTTTAGAGGGGGATAGGGTCATAAAATATGACTAAACTTGAAGTGGTCGGGCTGGGAGCGCTCAACATGGATTGTATCTACCAGGTCGAGCATATTCTCGACGATGGCGAAGCTGTCGTCAAACAGTTTATCCTCTCTCCCGGCGGTTCGGCGGCCAATACCATCTACGGACTGGCTAAACTCGGCATAAGTACCGGCTTTGTCGGTGTTCTCGGGGACGATACCGATGGCCAGCTGCTCATCGCCGATTTTCGCTCGGTGGGCGTGGACGTTAGCCGGATAAAGGCCAAACCTCATGCCAAGACCGGCCTGGTGGTCGGCCTTACCGATAGTCGGGGTAAACGTTCGCTCTATGTCCTGCCGGGTGCGAATAGTTTGCTAACATTGGCCGACCTCGATATCGATTATTTGAATACGGCCGGGCTCTTGCACCTGACGTCTTTTGCCGATGAGGGACAGCTTGAGCTGTCGCTGGAATTAGTTAAAAAGCTGGACCCATCAGTGCCAATAAGTTTCTCGCCGGGGATGCTTTATGTCGGCAAAGGGATGAAAGTCCTTGACCCAGTCCTGGCCCGGACGCGTGTCCTTTTTCTCAATCAAGATGAAATCGTGCAGTTGACGGGTAAGGACGTTGTGACCGGAGCGAAGACCTGTCTTGAGCACGGCTGCCAGGTGGTGGTAGTTACTTTGGGGCAGGGGGCGAAATTGACCGTAGGCAAAAAGGTCGAGGTGACCGCGGTCTGCTACGTTAGAGACGCTGAATATGAATATATTACCGAGCCGGGTAAGCAAAAATTGACGCCGGAAGATACCACCGGTGCCGGTGACGCTTTTGCCGCCGGTTTCCTCTACTGCCTGCTCAAGGGAAAGACGATTGATGAGTGTGTCCGCTGTGGTGATATTGTTGCCCAATTCTCCATGACGAAAACTGGGGCGAGGCCGGGGCTACCTGACCTTGAGCTGCTCAGCCAGCGCTATCAAGAGCTTTACCGGGAACCATTGTAGAATACCTGGCCGTAATCCAACAAGCGAGCCGTACAGTTCCGCCGGCTTTTTGCTATAATAATCCTCAAATGCACTGCGTTGGCGTCGATATCATCGAAATCGAGCGGATTGAACAAGCGGTCGCCCGCTGGGGACAGCGCTTTCTGCACCGGGTATATACGGCCACCGAACTCAAGCTCTGCCGCCAGAAAGCGGCCCGCCTGGCGACGCGCTTTGCCGCCAAGGAAGCCGTGATGAAAGCTCTCGGTACCGGCGCCCGGGGTATTAGTTGGCGGGAGATTGAGATATTATCCGACCTTCGTGGCAAGCCCCTGGTCTATCTCCACGGCAAAGCCCAAAATAGGGCCACCGACCTGGGCCTGGGTCCACTATCCGTCAGCCTCTCTGACTCCGAACAATATGCCGTCGCCTTCGTGGTGGGCGATGCCAGTCAGCCGCAGTAAGAGTACTTACTACTTCCAGCAACCCCGCAGAAAACGGCCGTCGATTGTTATTATTCTATCCGCCACTTCACGCAAAGGCATCGAAGTCCGCTCTTTACCGAATAAAGCTACTTCGACGTTCTTACCATTATCCTTCGCCGCCTGCACCGCCCCGACGTAATCGCTATCCCCCGTTACCAGGATAGCCACGTCATAATTATTCTTGAAACTGTGGGTCAGCAGGTCGGTAGTTAACATTATGTCGATTCCCTTTTCATAAGGAGGAGTATTGGGCCAGTTATAATAGACCAGACGTCCTAGGCGTACCTCGCAATAAGGTATCATTTTGACGCTATTGAGAAAGGCTTGCTGGCGCATGTACCGGTCGGGCTCTTCTTTCCGCCCCACCGTAGCATTATAGTAATAGATTCTTATCAGCCGGCGTCTGTCAATGAGCTTATCGCAAAACTTACGCAGGTCAATATCAGTCCTCCTGAATTCCCCTTTGAGGGAATGGTACATGTTACTACCGTCGATGAATATCATTACCCGTTCGTTCCTATAGGTCATGTGCCACCTTCTTTCCGATATTGTTAGCCAACTAGGCAGACTTGTTCTCAAACGTTCTTTTCCCTAGCACTTCGTGTAGCCGCAGGCCGGGCAAATGAAGCAGCCTTCCTGATAGACAAGCAGGTTGCCGCAATCGGGACATTGCCCGCCGAGGTTCTTGGCCAATCCGTAGTCTTCAATCTTAGGTTTCTGGTCGCCGCCATCGATGTATTTTTCCATCACGCTGGCGATAGCATCGGCACAGGAGAGCACTGCCTTGCCTTCCTCCCAGGCAATGGACGGGCAGCGGATGCCGCGGAGCTGTTTTACTATCGATGCCACGTCCACACCGGCCCGTAGTGCTAGAGAGGTAAGACGGCCGATAGATTCGAGCTGGGCCGAGGCGCAGCCTCCAGCTTTACCCAGGCTCGAGAAAACCTCGCAGATGCCCTTGTCGTCGGAAGCTACTGTGATATAGATGTTACCGCAGCCGGTGGTAACCTTCTCGACAAAGGCCGTCGTCCTCTTGGGCCGCTTCCGTGGGGTCAGTCCGGCCGCGCTGGCCTTTTCCCCGGTTGTGCCGAGGGTTAATACCTGCGTATCCCGGCTGCGGTCGCGGTAAATAGTTATCCCTTTCAGTTTAAGCTCATAGGCCGTCATATAGACCTGGGCCACATCTTCCCGCGTCGCTTCATGAGCAAAGTTAACTGTCTTCGATACGGCGTTGTCCGTATATTTCTGAAAGGCGGCCTGCATCCGTACGTGCCATTCAGGTTTGATGCCGTGAGCCGTGACGAATAATCGCTTGGTTTCCTCGGGTATGCTCTCGATGTCGTGGAGTTGAGTACCTTCGGCAAGTTGCTGCATCAACTCCTCGGAGTAGAAACTTTCACGTTTCGCCGTGGCACTGAAATAGGGATTAACCTCAACCATTTGAGCGCCGTCAAGGATATGGCGCATATAGCTCAGCGCAAAAAGCGGCTCGATGCCACTGGAACAACCGGAAATGATGCTCAGGGTGCCGGTTGGAGCAATCGTCGTGCGTGAAGCGTTGCGTACTCTCAAACCGCCGGGGACATCATACACGCTTCCCTCGAAAGCTGGAAAGACACCCCGCTCGCTG
Organism: Chloroflexota bacterium; assembly: GCA_043812795.1. Taxonomy (GTDB): domain Bacteria; phylum Chloroflexota; class Dehalococcoidia; order Dehalococcoidales; family UBA2162; genus JBDRLU01. The sequence goes on from JBDRLU010000068.1 coordinate 75,399, forward strand.
GCTAACTCAACCGAAGCTTTGGTGGCTTCCTCGCTGATAAAGCGCATGACTGCCTCGCCCGTCTCGATTGCCGCTTCTGAATCGTAAGGAATACCGAGTTGTACCAGCATATCGGCAAAGCCCATCACTCCCAGTCCTATTTTCCGGCCCTGCTTGGTCATTTTCTCTATCTCCGGCAGCGGGAACTTATTGACATCGATGACATTATCGAGGAACCGGACCGCCATCCTTACCGTCCGGGATAGTTTGGGATAGTCGATTTCTCTGGCACTGGCAGTACCGTTACTGCTGCATAGTATCCGGCTGAGATTGATGGAGCCGAGGTTACAGGACTCGTAAGGGAGGAGGGGTTGCTCACCGCAGGGGTTGGTGCTCTCGATACGACCGAACTGCGGCATAGGATTATCCTGATTAATGCGGTCGATAAAGACGACACCTGGGTCACCAGTCCGCCAGGCCATCTCGACTATTTTGTCAAAAATCTCTTTCGCATTCAGTTTCTTTACGCCCTTCTTGGTGTGGGGGTTGACCAGGTTATACTCGGTGCCGGCTTTGACCGCCTCCATAAATTCGGTGGTGACGGCTACGGAGAGGTTGAAATTGGTGAAGGCTGTCGGGTCTTTCTTGGCCTCGATGAATTTTTCGATATCAGGATGGTCAACACTGAGGATAGCCATATTGGCCCCGCGGCGCATCCCGCCCTGCTTGATAACATCGGTAGCCGTATCGAAGGCGCGCATGAAGGATACCGGCCCGCTGGCGACACCACCCGTCGTCCCCACCCGGTCCATTTCCGGCCGGAGACGGGAGAATGAGAAACCGGTGCCACCCCCGCTCTTATGAATGAGCGCCGTATTTTTCACGGCATCGAAGATGGACTCCATCGAGTCCTCTACCGGCAGGACAAAGCAGGCGGAAAGCTGTCCGAGTTCCCGTCCGGCATTCATCAAGGTTGGCGAGTTGGGCAAAAAGTCCAGGCTCGTCATGAGACGGTAGAACGCTTCTTCTCTGGCGGCAACATCGGCTTTGGGGTCGTAAATCAGTTCAGCCGCCGCAATCGAACGCGCCACGCGGTGGAACATCTCTTCCGGCGTCTCGCAAGGCTCGCCCTTTTTATTTTTTTTCAGATATCTTTTCGCCAGGACCTGGCGCGCATTTTCAGTAAGTTTAATACCGGAAGCAGCTTCAACTTCCGGCTCAGCTTGTGTTTTTGCTTCCACCACAGGCTTTACCTCCTCTTTCGCTACGATTACTTTTGTCGCCAGGATTTCTTTCACAATAGTCTCGACTTCCGACTCGCTGGGCTGGTGCTTCGGTCGGCGTGTCGGTGAGACAAGGTCCTCCATACCCGGTAAAGTTCGTGGCTTTTCCAGACGTTCAATGACCTGACCGGTAAGCTGCTCGATTTGCTCACGGTCAGCCATGCCCATCGCTTCAGCCGCCGCAAAAATCGCCCGGGCAATAGCGGTACGATTCAGTCTCCCATCCGATTGATTAGACTTGTTCATCGCCGAGCCCCCCTGCGTCTCCTCCCTACCAGTTCTAATTCGTCAGCCGGCAACAATGGTAGCTGGCTGCTCGAATAAGATGCCTCTGCTTTATCAACCAGGCTGTCCACTTCCTGTTTCAAAGCCGTGATATCGGCAAATTCCCGGTAGACGCTGGCAAAGCGGATGTAAGCGATATGGTCCAGCTTCTTCAACCCGTTCATCACCATATCGCCGATGGCGGCCGTGGTCACCTCCACCCGTCCCTGACGGTAGAGCCCGGCTTCGATATCGTCGGCGAGTTTCTCCACGGCCCCGCTCGGCAGGGGCCGCTTTTCGCACGCCTTACGAATACCGGCCGTTAGTTTACCTTTATTGAACTCTTCGCGCCGCTGGTCTTTCTTGATGACGAACAGGCTGGCTGATTGAGGGCGCTCGTAGGTGGTAAAGCGAGAACCACAGCTCAGGCATTACCGCCGCCGCCGGATGCTCCCCCCCACGTCACGGGAGTCCACCACCTTCGAATCACGATAATTGCAATAAGGACAATTCATGGCCCCACTCTACAACCTGTAGCACAGCGAGGCTACTATACTACAACCTGTAGTGTCTGTCAATATTCTTTTCGGGTCAAAATTCTGCTAAATTATAAACCATGTCATTCCAGCGAAGGCTGGAATCCATGAGATAATTTTCTTCCTCTTTGGATTCTGAATCAAGTTCAGAATGACAATAAGGTCTGGTAGTATAGATAACTTGATGACCGGCTTACTTCGATAGCCAGAGCGGAAAGCTGCCCCGGCTATTGGAGATACCTTGAAGATTTTGGCCATCGGCGTCAATGATGAATATCTTGCTGCGTAAAGATATTTCACTACTGGTAGCGATGATTCGCTTGCCATCGGGGAGCCACGAAGGAAAACCGGCGTTATCAACTACTTTCGCCATATTTCTACCATCCGCATTCATAGTATTGATGTTGTAGCCGCTGGTAGAATTACCCGAAACAAAGGCAATTTTCTTACCGTCGGGCGACCACGCCGGGTAAAAGTCATCGGTATAGGGGCTATTGGTCAGGTTGATAGTCTCACCGCTGGCCACATCGATGAGGTAAAGGTCGGTGTAATACTCGATGTCACTTAGCATCATCGTTTCCGGGACCGCCAGAATTTTCCGGCTATCGGGTGACCAGTATAAGGAATGGGCGGGGTTAAGCAACTCTAAAACATGATAATCGGTCAGTTTTCTCAAGTTGCTGCCATCGGCGTTCATGATATAGATATTAAGCTCGGTATATGGGTCATCGGTACGGCCGACAAAAGCAACCAGCCGGCCATCGGGTGAAAAAACGACTCTATCCGCCTTGATGCCGGTGAAGTCAGTCAGCGGCTTTACGGTACCCGTGGCGACATCAACTGCGTAGATATTGCTGACATAGTTCGTCTCGATATCGATATGCCCCTCGTGCGGTACTTCCACGGAGCGGGGTGTGGTATAGGCCATGAGAATAGTATTCCCATCGGGCGACATCGCGATATTGTCCACATGGTATCCGCTAATATCCAGAAGCCGGCGCCGGTTACTGCCATCGGCATCAACGACACAGAGCCAGGTGGCAGCCGACTCTTCCCGTTTATACTCGATGTAAGCCAGCTTTGTCCCATCCTTCGACCACAACTGGCGGGGGTCGGGGGCGGCAAAAGATGGCCACAAGGCCAGGTCGGTCTGGTTGCTCCCATCTTTGTTCATCAAGAAAATAAAACTGTAATTGCCAGTAACGTTTTCCGAACGGGACACGAAGGCAATTTTTACCTCTTTCGGTTGGCAGGCAGAGAGAACAAGAATCATCACCCCAATGAGGACGCCAAAGCTAATTAGTTTTTTCATTTTCAGTAGTTTCCAATACTCTGTTAGATTGATAGCTGGACGAATGACTTCCTCTCCTTTATCCCTTCAGGGGGACCCCCCTTCTCCTACCACAGGAGAAGGGGGGTCAGGAGGATGGGTGTCTTCTAGTCATACCTAAGATTCAATATACTTGACGAGACACTAAGCCTTCTTTCTGCGACGTAGCCTCCAGTAGACAATGCCGCCAGCGATAATCCAGACCGGGCTGAAAATACCCAGCCAGATAATAATGTTGACCATCACATGAAGGAACCCCACAAAACCGTTCCAGGCGGAACCGGCCACGCTGCCGGCGTTCCATCCCGGACGTACGGTAATGTAGTCACTCATCGTGGCGTCGGCAATATTTCCCCGGTCGTCGGTGACTTTAAGCAGAACGGTATAAGTGCCGGCGCCCCGATAGACATGGGCCGGGGCCGCATCATTACTGGTCTTGCCATCGCCGAAGTCCCACTGATAGCTGTAAGGAGTAAAGCCTCCGGCCACTTCGGGGATAAAACGGACGTTCTCTCCGGCCCTGACAAATCGCTTATCGGCGGTGAATTTGGCATCGAGCTTGGACTGCTCCAGGTTTACCTGAATAAGCGAGGCAGACGAGGTCTTTTCCAGGTACTGCATCCGGGCTTTGGTCTGTTCTATTTGTGCCCGGGTACTGGAAAGCTGGCTCTGTACCTTCAGAATGTCCTCGACCGTTTCGGCTTTTTCCATGATGCGGAGCAACTGCTGCTCCGTCGCTTCCAGGTTGTTCAGTTTAGCCGTCAGGTCAACATACTCTTCGGTCACGTCCTGGCTCGATGTGCTCTGTGAAGTCACCTCAACGGCCAGACTGGCCAGCGCCGCCATCACGTTGCCGAAATCTCCGGCCGGAATCCGTATCGAGATAGTGCCGTGAAGCCTTTCCCCATCCCGCCAGCTATTCGATGAGACCACGTACCCCTTATAGCTTTCGGCAAGCTGGGTAATCCGGTCAATAGTCGTCGTGATATCCTCGACCACCATCGACATTTGTGCCGTCCGTACAATCATCCGCTCAACGTCGGATGAATAGCCGGTGCCTCCATCTGTTATTACTACTGGCGGAGGCATCGGAACTGTTGGTGATGGTGTTGGCGATGGTGTCGGTCTGGGTACCGATGGCGTTGTTGGCGTTGTCGGTGTCGCCGTTCCCATTTCCGTCGTTTTTGCTGACGGGGCACATGAGACAAATGCCAACAATAATAAGAATACCGCAGTCAGTACGATGACTATCTTTTTCATTTCAGACTCCTCCTTTAGACTATCTATTCCATAACGGCTGCTTAGGCCAACGTGCCTAATATCTTGCCCTTTAGAGGAAAGGAAAATTTGGCTCTCCCCTAATAATAACGTAAATTCAGGTAATTCGATACTAATCAAGGGGGCATACTAAATTCCCCAAGGGTCGAAAAAGTCCATTTTTATGATAATTTCTCAAAGGGCTAAAGTAAAACACCGTAATAAAACGAAAAGGCGGCAGGGGAAAACCCCCTGCCGCCTTTTCTCAGAGCTAATTTCTTTGTGAGAAGCGCTACTCTATTATGGAAGACGAAGGTGCTTTCTCCGGCTCGGCTGGGAGTGGCATCGCGCGGCGGATAGCAAATCGTGGATGGCGCAGGAAAGAGGGAGCATCCAGCTTATCTTCGTTATCTCTTAACCCCAGGAGCAGTTTGTTTACTTCGTCCTCACGTTCCCAGGTCAGGACTCCACCCTGAGTCACAAAGCCGGTGGCGACTAGAGTAATGCGTACCTCGTGGTCCATCGTGTCATCATGGACGACGCCAAAGATGATATTGGCCTCCGGGTCAACCGCCCGCCGGATGACTTCGGCAGCCTCATTCACCTCGAGTAGAGTAAGGCTACTGCCACCGACGACGTTGAAGAGCACGCCCCGTGCTCCATTGATTGATACGTCCAGTAACGGACTGGCGAGAGCTGCTTTCGCCGCATCAGCCGCTCGATTGGCTCCCGTGCCGACTCCGATTGACATCCAGGCCGGGCCGGATTCTTTCATGATGGCTCTGACGTCAGCAAAATCAAGATTAATCAGCCCGGGAACAGTAATCACTTCCGATATCGATTGGATACCTTGGCGTAAGACGTCGTCGGCAAACTGGAAGGCACTATCCACGCTCGTTCTTTTATCACACAGAGCCAGCAAACGGTCATTCGGAATAATGATGAGGGTATCGACCTTCTTGATTAGATTTGAAATGCCTTCCTCCGCCACCTCACAGCGGTGTCGACCTTCAAAAGTGAAGGGCTTGGTCACGATACCAATGGTAAGAGCGCCGGTCTGCTTGGCCACCTCGGCTACAATCGGTGACGCACCGGTACCGGTGCCGCCGCCCATGCCGCCGGTGACAAAAACCATGTCTGACCCGGCGATAAGCTCTTTAATTTCATCACGGCTTTCATCGGCGGCTTTACGTCCCATAGTATGGTCGCCGCCGGCACCTAATCCCCGCGTCACCCTGTCGCCAAGCTGAAGACGAATGGGCGCCTCGGTAACGGCGAGGTGCTGGGCATCGGTATTCATGGCAATAAACTCCACGCCACGAATCTGCTGCCGCACCATCCGCGTTACCGCGTTACAACCACCACCGCCGACCCCAATCACCTTGATTTTGACCGAACTGGGTACGAAACTTTGTTTTGCCATTTTTCCTTCCTCCAATTTTTAAAGATTTAGCTCCTCAATAGCCATTGCCGGCTAATCAATTTCTTGATTTGCCCAACTATCTGCCGTAAACCAGAGGTTAAATCAAGGGACTGACGGCTCTTATCATCCTGGTGACCTACGCCCCAGAGCAAAAGGCCAACGTTGGTGGCGTAAGCTGGGTCGGCGAGGCCATCGGTAAGACCGGCTATTTTGACCGGGGCACCCACCCGAGACGGAAGCCGCAGTATCCTTTTCGCTAAGGAGTCTATCCCGGCCAAATTCGAGCTCCCTCCGGTAAGAACCAGTCCTGACGGGACAAGCGTGTGATATTCCGAAGGTGGTAGCTCGAGTAAGATGAGCTTGACAATTTCGCCGACACGTGCGTACAAAATATCATAGAGCTCCCTCTCGGAGGTGGTATGTCCGTTTCCGACTACGGGGATGGCCTCATCCTTTTTGATCTGGTTGGCCGGCAGAACATTGCCGTACTGCCGTTTCATCTCTTCGGCAACATCAAAAGGTAATCCCAGACCGATAGCTATGTCCCGGGTAAGTTGATAACCGGCCACCGGAATAACCGCCGTATGCCAGATGGCGCCCTCGCGGAAGATAGCCACATCCGTAGTGCCACCACCGATGTCGGCCATGATAACACCGGTTTGTTTCTCTTCCGGCGTTAAGACGGCTTCACCACTGGCCAGCGGCTCGAGAACGAGGTCTTCAATATCGATACCGAGACTGCGGACACAGCGGGCCAGGTTCTGAATCGAGTTTATGGCGGCAGTGATGATATGTGCCTCGACATCCAGTGTGAGGCCATGCATTCCTACCGGGTTTTTCACCACAGTTTGCCCGTCAACTGCGTAACTGCGCGGGATGGCGTGGATGAGCTTGCGGTCTTCGGGAATTTTGATGTTCTGAGCAAATTGCATGACCCGTTTTAAGTCGCTCGGCCGCACCATCTTATCATTGCGGGTAATAGTTAGCGCCGCCCGGTTATTCGATGAAGTAACATGACGGCCGGTTACGCCAACATAGGCTGACTCTATCTTATAGCCGCTGGTCTGTTCAGCCCTTTTAACCGAATCCCGGATTGCATCACGAGCTTCACCGATACTTACCACCAGGCCTTTATGCATTCCCGATGATGGTACGATGCCGACTCCGCTGACGCGGATAATACGGCCCTCATTCACTTCGGCAACGGTGGTACATATTTTGGTGGTACCAACATCGATAGCCGCAATAGTTGTCCGCTTACCCATAGCTCACCTCCTGATAAAATTAAGATTTAAGCAATATTACCTATCGAATATCTTTCTCCATAGTTCCTAAACGGCGGAAAAAGCTTCCTTCAGTCGCCTTAATAGGATAGGCCTCCGCCAGCCATTAGTTTCTACTGCCGATAGTGAACAAAGTTTCTCGACAATTTGAAAATGTTCCTCGGGAATGGAAAGGCTTTCCGCTGCTCTCAACTTGGCACTCCGGCAGCGTGGGTTGAGGTTGATTTCGTCCGGGGTTGGCGTAATAACCCTTTTATTAACCAGACGTAGAGCCGCCTGATGTCCGCACGTACAGACCGGGGCGCCGGGAGGGCAGATACAGTCCCTGGATTCTTCGTGCATGAATTGCTTGACGATGCGGTCTTCCAGAGAGTGGTAACTGATAACGACCAGCCTGCCCCTATAACCGAGGAGACCCACTGCCTGCTTCAGGGCTGTTTTCAGATGCTCGAGCTCGTTGTTCACCGCGATGCGTAAGGCTTGAAAAGTCCGCGTCGCCGGGTTAATCCGGCCCCGCCGGTGGCCGGCTACCCGTTCGATAAGTCGGGCGAGCTGGAGAGTGGTCCTTATCGGACGTTCCTGCACGATACGACGGGCTATCGGTTGACTGAGACTTTCTTCGCCATAGGTACGCAACAAGTGGGCCAGCTCAGCTTCAGAGTAGGTATTAACAATTTCCCCGGCCGTGGTTTTCTGGTTGGGGTCGAAGCGCATATCCAGCGGCGCGTCCGTTTGGAAACTGAAGCCTCGGCTGCTGCCTAGCTCAAGGGAAGAAAGACCCAGGTCGAAGAGAATGCCGTGTACCGGCACGAAGTCGTATTTAAAACAAATGGCGTTTAGATTGGCGAAATTATCGTTGACGAGAATGGCAGAGTCACCGAAGGTTGCCAGTTTGCCCCGAGCGATGTTTATTGCTTCCGGGTCGGCATCGATGCCCAGCAACTGCCCTCCGGGAGAGCTGCGTTCCAGAATAGCCGCAGCGTGCCCGCCCGTACCAAGAGTACCGTCTATATAGCGACCCCCGGGCTGTACCGCGAGTGCCTCCAGGGTCTCCTTAACTAGAACCGGGATATGAACTTCGGGCATCGTTCACTCCTCAATGCCGTTCTAGGCTTTCGATAATCTGCCAGGCCTGTTCCTGGCTGGTAGCTTTTTCAGACTCCCAGAGCGTTTTAGCCCATAACTCGAAGTAGGTATTGACACCGGTAATGACTACTTCGCCTTCAATCCCGGCGTACTCCCTTAACGGAGCGGGAACGGCCACTCTCCCCTGCCGGTCGAGATTTAGGCTGAAGGCAGTGGCGAAAATCGCCCGGCTCAATCGCCGCAACTTGCTGGGAGTAGCCGAGCCGGTGGTCAGGGCTGCCGCCAGTTTCGTCCATTCTGCCGGCGGGTAACCGGTAATACATTTGTCCGCACCAACCGTCAGTATCATGCCCTCTTCCAGTTCCTTCCTGAACCTGGGCGGAATAGGCACTCTACCCTTTTCGTCAATTTTGTATTCGAACTCGCCTAAAAACATCGCAATTCCAGCTAATTTTCCATTATTTACCACTATTCACCACTTTTAACCATTTTGTAACACAATTCGTCATTTGTCAATACCCTTTAAGATAAATTTTGGGGATGAAGTAGGGCGAAATTAACTAAGGTAATGAGAAATCGGGGTAATGAGTTCAATTTATCAGTCAGAATTTAATGAAATCTTAACGCTCTTTTTAGGGGAGCAATAATCCGTCGGTCTTAAAGTGAAGGATGAACAAGGGAGGAGAGACAAAATGAGGGCCGTGTCAACAAAAGAAAATCTGGATGGCAGTAAAACAACCCGAATGTTTAAACTGTAAGGGTTTTGTAATGTTTTGTAATATTTTCTTAATATTTTTGACCTGATTTTAACTAGTTCTTAAGGACGATGTTGTATGCTAGCCTCAGTAAGAAGTAGAAACAGGTGAAGAAGTAATGGCAGAGACGAAGAG
>JBDRLU010000069.1:0-109044 GCA_043812795.1 Chloroflexota bacterium
AATCCAGGATATCACACTAAAAACTCAAATCTCTGTACCGTCAGAACATCCGAAAAGAAAATCTCAAGAGTCTGAGACTGATCCTTTAGGAAAAAAACTACCATTGGAATTTCAAGGAGCAGCCGCAGAGCAGCACCAGGACGTCAGGGTTATTTCCTTCCAGGGACACCAGTCGCCACCGTTTTGCCTGTACCAGCGCCGTCAGGTCGCGGCCAATTTGCGTTAAATCGACCTGCGGGTTGCAGGCGCCGCAGTATTTGACGGCAATTCTCATCTGGTAATACCGGCCACCTTTTCCGCCAGTTTCTTCTTCTGCTCGATGTTGGCCTGGCGCTGTATCATGATGCGCATCGCCTGCGGCGAACCGGCCCCGTGCATGGACTCGACCAGGGCCGTCCCGCAGGTCATGGCCTCGATGAGGCGGAGGAGGCGGATACGGGTCTCGGTGGGTACCGTCGCCACCGATTTCAGGTACTTCTCCACGTACTTACCCACCACCGGGTCTTTCAGGTCGAGCTCGGAGGGCAGGGTGGCCAGCAACCCGCCGGCCAGGTCTTGGGCCAGCCGGGCAATTTCATAGATATTGCGGGTGACGTTCTGCTTGGTCACGTTGGCCAGCAGCGGGTCGGGGTAATAGGCGCCGCAGGGCATCTGATAGCCCTGGCTGGAGCAGGCGATAGAGCAGCAGTAAAGGGTCTCGGCCAGGTGTATCATCTCGGCGATTTTTTCTCTGACATGGGCGGCGCGGCCGGTACCCTGCGTATCGGCGACGGCCGCCGTAGCGCCGATAAGGACATCGCACAGGCCGGTTTTGCAGCCGCCGTAGTTCTGGCGGTGGAAGGTGGCAAAACGCTCGACCAGCGGGTAGGCAAACTCGACCTCGCCACAGAGGAAGACCCTTTCCCAGGGGACAAAAACATCGTCGAAGACCACCAGGGCCTCGCCGCCGACGATACCGTACTCGGCATTGCCGACGTCGATGCCGCAGCCGGCACACTTGCGGTCGTCATTGGTCTGTCGCCCGAAGATATGGAGCACGCCCGGAGCATCGACGGGTACCGAGAAAGAGACGGCGTAGTCTTCCTCGCCGGGTTTCATGGCGGCGGTCGGCATTACCAGGTGTTCGTGCGAGTTGACCGAGCCGGTAATATGTGCCTTGGCCCCCCGTACCACGATGCCGTCCTTTTTTCGCTGGACGATATGCAGGTAAAGGTCGGGGTCGGCTTGGGCGCCGGGGTCGAGGCTGCGGTCGCCCGTGGGGTCGGTCATCGCGCCGGAAGGCATCAGGTCTTTCTCCTGCACCATTTTCAGGTAATTCACGAAGCGCTGGTGGTAGTCGGTGCCTTTCGCCTGGTCGAGCTCGTAGGTCACCTGATAAATAGCGTTCAGGCCGTCGAAGCCGACGCAGCGCTGGAAGCAACTGGCCGTTTGCTGCCCGATGGCCCGCAGCATCTTGACCTTTTTCACCAGGTCGTCGGCACTCTGATGGATATGGGTGAAGCGGTTGATTTTCCGGCCGGTCAGGTGGGAGGTGGCCGTTAATAACTCCTCATAGACCGGGTCGCTGGCCATATCGTAAATTTTGGCGGCGGCGTTGACGTGGGGGGCGGTGGCAGGATTATCTACCACGTTCTCAATCTGCTGCCCCATATAATAGACTTTCGGCTTCAGCTTCTTCAGGCTTGCGCGGTACTCGGCACCATTCATCATGTTCGATTCCCTCCCGTAAAGACAAGTATGCTTAATATTATAACTTAGCGTGGGAGGAAAACAAAACGTCATGTTTACTCGCCAGTAGTGTGAACCTATCCCCCTGCCCCCTTCCCCAGTGTCCGTCGTGGAGAGGAATGGAATTTTTTAAGCTGTCATTGCGAGCCTGCCTTCAGCGGGCGTGGCAATCTCATAAAATCGAAGGGGATTGCTTCGTCCTCGGACTGAACTCGGGTTCACCCTGAAGGGCTGAAGCCTTCGCCAGAATGACAGACAATTGAGTGATTTTGGCGTTGTTAGAAGAGGGCGAAGCCCTCTTATCTTAATTTCCCCCTCGCCTTTTAGGAGAGGGGGCAGGGGGTGAGGTCGCACTCTAAGGAAATGCCCCCACAGTGGGCGGCTACTCCACGGAGATGATATAGCTGTAATGCGGCTGGCCGCCATCGACCAGTCCGACTTCGAGGGACGGGTAGCGCTGGCGAATCCGCTCGGCGACCTGTTCCGCCTCAGCTTCGGCGGTGCCGGCACCCGGGTAGATGGTGAGCACACCGGCCCCGTCCATTTCCATCTTCGAGAGGAGGTCAAGGATAACTTCGGCCGGTTTGTCTCCCCTGGCAAGCAAATGGCCATCGAGCAGGCCGATGGTCTGACCTGCGTTGATATCCAGGCCGTTCGATTTGGTGGCGCGGGTCGCCTGCGTGATTTCGATGGTCTTGACCGAGGTTACGGCTTCGGCCATCAGGCGGACGCTGGTAGCAAAATCGGCTTCAGGCGTAAGAGCAATCAGGGCCGAGACTCCCTGCGGCACCGTCTCGGTAGGTATCACTTCGATAGTCTTTTTGGTCAACGACTTGACCTGCCCGGCCGTGGGGATGATGTTCTTATTATTAGGTAAGATAATAATTTTATCCGAGGGCACAGCCTCGACCGCCTGATAAATATCCATGACGCTGGGATTCATTGTCTGCCCGCCGGGGACGATGGCGGCGACACCCAGGTCGGTAAAGACGCCGGCCAGCCCATCACCATTGACGACGGCAATAACCGCTGTGCCTGCCTTCGATAGTCTAGACTTATGCATCAGGATGAAGTCTTTGTGTTGCTCATCCATGTTGCGGATGTCGATATCGTGCAAAGTCCCCAGCGAAGAAGCCATGGCCGTGACCGTATCGGGGTCAAGCGTGTGAATATGCACCCTAATTGTTGCCGCATCCCCGACCACAATCAGCGATTTGCCTTTGTCCTGCAGGCTTTCCCTGAGCGCGGCGACATCGAGGTGGCTACCTTTGATGAGGAACTGGGTGCAGAAGCCATAGGCCTCCTCTTCAACTAATGCCGGGCTATCCTCGGCTGCCACTGCAATATTGCTGGCTATCTGGTCCGGAGTGCGGCCATCCGTCTCGCCTTTGAGATAAAGTAAGGCTCCTTCGAGCAGGGTGTACAGACCATGGCCGCCGGCATCGACGACCCCGGCTTCTTTCAGAACGGAAAGAAGGTTAGGTGTTTCAATGACGGCTTCCCGGGCATTATTGACGGCAGCTTCCAGGACAGCTATCAGGTTGCATTCGCGGCCGTCGGCTTTATCACGGGCGGCCGTGGCGGCTGCTTTAACGACGGTTAGGATAGTGCCTTCCACCGGATGGCTCAACGCGCGATAAGCGGTCTGCGAGGCTTCGGAGAGGGCCTCGGCCAGCCCCTGGCCATCGATGACGTCTTTATTATTCAAACTCTGGGCCAGGCCGCGCCAGATTTGAGACAGGATTACCCCGCTATTACCCCGCGCCCCCATCAGCGCCCCCTTAGCCATTGCCCGGGCCACCGATGAAACGGTCGCGTTCTCAGTCTGATTAGCTTCAGCGATACTGGCCCGCATGGTGAAGAGCATGTTCGTGCCGCAGTCGCCATCCGGCACCGGATAGACGTTCAGCGCGTTAATGTAAGGGGCGATTTTCTCCAGCCACCGGGTGGCGGCGGCAAACATCTCCCTCAGGTCATTCCCGTTAGCTACGCATGAATTGTACATAGACTCTCTAGGTATGATGTTAAGGCGCTGAACGTGTCTTGTCAAGTGGGACAAGTGTCATAAAAATTTAATATTTCCGCCGTAACATTTTATAACTTTTTAATGTTGACCACGCTAGTATTGTTTATAAGCGGCTTATACCTGGACGCACAAGGTGTTCCGTAAGCCAGCTTGTTGGTAAAGGAAGTAGAGGGCTATATGTATCAATGGAAATTTCAGACCTACTCAGTATTGCCCGTAAGAGCTTTCGTATGAAGGCTAGGCGGATTGACGATAAGTGTTACCAAGAAGGAGGGGTTTCCCCATGTATCGACGTAGATTATTGATGTTTCTGCTGACGCTGGTATTAGTTGCCGCCAATTTTGCCTGGGGCATCACTCCGGCGCAAGCGTTAGACCCGCTTAGTCCATTTACCGACGGCGCTCCCACTAGTACCGACAATGAGACCATGCCGCGGATGGGGCAGACCACGCAGGCGGACCGCCAAGCCGCTGCTGATCGCGTTAAAGCGCTCCGTGGCCAGACGGCCAGCTTCAGCACCTCTTCACCGCAACTCATCGGCACCGGCAACGTAGCGGCGACATCGGGTGAGAGCCCCGGATATTTCCTGCTGGACAAGTACACGGCGTCTGCTACCGGAACTGTCACCAATATTGGTATCAAGGCTATCCGTGGCGGTAATGTTAAGGTAGCCATCTACTCTGACAATGCCGGGCAGCCAGGTGACCTGTTAGCGGCCGTCAATACCGACTCGCCGGTGGTAGCGGGATGGAACAGCATTCCCATCACGGCCACGCCGGTCACCTTGGGGACGGTGTACTGGCTGGCCTATATTTCCGATACGCCCAGCATCTACTACTACATTAACCCTGCTCCTGGGAGCGAGAGTCTGTACAAGGCGACTCCGTATGCTGGCTTTAGCTTCCCGGCCAGTGCTGGCACAGGTTTCACTTCCTGGAAGGGCTACCATATTATCGCTGGCTGGTGAAGTGTTGAGCCTTTAGTTAATGTAAAGCCGCTGGATTAGGTAATCCAGCGGCTTTACAATTTCCACTCCTCTTCGTTACTTCGTGGCGACAAATAGGCTTTGTTTTCCCATTACCAGCCACACCGGACGGAGGTGCAGATAAAGTCGTACGAAGAAATCGTTTTGGGGCAGCTTGCTTCTTGTGGCATAAGGTAAAAACCGTACAATCTTTCGCTGTAAGCTGAAACCGGCGATGTTGAGCGCCTCTTCTACGCTTCTGTCCGTCAAAATGGTCTTATGGTCGATAAAATCGAAGTAAGCCGGGCCCAGCAAGCGAAAGTTCGGTTGCAGAATGATAACCTTACCGCCCGGTACGAGCAGTTCCTTCACTCTCTTCAAGATAGCAATTACGTCCTGAGAACTGTCCAGATGCTCGAGAAAGTTGCTTAGAAAAACGCAGTCAAAATGTCCGTCGGACAACATCTTTAAGCTCAGGTCATCAATGTGGATGAAGGTTACGCCTTTGTCCGCATACTCTCCCGCTGAAGGATTTGCGTCGACACCGACTTTCTCCTTAGCCTGCAAGTGGTTGAGAAAGTGGCAAAATCCACAGCCGATGTCCAGCACTCTTGCGTCTTTGCCGACTATTTTCTGGAAGTAGGTCCGGGTAAGTACTTGCCAGACCTTGTTGACCCTTTCCAGTTCCCGGGCTGCCCACCGCCTTGAATATACTTCCTGGTAGAAATTCATTTTCCCGGCCCCATTCGTTGTTTGATAAAATTCAGGGTATCGTCAACAATGTAATCCAGGTCGTACTTTGGTTCCCAACCCAGCATCTCTTTTGCCTTCTCTGACTTGCCAATTCTGAATCTCACGTCAGCGGGTGGTACGGGTAGATGCTTGAAAGGAGGGAAATCAACCTGAGGATTGACCTTCGCCCATACCTTCTGAGCTAAATCAGCCATTTTGTAAGTATTATTACCGCAGATATTGAAGTCATCGTCCCTGACACGTTTCTCCAGCATCATCCCTAATGCCTGGGCAACGTCTTTGGCGTGGGTGAAGGTCCGTACTTGCTCGCCGTCGCCGAGAATTTCAAAAGGAGTCTGTTTGGTCATTGCTTTATAGACAAAATCGGGAATAACGTGGGCCATGCCGAATTCAACGTGGCCTTCGCTGTTCATTTCGGGTAATTCTCCGCTGCCGGCAGCGTTGAAGGGCCGCACGATGAGATAATGCAGACCAAACTCATCATGAGCGCCCCGGACGATAAATTCGCCGAATAGTTTCTGCATACCATAGTTGGTGATAGGTATCGGCTGGTTCAACGCATCCTGCTCTGTGACCGGCCGCTGCATTCGCTCATAAACCATCGAAGAAGAGAAATAGATAAAAGTGGCTTCAGGAGATGCCGCCAATGTACTATCGATAGCGCGGGACAGAATCTCAGTATTGTCCCTCGCAATCTGATAGGGTATTCGATGGAAGTATTTTATTCCCCCGATAAGCGCCGCCAGACAAAGGATGAAGTCATAACCTTTGAATTCAGCCGGATACATGGCTCGCAGGTCTTTGACTTTCAGCGTGAAGTTCGGATTCGCATAAAAATCATGCTGGAGAAAACCATACTTGGAGAAATTATCCACAACAGTGACCTGATGCCCCCGTTCCAATAGCTCTCTTACCACGTAAGAGCCGATAAATCCAGCACCACCCAGAGCAAGTACTTTAGCCATTAAGTTATGCCTCCTTAAATTTCGCTTTCCGAGCCATTATTTCTGAATCTCAATTGAGGCGGCCAGCCCTCTTTGTTGCAGGTAATAATTCGAATAGAAACCAACTGAAACGAAAATCAGAGCATGAATGACTAGGACAATTATAACAAAGTCTCTGGCGTGCCCGGAGAACACTCGTTTTGCCACGAGAGCACCGTACAGTGATAGGGGGACTAGTATCGTTAACAGATACCGGTTCGCTGCCCGGGTGAACGACATCAGCACAATGGGAATTATAATCCAGAAAAATAGAGTGCGCGCTTTGTTGTCTGTTGTCTGCATCAAATCAAGCGTGAGATGGGCAACGAAGAATTCAGCCACCAGAAGCACTAAAAAAAGAGCTATTGACAGGTATGGGGCGGGAACAACTGACTCCAGCCAGCTGAGGTTCATTTCACCAAAATAGCCTTGCTGAACGTGTAAGGTAGATATGGGGAAGAAAAGCGAGACTATCAGCGTAAAAGCCACCAGGCCAACAATCAACGTGAGGGACTTGATTGTCCCGATTCGTTTCCACAAATCAAGAACAAAAATCAGAAAGAATGGGCCAATGAACAGTCCGAGCCACAACAAATAGGCGAAAAGGTGGGGCAGGAAACTACTTGCGTCCAGAACAATCGTTGATTCGTACTTAGGCGAGCGGAGGCTACTTATGAAATTGAAAGCGATTACAACAACAGGTACGCTCACCAGAAGAGTTAAAGCGAAATACCAGAGGTTAAACCGGACTACTGAGAGAAGTCTCGTTTTGGTGAATTGTGTCATAACCTTGTTCTTGAGTAAGGAGTAGATGAATACCACCGGAAAAAGAATAACCGCCACGTACTTGGTGGCCAGTGAGATACCAAGCGTGGCTGAAGATACGATTTCACTTTTGGAAGAGCTGGCATAGAGCAACAGTAGTAACGATACCGAAGAAAAAGCTAGAAAAGGAGCGTCGGACATTACGTATTGAGAGTAAACGATGAAAAAAGGGTTGACGATAACCAGTAAAGACGACACAAAAGCGATAAAAACTCCTTCTTTCTTCTTGAGGTAGAAGTACAAAAAAATTGAGAAGAGGAAAGACAGGAGAAATATGGTCATGCGGCTGATTGCCGGGCTTTCCCCGAACAGTTTATAGCTCGCCGAAAGTATTAATGATGTAAGAGCGGGATTGGCAATACGGGTGAAATATTCGGAAAGATTGGCTTGTGCACCATGCTCCGCAATATCCGAAGCTGACTGCACATAATATGGTTCAACATCAACATAGCCGTTGTTAAAAAAGAAAAGGTGTGGTAAAAGAAGTAGCACAACCAGCACTGCTGCCAGAAGGTACGGTCTAAACGGTTTCCCTTTCATCTTAGTGTCCAGCTCACAACTATCATTGGGACAACATTCCGTCTTTTCCCTGGTTCCCCATTTGGGTGAGTAATCTCTTAAAGCTTATTCCTTCCCAGGCCATCGAAATCAAACCCAGAACTGAAGTGATAACTACCCATAATCCCTGATAGAGAAAGGAAGCGGAAACGGCGCTGGTGTCGGCCAGTCCAACTAGCCTGGCTCCAAAGACAAAGGCAGCCTGATAAGTGCCCAGTGAAGCCGGCAGAGAGGGTATCGCCAGTCCTAGGCTGGCAATGCTGAGGATTAAGGCTACCTGCAACAAACCAAGCTGGCGTGTTAAATTCAAAGAATCAAAAGCAAAGTAGAGCCCCCAGAAGGTCACCAACCAGGTGGCTAAAAGCCACAGAATACCCCGACGAGCATTACTCAGTCCGACTGAGTCGCCTAAGTTCGCGATAAACGCTCTTGAATTCTTCAGCACCGCCAATCTGGAAACCCATTTTTCCATTCTCACCAACGGAGGTGAGAGGGGGTGGTGTTTCACCCACCATTTTAAGATGGCGGTTATGACGAAAAAGGCGATAACCAGCGAACCTAAGATTATGACACTGCGTACGAGCCATACGTAGTGGAGGTTAAGGTAAATAAGCAATATACCGAGCGAGCTTATGAGAATAGAGACATCAAGGATACGTTCGAGGGCCAGACTGCCGAAGATGGAGCCGCTATTACCACCCCTGGTCAGACGTAAAGAAACACCTCTGGCCACGTCTCCCAGCCGGGCGGGCAGGATGTTGTTCAGGAGATAGCCAATCATCGTGGAGCGGAACACGGCGCCATAATTGTAATGATGGAACCGGTGCATCAGTGCCTTCCAAAGAGCCGACCGGCATACGTACGATAGCCCGATGAAGACCGTCGCCCATATCAGTTTTATCCAGTCGGCCTGGGCCAGTTCATTCAGCAAAGCGAGTGGGCTAATTCGCTGGAACAGCAGGTACAATACGGCACTACCCAGCAAAACGCCGATGGCACCCCGGATAATCGGGCGACCCTTTAGTGTCACGCCGCACTCCGTTTGCGACTCCATAGACTCTTGAAAGCGTAAAGATACCACCGGAAGTAATACGGAGCCCATTTCCACATCCGGAAACGTGACTGTCCGGCCGTCCGGTCACTCCAGGCAGACGGAAGTTCGGTAATCCTGGCCCCTTTGGTGAAGGCCTTAATTACCAGTTCCATGCCAACTTCAAAGCCACCTGTGCTTTCGATTTTTATCCCTTGTAAGAACGGGAGCCGGTACATTTTGAAACTATTGGTCACATCGCGGGTTGGGATTCCCGTCAGGTAGTGAAGGGAGAGCCCGATGGAGCGGGAGATGAATTTCTTAAGCACCGGGCCGCCGATTTGTTTACCGCCGGGCATGTACCTCGAACCACAAACGATGTCGAACCCTTTAGCATTGATTAAGCGATACATCTCATTGACGATGGAAAAGTCATCTGACAGGTCAGCCATTACTACCAGTGCTGCTTCACCATGGGACTCGCTAAAGCCTGTCTTTAAGGCATTTAAGGCACCGCTACCGAGTTTGTTTTTGAGCAGTTTGATGCCGAAAGGATACTGGCCGGCAATTTTTTGCACTACCGGAATCGTATTATCGTCGTCGAAGTCATATACGATGAGGACCTCCATCGGAACTGAAACTTCAGCCGACAGCCGGCTCATCAAACGCTCGATATTGTCAGCTTCGTTATAGACGGGACAAACCACGGAGAGCATCTCGGGGTTCCTGCTGGCCAATTATATCACGCACCCTTTTCCCCACATATTCCAAACATCAACCACCACCTTTTCGTCGGAGAACTTGAGGTCAGCGTATTCTCGATGCGGAGTCGCCAGAATGATGATTTGGGCTTGTTTGATTAGTTCATCGGTACTAACGAATCCCGGCTCTTTAATATACACATCGGAGCAAAGGACTTTATGGCTCTCGATGGCTAGTATCTTTTTCAACTTGTAGGAGAGTGACTCGCGGCGGTCATCGATGTTCCCCTTGAAAGCCATGCCGAGGACGCCTACGGTCATCTCATCGAGGTGATATTTTTGCTTCAACCGGCTGATTATGTAGTTGGGTAACCCTTCGTTCGTCAGCATGGCGGCGTGTCCCATGTAGAAAGTATTATTATTAAATGCCGCCAGCTGCATGGCGTCTTTAAAAAGGCACGGGCCAGCCGCAAATCCAGGCCTGGGCAAATTCTTCGCCCGGTCATACTTATAGGTCATCGCGTGATGGATGCGGTAGAAGTCAGCGCCGTGGTCGTTGGCAATCGTAAAAAACTGGTTAGCGGTGGCGAACTCTACGTACCGCCACACATTATTGAATAGTTTGGTCAGTTCGGCTTCTACCGGTTCAAGAACCAGGATATCCTTAGTTAGCAGGCTGAAAAGCTGGCGGCATCTCTTTAGCCCATCTTCGCTGAAGGAAGAAATTATCTGGGGGAGTGTCTGTAACTCTTTGATGGCGGCGCCTTCGGCAATCCGTTCCGGACAAAAAGCCAGTTCCAGGTTTTTACCCCGCTCTAGGAACAAATGCTTTAACTTTTCCGTGGTGCCGGGATACACGGTACTCCTGATAATTATCAACTGACCATCCCGGAAAAACTCCAGGTAAGAATCAATCATCCGGTACATCCCTTCGAATTCGGGGTTGAGATGCTCATCCACCGGAGTACCAATGGTGACAATTATTGTATCGGCTTCCGATATAACCGAGGGGTCGCATGATAATTTCAATCGGTTCGTTGGCAAAACCCGCCGCAGGATTTCCTCGGCACCTTCTTCGATGAAGGGCATTCTGCCCTGCTCGATTAGAGTGGTTTTCTGCTTATCAATGTCAAGGGCACAGACCTTTTTCCCGCGGTCAGCCAGAACAATGGCCAAAGGTAACCCCACATGGCCAAATCCGCCGATGACAACTACATCAATGCTCATCCTTTAACCTCCTGGTCAGTTGCGAGTCAACGCAGCCTGATGCGGCAAGATTATATCCTAAACTATATCTTGAAAACGAGGTTTGGTCAACGCCAGCGGCTTTGTAATAATTTTATCAACTCCCCTTTATTCCATTCTCGCCCAGCGCCTATTTTTGCCTATCGGATAGCACTCACGATATAGACTACATCACCAGCAGCGATATCAACCTCAACCCACGAATGGCGATAGCTTGCCCAGAGACCAGCGAAGTCAGCTGCGTCTAATCCGTAAGATTTGAGAACCGCCGCATCCGGTTGAACTGCATCAGAAGTGATATAGACCAGTCCCCCGGAACCGAGTATCTGACAAATTTTCTGGTCGATAATACTGCTGGTATCGTTTTCTTTTCGCAACGTTTCAGCAACACCTATCACCTCGGCTTTGGTATAGTGCCTCAGGTACTCTCCCCAAAGTGTGCCTCGGCTACAAATAATTAAGTCACCCGGCTTGGCGTTATCACTGTACCACGACGATTTCTGCAGGTAATAGTCAAGCTCCGGAGAGTGAAGAGGTAGCATGCTTCCAAAAAGGTTTACCAAAAGCATGGAGACGATTGCCAGAGGTAGTATTACGTACGTTGACTTCTGGAATCCACGTTGCATTTTCGTCATCAAACCGGAGGTAAAAAACGGCAGGGAAATAATCAACCAAGCGGGAATGAGAGTGACCACCCAGAATTCCACATTAAATGGTTCCCACCAGGCGGTGAACACAGCATAGGGAATAAGCCAGGCAAGGGATAAACTCAAAAGAGAATTGTGCTCTCTCCAGATTTCTCGCCATGAACGCACATAAGAAATTAGTGCGGCGATAAATACTGAAGCTAGAGGAATAATCCCGAGAAGAAAGGCCTTAGCCTGAAACGCACTAGTATGACTGGCGAGAAACTGCTGGTCCGCCAGGGATTTGTCACTCAAGGCTGAGGAGATGAAAGAGCCTAAGCCTTCGACAGAAAACAGGAAATGACCGCCTAAAAACGAATGGGAGAAACCTATCAACCCTTTTATTGGTGACAATAATTCTAAATTACCGTATTGTCCGGCATGCGCGTAGCTGGTAAGCCAGTAAAGCGCCTCTGCAGGTGAGCCTGGCTTAATTACAAAAGCCAGAGTGAGAAGATACGCCAAAACAACCGGTATGGATACACACCCAGCATAAGTTAAGACAGCTGTTGTCTTGTCTTTTATCACTCGTCGTCTGCGGTTGAGAAAGATAGCCACAAGAACGGTAGCGGCAAACAGGATATTCAGCTGGTGGAACAGAATCGCGAGCCCATTGAAAATCCCCACCAAGGCGAACATCTTTAAAGTAGGCCTTTGAAAGGACAAAAGTAAAAAACCGAAGGATAAAAGTAAAAAGAAAAGAGGGATAATTTTATCCTCGATAGTGCTTCCATAGAACCAAAAACCAAAAGAGAACGTGACGGCGG
Source organism: Chloroflexota bacterium (assembly GCA_043812795.1). GTDB lineage: Bacteria > Chloroflexota > Dehalococcoidia > Dehalococcoidales > UBA2162 > JBDRLU01. The sequence continues at coordinate 12,267 of JBDRLU010000069.1, forward strand.
TGCAAACCAGTAGGCTTCTCCAACGACTCTTCAAAACATTTCTAAGCAGGATGTAGAGTGTAACTATTATCAGACACGCAAAGATGATATTAAGTTCTTGTAGCGGTATCGAGGCGTCGCCTGTATATCCGAATAATCGCCAAATATTATAAAAAGCTCTTGCCACGACCGAGTACAGTAAATGGTGAGGATGGAACAGCTGCCACAGACTTTCATTTCCTCCTATTTGCGCCATATACCACAGAGAGTCGCGAGATTCACTTCGATTTATCGGTAAAGTGGCGTTGTAAATGAGGAATAGGGCTAGGCCGATACATATCGGTTCCAGATAAGCGTACCTATTACCTATTTGCTTAAGCATTCTTCTTAACACCTGAAAAATATTATCTAAATCATTTTCCGGAGGTAATAGAGTCAACGCATCCTGATGCTGGCAAAATTATATCCTAAACTATATCTTGAAAACGAGGTTTGGTCAACGCCAGCGGCTCTCGCAGTCATATTCGCGATACGGTATAGGGAGCCGTACCGTTTATCCGGATACAGCTACAATAAGCATTTTAACTTGACATACCCTGGCCGAATTAGATATGATAATCACCTAGACTATCTAGGTATGGTGGTAGGGTTATTGATACGTAAGGCCGCTTGAGGGGCTAGATGAACGATGTGACTAGATTACCAACTCTTGACCGCTTCCGTGAAGTCAACAATACCTCGCCCCAGACCAGAGAAATCCGGGAGTACAAAAGCCAGGGGAAGAAAGTTTTCGGCTGGCTCTGTACCTACGTCCCGGAAGAAGTTATCCATGCCGCTGGTGCTTTACCTATCCGTATTACCGGCTACACTCAGGAGACTGAGCTCGAAGATGGGAATGCCTATCTCTATATCAATAATTGCTCCTTCTCCCGGAGCTGCTTTCAAATGGGGATACGGCACGAATATGATTTCCTGGATGGCATTGTCGCCGGCTCAACTTGTGATGGTGCCCGCCGTCTCTTCGACTTGTGGTGTTATTACATTAAGGTTCCCTTTCATCACATACTGAGCGTGCCACGCAAATATACCGAACGTGCCCACGCCCTTTATTACCAGCAGGTAGTGGAGTTCAAGCAACTTCTGGAACAATTCCTTGGGGTTAAAATAACCGATGGAGCGCTGCTCCGTTCCATTAGTGTGCTCAATGAATCGCGCCAGTTGCTCAGGCAGCTTTATGAACTACGCAAACTGGATCGTCCACCTATTACCGGCGCGGAGACCATGGAAGTCCTTAATGCCAGCTTCCGTATGCCGAAAGAGGAGTTTAACGAGTGCCTGCGCAAGCTGCTTGGTGAGTTGCGTACCTCCGGGATTACCCATCATGGCCGGGCGAGATTGATGATTACCGGCAGTGTGATGAATAACCCGCAGTTTATCGCTTCAATTGAGGAGTTGGGTGGACTGGTGGTGACGGACGAGCTTTGTACCAGCACCCGCTACTGGTCTGACCCGGTAGTGCTGGATGGGCGTCCGCCTCTGGAAGCGATTTCCCGGCGCTATTTGAATAACTTTCCCTGCGCCCGTATGGTACCTTCGGAGGGACGGTTCAGTCGTATTCTCGAGCTGGCCCGTGACTTTCGTGTTGACGGAGCTATCAGCCAGATTATCCGCTATTGTGTACCCTATGCCCACGACCTGCCCCTCTTAACCGAGCGACTAAAGGCGATAAGCGTGCCGACTTTAGCCCTCGACGTGGAATACGGCACGGCCGGTTCCGGACAAATCAGGACCAGAGTGCAGGCTTTCTTAGAAATGCTGGAAGCGAGGCAGCAATGACTACCGTCGAGTCGAAGTTGAGTAAAATCGAATCGCTTATCCGGACTTTTAAGCTCTTGGCCAGAATGAGCCGGAGTCGTCCTGAAACACGTAAAAGCGAAACGATGTACTACCAGTTGCTGGCTGAGTACTATACCCGCGTCCGTAATGCCCGCGAGGAAGGTAGGTTGCTGGCCGCCCATACTGTCTTCTTCCCCACGGAAGTGCTTTATGCCCTGGATGTGGTGCCGATGCATACCGAAACGACCACCTGGCTGATAGCCTTGTTCCTCCGTGAGCAGGCGGAATTATTGGCCGCCGGTGCGGAACTGGGGCTGGCGGCTGAAATCTGCTCTCCCCACCGCGGCGTCGCCGGTGTCTTTGCCTTGAAAGAAGTACCACCGCCTGACGTCATGCTATGGTCAAACCTTATCTGCGACAATACGGCTAAGTCGGGAGAACTAATCATGGAACTCAGCCACTGCCCGGGCTTTTTTCTGGATAGTCCCTTCCAGAATTCCTCGGATGAGGTCAAATATCTGGAGGGGGAGCTGGGGGACATGATACATTTTCTCGAAGAAAAGTCCGGGAAGAAGATGGACTGGGACAAATTGTCGGAAATAGTGGCGCGTATGAACCAGCAGATTGAGCTTTTCCGCGAGGTCTGCGAGCTACGTAAGCAAGTCCCGTCGCCGATGTCGGTTCAGGGCTACCTCGAGCTACTTTCCATCGATTATTTGTTCCCCGGACAACCGGAGGCCATCGCCTACCTGACCACACTTCGCGATGAGTTCAAAGAGATGATACGTCAGGGAAAGGGCTCGGTTGAGCCGGAGCGTTTCCGTCTGATGACCCTGTTCCTGCCACCGATGTACTTGATGGGCTACCTGGGCAAATTGTTCCAGGAATACGGGGCGGTCAGTGTCGTCGAACCGCTCTTTACCCGCTGGAGTGAGGGGAGACTCGACTCGGGCAAACCGCTGGAAAGCGTCGCCCGGAAATCGTTCCTTATCCCGGAACGGCGGAGCATGTACGGGCCGTTGAGCCATCAGTCGTTACAGGATATCGTCGATTGTGCCGAGCAATACAAGGTTGACGGAGCTGTCTATTGGGCTTTCATGGGCTGTCGCCACACCTGCGCCACGGTTAAGATTATTAAGGATACGCTCAATGAAATCGACGTGCCGACACTGACCGTGGACTGCGATATCGTTGACCCTACGATTAATTCCGAGGAGGAAATCCGGGGCAAACTGGAACAATTCTTTGAGCTTCTGGAAGACCGGTAGGATATGAACGCACTGGGTATCGATGTTGGCAGTCTGGATAGTAAGGCCGTACTCCTCGGTGATGACGGCATCGTCGCTTTCAGCATCGTGCCCTCGGGTAACGAGGTTGAAGTCGGTGCCAAGATAGCCGTGGAGAAGACTTTGGGTCAGGCCGGAGTTAACCTGGATAGTTTACCGGTCGTGGCTACGGGTGTTGGTAACAAGTCCGTTCCCTTCGCCACGCAACAGAAAACTATCACTACCTGTCTGGCGCGTGGCATTCACTATCTGTTACCTTCGGTGCGTATGGCCATCGACATGGGCGCGGAAAGTATCACGGTTATCAAGCTTAATGAACGCGGGCGTTTAAGCGACTGGGCGAACCATGATAAGTGTGCCGCTGGTACCGGCCTTTTCTTACAGCAGATGGCTAAGCTGATGGCCATGCCGATAGAGGAAATGGCCGAGCTTTCCCTGCAGGCCAAGGGGAGAGCCGATATTACCGGCACCTGTGCCGTCTTCGCCGAATCCGAGGTAATATCACATGTCCACCGTGACCCACCCACCCCCAAGGAAGACATCGTGGCCGGTATCTATTTTTCGGTGGTGAGCCGTATCGTATCGCTATGCAAGCGGGTTAGCGTTACCAAAGACGTGGCTGTTACCGGCGGCGTGGCTCTGAATCACGGTCTGGTGAGCATATTGGAACAAGAATTAGGTCTGAAGGTATTGAAACTGGAAGTACCGCAAATAGTGGCTGCCGTCGGTGCGGCTATCATTGCGAAGGAAGACAAGAAAAAAGGCTCAAATAAATGATAGTAGCGGGGATAGATATCGGTTCACGGGCGGCTAAATGCGTCATTATGAAAGACGGCGAGATTCTCTCGGCGGTCATCCGTGATACCGGACCGGAGAGTGTCAAGACCTCCTACACGACTATCAATGCGGCCCTCGACGGTACCGGATTAGCTCTGGATAATATCGACTATACGGTGGCGACGGGCTACGGGCGCGTCCTTGTTCCTTTTGCCAATGAGAATATCTCGGAGATAAGCTGTCACGCCCGCGGTATTAATTGGTATTTCCCATCAGTCCACACTATTCTGGATATGGGTGGACAGGACTGTAAGGCCATCCGGTGCGATGCCGGCGGTCAGGTGACTAATTTTGTGATGAACGATAAGTGCGCTGGCGGTACCGGCCGTTTCTTGGAGATGATAGCCGACGTTCTGGGGGCTAAGCTGGAAGAAATCGGAGATTTGTCGCTTCAGGCAAAGATAGCCATCCCTTTCAATACCATCTGTGCCGTTTTCGCTAAATCGGAAGCCATCGCCTATTTGAGGCGGGGTACGGCGCAGAGCGATATTCTGGCCGGACTGAATGAAGCCATTGCTACCAGATGCTTGAACCTACTGAAACGGGTGTCCATCGAAAAAGAGTTCAGCATCACCGGCGGCATTGCCAAGAATAAGGGCATGGTTGCTGCCCTGAAAGAGAAGATAGGGCTGGAACCGTTACTGGCGGAAGACCCGCAGCTAATCGGGGCATTAGGGGCGGCATTATTTGCGCAAGAGCGGTTGGCTGGTAAAGAAGCTAAGGGAACAGCTAAAATTCAATACGGGTATAACGACGGCACCGGCGACTATTTCATCACGATTGATACCGGGCAGTGCGATGGTTGCGGCCAATGTGTGTCTGCCTGCCCGGCAACAATATTTGAGGTAATCGGAGAAAATGGCCAACAACCTAAAGCCAGAGTGGCCGAGTCGGCCCGGAAAAGACTAGCTATTCTCTGCCCGGGCTATTCTTCCTGTAGCCGTGCTCACGAAACGAACTGTAAAAGCGTTTGTCAGCAGGAGGCGATAAGTCTGACATGGTAGAGTACGAGAAACTAACGACGGGCTATGAGTTCCCACCGTCCAGCTTTACTCTGGACGATAAAATGGTGGCCGCCTATCTCGATGCCGTCGAGGACGCCAGTAAAGTGTATGAGGGAGGTGGACTGGTCCCGCCCATGGCCATCGCCGCTCTGGCCATGGCGGCCATGGCCCAGGGTATCGTCTTACCACCCGGGACAATACACGTCTCCCAGGAGTTGGAATTTGTGCGGACGGTTACGGTGGGTGAGACTTTGACCAGCTACGCCCGGGTAAATCGTAACCAGCAACGTGGCAAGTTCCACATGCTGATGGTTGGTATCAATGTCCTTAACCAGGCTAAAGAGATAGTGGTCAGCGGAGAGACCAGTTTTATTCTGCCACTTTCCTGATGGAGCCGGAGTAGAGACATGGATTTGAGTGTTGGTACGGAGCTACCCGAACTGAAGAGGACGGTTACGCAGGAGCATATCAATCTCTATGCCGAGGCCAGCCGTGATTTCAATCCCATCCATACCGACCCGGAGTTTGCTAGGAAAACGCCGCTCGGGGGTACGGTAGCTCATGGGATGCTCATCCTGGCTTATCTCAGTGAATTCATGACGGTTAACTTTGGGCAGAGTTGGCTGACCGGGGGTAAGCTAAATGTCAGGTTCAAAGCTCCCACCCGTCCGGGAGATACGATATCCGTAAGCGGCGAAATAACCAAAATAGAAGAGGAAGACAACTGCACCTTGTATTACTGTGATGTCCTCTGTCAGAACCAGAATGGTGAGCCGTTAATTATCGGGGAAACTAAAGTGAGGGTGAAGCAATGAGAATAGCGGTTGATGCCATGGGCGGCGATTTCGCCCCCGAAGAGATTGTCAAAGGGTCGGTGATGGCGGCGCGGGAATACGGCGTCGGCATCATTCTCGTCGGGCCGCAAGACAAAGTCCAGGCCGAGTTAGCCAAACACGATACCGCCGGCCTCGATGTTGAAATAGTCCATACCGACGAATATCTGGTCGAGGGGGAACACCCGGCCTATGCCCTGCGTAAGAAACGCAATGCCTCGATACTTCTGGCGACCAAGCTGGTCAGGGAAGGTAAGGCCAATGCCGTGGTTGGGGTCGGCCCGACCGGGGGCGTTTTTGCTTCGGCGTTGCAGGTACTCGGTACGGTAGAAGGGATTGCCCGGCCGGTAATCGGCGGGCCGTTCCTCGGCTTTGCTCCCAATACTATCGTGGTTGACCTCGGCGGCAATGTGGACAGCCGCCCCGACCAGTTGCTCGACTTCGGCATCGTGGCGATGGTGTATGCCCGTAAGTGGATGAACATTCCCAACCCGACCATCGCTTTAATCAGCAATGGGGTCGAAGAAGGGAAGGGTAACGATATCGTCAAACAGACCTACGAGCTTTTTAAGAAGTCAGGGCTGAATTTCATCGGCTACGTCGAAGGCAATGACGTCGCTCTGGGTAAAGCCAACGTGGTCATTTGCGATGGCTTCGTCGGGAACGTGATGGTGAAGTTCTGCGAGGGTCTGGGTAATGTGACGGCCGACTGGCTTAAGGATAAACTTCAGGGAAAGCTTCCTGAAAACGAAATAGAGGAAATAGTCATGGCCTACCGCCGGTCGACGGTTGTAGCCGATACCGTTGGTGGCGGCCCGCTGTGGGCGGTGAATGGTGTGGTCTGTAAAGCTCACGGCCGCAGCAAGGCACGCGAGGTAGCGACGACTATCGGCACAGCCAAGCGGGCCGTTGAAATCGGCCTCGTCGAGGCTCTCAAAGCTGAGTTAGCCAATGCCAGAAGCAAGATAAATACACCTTACCCTAACGCTTAGCGATAAAGGAGAGCAATATGTCGGTCAACGCATCAGTCGAAGATACGGTCAAACAGATTGTCACCAGAATCGTGCGCAAGCCGCAATCGGAGTTCAAGCCCGATGCCACGTTCAAAGACATGCAGGCTGATTCCCTCGACATCGTGCAGATACTCGTCGCCGTGGAAGATACCTACGGCATCGAGTTACAGGACGAGGAACTGGCTAAAATTACGGACATGAAAAGTTTCGTGAACTACATCGAACGCATGATTGCCCAGAAAAAATCATAACATTAGACTGGTATGGTGATGTCACTTAAAGGTAAGATCGCTCTGGTTACGGGTGGGTCGCGCGGCATCGGGCGGGCCATAACGCTCAAGCTTGCCGGTGAGGGTGCGGACGTGGTTATCAACTTTTTCCGCCGGCGGGATGCCGCCGAACGCACGGCCCAGGAAGTCCGCGATAAGGGAGTGACAGCCCATATCATCAGGGCCAACCTGGCTGAGCCGGAAAAAATCGACCGTATGTTCGATGAAGTGACTGAAAAATTCGGGCGGCTGGATATTTTAATTAATAATGCCGCTTCTGGTGCCGCCCGGGCGGCGATGGAACTGGAATACGATGAATGGGACTGGACGATGAATATCAATGCCCGCGCCGGACTACTCTGCGCCCAGCGGGCCGCCAGACTGATGAAAGATGGCGGCGCCATTGTCAATATTTCGAGCCTCGGTTCCCGGCTGGTGATGCCGGTCTATACGGCGGTGGGTATCTCCAAAGCTGCTCTGGAAGCCCTGACCCGCTACTTAGCTATCGAGCTGGCGCCGAGAGGGATACGGGTCAATGCGATATCGGCGGCGGCCGTGGAAACGGAGGCCCTTAAACTCTATACGGCCGACCCGAACCTGCCGCAGCCGATGATAACGTCGACGCCCGCTGGCAGAATGGTGCAGCCCGAAGATGTGGCCAATGTGGTCGCCTTTCTCTGCAGCGAAGAAGCGGCGATGATAAGAGGTCAAATCGTGGTCATCGATGGTGGTCTGTCTCTGAGCATGTTGGGTTCTAGCAATGCAACGGCCGACAAAGGAGAACGAAGTGGCTGAGTGCAGAGTGGTCATTACCGGGCTCGGTGCCATCACGCCGCTCGGTCTGACCGTTGATGAGTACTGGCAGGGACTGGTTAACGGTAAGTCCGGCATCGGCCCGATAACGCTGTTCGATACTACCAATTACCCGGCGAAAGTAGCCGCCGAGGTGAAAGGCTTTGAACCGACCGACTATATGGACATCAAGCGGGTTGACCGTACCGCCCGCTGCACTCAATTTGCCATCGCCGCTGCACGGATGGCCATTGCCTCGGCACAATTGGACATGACGAGAGAAAAACGGGAGAGAGTGGGCGTCATTATTGCCACCACCGGTGCCATTTACCTGCTGGTCGAGCAAGGCGAAACTATCAGTAAGCGGGGGCCAATGCGTATCGACCCATTATTGATAAGTAAAGTAGCGCCGAGCATGGTGCCGGCCCAGGTCGGGTTGGAGTTCGGTCTGAAAGGGCCGAACAGCAGCTTAAACAGTGCTTGTGGCAGCGGTAGTGATGCCTTGGGGACAGCCTTGAATCTTTTACGATTAGGCCATGCCGATGTCATGCTGGCCGGTGGTGCCGAAACCCAGGTTAATCCCATCGCCACTGCTGTTACGGGACGGGTTGGCGCCCTATCGCGGGAACCCGACCCGCGGAAAGCGTGCCGACCTTTCGACCTTAACCGGAGTGGCATGGTGTGGGGCGAAGGTGGTGCCATCCTGGTACTGGAGACCTACGAGCACGCCCAACAGCGCGGTGCTCCGGTACTGGCCGAACTAGGCGGTGCCGGCTGGTCGTTCGATGCTTTCAATGAGACCGCTCCCGACCCTAATCAAGAGGTTGTCGCTATGAGAATGGCCCTCCACAATGCCGGCGCTTCCTCGGAAGAGGTTGATTACATCAACGCCCACGGCACTAGCACCAAGTTCAACGACGCGGCGGAAACTAAAGCTATTAAATTACTGTTGGGCGAAAAGGCTTATAAGACACCAATCAGTTCCAATAAGTCGATGGTAGGCCATCTGGCCTGTGCCGCCGGAGCGGTCGAGGCAATTGCCGCCGTGCTGACTGTTAAGCACGGTATCATCCCGCCCACCATTAACTATGAAACGCCCGACCCGGAGTGCGACCTCGATTATGTTCCTAACGTCGCTCGCCACCAGGCGGTTAATGTCTGCCTTTCCAATTCCTTCGGCATGGGCGGGCAGAACTGCTGTGTGGTGATAAAACAGTTTGTTGAGTAGAAACATGGCAACAAAAGAGCTAGACGGGAAAGTAGCCCTGGTGACCGGTGCTTCCCGCGGTCTGGGAAGAGCCATTGCTATCAAACTGGCCTCGCTCGGCGCCAGAGTTGCCGTCAACTATGTGGCTAACGATGAAGAGGCGACTAAAGTCGTCGGGGAAATAAAGGGTCACGGCAGCGAAGCGCTACCGGTCAAGGCAAATGTGGCTGATGCCGAGGCGGTGCGGCAGATGACCCGGCAAGTCGTGCAGCAGTGGGGGAAAGTAGATATCCTGGTGAATAATGCCGGTATCGTGAGAGACAACCTGATGCTGCGGATGCCCGACGATGCCTGGGACGATGTTATCAATACCAACCTGCGCGGCGCCTATCTCTGCACCAAGTTCGCCCTGCGTTCGATGATGGAGCACTCCTGGGGGCGGATAATCAATATCAGTTCGCTGGCTGGTCTGGTCGGTAATATCGGGCAGGCCAACTATTCGGCGGCCAAGGGCGGCCTCATTGCCTTCACCAAAGCAGTGGCCCGCGAGGTCGGTTCGCGCCATATCACGGTGAATGCTATCGCTCCCGGCTTCATTACCACCGAGATGACCGATAAATTACCGCAGGAAACCAGAGATGCCATCCTCGCCCGCATCTCGTTGCAGCGCTTCGGCACGTCCGAAGATATTGCCGCGCTGGTGGCTTTTCTGGCCAGCGATTCAGCGAGCTATATTACGGCGCAGGTTATCTGCGTCGATGGTGGTGTAATTTAGTGTTTAGAGGAGGTCAAAAATGGCAAAAGTGGGTGTGGTGACGGATACGGTGGCCTGCCTGCCACCGGAGAAAGTTAAGGAATATGGCATCGGTATTGTCCCCATCGCTTTGAATATCAACGGGAAAGCCTATCTGGACCAGGTGGATATGAATCCTGATGAGTTCTGGAAAATATTCAAGGACATCAAAGAATTTACCACCGGAGCTCCATCGCTGGGGGAATATACCAAGGTCTTTAATGAGGTGGCTAAATCGACCAATGACATTGTCTGTACCTTCGTCTCCAAGGCCTTAAGCGGCATCTACGAAACGGCTGTCCAGGCCATAGCCGTGGTCAAAAAAGAAAACCCCAAGCTTAACATTGAGATTATAGATAGTAAGACGGCGGCGGGTGCTCAGGCTTTCGCCGTTCTCGAAATGGCCCGTGCGGCCCAGGCGGGGAAAAGTATCGATGAAGTGGTCAAAGCCGGCCGGGATATGTTACCGAAAGCCAAGTTTTTTTGCGGGATGGAGACGCTCAAGTACCTGATAAAGAGCGGACGGGCACCCAAGACAGCCTATATGGGCGAGGTGTTCCAGGTGAAACCGATTATCGGCATGACCAACGGTAGCGGCGTGGTCGAAAATATCGCGCGGGCCAGAGGCAAGCCAAACTGTATGGCCAAGATGGTAGAACTTATCAAAGACTATACCGATACCACCAGACCGCTGCATATCATGGCCCACTATACCGACGATATCGAAGATGGGAAACGCCTCATGGAGATGGTTACCGCCAAGTATAAGTGCGAGGAAGTCTATCTCACCCAGTACACCCCGGTAATGTCCGGCCACACCGGCCCGGTGTTTGCGGTATCGTTCTACTCGTAGGGTTTATCTGGGCAGCCAGGGGATTACGCTATAGGGGCGTCATTCCAGCGTAGGCTGGAATCCAGAAGGTGAACTAGGTCAGTTTTTCCAATTGTCATTGCGAGAAGTCCTTCCGCTGAAGGACGAAGCAATGACACGGCGCAACTGGTACTAGACGCTATCGATGGCTTTCTTGAGCTTTTGCTCCACCTGCTCGGCCAGGCCAGCGAGATTCTGGTTACCGGTCATCTGCATGGAAAGGGTGGGGCGGACGGCCGCCACGAACGTCTTATCCCCCTCCCGATAAACAATAACATTGCAAGGCATCAGCAGCCCGATGTCCCGTTCTGCCTGTAAGGCCTGATAGGCAAAAGGCGGATTGCATGCGCCCAGAATTACGTAGTCGCCGAATTCCACATCCAGTTTTTTCTTCAGCGTTGCCTTCACGTCTATTTCGGTCAGCACGCCGAAGCCTTCCTTTTTTAGTTCGTCTTTAATCTTGTCGACGGCTGACGGAAAAGATAAATTTACCTGTCGTTTATGGTAATACACGGTTATTTCTCGCTGTTCTTATCCGGTCTGGCTACGTATTGAAGATACGGACGGCATTACGCGGACAGGCCCGCACACAATCGCCACAGGCCCGGCACAAGGCCGGGTCCGGCATGGGCGTTTCATACGGTGCTTCCTGTTTTAGTAACTTGCGGGGACAGGCAGCTGCCGCCTGACAGATACCCTGACTGCATTCTTCCGGTCGGCACTTGTCATACACCACCATGGCTGACTTAGTCAACATTGTTCTTTCCTTGACAAATTTACGAAGAGTACCTGGGCTGAGTTTCAGTGAAGCCAACGGCTTCTTATTGATTAGCCTCAGCCAAATCTGAAGGGAGCTTTCGAAGCTGGGTTTTGCCCGGATAGAGAGTACACCTTCTGGCAGTCTTTACTGCCGCATTTGGGACATTTTGTCTCTTTGTCGCTGTCGCACATGCTGCGTTGAATTTCGAATTTCTCACCGCAGGCATTGCACTTGTATTCATAAACCGGCATGACCATTCTCCTTTACGTCCTTACTGGTTAAAAACCTTCTGGGCAAGGGCCCGTTGTTTTTCAATTTGTTCCAACTGTATTGCTTTTAATAGCCGTATCGCTTCCGAGATTCTGTGGTCGGAGAGAGCGTAATAAATATTCGTGCCTTCGCGACGGGCCGTCACCAGCCCGTGTTCCTTCATCAGTGCCAGATGTTTCGAGACATTGGACTGGGGAAGGTTCAGCCGCTGGGCCAGTTCACCCACCGGGAGTTCTCCATTACCCAGGACGTTTATTATCAGCAACCGGTTAGCATCAGCCAGGTTTTTGCAGAACCCGGCGTGAAGCCGATAAATGGCGGCCTTATCCCGATCGAATGAATATTCTCTTTCGTTCATATACTCATATACTAATATACACGATTGGTTTTTACTTGTCAATAGCGGTACGAACGGCCTACGAAATAGGCCCTACATGTTTATTTCAATCAGGACTTTTAGTGTCTCCGGTTGTACCGCCTGCTGGAAGGCAGTTACCGCCCGGGTAATCGGGTAGCGTGCCGTGATGAGTCGTTCGAGGGGTATATCGGGGTATGCTTCCATCATCCGCAGGCCGTTTTTGAACTGGCCGCAACGCGAGCCCAGCACCGTCTGCTCATTGATGACAACCGGGGCTAGGTTAATATCACCATGTTCAGCCACTGTCGATTTAAGCACGATAGTACCGCGCGGACGGCACAGTGACATCGCTTCGGTGAGTCCCCGGCCGGAACCGGTGGCCTCGACAACAATATCCGCTCCCGGTTTGACGTCACCGATGTTATCGGTGGTTTTCAAATGGCGCCAGGCGGCCAGCTTAAGTTTTTCCGGGTGATGTCCGACCAGCGTCACGTCCGTAACAGCGGTGGTCAGTACCCAGCTGCACAGGATACCGAGGCGGCCGTCCCCGAGGACGACCACTCTTTCGTTACCATTAAGAGGGACCTGCTCGAGTATCTCGCAGGCCGCCGAGAGAGGCTCCACGAAAACGGCCCGGTCGTTAGGGATTGCTGGTGGTACTTCGAGTAGATTGGCTAGCGGCAGCATACAATAGTCAGCCAGGCAGCCATCTAAATTGAGTATACCAAGGACAGTGCGCGTCGGGCAATGGCGCCCTAGGCCGCTGGTGCACCAATCGCACTGTCCGCAGGCGGCGTTTATTTCACCCACCACCCGTTTACCCAACCATGCCGGGTCGGCACAATCAGATACAGTGCCGACAAATTCATGCCCGAGTACGCCTTTGAAGCCCATGTAGCCGCGGGTAATCTCTAGGTCGGTCTGGCAAATACCGGCCTGTTTCACTCTGATACGCGCCCAGCCGGGTCGCAGGAATGGCACCGGATGGTCTTCCACATAACGGATTTGACCGTCAAAAACAACAGCCCGCATGGCCGATATGCCCTCCGAACACATGTTATCCCTACAAGGTCTAGTATATCACTCGAAATACGGTCTTGACCTACCCGTCCGATTATGTGTATATTGGTCGTCAAGCACTGCTGTCTGGAGCATTAAATTTTCTTGATAAAGAAAAGAAGGCTGTTTAATATTTTCCCCGGCTGGTGGATAGTCATGGCCGGAAGCCTCCTGGCGTTGTGGGGCCATGGTTACTACTTTTCTGGATTTTCGGCGTTATTCAAACCTATCTCCGGAGAATTGCATTTCAGCCGGGCCGTGACGTCAGTTGCCGGCAGCATCGGCCGGTTCGAAGGCGGTTTTGAGGCGCCGTTAGCCGGCTGGCTCACGGATAAATTTGGCCCACGCTGGGTAATTATGAGCGGCATCCTGCTTGCCGGCATCGGCCTGATAATGATGTATTTCATCAACTCGGTCTGGGCTTTCTATCTGGCCTGGGGGATTTTGATAGGGACCGGCGTCAATATCGCTTTGACCGTACCCCTGGATACCGCTATCGCCAACTGGTTTGTGAAGAAAAGGGGACTGGCTGTCAGCATTAAATATGTTTTTATCGGCTTGGCCGGGGTGATCACTCTCCCGATTATTGCCTGGTTGATAGCTACCCAGGGGTGGCGGGCGACCTGTGCTATCGGGGGATTGGTATTCATCGTTATCGGCGTCCCTCTTGTCTGGTTGTTTATCAGACGGCACCGCCCGGAGTATTACGGCCTGCTTCCCGACGGGGCCGTAGCTAAAGCAGAGGCGGCGGGGGCCGATAAGATGATAGATAGTGGCGTCAAATATGCCGCCGAGGTCAAAGAAATCGAGTTTACCCTGCGACAGGCAATGAGAACGTCCACCTACTGGCTATTGGTTATTGCCTACACGGCGTGGAGTGTCGCCGGGGCAGGTATTACCATGCATCTTATCCCCTTTTTAACCGATACGGGGATAGGCCCCATCCAGGCGGCCGGTATGGTGACCGTAATGTATGCCACCAGCATACCGGGGAGATTTGGTGGTGGGTTTCTCGCCGACTTCGTTTCCCATAACCGCCTGCGTTTTCTCATGGCTTTGACCTTTCTCTTACAGGGGGCTGGATTTGCTATCCTTTTGCTAAATCCGTCCCTTGTTGCGGTTTATCTCTGGCTGGTCCTTTATGGCCTCGGTCATGGTGCTTTCATTTCGCTTATTGTCCCGGTGAGAGCCCGCTGCTTTGGACGTAAAGCCCTCGGTTCGGTTACCGGGTCAGCCACACTGTTTCAATCGCCAATCGGGGCGGCGGCGCCCATCTATATCGGCTGGGTGTATGATACCACCGGCAGTTACACAACCGCTTTCATCGTCATTACCATAGTAATGGTTTTGGGTATGGTTCTGGCACTTTTTATTCTGCCTCCCAAACCACCGCCCCAGGTGACCGATGTCCGCAAGATTCTGTAAGTACGCACGTTAAGTTTACCAAATAATATTCGGGAGGAGCTGTGGAAAGTAAAGGAATGGTACCGCACGAAGGAATGCTGGCCGAGACCGTCAATTTCTACGGTGATAAAGGAGATAGAATCGGCGGGTACATGGCTCGTCCGCTGGGGGCGGGGCCCTATCCCGGCGTCATCGTTATTCAGGAAGTTTTGGATCTGGTGGAACATATCAAGGAGGTGGCGCGTAAGTTTGCCGCTCACGGTTACATTGCTGTTGCTCCCGACCTCTATTATCGGGAAGGTCCCGGTGACCCGGAAAAAATTTGTGCCGATGTGCGCCAGAGTGGTGGTGTCCCCGATTCCCGTGTTATCGGCGACCTGGAAGGAGCGGTGAACGCCCTGCGTTCGGTAGCCACCTGTAATGGTAAGATTGGCTGCATCGGCTATTGCTCCGGAGGGAGGCATACTTTATTGTTTGCCTGTAATACCAATAACCTGTCGGCAGCGGTGGACTGCTACGGCGGGCGCGTCGTCACCGACGAACTGTCACCGAGGCAGCCGAAAGCGGTCGTCGATATGGTGGAGAATTTAAGCTGCCCCCTGCTGGGGCTATTCGGCGAAGCGGATGCTAACCCGTCTCCCGGACATGTTGCCCGCCTCGAGGACGAACTGAAAAAATATCAGAAACAGTACGAATTTAAATCGTATCCGCCGGATACCGGCCACGGCTTCTTTGCCGACTACCGTCCGAGCTACCGGCCGCAGTCGGCGGTTGATGGTTGGGAACGGATATTCGATTTCTTCGGCCGCTATCTGGCTTAGCTGAGGACTTTTATACCGCTCGTTTCGGCGTTCCAGTCAGACGGAAACTTCCCCAGACCATATAGCCGACGAGTACGATTATAGCTGTTATGAAAAGAGTGAAGGGGATACCCAGGCTGGTCGCCCGGCCCATTGCCACTTCCATCGTGACGTAAAGACTGTAGGTCAGCATACCCCCAAGCAGTACTTTCAGAGCAAAAAGGCTGCGGTTAAGAAAAATACGTAACGCTTCGACTTGGACATCATTCAGGGCGGCTTTTCTTTTCTCCGGAAGATTAATCAGCTTTCGCGGGTCTTTGACGATAGCAAATAAAATATTCAGTACGGTGAGACCCAAATAAAGGACAGAACACAGGATAGGGTAAATCAGAATCTCACTTTTGTTGCCCCAGGCATCGGGAAAACCCTGCGGGCCAAAGTGGGTTGGAATCTGGTCGGGTAATGAATGATAGCCGGAAGTGGTCAGATAAAGCGTAAGGAAGAGTAAGAACAGTGGAATGGGTTCCAGTTGTATTGGATAGCTCTTGCTCAGTTTTTGCCACATGACTTATCCCATATTCTACTATGCTCGCTTCGCACCTTCAAATCGGAGTTCTGTTTGATTTCGATGTCCCAGGCGGCCACTACCCTAGCTAGACCCTCCTTGACGTAACTTACTTGCCTCGGTTTGTCGTGTATGTTATGATAGCAAAGTAAAATGACCACAGAAAAAGGAAAGGCCCTAGATTTAGCTATCGGCCAGATTGAGAAACGGTTCGGCAAAGGCTCAATTATGAAGCTGGGAGAGTCCGCTACGGCCATGGCGCCGGTAGAGATTATCCCCAGTGGCTCGCTATCGTTAGATATGGCTTTAGGTGTCGGTGGCCTCCCCCGAGGACGGATTACGGAAATATTCGGCCCGGAATCGTCGGGAAAAACGACGGTGGGCCAGCATATCATTGCCGAAGCGCAAAAACGAGGAGGTATTGCAGCTTATATAGATGTAGAGCATGCCCTAGACCCTACTTACGCTCGTCACTGTGGAGTCAATGTTGACGAGATGCTCATCTCTCAACCCGATACTGGGGAGCAGGCTCTGGAGATTACAGAAGCTCTGGTCAGAAGTGGCGCTATTGATATTATCGTTGTCGATAGTGTAGCTGCTCTGGTTCCCCAGGCAGAAATCGAGGGAGAGATGGGAGATGCACACGTTGCCCTTCAGGCACGTCTAATGTCACAGGCCTTAAGAAAACTGGCCGCCGCAATCGGCAAAACAGGAACCGCGGTAATATTCATCAACCAGTTAAGAGAAAAAGTCGGCATTGTTTTCGGGAATCCTGAGGTAACACCAGGCGGCCGCGCACTGAAATTCTATAGTTCAGTGCGAATCGAATTAAGGCGTATTGAAACTATTAAACAAGGTGACCAGGCTATCGGTAGTCATGTTAGAGCAAGAGTGGTCAAAAACAAAGTGGCGCCTCCTTTCCGAAGCGCCGAATTCGATATCATGTTTGACCACGGGATAAGCCGTGAGGCTGGTATTCTTGACCTCGGTGTCGCGATGGGGCTCGTGAGCAAGTCCGGCAACTTTTTCTCCTACGGAGATACCCGTTTGGGACAGGGTAGGGAAAACGCAAAGGAATACTTGCGTAACAACTCGGGGCTGGCTCAAGAAATTGAACAACAGATTAGAGCCTCGGTTTCACCGTCCAAAGTCTCTTAATTAGTGTAGATTTTTACTCTGCTATTTAACTGAGATTAACAACTGAAGAAATCGGTGTCAGTAAGCTGAGGCTCTAACCTCAGCTTTTTTGTTAGAAAAAGGTAGAGGAGAAGTTGGGGATGCCTAAGATTACTGCCCTCCGCGCGGGGAGGGGAAGGGGAAAACGAATAAATATCTTCCTGGATGGCAAGTTTGCTTTTAGTCTGGGGGCCGAGGTGGTTGCCAAAGAAAGGTTACAGGCCGAGCAGGTCTTGTCCGATGAACAAATCAGAGCACTGGTCAGGTCCGGGGATTCACAGCGCTGCCTTGATGCTGCCTTACATTATCTTGGCTACCGGCCCCGAAGCGAGTCAGAACTGGATGAGCGACTGCGCCGCCGTGGCTTTGCTGACGATGTCCGGGTTGAAACGATTACCCGTTTAAGAAGACTGGGGCTGGTCAACGACCTGGCCTTTGCTCAATTCTGGAAGGAGACCCGGGAAACATTCAGCCCGCGCAGCCAGCGGCTCACCCGACTGGAACTAAGACGAAAGGGAGTCGCTAACGACATTCTGGAGGAAGTGATAGACACTATCGACGATGACGAAAGTGCCTATCAGGCGGCTCGAAATAGGTCACGCCATCTGGCTCACGTTGAGTATGAGAGTTTCCGCCGCCGGCTTGGTGAGTACCTGAAGCGGCGCGGATTTAGCTATGGGGTAATAAATAAAGCCATCAGACGAGTGTGGCAAGAAAGAAATACAGCATTTTAAACCTGGAAGGGAGGTTGAAAGGATGCAAACCGGTATCATTGTTTATATTGCGATAGTTTCGGTTTTCTTTATCGGCGTAATATTCGGTGGGATGGCGGTCTTCTTCTTCCGCCGGATTGCCATTAACCGGCAGCTCAGGACGGCCCAGCGTAAGGCGGCAAGGATAGTCGCCGAGGCTAGGGATGAGGTTAAAAATATGGTGACCGAGACCAAACAGGACGCCGAGAAAGCGAGAACAACGTCAGAAGCCGAGTATCGTGAACGGCGTGCCGAACTACAGCGTCAGGAAAACCGGCTGGCGAGCAAAACGGAAGCTACGGAACGGCGGCTGGATTCGGTCGAACAGCGCGAACGTAACCTGTCCAATAAGGAAAGAAGTATTGAAAGTATTCGCGCCGAGGTGACGGCAATTAAAGACAAACAGGCGAAACAACTCGAACAGATTTCCGGTATGTCCAGCGCCGATGCTCAGAAAGCTTTACTCGACAAACTTGAGGGTGAGCTGCGCGACGAGACTTCACGACGTCTCCGAGAATGGGAGGCTAAATTAAAAGAGGAAGCGGACATAAAGGCTCAAGATATTTTGTCCCAGGCGATACAGCGTTCGGCTTCAGAAGTCGTCGCTGAGACCACAGTGGTCAGTGTGCCTATTCCCAGTGACGAAATGAAAGGGCGGCTTATCGGGCGAGAAGGCCGTAATATCCGGGCGCTGGAACAGGCAACCGGGGTTGACCTTATCATTGACGATACGCCGGAAGCGGTCACGCTGTCTAGTTTCGACCCGGTACGGCGAGAGGTAGCCCGCCTGGCGTTAAACAAGCTTATTCTGAACGGGCGCATCCATCCTGCTCGTATCGAGGAGGTGGTTACCAAGGCCAAAGAAGAAGTTGACGCCTCCATTGTTACTGCCGGTGAACAAGCAGCCTATCAGGTCGGCGTGCAAGGACTGCGCCCCGAGCTTATCAGATTACTCGGACGTCTGAGGTACCGGACCAGCTACGGCCAGAATGTTCTCACTCACAGCACCGAGGTAGCGCAACTGTCCGGTATGATTGCCAGTGAGCTTAAAGCCAACGTGGCCATCGCTAAAAGGGCCGGGTTACTGCACGACATCGGCAAAGCGGTTGACCGTGAGGTAGAAGGAACTCATGCCGCCATTGGCGCCGACTTGGTCAAACAATGGGATAAGTCGCCCGAGGTAGTGCTGGGTATCGCCGAACACCATGGCGAAACAGGCACGATGAGTGTCTGGGGCTATATTACTTCAGCTGCCGATGCTATCAGCAGCGCCCGACCCGGGGCACGGCGTGAGTCTCTGGAAAACTACCTGAAACGGCTCAAGGCGCTCGAAGATATTGCCAATGGTTTCAAGGGAGTGAAGGAGTCCTTTGCTATCCAGGCCGGCCGCGAAATCCGTATTCTGGTCAAACCAGAGGAGGTCGATGACCTTGCCTCGATGCGGCTGGCTCGTGATATCGTCAAGAAAATAGAGGAAGGGCTGGAGTACCCCGGCCAGATAAAGGTTACCGTACTGAGGGAAACGAGGGCGGTTGATTATGCCAAGTAGCCTATTTTGTCATCGAGTGGAGAAACGGTGTTAATATTAGCCATCGGCGATGTCATCGGCCAGCCGGGCCGGCGGGCCGTTAAGAAAGTCCTGCCTGGGCTGCAGAAGCGATACGGACTCGACCTGGTCATTGCCAACGGCGAAAATGCCGCCGGTGGCATCGGCCTCACGCCGGGAACGGCCGAAGAACTCTTTAATGCCGGCGTCGATGTGTTGACTTCGGGCAATCACATCTGGGCGCAGAAAGATATTATACCGCACCTGAACGGAGAAATGCCCATCATCCGTCCGCTTAATTATCCGACGGGCGTGCCGGGACGGGGTTATCTGGTGACGGGCCGGGCGGTTATCGTGAACTTAATCGGGCGGACTTTTATCGGCAATTTCGATTGTCCCTTCCAGGCGATGGACCAGTTCCTTTCCGAACTCCGGAACCATTCGCCGGTTATCATTGTTGATTTCCATGCCGAAGCTACCTCAGAGAAAGTGGCCATGGGCTACTATCTGGACGGGCGGGTCAGCGCCGTACTGGGAACGCATACCCACGTCGGCACGATTGATGCCCGGTTACTCCCCAAGGGTACGGCCTACGTCACCGATATCGGGATGACCGGCCCGACGGAATCTGTCATTGGCGACGATATCGATTCGGTACTACAGCGCTTCTTGACGGCGATACCCAACCGACTCTCGGTCGGACACGGCAAAACAACGCTTAATGCCATTCTCGTCGAGGTAGATGATAAGACAGGCAAAGCAATCAGTATCGAACGACTTTCCCGGGAGGTAGATTAGTGGCGTCTAAAGTGGACCTTCACATCCACTCCACGGCGTCCGATGGGCGCTATAGCCCGGCCGAGATTGTTCAGAAAGCCGCCGCCGCCGGACTGGCCGTCATGGCTCTGGCCGACCACGACACCGTTGCCGGCATTGTGCCAGCCCTCGAAGCGGTCAGGGCTTATCCCGGCCTGAGACTGATACCCTGCGTTGAAATCAATACCGATGTGGCTTCGGGCGAGGCCCACGTCCTCGGCTACTTCATCGACTATACTTGCGAGGAGTTGCTGACTAATCTCCAGCGAATGCGCGGTTCACGGGAGGAACGGGCCAAAGGTATGATGGCCAAGCTGGACAAACTCGGCCTGCCTCTCGCTTGGGAGCGTGTTCGGGAGTTAGCGAGCGGCGGTAGCATCGGCCGCCCTCATATTGCTCAAGCCATGCTGGAGAAAGGCTATATTCACACCATTAGAGAGGCCTTCGATAAGTATATCGGCTGGGGAGGGCCGGCTTACGTCGAACGTAAAAAAATGACTCCGGTCGAAGCCGTGAAGCTGGTGCTGGCGGCTAGCGGCCTGCCGGTACTGGCGCACCCGTTTACTTTCGAGAACCCCGAAGCCATGATTACGGAACTGAAAGCCGCCGGTCTAATCGGACTGGAAGCCTATTACGGGAGCTATTCGGCGTCCCAAGTCAATCGGCTGGTCGGGCTCGCTCAGGAAAACCACTTGCTTACCACCGGCGGCAGCGATTATCACGGCCTCGATGAAAGTGCCGAGGTCCCTATCGGTGGTGTTAACGTACCCCTGGCGTCAGCCGAACGGCTTTTTACCTTGGCCAAGCAGCAAAACCTCAAAATGGCTCGTCCGTAGCTAAGGAGGCCCATTATCATTGAGTTTATCTTCCTGCTACTCGGAGCTTATCTCTTAGGCTCGATACCGGCTGCCTATCTGGTCGGCAAGTGGTCACGGGGGATTGACATCAGGCACCATGGCAGCGGTAACGTTGGTGCTTCGAATATCCTGAGCGTCTCGAAATGGTGGTCTTTACCGGTCATCATTTTCGATGCGGGCAAAGGAATGTTACCGGTCTATCTGGCCCGCACACTTGGTTTACCGGACTACCAGGCGGTAATTATCGGTCTGGCGGCCATCATCGGGCACAGCTGGCCGGTCTTCCTTCACTTTAACGGTGGTCGCGGCATCCTGACCGCCTTTGGTGTAGTTTTTGCCTTAGCTCCCTGGCTCGCCGTGGCCATGACCATTCTCGCTTTTGCCGGCCTGCCCTTCGGGTTATTCAGCCTCACGGCGCTTTTCGTTATCGTATTACTACCCATTTTGAGCTGGTTTGCCAGTCAACCATTCAGGATTGAACAATCGCTGGCGCTAACTCTGGGGCTGGTCGCATTATTACTTCTGGCCATCATCCGGCGACTGACCGCACTGCGGACGTCGCTCACCGCTTCGGTCACAACACGAGAGCTAATTATCAACCGCCTGCTTTTCGACCGGGACATACGCGATAGGAAGAAGTGGCTTAACCGGAATGAGGAGCATGTGTCAGACCAACCCAAGCAAAAGAGCCTGAACACTAGCAAGAACAAATGAGTGGCATTCTATCTAGTCATCATTAAGGAAATAAGATAAGGTGGACATCTGGCACTGGCCGAAGGGGGTGGGTATGAAGAATATGCCCGAGAGGGCAGGTAGGCGGCCAAATCTGTTAACGGTTCCTATTACAATTATTCTAATTCTTACTTTTCTTGCCGGGTGTACAAAAGCACCGGCACAACCTTTACCGATACCACCAAGTTCGGTAAACTTCGGTGACGAGCCAGCACCACCTTACACACTAGAATTATCGTTTCCCAACGGCGCACCGGCATTAAACCAAGTAGCAGAACTAAAAGGTGTGATAAAAAACAAGAATGTAGAGATGGTCGGTGTCAACATCCTAGCAAGTTTACCTGAAGGTTTTGAACTAATAAGCGGTAATATTTCCTGGTCAGCAAATAGCCTGCCGTATGGGGATACAGAGGTAATAAGTGCACAACTCAAAGCCATCAAGACGGGCAATTGGACAATTGAGGTGCGCTTGAACGAGGGCAATAGCGTTGGATACCCTGAGGGAGGAGCTAGACATCCCATTTATGTTTCAGTACAAGAAAATTCTGCGGAATGGGGTGTCTATCCACCATGGCTAAAGAACAACAGTCCCACGACCCCGGTTCAAAGAACAGATTAGCCTTCAGGAAAGAGAGGAAAAAATAAGAGGGAGCAAAGCTCCCTCTTATGATACATAGTAAAAGGTTGCAGCTAATTAAAGACCACGGAAAATCTTGATAACCTCGATGGCAGCCGCCCGTGGATTAGTTTTCCGCTGGGCCAGGTCGTCAACCAGCTTATCCAGATAGTCCTGGTCCATTCTCTCGATGTGTTCTTGGAGGATGCACTCGATAGCCATCAGTAGCTCGATTCTGGCCCTTTCCCGGCGGCGCTTTCCCATCTCATTATGGGTAATGATGAATTCTTTATGTTCCAGAATCCCGTCAGCCAGCTCGTCGATACCACGCCCTGAAGTTGCTTCAGTCAGGATAACCCGTGGTTTCCAGGCCTCCGGCGGATACTTCTTCATGCCCAGCATAACTTCCAGCCATGTCTTTACGTTCTCCGCGCCTTCCCGGTCGGCCTTGTTGACCGCGAAAATATCGGCCACCTCCAAGATACCGGCCTTCATCATCTGGATTTCGTCGCCCATTCCCGGCGTCATGACAACCAGAGTGGTATCCGCTACGCGGGCTACATCAACCTCATTCTGACCGGCACCGACCGTCTCGACAAAGATGATGTCTTTGCCCATGGCATCCATAACATGTACCACGTTTACTGTACATTTGGATAACCCACCCCGCCAGCCCCGGGATGCCAGGCTGCGGATAAAGACGTCATTATCACTTCCACAGGCCTGCATGCGGATTCTATCGCCGAGTATCGCCCCGCCCGTGAAAGGGCTCGTCGGGTCGACGCAGACCACGCCGATGGTCATCTCCTTCTTACGAAAGGCAGCAATCAAGGCACCGATAAGCGAGCTCTTGCCGGCACCAGGGGCACCGGTCAGCCCCACGATATAAGCATTACCGGTCTCGTGGTAAACATTTTCCATCGCTTCCAGGGCTTCAGGTGCTTCGTCTTCTATCCCTCGCATCAATCTGGCTGCGGCTAAAACGTCGCCTTCTTTAACTTTGCTCATAAGTTGTAGGTCACCTCCAAAGTGGTTCTAAAATCTATTATCGCATTTTTTGCTCTACTTGTGAAACAGGCTTAACTTTTGGCATACTGCTCGCGCAGCACTCTTTTCAGCACCTTACCCATCGGATTACGCGGCAGGTCATCGACGAATACCACGCCTCTCGGTCTCTTGTAGCTGGCCAGATTTGCCCGGCAATACTCCATCAATTCTTCGGGCGTTGCCTGGACTCCCTGCTTGAGGACGGTAATTGCCAGCGGTAGTTCTCCCCACTCCAAATCAGGCACGCCGATGACGGCGACGTCGTCAACTTTCGGATTGGTACGCAGTACTGCCTCGACTTCCTCTGGAGAAATAAGCTCCCCGGCCCGTTTAATCATATCCGTGTTACGGCCCGCCAGGAAGAAATAGCCGTCCTCATCCCGGTAGCCCAAATCGCCGGTATGGACCCAGCCTTCTTTGTCGATGGTCTTATCCGTTTTCTCTTTGTCTTTCCAGTACCCGCTCATGACCCGCGGCCCGCGGGCGACAATCTCGCCGACCTCACCTGGCGGCAGGTCCTGGCTGCTTTCATCGATGACCTTCATTTCAACATCTGCCATCGGTTTGCCGATGGAAGAAAGTCGCTTTAACCTCTTCTCCTTTTCGGCTTCGGTGCCGCTAATATTATGGTCTTCCGGGCCGAGCATGGTCACCGTTGAGGCTGTCTCCGTCTGACCGAAGGCATTGATAAAGCCCACGCCCGGGAAAACCTCGACGGCTTTCTTAATAATCTCGAAGGGCATCGGGGCGGCTCCGTAGGTAATGACCTTCAGACTGCGCAGGTTATACTTGTTAAAATCGGGGTGGTCCATCAGTTGCTTCAGCATGGTGGGCACCATCATCGCCCGGCTGACTTTCTCTCCCTGTACCAGCTCCATCCATTCCTTGGGGTCGAACTGCCGTTCCATAACCAGCGTCCGCCCTCCATAAATAGCGGCCATCATCGCCTGCATGCCGGCAATATGATAGAGCGGCACGGTCAGGATATTTTTTTCGTTTGTCTCCGGGTCAGCGGGCGTAACATTTTCCAAAACATAAACGGAGAAGCTATTGTGAGAGAGCATGACTCCTTTGGGGAAGCCGGTAGTGCCCGCAGTGTACATCAGTATCGTCGTGTCATTATCATCAACTTCGGTGAAGATATCGTCGGTCGGAGACGAGGTAATCAAGTCCTCGTAATACAGCATACCTTCCTGTTTCTTATCGAGCGAGACAAGATTTTTGAGCGATTTCGCCTCAGACTTTACCGACTCAGCCAGCTCGGTATAGCGGTCGCCGACAAAGATAGTGGTCGCTTCCGAGCTATTGAGCAGATAGACAAGCTCGCTGGCCTTAGCCCTGAAGTTCAAGGGCAGGTAAATACCACCAATCTTGGCCGTGGCGAAATAGGCTTCGACACACTGGTTGGTGTTCACCTGCATCATCGCTATCCGGTCGCCTTTTTTCACGCCCAGCTTCAGCAAGGCATTCCCCAGGCGAGTGGCCCGTTCATTAAGCTGGCTATAGGTGTATCTCTTGTCTTCAAAAACAATAGCTTCTTTATCCGGGCAGATGGACGCGGCAATAGTGAGAAATTCGGCTGTGTTCATTTTTGGTCGTTTACCTCCATTTAATTTAGTTTAGCTTACTATCTGATGGTGGCGCAATAAATATCCACCCAGCCTGGCCTCCAGTTCCAGCCCTTGCTCCAGACTCAGGTCGAGTCCGCGGGTAATTGCCTGTTTGGCACAACTGAGGGTACACTGGTCATGGACTTTGATTTTATTGGTCATTCTTTCGGCAGCGGGTAGCAGGTCAGCGCGAGATACCACCTGATTTACTAGCTTTAAGCGGCGGGCTTCTTCAGCCTTGACCCATCGTCCGGTCAGCAACACTTCCAGGGCAGGCGCTCTGCCGATTGCTCTGGGTAATGTCTGGCTGCCGCCAGCGGCCGGAATAATTCCCAGCCCCATCTCGGGAACGCCAAATTGAGCATCTTCCGAAGCTAACCTGATATCACAGCAAAGAGCGATTTCGATGCCCGACCCGAGAACGTAGCCGTGGAGGGCGGCAATCAGGGGCTTATCGATACTCAGGAAAAGGCCCCAGATATCGCGTTCCCAGCGCGCCTTTCGGGCA
Organism: Chloroflexota bacterium; assembly: GCA_043812795.1. Classification (GTDB taxonomy): domain Bacteria; phylum Chloroflexota; class Dehalococcoidia; order Dehalococcoidales; family UBA2162; genus JBDRLU01. Next base: position 37,863 of record JBDRLU010000069.1, read on the forward strand.
ATTATCGGTGACGGGGCAGTGAGAAACTCGCTAAGGTCGGCACCGGCACAAAAAGCCCGCTCTCCGGCGCCCTTAAAAATAGCTACCTTTACTTCCGGGTCATCTTTGATGGCGCCCAGTACTTCGTAAAGCTCGTCCCTCATCTGAATATTATAAGCGTTTAAGAGCTGAGGGCGGTTAAGGGTGACGTAACCGACCCCATCGTGCTTCTCGTAAATGATTACTCCGAAATTATTCATCGTGCTTATCAAAATTACTGTCCCTTGAACTGCGGACTTCTTTTCTCCAGGAAAGCATGGATACCTTCGGTCCGGTCGGCAGTCGTATGCAACAGAAAGTAAAGGTCGGCTTCCAGACGAAGCCCCTGCTCCATGGTTAAATCCAGCCCTTTATTGACGGCTTCCTTAATGAACCGTAAGGCAATGGGTGCCTTTCCTGCCATCGTCTCAGCCATGGACTCGACTTCCGGAATCAGGTTGGCCGGCGTGACGACTTTACTTACGAGGCTTATTTCCAGTGCTACTCCGGCACTTATCGTTTCACCGGTGAAAATCATTTCCAGAGCTTTACTCCGCCCCACGATGCGGGGCAGCCGCTGCGTTCCTCCGTCCATCGGGATAAGACCGGACGATACCTGGGGAAAACCGAACTTTGCCTTAGGTACTGTCAGCCTGATGTCACAGCTCAACGCTAACTCCAAGCCCTCCCCGAGTGCGTCCCCATTAATCGCCGCAATAACCGGTTTTTCGATGTCGGCGATAGCCTTAGCCACATTATACTGCGAGCAATCTTTCGCTTCGGCTGAAGATATCTGACTACGTTGAAGTACTCTCTCGCATTCGCTACCCGCACAGAACGCCCGGCTGCCGGCTCCGGTAAGTATCACCGCATGAATACCATCATTGCGGCCTATCTCGGAGCAAATATCTATTAACTCTTGGGTAAGCTGCCGGTTAATAACATTACCTGCTCTCGGCCGGTTCAAGGTTATGCGGGCAACATGCCCTTTTTCGGTGTAAAGAACGGTGCCAGACACAGTGTATGCTCTCACCTCTGGTTAAGGCAAATGCCAACCTATCTTACCCGACCATGCCGATAACGTCAAGGCTTATCGTAAGTAACGACCAGTAAAGCCGCCGTAAGCCACCGGCACTAGAGTTTACTAACCCAGGAGGGAACTCTGACCTCACCAAGGTCATGCCTGGGGATATAAGGCTTGATATCTATTACCGGCGTGCCGTCAAAAGCGTCGAGCCCCTTTACCTTTAAGACATTACCCTGGCATTGGAGCAAACGGACGACGGTCTCGCCGATTCGATTCGGCCGGTTAGGCGTTCGCGTGGCAAAAAGCCCGAGCAGTGGCAGTTCCGGCTTACCCTTGGGATGAATCATGAGCGGCATCTCAGTCTTAGTTATTCGGTGCATCCAGCAGAGAGTTACAATATGGGAGAATTCGTCCAGGCCAGCCAAGGCTTCAATTAGGCTGTCGTCAATTACAATGTCAGAAATGATTTCGCCCCAGTCCGGAGGTGGTCCAGCTCTCACCCTGTTTTTGACCACACCAACTGCCTTCAGCTTCATGTTACCCGCTTCTCCTGCCATTATCTCCTCCTCAACCCAGTTATAAAAAGGGAGTGCCGATATTGAATCGGCACTCCCTTTTAACTTGCTGCCAGGCTTGCCAGGCTAGTACCTAGTAGCCCATGGATTTCTTCAGGTTCTGGTCAACCCAAGAATACTGGGACCAGCCCCAATAATCGTAGTAGCCGACGCAGTACTCTCCATGGTAATCCGTTAGCCACGGCCACCAGAAAGTATAAACGTAGGGCGACGGAAATTCTATCTGATAAACAAGTCCGAGTAAGTACTTCGTCATGTCCTTATATACTCCGGTAATGACATCAGGTTTGCCGATGTTCTCAAAGGCAAAGGCCTGGGCTTGCAGGTCATTAATATACGAGTCGTTAAGGTTGCTGTAGTTGCCGGTAAACTTCGGTTTGCTATCGAAAAATCCCCAAGAAGCGTTATGCCCCTTACCGGCGACTACCATCTGCTCGAAAGCCTTGTTCCGGGAGGAAGACACATACGCACCGGATTCAAGCACCTTCAGTTCAAGGTCAATGCCGACTTTCGCCCAGTAATCTTTAAAGATAGAGGCGATATCAACGTAGTCCTTCAGCAAAATTGCTTCGGTCTTAAAGCCGTTGGGATACCCGGCGTCGGCCAAAAGCTGCTTGGCCTTGTCCGGATTATAGTTCCACTGGTCCTGGATATCCTGAGGCATTTGCTCCAGCGGTACATACCAGTCCGGGAAATCGGGGGACATCGGCCAGGTCAACAGCTCAGCCTCACCGCCATAGAAATCTTTTTGGATTGCCCGTCGGTCCACGGACATAGCCATGGCCAGGCGTACCTGTTGTTTATAAATGGCCAGGTCCGGCTTATCGACCCGGATGAAGAAGGACTGCTCGCTGGCAGTAAGACCCTTGGCGAACCCCAGGTCGGGATTGCTCTTCTTCAAAAGTGACGCGTCTTCGTAGCTAATTTCAGGAAGCACATCGATTTTGCCGGTGCGCAGCCCCGCCAGTCTGGTAGAATAGTCCGGAATGGTGAGTATCTTGAAAGTTTCGATGTAGGGTAACTGGTTGCCCTTACCCGGGCCAATAGGGTCCGTCTTCCAGTAATTGGGATTCCGAGTCAGAGTTACCTGGCTCTCTGACACATAGTCGGTCAGGATGAAGGGGCCGGTTCCGATGCTATTGTGCCAGTCCAGGAAGTTGCCGAATTGTTTCAGACCATCGGAAGGGAATATCCGAACAAGCTTGCTGATGCGGTCCAGCACGCCGGCGGTTGGTGCGGTCGCAGTATTCTTACCCTTCAGTGTCACCGTGTATTTATCGGTGGCTTCAGCCGAGACAATCCAGCCGGGCCAGGTAGAGGCGCCACCCTGATGGGTCGGTGTCGTCAGCGCCCGATATAAAGTGTCCGCTACGTCCTGGGCAACCAGTTCCCGGCCATTGGTTGGCGGTTTATTCTGCCAGTGAATTCCCTGACGGATATGAAAGATGATGGTATTTTCGTCAGGTACCTCCCAGCTTTCCGCTAGAGCACCCGCGTGCAAGCTGGACAAGTAAGAGCCGTTGCCCCACCAGTTCGTCTGGTCAGTGCCAGCCGGACCTTTCGTCCAGTCCCCTTCGACCAGGTCATCATTGGTAAGGTGGAGGGGCTGGCAATTGAAGGTCAGCACCAGGGCATCATCAAAGCCAAGAATGGTCTGCGAAGTAATACAGGTTTTTATTTCGCCACCATACTGGGGGCCGGTTGGCGTTGGGGTCGGTGTTGGCGTTGGCGTGGGTGTTGGGGTAGGCGTCGGGGTTGGAGTTGGGGTTGGAGTTGGGGTTGGAGTCGGCGTCGGTGCTGCCGGAGCACAGGACGCCAGTAATACGCCAACCACTATCAGAGCACACAGGGTGAACCATACAATTCGGCTCTTCATACCTTTACAGCGGGTCCTCCTTTTTCCATTTTATGTATAGCTCTAATTTAACAACAACTTTCGATAAAATGTCAAGCTAGTTATTCTTCTCAGCAGACTATTTTGGCTGATATTTCTCCTGCACTTTAGTACTATATTAGTGGTACTATTTGTGATAAGAACAGGGCAAAACGATTCTTCGTTGTGGTTGCATCTCGGTACGCCAAAAATCACGATAGGTAATAAAGAATGCAGAAGGTAGCAGCAGGGAGTAGCCGATGTCCTCCAACCACTCATTGCCGAGACGGAGAGCAGGCAGTATAATTTAGTTAGTTTCCCCGTAGCGGTAGGATGAAAATCGAATCTTGTTGTGAAGAAGGAAGGTAAGACATGGTTGATAGTTTACAGATAATCCATCGTGTTATTGAAGAGCATCACAGGATTAGAGAAAATATACAGCTTGCCGGCGCGGCTATCAATGACATGGAAGGTCTGTTTAGTTTACAGAGGTCATATGCTGGCTGGACACAGAGCTCACTGGAGAGTCTGGCTGATAAGTTAAAACAGCTGCAGCAAATAATCGGCTCTCTTAACGAAGGCCTTCAAAGGCACTTCAGTTTTGAAGAAGCGGCCTTGCCGCCATTGTTTGGTGACTCGCTGATGCGCGCGCTTATCTTTGAGCATAATCAGGTAAGAAATAGGATAGGGGAAGTCAAATTGACCCTGGCGGATACCCATCTCGAAGGACTGAAGCAAGAAGAGATGCTGTCCCGGAAGTCCCATCTGCAAGAATTAATCAATAACGCCTGCCAGACAGTGAGTGAACACGCCGCCCATGAAGAAATAATCCTCAACATGATTGCCCGAACCCTGGAACAAGAACAAAAAAGTTAGCCGGAAGTCTCTTAGAAACCCCGATTGTTAGGCAGTAGCCTGTTTGGAAGCAGAAGACGGGGGTGGGCGTCGCCAGTTGCCTGCCCACAATAGATTCGGACGTATGATGAAACGAATAGCCGGGTTAATGGTCATCGCATTATGTATGGCGCTTGCCTGGCCGACTCAGGTGTTCTCAACGCCGGAAGATACCGTGCAGCTTAAGAAGCTAAACTTTGTTTTTCTGCACGGGGCCGGCGCCACTGCTTTTGCTTTGCAGTTGTTGGCTGACAGCATCGCCGAACAGCTTCCAGCCTATATTCAGGAATATGAGGCAGCTAACCCGGGCACCACGGTTCAAGCTAATGCTCTGCTAAGATACTATCCGCACGATGTGGACATCGGTACCTGGGCGAATAATATTGTTGCCACTATAAATAAATATTCTCCAGAAGGAGACCTAATCTTAATCGGGCATAGCATGGGCGGGAAGACCGCCCTCTATACCGTCGCTAACGACATTGGCGGCCTCGCAGAAAAAGTCCCACTGGTAGTTACTATCAATAGCCCGATAAGGAGCCTGGATAACTATTATTTCACCGGCGGGGTTTCGGAACTTCTTCGTATCCGCTATACCCTACCTACGGACCGTGGCGTCATTAATTCTGCATCATACTATGATAGTACCGAGGATGGGAATTGGGTCGGTACAAATAAGCACTGGTTGGCTTTTATTTCCGCCGAACCCTACCCAACCAGTCAGCAATTTGATCTAGCGGGAGTTGACCCCTTGCCCAGAGATATGGATGACGGACTTATTCCAATTTCCGCCCAGTATTCGGAGGGGGCAGATGTGGTTTATTATGGAGAGCGTGGTCATAGTGATATTGGCAATATTGACACAGTGGCTCAGTCCGTAGCGCAGCAGATTCTGCGTTACATTTTTGGGGGTCAAGTGGAGCTTTCTGTCTTTGCCAGAAGCGATACTTTCCATCACCAGGCTAACTGGCTGCCGCTGAGAAACCACTGGACAGATACTGTTGGTGATGTTACTGCTGGCCGGGCTATAATATCGCATAAGAATGAGTCCTACTTTCGCTGGCAAGAATGGGAAGACACCGTCGAGGCCAACCTGTTTGGTGAAGGGCGCAGTGGCTACGAAGCCAGGAATGTTGACTCCTTTCCGTTTCTGACAGCTCTTAAAGAAGCACGCTGGTTGAACGATGACGCTAAAGATGGCCGCCTTTACCTGCGTACCCGGACAGCACCGCGAACCAGTATTCAGGTGGGATGGAGTATCAAGCGGCCGGGACTACTACCGACTACGGTGATGCGCGACCATTATGAAATCGAAGAGACTACCGGTACTTTCCTCACCCAGATTACCAGTGCATCCTGGGCAACTGACAATCCGCTTGATGTAAGGCTAAAGATAGCTTCGACCGCGGAGGGCCCTTTCCGCTGGCTCCAAATTGGCTGGAGAGTTTACTTCAAAGAAGGGCGAGAAATAAAATTGATTGACCAAATTCCGGGGCAACTGTTACCAAATTCCAGCCAGTAATGTATGGATACTGACTTTCACCGACGTAGAGCGGACAACTAAGCGTCAGACGTATCGCTATCGCTACATGCCTAGTTCTGCTCGGGTCCGGCCCACGCGGGTCAAGTTTTCCCGGGTAATAATGCCGACCAATTTATCTCCGGCCAGTACCGGCATTCCGCTGATATCAAGCATTTCCATCTCCTGGAGCATATTAGCCGCCGAGTCGCCAGGATGAGCTGCTTTAAGGTTAGGAGCGGGTGTCATGATTTTGCCGACTATGGTCGAGTCCCAGCGCTTTTTGCGTATTCTTTTAACATCGCGAATAGTTACTACTCCGCTCAGCCCGACATCGTCAACCAGGACAAAGTAACGGTATCCGGTGGCTAGACTATACCGCCGGACCAATTCTCCGATGCTCAACTCCGGAGTAGCTGCAGGGTACTCGGTAAGCATTACATCGCCAACGGTAACACCATGAAGGGCTCTGTGTAGGAATGTTACCCGGCTAGCCCGGGTTGCCCCGCGGTATAGTGCCCATCCGACCAGTGCCAGCATCAGCCCGACGAACCATTGCCGTCCCAGTAGCGCAATGTAAAGCCCGCCGAGGAACAAGGCCAGCCCGATTAGCTGGCCCATCCACCCGGCGATACGTGTTGACAGGTCATAGTTACCGGTCAACTGCCATAATGCCGCCCGGAACATTCTACCTCCTTCGAGAGGAAAAGCCGGGATAAAATGAAAAAGAGTCAAGGCGAAGGTAATGAAGGCCAGCCATTGGGCCAGTGCGGCTACCGTAACATTGCCGATGGTGATGAGGAGAAGGTAGGTCAAGTAGAGAACCACGGCAATAACGAGGTTAGACAAAAGGCCGAGAGCCGCCATCAACGTTTCTAGTGCCGGCAAGGTCGTCGCTTCAACTATCTCCGCAGCGCCGCCAAAGATGTACAAAGTGACACGTCCGACTAAAATCCCCCGTCGGCGGGCTACTAAATTAAGGGCAAATTGGCGTACGAAGAGGATAATGAACAGGGCTAACCAGGCGGCCGCGCCAAGCGCCAGACTCTCCCATAGAGGATAGGCTTCAGAGAATTGCGTGGCGACAATTATGGCTACCAGCAAAAAGGCAAAGAGCCAGGTATAGTGGAGCCGCACCCTTGTGCTCAAAAGATTGCTGGGATAACTGATGTCTCTCAGATTAGTAATATCTCTCAATTAACCTCACCGCTTCTATCCGATGCGTAAACAGCACCCTGCCGACCACAAAATATTTGCCCGTTAAACTCACCGCAGGCGCAGTCCATGGGCTTTGGTAAAAAGTTGGTAAAAAGTAGGTAAAGTGAACCCAGCAGGTAACCTATCCAGGAACCATCGCCGAGGATTATCCCCATTCCGCCAAGGACGTAATGGGCCACCGTAGTGCCATTGTAAATCAGTACACGGGATGATGGATACCGGGTATATAAGTTCCTTTTCTCCCCTGATGTCATTTTTCCCCGACGGACGATATTTAATCTGCAACGAGTGTTGCTCTATCGCCAATTCTACTCCGAGGCTAAGTATTAACGCAATGGCAGGTCTTCCCTTAACCAAGGAACACTAGCTAGCGCGAAATTCTGGTACAAGAAGCTAGATTCGGCTATATGTTTACGGGTGGGTGGTGAACCGATGGGTTCCATAGATAGAACTGCCCAATCGGTCTTCAAAGCCGTATTAGCTTTCGTCCAGAGCTAGCCATGGCCCCTTTCCGTGGTCTTGCCTGATTGTAGTACTAGTAAGCAGATACTTTGTAGCCCACAACCATTGACTAATCCGTATGATACCCCATATCTACACAAAAGGAATAGCGGGACCACAGGATGACTGACGCCAGTGACGGGAGAGGGCCTCACATGATGGCCGAGTGTAACTTCTCCGAACATTACTCATTGATATTGTATATAATATCTAGTATAATATATCTAGAAGTAACATTCTAGTAATACCTATCCAGTAACGCTACACTTGAAATACTGCAAATAGGCAGGTAGTTTTATCAACGGGATTTTGGAAGTTCAAATGTGTAGAAGGAGATCAACAAGGAAGTGAGAGAGTGGAGTCTGATTACAAATCATGGGCTTGTATTGGCTGCAATATCAAGGGATTCAAAGCAGACTATCAGAGAAATAGGTGATGCTGCTGGTATTACGGAGCGAACGGCATACGGGATTGTTGTAGATCTCGAGGAGGCAGGATATATCAAAAGAATCAAGGTTGGCACACGTAACACGTACGCGATAAACCCTGACATGCCGGTCGTGAGTAGACTGAGCGATGCTTCCGTGGGAGACCTGCTTGCATTGTTTGGCCGGCAACCTCGGAAAGGAACGAAGAGTACCAAGACCTTGCGAGGGTCAATGTCTGACGTTGGTATGCACTAATCTGAACCCCAAAAATCAGTCCGCTTTAATGTTAGACTGATGTGTAAACTCAGTTCGAAGGAGAAAACAATGAAGCAAATAGAGCTACAGGCCGACAATCGTAATAGTGTGGGTAAAGGAGTGAAGTCCTTGCGCCTCCAAGGAATTACGCCAGTGCATCTTTTTGGTCATGACCTGAAGTCCTTGGCATTGCAGTGTGAAACTGCAAAGCTTGAGCGGTCACTAGCTCAAGCGGGAGAATCCAGGCTTATCGCACTGACAGTAAATAATGAAAAGATGGCCAGGCCTGTTCTAGTTCGTGAAATTCAGCGGGATGCATTAACAGGCAGATTACTCCATATAGACTTCTATCAGGTCAAGATGGACGAGAATCTGGAAGTCGAGGTTCCCATTAATTTGGTCGGGGAAGCGCCAGCCCTGGCAACAAAAGATAATACGCTGCTGCAGAGCCTTCAAGTCTTAACTGTTAAATGTCTCCCGGCAAAAATTCCTGCCAGCTTGGAAGTGAATGTCAGTTCACTTACTGAGACGGGGCAGGCAGTACGGGTAAAAGACATTGCCATTGGCCAGGATATTACTGTTCTTACCGACCCGGAGCAGGTGGTTGTGGCGGTCATTGCACGGCTTGAGGAGGAAATTAAAGAGAAAGAGACGGTAGAAGAGGTAGTTAGACCGCTGGAAGACGTCAAGCAGTCTGAGGAGAAGCCAGAGCAGAAGTAGAGGGGATAATACAATGAATTTTCAGGACAAGTCGATCCAGTGTTCCGATTGTGGGGACACTTTCACTTTCAGCGCTAAGGAACAAGGCCTTTTCGTATCAAGAGGTTATATTAATGAGCCAAAGCGCTGTTCCTGGTGCCGCGCCGCAAGGAAGATAGAGCGTCAGGGAGATGGCGACTACGGCCATCGGTCCAGATCCTGGCGGTAGATCTGAGCAATATTCCTACCGTGTGTTAAATACATCAAGACACCAAGACACCATTCGAATCTTTCAACGGTAGACCGGCTCTTGTGGTAGCCGCTTTTGTAATCAGACGTCTGGGAAGCGAGTAAATAAGACATGGATGATTTCGAGAAATTGCAGAATCATAATGATCACAAATACGGAGATTCGCCGAAAGAAGATGACGAAGAAAAGCTCTTCTTTGAGGAGATGCTTAAGGAAGAGACGGAAGCCGAGAAAGTGTTGAAACCAAAGTTAACACCGGGGGAACAGGGTGAACAGGCGGATTTTAATAACCCGATAAGTTTGTACCTCCGACAGATAGGGCTGGTCCAGCTCCTCACCGCTGCGGACGAAAAGGGGTTGGCAAGGAAAATAGAAGACGGTAAGCTCATCACTGATATTAAACGTAAGTGCTTCGAGAAGCAGGGGAGAACGCCTTCCGCCGGTGAGGTAGTACTAGCCATCTTGGGAGAGTTGGGGGAAGCCGCCGCGGTCATGCGTATCTGCCAGACGGAGCTTGGTCTACCTCCGACTGAAGGCTTTAAGAAAGCCATCACCAACGATAAAATGTGCCGCTACAATGATGCTCAGATAGACCAGCATCTCATCCAGACCATCGCTGCCCAGACTGAGAAACCGGAAAATGATGTGGAACGTCTTTTTCTTGACCTTACACTTAACATGAACCTACTGCCCAGGGAAGTGATTGCTCTCATTGACGATACGGTCACTCTGGATGGTGTAGAAAACCTCATCGCAAGCGAGAGTTTCAGGAAAGCTTTAAGCCGTTTTGATGAGCCATTTGGGGCCTATATTAGCGGTATTGTAAAGGAAGCAGATAGAGCAAAGAGTAAGCTTACTGAGGCCAATCTGAGACTGGTCGTGAGTGTTGCCAAGAAACACGTCGGTGGGGGCATGCCACTTCTTGACTTGATTCAGGAGGGGAATATCGGCCTTATCAGGGCGGTTGGCAAATTTGACCACCATCGAGGTTATAAGTTTTCAACTTACGCCATCTGGTGGATACGCCAAGCCATAACCCGCTCTATTGCCGACAACGCACGTACCATCCGTATCCCGGTACATATGATTGAGACCATTAGAAAACTCTTCAAAACAAGCCGCCGTCTGACACAAGAATACAAGAGAGAGCCCACCTCACAGGAAATCGGAGAGGAAATGGATATGCCTTCTGAAGAAGTTCAGGGCATCATCAAGCTGGCTCAGCTACCTCTATCGCTTGAAACACCCGTTGGCAAAGAAGGGGACGCGGTCTTAGGTGATTTCATTGAAGATCCCAATGTCGTTTCTCCGCCCGATTCTGCCTCTCGACAATTGCTCAAGGAACAGATTGGCGAGGCCTTAGAAACCCTGAGACCTCGGGAAAAGCAAGTACTTCAGCTGCGTTTTGGCTTAGAAGACGGCAGGGGCCGAACTCTGGAGGAGGTGGGGAAAGTATTCAATGTAACTAGGGAGAGAATTCGCCAAATTGAAGCCAAGGCCATCAGGAAACTGCGTCACCCCAGCCGGAGCCACAAACTGAGGGACTTCTTGGGAAGCCCAGAAGAATGAACGCAGATTACCTTGCACTTTAGAGGCTTTCGGAGTAAGCGATGACTCGCAAGATATTCGGGCAGCCGGCCTAATGTGGGGAAGTGGGGACTCGAACCCCAACGCCTTGCGGCACGTGGTCCTAAGCCACGCCTGTCTGCCAATTCCAGCACTCCCCCGGGCCGAACCGCCGTCATATTTTACCATATTGCCTGACTCTTTGTTGCTTAACCGTCTTACAGAGGCTCTTGTAAAGCGGACGCTTCGGGTGTATAATGTAATTACAGTTTAAGTTTAGGTTGTTTTGCACTCAAGGCACATTTCCTTCTTGCCCCCTCCAGTGTTGGATGGCCAAGGCTCTAACTAAACAGTAAGAGGAGGTCATCCAATGAGTTTTCAGGATAAATCACTCCGGTGTTCCGATTGCGGGGTTAGTTTCACTTTTACCGTTGAGGAACAGGAATCCTTTCAGTCCAAAGGCTATACTAACGAGCCAAAGCGCTGTCCTACCTGCCGCCAGACCCGGAAATCAGAGCGCAACACCGGCGATTCCAAGTACGGTTCCCCCCGTCAGATGTTTACCGCTACGTGCTCTGAGTGTGGCAAGGACGCCCAGGTACCATTTCAACCCACCAGTGGCCGGCCGGTGTATTGCAGCGATTGCTATCGAAAAGTCAGACCGGGTAGATAACCTATAGTTTAACTTCAGGGACATAACCAGAAAAGGAGGCGGAAATGTACACTGGATTATTTATCTTAGGTGGCCTGTTTGTTGTCGGTTTTGTCGCACTCGTCGTTTTCAAGGTAAGAATGGGTAAAGCCGAAGTCAACAGATGGAAGTCTATAAATAAAACACAGTAAGGCGTAGGCCATATCGCCCGTAGCCCGGCAGAAGTTTTCTTCCGGCGATTTCCATTCTCCTTTACCAAACCTGCCTGCCCGTGATATATAATGAGGTGATTGGTTCAATGAAGGGAAGGTGAAGGTATGTTTATTGGTCTCGTACTGGTGGCGGTCGGCGTAATCGCTATTCTGGTCCAGACCGGCATATTGACCGGTTCCGTCTGGAGCTATACGTGGCCGATAATCCTTATTATTCTGGGGCTGCTTTTCATCACCCGGCGCTTCGGACGGCGCCAAAGGTGGTACCGCTGGTGGTACCCGCCGGGGTCGGAAGACGAGAAGAAAGACAGGACTGGATAGTGGACGTCTCTATGCCTGTTTTTCGGTACCGGTAACGGGCGACTTGAGAATAATTTCTTCGAGCGGTAGGCGCGGGCGGGGTGGCGGTATTTTCCCGACTGGATAGCCGACGGGGACAACAGCTACGACTACCAGATTATTCGGCAAACCGAAAAGACGGTTAATCTCGATAGCATGGGTAAAACCCCCGACCCAGCATGTCCCCAGCCCCAGGGCCGTCGCCATCAGCACCAGATGCTCGATAGCGATGAAACTGTTGGCCGTCAGCGGCCGTAGCAACTGGCCGCGTGGTGGCACGGGCAGGGATTCCAGATAGGCACGGTATTCGGCGTCAGCAAAACGGCCCGACCTCTCGGCACCGATGGCCGGCTCAAGTTCTTCATTCCTTTTCCTTCTCGCTTCCATCGAATACGCGTTAAGGTCGCCGAAACAGACGATAACTACCGGTGCCTCGGTGACAAAGCGCTGGTCAAGACAGACGTGACCGAGCTGCCTTTTCAATTCCTTATCCCTCACCACCAGGAAACGCCAGGGCTGCCGGTTACTGCCCGAAGGCGCCAGCCGGGCTGCCTCGAGCATTTGTTTTATCATTTCTTCGGGGACGTCATCCGGCGCGAATCTACGGATACTGCGCCTCACCTGAATCGCTTCCCATACCGATAACATATTTGCCTCCCGGATTGAATTAGGCCATGCTTTCCACACAGTCATGGCCTTCGTGCACTGACACTATACCTGTGTCATAATAGTAAGTCAAAAACATCTAAGATTGTTCCCTGTCTCTTCCCGCTGGAATATGGTCATTCTGCCCATTGACCGCAACTGGACAATCACCTATTATTGACAATTAGTCAGACACTCCGACAAGCGGGAAATTGCGGCTCAAGTGAAAAGAATAGTTACGGCTGAAATAGTCGTTGTTATCATTATCATGGGACTGAGCGTTCTGTCCCGTAGTATCCTCGACCCAATTATACCTCTTTACCTGACCTCAATTGGGATTGCTCCCACGGCGCTGGGCTTGATGCTGGCCGTCGCTATGGTGGGGATGGTGTTCGGTGAGACTACCGGCGGATGGATTGCCGATAGGATGGGCATAAGTATCCCGCTTGGGGTAGGTACCTTCGGTTGCGCCCCGATAGTACTTAGTTTTATCTTAACGTCCAATACATTGCTTATTTTCCTCATTTTCTTCTTATGGGGGGTCATCCGGTCGGCTATTTTCGGGCCCGGCCGCGGCTATATCGGCGGTAACGTACCTCTGACCCAGAAAGCCACCTTCATGGCGATTTTCTCCACTTCGATGGCGGCTTCCCGGAGCCTCGGTTCTTTCACCAGTGGCTTTATCGTTGATAGGTTGGGATATGACTGGAACTTTTACTTCTCTGCTTTCGCCACGTTCCTTGGTGGTGTGGCGGTAGTAATCGGGCTGAAGAAACTACGCCAAAAGAAGGTGCTACCAATCGAAATCCAGCCTCCCCCCACCCCCCGTGACGTGCCCGAAATCACCGCCTCCAATCATGTATACAACCACTCCTTTATTCTTCAATGCACTATCGCCGCCCTTCGCTTCTTTGAAATGGGGGTGACCCATGCGTTTCTGCCTTTATTTGCTACGCAGGTCGTCGGGGTAGATGCCATAAAGGTGGGTATCCTCTTTACCGTCAGTGGCTTAGTTACCGCCGTATTGCTCATTCCAATGGGTAGGCTGGCCGACTGGAGGGGGAAGAAAGTTTTTATCATTGTTGGTCTGCTGCTCTCGGCTATTGCCATGGCCGGTATTGCCTTGGCCAGAAGCTTTCCCTGGCTCCTGGGGGCGGTCGTCTTGCAGGGTCTCAGCATGGCCATCTTCAGTCCGGCCGCCGTAGCCTTGCTGTCCGATACCGTGCCGCGCCATCGTCAGGGTACGGCCATGGGTATCTACGGTTCTGCTGAAGATGTCGGGAATATTGTCGGTTCGGCTCTGGGCGGATTTGTCTGGGTGGCCGGAGGACCGCAGTTGACTTTCCTGACCGGTACCATTGCTTCCGGTCTGGGGGCACTGATTTGCTTCACTTTTATTAAAGAAAAGGTCATCAGAAGCCAGCCGCCGTCAACCGGATTGACTAATTCCTAGTATCCTGTGATAGCACCATCCGTCAGCAGCAATATGATATGATTAAATCAAGATTAATGCTTCAGAAAAAATGAACCTTCAGGCTAACTGTAAAACCATGGCGATGGGTATCATGCCCCACACTGACGTGGAGCAAGCTTTAAACCTGGCGCTCAGCCTCGATATTCCTTTCTGGCCACAATTGCCCAAGATTGACTTCGGCGAGGATATGTACGCCCAAACATCGCGCAATTTCCCCGGCATCATGGTAGATGTCGATAATGAAAAAATCAGCTTCAGTACCGCCAGATTCGAGGAGGAGGTAGCTGATTATTCACAGAACATGGTCAAGCCGGAAACTTTTGCCCTGGATCCCAACCACTCCATCACGTACCACAGCTTCCTGTCTCGCGACCTCGGTCGCTATCCGGCTATCCGTGGGCAGATAACCGGGCCGGTCAGTTTCGGTTTCAGAGTCACCGATGAAAGCAACCGGCCCATTATTTATAACGATGGCATCAGAGCTCTGCTCTTCGATTTCATCCAGAGAAAAACAAACTTCCAGTGCGGGCAGCTCAAAGAAAAGAACCCGAACGCCTTTGTCTGGCTCGACGAGCCGGGATTGGGCTGGGTCTTCAGCGGCCTCTCCGGCTACAGTGATATTCAGGCGAAACAGGACTACCGGGACCTCGTGGCCGGTCTGGATGGCATCAAAGCGTTACACCTCTGCGCTAATGTCAACCTGCCTTACCTGCTAGACCTGGGGATTGGGCTTCTCTCTTTTGATGCCTATCAAATAGAACTTATGCCCAAGGGATACGCGAAAGCGGTAGCTGATTTTATTGCTAAAGGTGGTGTTATCGCGTGGGGCATCATCCCCACTGATTCGGTTCGTCTCTTACAGGAGACACCGGAAACCCTGGTTAAATTACTCTCGGATTACTGGGAAGTAATCTCGCAAAATGCTGGCCTGCCTGTCGAGCAAATTGCTTCCCAGTCCCTGCTGGCCCCGGCACGGTGTTGCCTGAGAAACATTGGCCGGGTCGGTGCCAGCGATGATGCGAAGGCCTGTGAACGTCCTGAGCGGAAGGCCGAGGAAGAACTGGTGGAAAAGGCGTTCGATTATCTGAGTGCCGTTTCGGCCATGCTCAAAAATAAGTTTAATTTCAAGAATACATGAGGCGTATTACGTCAAATTACTTCGGCGATTGGGGGAATAGGTTTTAAGAGAGTCCCGACACGTCGGGACTCTCTTTCTTCTTTCGGTTTCTCCTTTACAAGGCTTTGCACTGCACCTTCGGTTCGTGGTCGTAAGACCAATGAGATATACGTCGGCCGAGATAGGCGGCTAATCCTCCTGGCTATCTCCGTTGCTCCGAGACAAGGAGGGCACCAGTTCGGCGGCATCGGTCAACTTTCGAAGGTTCGCTTCGTTTCTCTCACTGTTGGTCTTGTTCTTTTTAATTAATCCAGGCATTTTATCATAGTATTTCCATACCTTCTCCACAAAGCTCAACCGGGACACAATAACCGTGATCGTCAACGTAGCAGCTCCATTAGGATAGTCGCCATATCTGACGATAGCGTCAGGAACCAACTCACCCATATATTCGGAGAGGTCCTTGACCAGGTTGACATTCATTTCTTTGGTCGGTGCTGATAACAGATAAAGTGCACTGGACGAATCTTTAGGCTCGCATTTGAGCGATAGGTTGCTGATAGCCTCATCCATGGCGTGTAAGCCTTTGTGGGTTTCAGTAATCTTGTTTCTGAAATGTTTCCGCCGCCAAAAAGGAAGCTTAATCACCGGCAATTGCGATGAGCCGTAGCCAATTGCCGTCCAGCCGCTCAAAGTCTCAATGATGTCGCCCGCATCCAGTAGCTTGGCACCGATACGTTTGACCTTTTTCTCCTCACCGGCGCAAAGCAAATCGTAGAATGGAGCGGCGACTAATTTGTTGATGGCACCGATATTATTTATGAGAGAGGCGTCCTTCTCGATGTACCGCTGGTTATCAACCAGGAACACTGCGTTCGCTACCGAGTAAGTCCCCTTGAGGCACGTGGCCGTATTATGAAACGTCCTGCCATCCGTTTTCTCTTCGTGTTCGAAGGGTAACACAAGAAGGGCGTAGACCGGCCTGTGCTTGAAGCGGTCTTTTATTGCCTGTACCATCACCGGTACCGAACCTGAACCGGTGCCGCCGGCAGCACCGGCGATGACCATGAACGCGTCTGCCTCGTATAATTGTTCATGTGACTTTAGAGCGTCTAGAACCTTGTCGCCGTCTTCCTCAGCTATTTCGGCAGCTAATTCGTTCACCTTACCGACACCATGACCGCTCGTCCGGCGGGCCCCGATTACGATTCTATGCTGGTAATCAGACCTTATCGCTGACAAGCCGCTCAGGTCAGCGGTGTCTGTGTTTACTGCGAAAGTGTCGATAATCACATTGATTCGACGATGAGAACAAGCCCTGGAATTCAATCGACAAAACTCGTCGGCAATCCTGCCGCCACACTGTCCAAAACCGATAACCGCTAGTTTCATTTCTGACCTCCTTTTGAAGACTTAGTCCTTTCGTTTTATCACGGTTTGGGCTTAAGACTCCGGCGCCTTGCGAGAGCCCAGCCACATTTCGCGGCTCTTATCTGGAGTCTTTGTCTGCATCCATCACCTCCTTTTAGCT
This sequence comes from Chloroflexota bacterium, assembly GCA_043812795.1. Taxonomy (GTDB): domain Bacteria; phylum Chloroflexota; class Dehalococcoidia; order Dehalococcoidales; family UBA2162; genus JBDRLU01. The sequence continues at coordinate 54,656 of JBDRLU010000069.1, forward strand.
AACAACCGATAGCTAAAGACTGTAGCTTCTTGTATCTCCTCCACTGAATATCGGCCCTGTTAAGGCAGATATCCCTATATCATTATCCTGTGTTGATACTGAGATAGGAAGGCTCAAAAGGAGTAAGTCTACCAACCGAAAGGTGAATTGTTTTGAGCTAAAAGGGCAAAATATTATGATTAAAAGAGGAAAATTGCATTTACAGCCCTGAAGCCCTATGATATAATTCGTTTATTTCAGGATACTCCATATTTAATAGAGTAGCCCACATCAAGGAAGGTGTAATTTTGGATAAAGAGAAAAAGACAGAAGTCATGAGTACCTATGCCCGGCATGAAGGGGATACTGGCTCAGCCGAGGTACAGATAGCGCTACTTACCGAAAGGATAAACCAGTTGACCGGACACATGGCGGCCAATCGTCATGACTATCATACGCGGTATGGCTTGATTAGACTGGTCGGACAGAGACGGAAATTACTGGCTTACCTCAGCCGTGAAGATGTCAGTCGGTATAACGCCCTGATTAGCCGGCTCGGACTGCGTAAGTAAGAACGGAAGAGGTGAAATAACTATTGCCTAATATTCAAACTTTTCAACATGAAATAGGCGGCCGGCAACTTATTATCGAGACAGGTAGGTTTGCCGAACAGGCGGATGCCGCAGTCACTGTCCGCTACGGGGATACCCTCGTTCTGGTCACTCTCGGTATCGGTAAAGAGCCACGCGAAGGCGTGGACTTTCTCCCACTAACTATAGATTATGAAGAAAGGCTCTATGCCGCCGGCAAGATTCCAGGCGGCTTCATCCGACGGGAAGGCCGTCCGAGCCAGGAGGCAACCCTGGCCAGCCGGCTGACCGACCGGCCTTTGCGTCCGTTACTACCCAAGCAGTGGCGCCGTGAAATACAGATTATTATCACGGTGCTTTCCGCCGACCAGGAGAACGATGCGGACTTGCTAGCCGTTATCGGCAGTTCGGCGGCCCTAGCGATGTCAGAAATACCATTCGGCGGTCCGGTAGGCACCGTCCGTGTCGGCTATGTCGACGACCAGTTAATACTGAATCCTACCTTACACCAGCTTGGCGATAGCCAGCTTGACCTGGTTGTCGCCAGCACCCGGGATAAAGTCGTTATGCTTGAAGCCGGGGCGGAAGAAGTAAGTGAGGAGATTATTTTCAAGGCAATCCAGTTCGGTCACGAGGCCAATAAGGCTATCATCGAACTGCAGGAGCAGCTTCAGCAGGCCTGCGGCAAAGCCAAAGCCGAGGTCCCGGTCAGCCAGATTAATCCGGAAGTGACGAGCGCCGTCTCGCCCCTCATTGATGAGAAACTGGCATCAGCGGTGAGCTTATCTAACAAGGCACAGCGCGACGAAAAGCTCACCGAACTCCAGAATGAGCTCATCGAGCGTTTCGGGGAATCACTACCGGCCAAAGACATACTGTCTGTCCTCGACATGAGAATCAAGGCTGAGATAAGGAACAGTATTCTGGACAAGGGACAGCGGGTCAGCGGCCGGAAACTGGACGAGATACGCCCGTTGAGTTGCGAGGTCCGTTTGTTGCCGCGAACTCACGGTTCGGGCCTGTTTACCCGCGGGCAGACTCAGGTACTGACCATTACCACCCTGGGTTCGATGCGGGAAGTACAGCAGCTCGACGGCCTTGGCATCGAGGAGACCAAACGGTTTATGCATCATTACAATATGCCGCCGTTTTCCACCGGTGAAGTAAAACGTATCGGTACCCCCGGGCGCCGCGAAATCGGGCACGGGGCACTGGTCGAGCGTTCTCTTGAGCCGGTATTACCCGAAGAGAAGGCATTCCCCTATACGATTCGTCTTGTCTCCGAAGTACTTAGCTCAAGTGGGAGTACTTCGATGGCGAGCGTCTGCGCCAGCAGCTTGTCTTTGATGGATGCCGGCGTGCCGATAACCTCTCCAGTCGCCGGGATAGCTATGGGACTCGTTACCGATGACGCCGGCAGATACACTGTGCTGACGGACATTGAGGGTATCGAAGACAACTATGGGGACATGGACTTTAAGGTGGCCGGTACCCGTGATGGTGTCACCGGGGTCCAGATGGATACTAAAATCAAGGGCCTGACCATGGAAATCGTCGAAAAAACACTGGCTCAGGCCAGAGAAGCTCGCCTCTTTATCCTGGATGTCATGCAACAAACAATCAGCGGCAGCCGCACCGAACTCAGCCAATATGCCCCCCGAATGTACCGGATAACCATCCCGCAGGAAAAAATCGGCGCGGTTATCGGCCCCGGCGGCAAGACAATTCGGTCGATAATCGAGGAGACAAAAACGACTATTGATATCGAAGATGATGGTACCGTTCTGGTTGGTTCCACGGATGAGACGGCTGCCCGCCGTGCCATCGGCATTATCGAGAATATGACTAAAGAGGTGGAAGTCGGTGCCATCTATACCGGGAAAGTAACCCGCCTTTTTAATTTCGGGGCTATGGTCGAGATTTTGCCGGGGAAAGAAGGCCTGGTTCATATCAGCGAGCTGGCCGACTATCACGTCGCCAGTGTCGAAGACGTTGTCGATGTCGGCGATGAGGTTATGGTTAAGGTAATCAACATTGATAACCAGGGAAGAATAAACCTGTCGCGGCGAGCGGTGCTGGGCAAAGGGTCCGAATCAACAGCCGAGAGAAGTGCCGCACCGGAGCGTTCGCCACATGGTGGCCGGCCGCAGCGTGACGAACGCGAACATAATTCACGTCCCTACCATGACCGCCGGCCCCGGTAAAGGATGACCAAAAGAACAGAATACGGGGGAAATTATATCCGGATTTCCCAATAGACTTTCAGGAGTCGGGTAGTGCCGCCAATAAACGTAGTCATCAACGGAGCACTCGGTAAGATGGGACGGGAAATGACCAATGCCCTCTGCCGTGAGCCAGAAATAAAAATAGTGGGTGCCGTCGAGCTAAAAGCTACTGAAGACTCCTTGCCCTTACCCGATGGGTCGGGTAAAGTCCCTCTCTCGGCTGATTTGGAAGCCGTACTAGCTTTGTGCCAGGCTGATGTACTGGTTGATTTTTCGGTGGCTAAGGCAACGATGCCGGCGGCCCGCATCGCCGCCAAACACCAGGTCAATCTGGTCATCGGGACGACCGGTCTGACCAGCGATGATATCGACGAGATTGGGCGATTAGCCACCACCAATAAGATTGGCGCGGTCGTGGCGCCGAACTTTGCCCTGGGGGCTATTTTGATGATGCACCTGGCTAAAATAGCCGCCAAATATCTGGATTATGCTGAAATTATTGAGCTCCATCACCACCTGAAAGCCGATGCACCTTCAGGTACGGCTATCGCCACAGCGAAGGCCATGTCCCAATCTAAAGGTAAGCCATTTTCCGAGCCGCCGAGCAATGCCCAGGCTTTTCCCAGTCGTGGTGATTGCGTGGAGGGTATTACCATTCATAGCGTGCGTCTGCCCGGTTTGATGGCCCACCAGGAGGTAATCTTGGGAACGCTCGGTCAGACCCTGAGCATACGGCATGACACCATAAACCGGGAATGTTACGTGCCGGGAGTCTTACTTGCCATCAAGGAAGTGATGAAACACCAGGGGCTAATCTTTGGCCTGGATGCTCTACTCGGTTTGTAGGAGGTGGTGATGAAAGGCTATCGAGTAGCCATAGTTGGTGCTACCAGCCTGGTCGGACAGGAGCTTATCAAAGTCCTTGAGCAGCGTAACTTTCCGGTGGAGTCAATTAGCCTGCTGGCGTCGGACCGTTCCGCAGGCAGGAAGATGTTTGTCGCCCACCAGGAAACGGAAGTCAAAGAGACCACTCCGGAGTCTTTTCGCGAAATAGACCTCGCCTTTTTCTCGGCCGGAGCCGAAACGAGCCGGTATTTTTCACCAATCGCCGCTCAATCAGGAGCCGTGGTCATTGATACCAGCCCTGTTTTTAGAGCGGAGCCAACTATACCGCTGGTCGTCCCCGAGGTGAACCCGGAAGACATGAAGGAGCATAAGGGGATTGTGGCCAGTCCTAATTGCCTCAGTATCCAGATGGCCATGGCGTTATACCCGTTGCATAAAGTCAACCCTGTGGGGCACGTTGTTGTCTCGACTTATCAATCGGTCTCGAGCACGGGGGTGGCCGCTGTGGAGGAACTCACCAACCAGGCCAAGCTGGTGCTGGAAGGGCAGAATGTCAACCCGCACGTTTACCCCCACCAGATAGCCTTTAATTTGCTGCCCGAAATAGATGTTTTCCTGGATAATGGCTACACTAAAGAAGAGTGGAAAGTAACCGAGGAAACCAAAAAGATAATGCATGCCAGCGACATGTCTATTTCGGCGACTTGCGTGCGGGTGCCGGTGTTCGTTGGTCACAGTGAGGCGATACACGTCGAGTTCACTCATCCGATGACTAGAGAAGATGCCCGGCGTATTCTCGCCCAGGCGCCCGGGGTTAAAGTGCTGGATGACCCGGTGGTTAGTCTCTATCCCCAGCCTTGGTCAGCCACCGGTACCGACGAAGTCTTCGTCGGTCGTATTCGCCAGGATGCTTCTCACCCGCGCGGTCTGGCGATGTGGATTGTGACGGATAACATGCGTAAGGGAAGCGCCCTGAACGTAGTGCAAATCGCTGAAGAAATGGCCAAAAGAGATTGGCTTCATGGGAGAGGGAAAAATGAAAAAAATAGGACGACTGCTGACCGCCATGATAACCCCCTTTGATGAAAAGGGGGCGGTGGACTACGAACAAGCCAAAAAGCTGGCACGGGCTTTACTCGATTCAGGGAGCGAGGGCGTGCTGGTGGTAGGGACTACCGGCGAATCGCCCACGCTTATCCGTACGGAAGAGGTACGTCTCTTCCGGGAGATAAAAAAGGTTGTTGCTGGCCGTGGGGCGGTCATTGCCGGGACGGGCAGTAACAGTACCGCCGAAGCTGTAGAAGCCACCAGAGAAGCCGAACGTGCTGGTGTGGATGCCTGTTTGCTGGTCGTACCTTATTACAACAAACCGACCCAGGAAGGCTTGTACCAGCATTTCAAAACAATTGCCGATAGTACCACCCTGCCCTGCATCCTGTATAACGTGCCTTCCCGTACTGTGACCAGTCTGAGTGCCGAGACCGTCATCAAGCTCAGCCGGATAGACAATATCATCGGTATCAAAGAAGCCAGCGGCAACCTGGAACAAATCGCCCGGATAATCAGTGGGGCAAAGAAAGACTTTCTGGTCTGGAGCGGCAATGACGGCGATACTCTGCCGATACTGGCCATCGGTGGCTATGGCGTGATTAGTGTTGCCTCACATCTCGTCGGCAACCAGATTAGCGAAATGATTTATAGCTTCATTAATGGGCGGGTCAACGAAGCTGCCCGGATGCACCGGAGCTTGATGCCCATATTTAGTGCCATGTTTGTTGTCTCTAATCCCATCCCGGTAAAGTATGCCCTCAACCAGGTCGGTTTTCGCGTCGGCTCTCCCCGCCCGCCGCTCTGCGAGCCCGATGAAAAATCAGCGGCCGTTATCCGGGAGACGCTTAAGCAATATAAAATCGACCTGCCTCTGCCGGTAAGCCGCAAGAAGGCGGCCGTTAAGAAGCGGGCCTGACCCTCTTAAAAATAAAGACTAAAGCTATGGGCAGAGATAGTGAAGCCCAAGGAACGATAGAATTCGTGCGCTTCGTGACGCTTAATGTTACTACTCAAGCTAATTTTGTAGCAGCCTGCTTTGCTTGCCTGTTCCACCGCGTAGTCCATTAGCTTCTTGCCTAAACCTTGTCCTTGGTATCTGTGGTCAACGACTACATTCTCCACCACTGCCCACGGTAAACCGCCATGGGCCAGATTAGGCGCGATGAGAAGCTCCAGTGTCCCCACGACTACGCCCTCATGCTCAACAACGACAAGCTGGTAGCCGGGCATGGCCTTGATTTCAGCAAAAACCCGGCGATAATCGTCTGGAGAAGGAGACCGTTGCTCTTCCGCCGGAGCGGTGGTAATCGCCAGTTCCCGGTAAAGTTCAATAATGCGGGGGATATCTGCCTCTCTTGCCAGTCGGACTATAGCCATTTTTAACTCCAGGTCGAAACTTCCGGCATCAGACTATGGCTTGAGCTGGCTGAAAACAGCTTTACGCTCAATAGTCTGTTCGCGCTCCGCCCCAACCGAGATAATGCTGACCGGGCAACCGGCCAACTCTTCTAATCTGGACACATACTGGCGGGCTTGTGGCGGTAACTGTTCGAAGTTACGGATATCGCTGGTTGGCGTCTGCCAGCCGGGTAGCTCTTCATAGACCGGCTGGCACTTGCCTAGAGCGGTGATACTGGCGGGAAAATTATCGACCGTTTTGCCCTCCAACTTGTAGCTCACGCATATTTTCAGCCGTGGTAACGAATCGAGGATGTCCAACCGGGTAAGAGCGATGTCCGTGTAGCCATTTACCCGGGTGCTAAAACGGCCGGCAACGGCATCGAACCAGCCGCAGCGACGCGGCCGGCCGGTCGTGGCGCCGTACTCCTGAGCGCGTTCCCGGATTAAATCGCCCGTGGCATCGGTAAGTTCCGTCGGCATCGGCCCGCCGCCGACTCGAGTGCAATAAGCCTTGAATACGCCGACGATGGCGTTTATCTTGGTCGGTCCGATACCGGCACCGACGCAGCCTCCGCCCGCCAGCGGTGAGGAGGAAGTAGTATAAGGATAAGTGCCGAAGTCAACATCCAGCAAGGTTCCCTGTGCCCCTTCCAGAAGCACCGGCTCCCCTTTGCTCACCGCTTCCTCAATCATGACCGTTGTCTCACGGATGTGGGGGGCGAGGCGGTCGGCATACCGGCAATATTTGTTGTAGACCCCATCGAGTGAGAGCGGGGTTGCCCCATAAACTTTGGTTATAATGTTATTCTTACCCTCGAGAACCTGGTGCAGCCGTTCCCGGAAAGCGTCTCTTTCTAACAGGTCGCCCGCCCGGATACCCTGACGGGCTGTTTTATCGGCAAAGGCCGGACCGATACCCCGGCCGGTGGTGCCCAGTGCCCCGCCGCCCCTAGACTTCTCTTCCAGGCCGTCGAGGAGGACGTGGTACGGCATAATCAGGTGGGCGCGGTCGCTGATAAAAAGCCGGCTGGTATCTACACCACGCTCTTTCACCTGGTCGATTTCGCCCAGGAGTACCTCGGGATTAATGGCAACACCGTTACCGATGATGCAGGTCGTATGGGGATAAAAAATGCCTGAGGGAACGAGATGTAGTTTGAACTCGCCATAGTGGTTAATGACCGTATGGCCGGCATTATCGCCTCCGGAAAAGCGTACCACCAGCCTGGCCCTTTCGGCCAGCATGTCAACCACCTTGCCTTTCCCCTCATCACCCCATTGAGCTCCGACGGCTGCAACGACTGACATCATTCCCTCCCAGACTTATTCCCTTTTCGGGTCTGGCGCCAGACATAGACCAGTCTCTGGCCTACGGTAATAAAACTGAAGAGCGTCATAATAACAAGAGCAGTAACGAGAGCGTAATTGACCCGATATAACAACAGACCCACGGCCAGTATTATTACCCGCTCGGTACGGGTGAATATTCCGACCTGGCATTCCAGGCCGGCACCCTCCGCCCGGGCCCGAATATAGCTTACCAGAAATGAACCGAGCAGGGTGACACCGACGAGTAATATCTTGGGCACTGAGCCTTCGACGGCGTAGATTGCCAAAATACCGAGTAGTGGTATGGCATCAGCCACGCGGTCGAGCGTAGAATCAAGGACACCCCCGAAAATGGTGGTCCGCTGTGTGGTGCGCGCCAGCGCCCCATCCAGGATATCGAAGAAACCACCGACCAGGACGATGATACCACCGACTACAGGATAACCGGTGGCGATAACCACACCTGCTGCCAGAGTCAGAACGAGCCCGAACCAGGTTATTTGATTGGGTGTTATGGCCGTTCTCGCCAGTAGATTGATAACAGACTGGGTGAGAGCTCCAGCCAAAGTCTTGCGAATATTCTGCAACTTCATCCCTTGACTCTTCACTATATCAAGCCTTGTTCTGTCGTGTTTCATTTAATACTTGCGTATAGAAATCGAAGATACGGCGGGCAACGCGCTCCCAGCCATACTCTTCAACTTTAAGCTTGGCCCTTTCGCCCATTTGCCGCTGGAGAGTCGTATCCTTCATCAGGGAAATCAGCGTTTGGGCCAACTGATGACTATCACGCGGCGGGACGAGTAAACCCTCCGAACCGTGAGTGACGACACTGGCATAGCCCTCGATATTGCTGGCGACAATAGGTTTGCCGAGAGCCATCGCCTCGAGCAGTATGATGCCAAAACTCTCCCGGCTGGTCGCTGGCGCGCAGAAAATATCGGCGGTCTGGTAATAGCGCGGGAGGTCGGCATCGGAGACGTAACCGATAAAAACGACGTCCTTCAGGCCGCTCTTCTTGACCCAGCCTTCGTACTTCTTGCGCAGGCGGGTGCCCGGGCCGACGGCAATGAGCCGTGAGTTAGGAATTTCCTGCTTGACCTTGTGATAAGCTTGAATCAGGTAACCCAATCCCTTACGGCGTTCGAGGCGCCCGACAAAGAGAATGTTCTTCTTACCGTCGGAGAATTCCGGGATAGGCGTAACCTTCGGGGAAAAACGGGTCAGGTCAACCCCGTTGGGAATAATAGCGTAATCACCCGGAACGTACTTGCGGGCAAAGTCCATCGCCGGTTTGGAGACGGCAATCTTACCGTCTAGCCGGCGGGACCGCCGCCATACCAGGATATTGGTGATAGGCCAGAATAAATTATAGCCCGGGCTACCGTGACAGGCATGGAAAGTCCCGATATTGGTGGAATCGGAAAAGCGCAATACCGCCGAACAGAGCATGGGCATGAAAGGCTCGTGCAAATGGACAATATCGAATTTTTCTTTAGCCAGGACTTCCTTTATCGTGGAAGCAAGCCGCACCGATAAGGAAATGCGAACGATAGAGCCACTGCTCGGCAGCGGGCGGGGCTTACCGATGGGAATAAACCTATCGCCGAAGACAGAGACAGCCCGGGATACCGGAGCAATGACCCGGACGTCGTGTCCCATCTGGGTAAGACGCTCTTCCAGCGCTGCAATATGATTGGCCACGCCTCCCGGGTAAGCAAAATCGTAAGGAGAGACCAGCGCTATTTTCATCGATCAACGTCCCGAACTAGCTTCAGCTTCATACCCACCACCTGAAGAGTAATGGACAAAGTTGAACCCACCGCTAACGTATTCAGTCTCTCAAGCGGGCATCGCTCGGGAAAGATTAACCTTTCGCCTTACTTTTAGTAGTGGTCTTTTTGGGTGCATTGGCGGCGATGTACTCTTCTACCTTATCACGCGCCTCGTAATCTGCGAATTGTACCGGCGGTGATTTCATAAAGTAGGAAGAAGGCCCCACCAGTGCCCCCTTCAACCCACGGTCGAGGGCCAGCTTGACGCAGCGGATGGCATCGATGACCACACCTGCCGAGTTGGGGCTATCCCACACTTCCAGCTTCATGTCTAGGTTCAAGGGTACGTCACCGAAGGTACGCCCTTCCATCTTGATGTGGCAGAACTTGCGGTCGAGCAGCCAGGGCACGTAATCACTCGGCCCGACATGGATGTCATCCTGGTTCATCTTATAGGGTAACTGGGAAGTAACCGAGTTCGTCTTGGAAATTTTCTTGGACTCGAGCCGTTCCCGCTCCAGCATATTAAGAAAGTCGGTATTGCCGCCGAAGTTCAACTGGTAGGTGTGTTCCAGCTTGACGCCACGCTCGACGAACAGGCGGGTGAGCACGCGATGCACGATAGTGGCGCCGACCTGGGATTTGACGTCATCGCCGATAACCGGCAGGCCATGCTCCGCGAAACGGTCACTCCAGTCTTTGTGACTGGCGATAAAGACTGGAATACAGTTGACCATCCCGCAGCCGGCCTGCAGTATCTGCTCAACGTACCATTTGGTGGCCGATTCGCTGCCTACAGGTAGATAGTTCAACACGACATCGGTCTTGGTATCCTTCAGGATTTGCACGATATTGGCCGTGGAGCCGGGGGCTTTTTGGATTATTTCCGAGAGATACTTGCCGAGGCCATCGTGCGTCATGCCCCTCTGTACCTTAACGCCGGTCACCGGCACGTCGCAGAACTTGTAAGTATTATTGGGCAGGGTATAAATTGCCTGGGCTAAGTCCTTGCCTACTTTGTTCTTATCGATATCGAAGGCAGCCACAAAATTGATATCGCTGATATGGTAGCCGCCGAGGTTGACATGCATAATGCCGGGTATCTGCTCATGTTCTTTGGCGTTCTTGTAGTAGTGCACGCCCTGGACGAGCGATGAGGCACAATTACCAACGCCGATAATAGCGACGTTAATTTTTCCCATAATTAGTTTACTCCCCCTTTCTTCGTAAAGAAGACTAGTTATAACCCACGTGGCACTATACCCTTTTTATATACGAACTGTCAAGGTTTGTGAGTTACGCTGAGAGTATTTAAATTTTTGATTAGTCCATTATTTCCCCTTGTAAAAATAGCCCCGAAAATACTCCCTTGTGCTATAATTACTGAGTTAAAACGCTGCGTCAGGAAAAAGCATGTTCACTCATCTTCATGTCCATTCCGAGTACAGTCTGCTTGACGGTATGTGCCGTATCCCGCAACTGGTGGCACGGGCTAAAGAACTTGGCATGGACAGCCTGGCCATAACCGACCACGGCGTGATGCACGGTGCCATTCAATTTTATTCCGAGGCGAGGGAAGCTGGCATTAAACCGATTATCGGCTGCGAAGTTTACGTCGCCCCGGGTAGCCGCCTCGACCATAATGCCGGCGATAAAAACAACTACCATCTGGTGTTGCTGGCCAAGAACCAGACCGGATACCGTAATTTAATCCAGCTTACCACCAGGGCCCACCTCGAGGGCTTTTACTATAAACCGCGCATCGATAAGGAACTGCTGCAGCAATACCATCAAGGCCTGGTCGGACTCTCCGCCTGTATCGCCGGTGAGGTTCCCGGTCTTATCCTGCAGGGCAGGCTCGACGAAGCCAAACAAGCGGCTTTATGGTATAAGGAAACCCTCGGTGATTTCTATCTGGAAGTGCAGCGGCATCCGATGCCGGAGCTCGACCAGATAAATCGAGGTCTTATTCCGCTCAGTGCTGAGCTCGGTATTCCACTGGTGGCGAGCAACGATGTCCATTACATTAACCAGCGGGATGCTTCCTCCCACGACTTAATTATGTGTATCGGCACCAACTCAACCGTTAATGACGAGAAACGGATGAGAATGGCCGGGGACTTCTTCTATCTCAAAAGTCCCCAGGAAATGGCCGAGCTTTACCGCGACCTCCCTGAGGCGCTGGCTAACACCGAACGTATTGCCGAGATGTGCAATCTCAAGTTGGAGTTCGGCCGGCTGCATCTACCCGAAATAGAGCTGCCTGAAGGTAAGACTCCCGATGAGTACCTCAGTGACTTGTGTCATCAAGGGTTAGCTCAGTACTATCCCAACCCAACGCAAGAAATAAGAGAGCGGCTCAACTATGAACTGGATGTCATCAACAAGACCCAGTTTGCCAACTACTTTCTAGTAGTTTGGGATATTATCGCATTTGTAAAGAAACAGAAAATTCTCTTTGGTGTCCGAGGCAGCGCGGCGGCGAGCATCGTCTTGCATTGCCTGGGTATTACGGAAATCGACCCGATTCCGAATAAGCTCGTTTTCGAGCGCTTTCTTAATATCGAGCGTCGGGAAATGCCCGATTCGATATGGACTTTGAAGACACGCGCCGCGATGAAGTTATTGCGTATGTTTCCCAGAAATACGGGCAAGACCATGTAGCCCAGATTATTACCTTCGGTACGCTGGGTGCCCGGGCTGCTCTCCGCGACGTCGGACGGGCTCTGGGCATGTCCTACGGAGATGTTGACCGTATTGTCCGGATGGTCCCCTTTGCCCTTGGTATAACCCTGGAACGGGCGTTGAAGGAAAATAACGAACTGAAGACTATTTATGACGCAGATAAGATTGTTCGCAATCTTATCGATTCGGCACGGAGATTGGAAGGTATTTCCCGCCATGCCAGCACTCACGCTGCCGGTGTGGTTATCTCTAAAGAACCGCTCACCCGGTATGTGCCGTTGCAGCGGGCGAGTAAGGGTAACGGCGATGCCTTGGTCATGACCCAGTTCAGTATGGAAGACATCGCCAAAATCGGCCTTCTGAAGATGGACTTTCTCGGTCTGGCTAACCTCAGCCTGTTAGGTAAAGCCAAAGAAATCATTACGCGGGAACGGGGCGTTGAGATTGACCTGCATAACCTGCCTATGGACAATGCCAAGACTTTCCAGCTTCTCTCTTCGGGAGAAACCGCCGGTGTTTTCCAGCTGGAAGGTTCCGGCATGCGGCGGTATATCAAAGACCTTAAACCGACCGTCTTCAGTGATGTGGCCGCTATGGTTGCCCTCTACCGCCCGGGGCCGATGGAGCATATCCCCACTTTTATCAAGGCCAAACATGGTATCGAGGCCGTCCGTTATCCCCACCCCGCTTTAGAGAGTATCCTCAAGGAAACTTACGGTGTCATCGTCTACCAGGAGCAAGTGTTATTTATCGTGCGGGCTCTGGCGGGATATAGCCTGGGGCAAGCCGATATTTTCCGCAAAGCGATGGGGAAGAAGATTCCTGAAGTTATGCAGAAAGAAAAACAGAATTTTCTGGCCGGAGCCGGGAAGAAGGGATTTTCGGCCGAGGTGGCATCGCAGATATTTTCCCTTATCGAGCCTTTCGCCGGCTATGCTTTTAACAAGGCTCACGCCTTTAGCTATGCCCTCATCGCCTACCAGACGGCTTATCTCAAGGCCAATTATCCGGTAGAATATATTACCGCCTTTCTGATGACCAATGCCGGTCAGGCGGAAAAAGTGGCCAGCGGCGTTGCCGAGTGCCGGCGCCTGGGTATTAACGTGTTACCACCCGATGTAAACCGTAGCTCGGCTAACTTCTCTATCGAACGCGATACTGACCGGGCTGCCGCTATCCGCTTTGGCCTGGCTAATATCAAGAACGTAGGGATTGGGGCCATCGAACCGGTTATTGCCGAGCTCATTCAAGGCGGTGAGTTTAAATCTATTGAGGACTTCTGCCGCCGTAGCGACCCACGGGGGATAAATAAGCGGGTGATGGAAAGCCTGATTAAAGCCGGTGCCTTCGATTCTCTTGGTAAAAGAGGCCCGCTGCTAGAGAACCTCAATAATATTCTGGGTCTGGCGCAAAAAGAGCAACGTTTGCGGGAAACCGGCCAGTCCACCATGTTTGACCTCTGGGGAGCGACTGTTCCCGTTCCGCTCCCCAGTCTCGATTTGGATATTGAAGATGTTACCGCCCAGGAGAAATCAACTTGGGAAAAAGAGCTGCTGGGGGTCTCGTTTTCCAAGCAACTGTTCAGTCTGGGCAAGGTCGACCCGGGAACAACACTCTGCGGAGAAATTGATGCCGAATTAGCCGGGCAGGCAGTTACGGTAGTGGGCGAAGTAGCGATGGTAACCTCATCTTTCACCCGGGACCGCCGTCCTTTTATCACCGCAACGCTGGAAGATATTAGCGGTCGGCTGGAGGTCATGGTCTGGCCGAGAGTCTTTGAGAGCACGGGTGAGTTGTGGCATGAGGGTAATGTCCTGCGTGTCGAGGGTAAAGTGAGGGTCAGGGACGACCGGATGCAAATGAGCTGTGATAAGGCTGAGCCTTATGAACCGGAAGCTCAGAAACAGCCGGTGCCAGCGCCTAAATCTGAGACACGTGCGGCGAAAAACCCTTCACCTGAGGTCGTGCTTCCGAAACACCGGCTGGTAATCAGCATTGCCCAGACGAGCGACGAGAAGAGCGACGAGACCTACTTACAGAGAGTTTTTAACATTATTAAAGAATTCCCCGGCGACGATGAAGTCAGTTTGAAAGTCAATATTGACGAAAGTGTACATAACCTGAGGTTGACGACCGCACGTTGCTGTTCGGAACTCGAACAGCAACTGGCGGAGGTGGTCGGGCCGGATGGGCTGAGAGTGGAAACTATTATTCCCTAGTGAGGTCAGCCAAGAAGGAAAGCAATGCCAGCCGAGGATGTAACCCGGGGACACCGCAAAAGATTACGGGAAAAATTTATCCGCTCCGGTCTCGAAGGTTTTCATGACTACGAGATTGTTGAGTTACTGTTGAGTCTCGGTACGCCACGTCGGGACTGCAAGCAGGCGGCTAAAGAAGCATTACAGAAATTCAAGACTTTGCGGGGGGTACTCGAAGCTCCACCCGAAGCGCTGCAGGAAATAGAAGGTATCGGGCCGCATAACGTTTTTGGCATTAAGCTGGTGCAGGAAGTTGCCCGGGAATTCCTGCGGGAAAGGATTCTGGAAAAACCCGTTTATAAGTCGGCCCAGGAGATTTTTGACTACCTTTACCATTCGATGCGCGACCTCGAAAAAGAGGTCTTCAAAGTCCTTTATCTCAACGGCCAGAATCAGATTATCGATACCGATGACCTTGCTGCCGGTACGGTAAATAGTGGCGCTATTTCTCCCCGCGAAGTTATCGAAAGTGGCCTTAAGAAGAGCGCCGTCTCGCTGATAGTTGTCCATAACCATCCGTCGGGGAACCCGGCACCCAGTCCGAGCGATAAGGAATTGACCCGTGACCTGGTCTACGCCGGGAGTATCATGCAGCTTAAGTTGTTAGACCATATTATTGTCGGCGAAGACCGCTATTTTAGTTTCGCCGCCGAAGGATTCATCGAACAATACGAACTGGACTTCCTGAATCTGAAAATGAAGGGTGTCTCCGAGGCCAAACGGAGACTATACCGGGCTAAGCTATCGGCTGACGGGCTACCCTGGCAGCCCTAGTCTTAGCCGGTTTGGGGGCTTCCAGCCGGAGCAGATACCTCTTTAAGGCCAGTCCACCGCCAAACCCCCCCAGTGTACCGTTGCTGGCGATTACCCGGTGGCAGGGCACGATGATATGTAGTGGATTTCTACCCAGAGCTTGCCCTACGGCGCGGGCGGCCCGCGGTTTTTTCATCTGCCTGGCTATCCACAGATAACTTCTGGTCATACCGTGAGGGATGAGTTGAGTTGTTTTCCAGACTTTACTCTCGAAGGGAGTAGCTCCTGATAGGTCGAGCTTATCGGTAAAGGCTACCTTCTGGCCGCTAAAGTAAGCTTGCAGTCGTTTGTCGAGGTCGCCGAACTCCTCGGGGTCCCAAACGGCCTGATTGTCGCTGATGCCTAACGACTGTCTTGCGGCCTGGTCGTTAGGTTGGGGTAAGGTGGTACTAACTAACCCGTTAGCCGAAGCCATTACTCCGACCCAACCCAGGGTAGTCTGAAAAGTGGCGTATTTTAATTCCATGCTGTGCTCACTGTCTGGCTCATACCCCTCTCCCCTTCATCCACCTGAGGAAATGCCGAGGTTGATGCGGCGTTGGCATCATTGCTCCCTTTTTCCTCTGCGGGGAATTATACCCTGTAAGGATGGACAATTCAAGGTAGGCACAAGACAAATTTCAGTAGCCATGAAGGCTTGCTTGGCTCCGTGTTATAATAGACATAAACTATGGCAGGGAGGAAGTATGGTTGTCGTCGTTAAGGATAATAAGCTGCAAATCGAACGGCTGGAACTGGGCCCCTACGGGACTAATGCCTATATCGTGACGTGTCAGCAGACGAAGGATAGTGTCCTAATCGATACTCCGGCTGAGGCGCCGACCATTCTGGAGAAGCTGCAGGGTACTTACCCGAAGTATATCCTGCTCACTCACAACCACATGGACCACCTCGGTGCCTTTGCCGAGTTACGCTCGGCGCTGAAGGTGCCCGTAGCGGTCCATGCCGCCGATACCGGGAATCTGCCTTCGCCACCCGATGTAGTTCTTAAAGATGGCGATACGGTTGCTTTTGGCAGCATCAAGCTGGACGTTATCCATGCTCCCGGCCATACTCCGGGCAGCCTGTGTTTTCGAGCCGGAAAGTACCTGCTATCGGGGGATACCATTTTCCCCGGTGGCCCGGGTAAAACAAAAGGGCCGGCGGAGTTCAGCCAGATAATCAAGTCACTGACGGAGAAAATTTTTGTCTTACCAGATGATACGCAGCTATATCCCGGCCACGGCGCAGATACGGTACTTAAAAAAGAGAAGGAAGAGTTTGCTCTCTTTTCTTCCCGCCCGCACGACCCCGGGCTGTGCGGTGATGTGCTCTGGCTTTCTGCCTAGGCAGGCCGGATTACCCAGGCGCCTCAATACAATGGAAAACCTCGGCTAATTCGAATTTCTCTCCCTCAGCCATCATCCGGGCGCGCTGTCTCATCCGCTCCCTGAGTCCATCAAGATTATCCCCCACCTGGCTCCGGTGGCAGTGTAAAGCCGCAATCTTGAGGTCAAAAGTTTTGGTGATATCGGAGCGGTAATTGGGTTCGTCCGAACCCCACAAGAGGACTTCTTTTACCTTGTGCGGCAGAAGACCCTGTTCCGTCAGGTCGGGATAGGCGAGCAAATCCCTTGCACCGGGGAAAATAGCGTCCAGGGTAACCTGCCCGACGATACGGTGGTCGCGATGCGAAAGATAGCGACGATATGGGTCCGAGGTCAAGATTACCTCCGGACGGTACATTCTGATTAAGCGGACAATTTCCTTCCTGAAGTCGGACGTTTCTTCCAGCCCCTGGTCGGGGTAGCGCATGAAGATAACTTCTTTCACTCCGAGCATTTTGGCGGCGGCGAACTCCTCCTGCTCCCTGATTTTAGCCAGGTCTTCCGGTTTTATATTTTCTTTGGCGCCTTTATCACCATTGGTGCAAATCACAAAGACTACGTCCTTACCTTCGCCTGTCCAGCGGGCCACTGTTCCCGCGGCACCGAATTCGGGGTCATCCGGATGTGCCGCTATCACCATCGCGTAAACCTTTTTTGTCATGTAGTAAGCCTCCTGATTTTAGATGACAAGTGATTAGGGTCTTAAACTATAGATTGTATAACATCTTTCAGTCTGGCACAATCCAGGATTAACCAGCCATTTACTGGATGTATTATAATTGTATAAGTGACGAGTAATGTAACGAGCCTTCGGCGCCAGCTTAAGGAAGAAGCACTGGCGATGGGGGCAGCTTATTTCGGGGTAGCTAATCTGGCGTTTGCCCATCAGGGGAAAATAACTTACTTCGAGCAGACCCTTGTTGCCGAATATTCGCAGGCTGTCTCAATCGGCGTCCCATTGGACACAGCCATCGTTGACGGTATTAGCGATACATCCGGCCGTATCGCCCACCGCGATTACTGGCACCACGTTTATCAGGTGATAAGCCCTTTTATCGACCGGATAACGGCCCGTCTCTGTCCCATCCTCAAAGACAAAGGGTATTCGGCCATGCCCATTGCTGCTACCAAAACTCTGGACTATGAGAATCACTACGGCCTCTTCTCGCACAAGATGGCAGCCAATCTGGCCGGGCTTGGCTGGATTGGCAAGAGCTGTATGCTCATCACTCCCGACCGGGGGCCGAGGGTGAGGTGGGGCACTATCCTCACCAACGTTCCTCTTGAACCGGGTAATATGATAAAAGCCAGGTGTGGCAGGTGTACTCGGTGTGTCGAAGCCTGCCCGGCCGGAGCTTTCCGCGGCAAAGACTTTGACCCATCGCAGCCGAGAGAAATGAGAATGATGGCAGAAAAATGCAGCGACTTTCTGGTGGAGAATATCAGGATGGTGGGTTTTGCTGTCTGCGGCCGGTGCGTTTATATCTGTCCCTGGGGACAAAAGGCCAGCAAACAGCGTATATTAAATAACCGCTAAGCACGTTTTTTTGACACATCAGCCACTCACCGCATATAATTCTTATGCGTTGGGGATTAGTCTAGCGGTAGGACACCTGACTCTGGATCAGGCAGGCCAGGTTCGAATCCTGGATCCCCAGCCAAGCGAGGTAATATCATTACCTCATTTTAGCCTTAAGGTATCCAATCTATTCTTTTAGTCTGATTTCAAATTGGGTAATAATGTTACCCTGAAAGTCACGATTCAGAATCTAGCTATTTACGCCGATTGCCTTTAAAATTTAATAGATTTCATCTTCAGGTTGATTGCAAAGTCATTTGCCTTTATGATTATAACGAACATAGAGGCCGATAATGATAAGGATTGAAAACTTCCTAACCTCCAAAATTTTTCGAACAACTTTAATCCTTGGTGTATTCTTGATTGTATTCGAGCTACTTACTGCTATGATTAGCCATGGCTTTCCACGAGACATGATTTACTGGGTAGCAAATGCCTTTCAGGTTACTATAGCATTCTTCACCTACAAAACTTTCAAACGTGCAATCATTCAAATGGAGCATATTGAGAAGGTTTGGAGTTGGAGCGCATGGAATCGTTGGCTTACACTGTCTCTTCTTTTAGAAATAGTCGGAATAGGTGGCCCTTGGGTAATGTACTATTCCGGTATTGAGGTTTTAAGGCGTGCTTCAGCAAGTTGGTCTTTTTTCTTGATAGCATATTTTGCCTTTTTTATTTACCTGAGTTTTCGCTACCAAAGAGTACGGTAGGAACAATCTGTCGTCGTACACTAATTGTACGCACAGTCCGAGTATGATAGACTTATGCTGCTGGTCGCGGATAGGAAACGACTAATTCCTGTATCATAGGAATAAGCTGCTTTTTCTCGAATGAAAGTTCGGGGACTGTCCAGAATGGCCAGCCAAGCTAATGTACTTTATCACTTCTTTCCCCTTCGGCTTCACCTCTACATCAAATGTGCCGGCAATCTCATTTACTTCCATCTGGATACCGACGTAAGTCGGTATAGAAGCTTCCCATTTTAACCTGGTGTTCATGTTTTGTTAATGGCCAGTTCATGTTAGAATGCTAGGCTAGGTGAATGAGCGCTAGGACGTTCCAGGTTAACAGGCTCGACGACTTATCTGAAATGTAATAATTCTGGATGATTTTGGTGCTTAATTTTATAATTATTTTATAGGCCGTACCATAGCATCGGCCTTGGATAGTTTTTATGATGAAGAATGGTTGCATTTATCCGAAGGAGGCTGTAAAGGTCCTATGAAAAAATATGGCCTGGCGATAACAATACTGATGATTATCCTGCTCGTAACCTTACCCCTGATTAGCTGTAAGAAATCGACTTCAACGGCGGCCAGTACCCAGACCACAACGGTCAAACGGGGAGACATAACTATAGATGTTACCGGTACCGGCAACTTAGCCTTATCCCATACCGAGGACCTTGCTTTTGAAATGGCCGGGACGGTGACCGACGTCCTCGTTCAGGCAGGAGATTCGGTTGAGACCGGGCAGGAGCTGGCCAAGCTGGATACATCGGACTGGGATACACAGCTAAAAACTCTGGAAAGACAGTTGATAACGGCCCAGCGTAGCTTGAATTCCAAAACGAATGCCGTGGCCGCGGCCCAGCGGAATATTACAACTAAAGAACTGGCTTTACGCTCGGCTCAGTTCAACCTGCAAAGCGCCCAGGACGATATCAATCAGATACCGATAGTGAAGGCGGCCAACGATGCCGTCGAGAATGCTAAATTTCAGTTACAGTACATTCAGATGGTGAATGCCGGGACGTGGGGAGCGGCACCACCCCCGGGCGGTCCCAGTTTCTTCGATGAGACTGCAGCCCAACTACAACTAACCCAGGCTGAGCAGAACCTGAAAGATATTTTGAACGGCATGGGCCAACAGGTAAGCAGTGACGTGGCTTTGCAAATCGCCCAGATGCAGCTTCAGGCCGACCAGAGCCAGGCGTCCTTGGTTACGGCTCAGGTGGCGCTTGACGATGCCAGAGCCGCCGTGGCCGATGTGGAACTGGACCAGGAACTAGCCCAGCAGGACTTGGCCGATGCCCAGGAAGCACTAGACGAAGCCAAAGCCGCCAGCCCGGTCGTTAAAGCGACCTTCGGTGGTTTTGTGACCAAGGTTAATGTGAAGGGCGGCGATGAGATAAAAAAGGGGACGGTCGCCGTGCAAATCGCCGACCCGACCAAATTCGAAGCTAATATTCTGGTCAGCGAACGGGATATTTTCTCCGTCCAGACCGGTGGTAGTGCGACAGTACAGGCGGATGCACTCTCCGGCCTTATTTTCCCGGCTACAGTCAGTTCGGTGGCACCGACGGCTACCATCCAGTCCGGTGTGGTCAACTATGCCGTGACGGTTGAGGTACAGCCGCTCTCTTTTGGCTCGGGTAATCAAACGGGGCAAAGTTCAGCTAACCTGACCAGGCCTGGCTCAGGTGATCAACCCGGACAGAGTTCGACGAATCAAACCGGACTAAGTCAGGGATTCCAGTCGTTGTTCGGTGGGCAAGCTACGCCGACCACCACGCCGGCGGTCCAGCTCAGGCAAGGCTTATCCGTTACCGTTAATATACTCGTATTGCAGAAAACCGATATACTCCTGGTGCCTAATCGGGCGATAACACGGCAGGGCCGTAACACTGTGGTGCAGGTGCTGAGGAACGGGGTCCAGGAGACACAGATAATAGAGACCGGTGTCAGCGACCTTTCCAATACCGAAGTAACCAGCGGTCTAAGTGAAGGTGAAGAGATAGTACTGCCGCAGGTGACCACAACCACCAGTACCACGCAACAGCAAGGCGGCGGAACATTCAGACTACCGGTGGGGGGATTCGGCAGATGATTCGTCTGCAGGATATCACCAAAGTCTATCCCATGGGTAAGCGAGAACTTACTGTTCTGAAGGGAGTAACCCTGGATATCGAAAAAGGCGAACTGGTGGCGCTGATGGGTCCTTCGGGCTCGGGAAAGACGACGCTGCTTAATCTTATCGGCTGCCTGGATAGGCCAACATCGGGGAGCTACTTTTTTGAGGATAAAGAAGTCAGCCGTCTCGGCGGTAGCGAACTCGCCCGCATCAGGGGACAGAGAATCGGCTTTGTCTTCCAGACTTTTAATCTATTGTCACGGCTCACGGCACTATCTAACGTGGAACTGGGCATGACTTACGCCGGCGGCGTTGACCGGCAACGTGCTATCGAGGCGTTGAATAAAGTCGGCCTCGGTGACCGGGTCAATCACCGTCCCATCGAGCTTTCCGGCGGCGAACAGCAACGCGTGGCAATTGCCCGCGCTCTGGTCAAGAATCCCTCCGTCATTCTGGCCGATGAACCTCCCGGTCAGCTGGACAGTCGTTCCGGTCAGGAAATAATTTCCCTGCTGGCTTCTCTACATGCCGAGCGGGGAATAACTTTACTGATGGTAACTCATGATTCGAGTATTGCCGAACACTGCCAGCGTATCATTCGTATCAGTGATGGCCAGCTTGTGGGCGAGGAAACAATATGAAAAAGTTCTTACAGCCACTATCTACAGCTTGGATGAGTGTGACGACGCATAAACTACGCAGCTTTTTAACTGTCTTAGGCGTGGTCATCGGCGTGGCGGCGGTCATTACTTTAATGTCTATCGGCCGGGGCACGCAAGAAACCATCCTTTCCCGGCTAAGTGGCCTGGGGTCGAACTTGATTTTCGTTCAACCGGGGGCGACAACACAGGGAGGGGTGAGGGGGGCTTCCGGCTCGGCTTCCACCCTTACTCTTGAAGATGCTCTGGCCATTGCCGATGAAGTCCCCTATGTGGTTGCGGCCGCCCCGTCCAGTACGTCCGGACTTCAGGTAATTGCCGGAGGCCAGAATATGTTCGTCCGGGTTACCGGCGTAACCCCTGATTATCAGCAGGTATATAATTTACAGGTTGCCGATGGCGACTTTATTTCGCAGTACATCTACGACCGGTCGATGAAAGTGGCCGTACTGGGCTCCAACGTCGCCGAGACCCTTTTCGGCACCGATGAGCCGGTGGGACAGACTATCAGGGCCGGTAATAACATTCTACAGGTTATCGGGGTCTTGCAAAGCCAGGGGGCCTCGATGCTTGGCTCGGCCGATGATACGATTCTTATACCATTATCGGCACTACAGATTATCGCGGCCAGACAGACCACAACCAGCGGCGGACATGTAGTGAGTACAATCGCTGTTGCCGCCGATAGCCAGGACCATGTCAAAGATGTGATGGATGGCATCACCTTTTTGCTGCAGAATCGGCACCAGATTGCCCTGGGGGCCGATAATGACTTCTCGGTCACATCGTTGGAAGACCTGGCTGATACTATCTCTTCGGCTATGAGCAGCGTGACCATGCTGCTGGCAGCTATCGCCGGTATTTCCCTGCTGGTCGGAGGCATCGGCGTGATGAACATCATGCTGGTATCGGTCCTGGAAAGGACGAGAGAGATTGGTATCCGTAAAGCGCTGGGCGCCCGTGACCGGGATATCTGGGTCCAGTTCCTTATCGAGGCCGCCTTCCTCACGTTTACAGGGGGTGTCATCGGCGTTACTATCGGCTGGGGGGCTGCCTACCTCGTTACCCGTTTCGGGGCAATAACGACGCTGGTCTCGGCCGATATCGTTATTCTGGCGGTCGCTGTCTCGGTAGGTATCGGTTTGTTCTTCGGCTTTTATCCGGCGTGGAACGCCTCCCGGCTTAATCCGATTGAAGCACTGCGGTCGGAATAGAAATAATATTGAAGAAGCTGCTTAGTATCTGATTCGGTTGCCTTCTTCTATTGCATTCATAAATATTTGGGAAAGCCAACACTGATCAATGTCCTAATGGCGCCGATGACCGCAGCTGGTGCCATTAATCGGGCAAGATACTGAACAATTTCGTTAACATGAGTACCCAGCCCACTCACCAATTGATTAAGGGGTTCGAAACCAGCGGTGCCAACTACAATGAGGGCTATAGCTGCCACTGACAACGGAACAAAATCTCTAGCAGTGATATTAAGAACGCCGACAATGATACCTAAGACTGCGAGTGCTAGAACGATTGTGGCACTACTCGGGGCAGCCAATCCGGCGACAATAGCGAGTATCAGCCCCACGGTAAAGGCCAAAAAGCCGATTAATTGTATAATCCTTCTCATTTACAAATAACCTCCTCTTTCAGTTCGATGTTAGCGGTTCGCTAACTTCACCTCGGGCTCCCGAAGAAAACCACCGCTAGCGGGGGCAGGGTGAAGGTTATGGAACAGGGGCGGCCCTGGAAGGGAATCGGTGCTGCTTCCACGCCGCCAAAGTTACCGTGACCACTGCCTCCGTATTCCTTGGCATCGCTATTAAGTAGTTCTTTCCAGAATCCTGAACGCGGTACACCTATACGATAGTTCAGGCGAGGTACCGACGTGAAATTAGCCACTAAAAGCACACTATCGTTATTGACTCGTCCCTTTCTAACAAAGCTGACCACGCTTTGCTCGATATCTTTGCAGTCAATCCACTCAAATCCGGATGGAGTATAGTCCTGTTGGTAAAGAGCCGGCTGGCTCCGGTAGAAGCGGTTCAGGTCTTCAACCCAGAGCTTGAGTGCCGTGTGCGGCGGGTAATTTAAGAGGTGCCAGTCCAAGCTACCATCATGCTCCCACTCCCCCCACTGACCGAACTCACCTCCCATGAAAAGCAGCTTTTTCCCAGGTTGAGCATACATATAGCCTAGGAGTAACCTCAAGTTGGCAAACTTCTGCCAATCATCCCCGGGCATCTTACCAAGAAGTGAACTCTTACCATAGACAACTTCATCATGAGAAAGGGGAAGAATAAAGTTTTCAAAAAAGGCATATATTAGCCGAAAGGTGAGATTATTGTGATGGTACTTACGGTAGATAGGGTCCATAGTCATGTATTCCAGCGTATCATGCATCCAGCCCATATCCCACTTGAGTCCGAAGCCTAACCCTCCAATGTACACTGGCCGGGATACCATCGGCCAGGCAGTGGATTCCTCGGCAATGGTCTGAACCCCAGGATTTTCCTGATAGACCGCTTCATTGAGGTGGCGTAGAAAGGCGATGGCCTCCAGATTTTCACGACCCCCATACTTATTGGGTATCCACTCACCTGCCTTGCGTCCGTAGTCCAGATAAAGCATGGAGGCAACGGCGTCCACACGTAGTCCGTCAACGTGGTGTTTGTCCAGCCAGAAAAGGGCACTACTGAGCAGGAAGCTCCTGACCTCGTTGCGGCTGTAATTAAAGATAAAAGTATTCCAGTCAGGATGGATCCCCTGCTTCGGGTCCTCGTGTTCGTAGAGATGTGTACCATCAAAATAACTCAGTCCATGTTCATCGTTCGGGAAATGGGAAGGCACCCAGTCGAGGATGACACCTATATCATGCTGGTGTAGATAGTCAATAAGGTACATGAAATCCTGCGGGGTACCATAACGGCTCGTGGGAGCAAAATAGCCAGTAGTCTGGTAGCCCCATGACCCGTAGAACGGGTGCTCCATGACCGGCAAAAACTCAACATGTGTGAAACCCATTTGCTGTAAATACTCAGCAAGAAGAGGAGCCAACTCCCGGTAGGTGAGATGGCGGTTCTGCTCTTCAGGCACGCGCCGCCAGGAACCGATGTGTACCTCATAAATGGAAATAGGAGTATCCAGCGCGTTTCGTTCCTGCCTTTTCTGCATCCACGACTGGTCTCCCCAGTCATAATCTAAGTCCCAGACAACCGAGGCTGTTTTCGGTGGTATCTCATCATAGAATGCCAGTGGGTCAGCTTTGTCTACTTGGTAACCATGATGATGGGAAACAATGTGGTACTTGTAGAGGGCACCCTTACTTACATTTGGAATTAAGCCTTCCCAGATGCCAGATTGTCCCTTGGGACGCAGTGGATGGCTCGACTTATTCCAACCATTGAATTCTCCAGTGACGAATACTTGCTTAGCATTGGGTGCCCAAACGGCAAAATGGGTTCCTGCAACTCCGTCTACAATGGTAGGGTGGGCTCCCAACTTTTCATAGAGCCGATAATGAGAGCCCTCATTGAAGAGGTATAGGTCATTATCGGTCAATTTGCTCACATCGTATTTAACTGCTGCCTTTCTATCTTTCCTCTGTTCCATCCTAGACTTCACCCCCTTTGTAATTTGGGATTAATTCCAAACGAACTAATGACCTTAGTCGACTCAAATAATCGCTCCAGGCTTGTTGCTCAAATGCTTACCTCCATCACTTGCAATATGCCTTGAAGAGGTACCCTTACCCAGTTAGGCCGATTGTTGAGCTCATAGCCAATTTCGTAGATGGCTTTCTCTAAAATATAGGCGTCGAGAAGAATCCTTAGCTGGTCTGGAGACTCAGGTAGTAGGTGAGCCTGTCTCATCCCATCTAGGTACGACGTCAGAAACGATACTGAGACCCAGACGTACCAGTACTGTGCCCAATGCTCCAGTACAGGGAGGTCGCTTTCTGCATGGGGCGCTAACGGTACCTGACGAAGAAGGGCGCTGTGAGCAGCATAGTGAAAAGAACGTATGAGCCCAGCAACATCCAGAAGAGGCGAGCGCTTGAGACGCCGTTCACTCAGCGAACGTGCAGGCTCACCCTCAAAGTCAATGATGACAAAGTCTTTACCGGTATAAAGAACCTGACCCAAATGATAATCGCCATGGCAGCGTATTCTTGCGGCCGAAATCCTTTGCTTACGGATTAGTTGATAGCGTTCAATGATAGGCTTTTCTAAGTCTAGAGTCTGTTGCGCGTTTTCCTTAAGTTCTGGCGGCAGATCCTTTAGCTTCTCTCGTAGCAACTGCAGTATTCGGATGGTGAAACTACGCATAGACTGGTAGAGCGAGGTCTGGTACATACCTGAAAACGGCTCCGGAGTAAAGTCTGGGTCATCCGGCACAGAGGCCAGAGCCAAATGAAGTTCGGCGGTGCGCTGTCCCAGAAGCTGTGCCGAAACTAGATAGGGACCGATAGTCTCCCTCGCAAGAGAGGGAGGCTCCTTTAGCAACGATAGCAGGTGTCTCTGAGGAACGGGTGGCGCCTGCACTGTAGGATGTGATAACACAGATTGAAAGTAACGCTCTAGTGAGTCCAGAGTATAACGCCATGCATCCCCCTCGTTGGGCACGAAGCCCTGTAGGACGGCCAGACTTATCGGCTTGCCCTTTGCCCGAGAATATTCAAGAGCACCCGCTAATGGAGAAATGTGAGTAAACGATGTCTTTTCCGTAAGAAAGCGGCCGATTTCCAGTTCCGGATTAATCCCCTCTCCAAGCTGACGGAAAAGCTTGAGTATCAATCGGTTCCCATAAACTACAGAGGTATTGGTCTGCTCCACTTTCATCGGGGTGGGTTCCAGAGGAACTTCATCTGAGCCACGGGTACCGCGGAAAGTCCGAGTTGACGAAGCGACTATCTCCCCGACTTTCCCTTTGAAACGGCGCCTTCGACCGATGCTTTGCAAGAGGAACTTGCAGAAGCTCTCGTCTATCATAGCATCGCAGAGTAGCGATTCACTGTCTTCGCCTGGTACCCCGAGGCGAGCGACAATAGCCTGGGACTGGTCACTACCAATCCCACCCATCTGGTCAGCAGAAGTGACAATGAGAGGAACTACATAAGTCTCCGGCTCACCCTCCGTGTAATCAATCTGAATGAGGATAACACAGGTAGTAGATTGTGAGGGGTTCATTGGAATGACATCCGTGATTCGGGATGACCGGATGTCTCTCGCTTTACTGCGGAACCAGCGGCGGCCTCTCATATAGTTCTGCAGTACTGATTCCAGTACAGGCCAGTTTTCTTTGTCAAACAGTTCACTACCCGTCTTCGCGATGTTTGGGACCGCCATTATTTCCTCTGAAGGCAGAGTGCGGAGTCGCAGTGTCTCTGTCGGCTGTGGTTGTAAGGAAAACCAGTAGAAGGCGTACGGGCCAAGAGTAAAATAGTATTTACCATCACTGACTGGTGTGAACTCCACCCGCCCGAAAAGGTCGATCAGCCTCCAACCTGTAAATTCGGGGAGGTCCAATTGTGTCTGTTGTACCAAACGTGAAAGATTAACAACCACCAGGATTGTCTCCTCCTTATAGCGCCGGAGAAAAGCTAGGACCCTGCGGTTTTGCGGTTGAAGGAATTCAATAGTGCCACGGCTAAGGGACTGATAGTGTTTTCGCAGGGTAATAATGCGCTTCATCCACCATAGTAAGGAATCGCTATTGGCCTGTTGTGTCTCTACATTTATTGCCTCATAGTGGTATTCTGGGTCAACTACCGGCGGGAGGTAAAGTCTCTGCGGATTGGAGCGGGAAAAGCCGGCATTCCGTTCGGGACTCCATTGCATCGGGGTGCGTACCCCGTTGCGGTCTCCGAGATAGAAGTTGTCACCCATACCGATTTCATCTCCGTAGTAAATCACCGGCGTCCCGGGCAGTGAAAAGAGTAGCGCATTCATCAACTCGATCTTCTTCCGGTCATTGTTTAGTAGTGGAGCCAGGCGGCGGCGAATACCAAGGTTGATGCGGGCAGCGGGGTCGCTGGCATAGATACGGTACATGTAGTCCCGCTCCTCATCGGTGACCATCTCCAGTGTCAACTCGTCATGGTTACGAAGGAAAATAGCCCACTGGCAGTTTTCCGGTATTGGTGGAGTCTGCTGGAGAATGTCAACGATGGGGAATCGGTCTTCCATGCGGATCGCCATAAACAAGCGCGGCATAATGGGGAAATGAAAGGCCATGTGGAACTCATCCCCATTAC
The DNA here is from genome assembly GCA_043812795.1 of Chloroflexota bacterium. GTDB lineage: Bacteria > Chloroflexota > Dehalococcoidia > Dehalococcoidales > UBA2162 > JBDRLU01. Next base: position 82,318 of record JBDRLU010000069.1, read on the forward strand.
CAAAATAGGGAACTACGTCCTCAGGCCACTGGTTAGCCTCAGCCAAAAGCATGCGGTTCTTGAATTTGTTGTCAATATGTGCCCGCAATTCCTTTAAGAAGGCATGAGTTTCGGGCAGGTTTTCACAGCTGGTTCCCTCCCGTTCGTAAAGATAAGGCACGGCGTCCACTCGCAGCCCGTCAACTCCCAGCTTCAACCAGAAGTCCATAACCTTGAATATTGCCCTTCGCACCGTAGGGTTATCGTAGTTCAGGTCGGGTTGATGGGAATAGAAGCGATGCCAATAGTATGCCTTGGCCAGGTGGTCCCATGTCCAATTGGAATACTCAAAATCCTTAAATATGATACGGGCTTCCTTGTATTTCTCTTGAGTGTCGCTCCATACGTAAAAGTCACGCGAACGGCTTCCAGGAGCCGACCTTCGTGCCTGCTGAAACCACGGGTGCTGGTCAGAAGTATGGTTAACAACCAACTCTGTGATGACACGCAAGCTATGGCGATGTGCTTCCTCAACAAAGGTTTTGAAATCACCCATTTGCCCGTAGATAGAGTGGACGTTGTAATAGTCAGAAATATCATAGCCATCGTCTTTGAGTGGCGAGGGGTAGAACGGAAGTAACCACAGAGTACTAACTCCAAGGTCTTCAAGATAATCAAGTTTCTCTATCAGTCCCTGGAAGTCACCAACGCCGTCGGCATCACTATCATGGAAGGACCTGACGTGAAGTTCGTAAATTACTGCGTCCCTATACCAGAGGGGGTCGTCTCGAAATGATAATATTTCGGTGTTTCTTATCATGAGATTCTAGTCACCAAGCAGAGTATGTACAAACTCCATCAATTCTTTGATACCGATTGGTTTGACCAGAAGAGCACCGGCCCCATGTTTCATACTGTCCCGCTGAATGGTGGGACTACGCTGTGGCGAAATCACAATAAATGGTATCTTTGTCTTCCGCATTTGCTCGCAGCGCTGCCAGATGCGCTGGTCAAACCCAGACAGGTCTACGAGAGAAAGTGCAATACCCTGTTTCCCCTGGATAGCATCATCGAGTTCCTCCATACTAGCGGCGCTGAGCGTCTTGTAGCCCTCTCTACCTAATTGCTGTGATAGTAGTTCCAAATTTGTACGATTGGTACCCACCGTTAGAATCACCGGTTTCTCAGTCATGGCTCACCCCCCCACCAGTTGGTGACAATTCCATCTGCCCTATCGCTTACCTACTCCCCCCACCCATCAGGGAGCGCATAAGTCCCACACCTCCAAGAATACCGCCCATCATCGTTAAGGTCTTGCCTACTCTTATTCCCCGACGAGTAATTTCAAACTCACACAAGTTTTTATCAAAGTCACTCGTACGTTTTTCCAATATACCAATGGTCCGGCGCAGCTCTCCTGCCGTCTCCACGTAGCGTAGAAAAATGACGTTGTCTGCCAGGTAGCTTATACCAGCTTCGGTAGCACGGAACTCACCGGTTATGCTTTCCACTTCGCTAATCAGTATCGCTGTCACCCCCATGTTTTTCAGATAACGGCACAGCGCATTAAGATGAGAGGCCAAGTCCTTGCTGGCCAAGGAAAGTTGATAACCAGCGGTACTATCCAGCATTATAATCCGGGTATTATTCTCCTCCACTTCTCTTCTCACCAGGTAAGCAAACTCATCAGTCGTGTAGTATAGCGGCTCTATCTCCATTACAGATAATGTGCCTTTTTCCAACATAGAACGGACAGGCATCTTAATACCATCGCACCGGCGGAGCATGGTTTCTCTGCCTTCTTCAAAACTGTAAACCACCGAACGCTCTCCTCTCCCCGCTGCCTCCCTTAAAAACTGGAGACCGAGCGTCGTTTTGCCTACCCCAGCCGGACCGCTGATGATGGTAACTGTCCCCCTCTCCAATCCCCCATGGAGCATTTTGTCCAGTTCCGGTACCCCGAAGGTAAGAGACTCAACCACAAAGTCTCTATGGTATGCCCCGGGTATTAGCCGCGGGAAGACTTCCATGCCGCTGCTTCCCAAGCGTAAGGAGTGCTGTCCGCTTTGAAAGCCCGAACCGCGGAACTTAGTCACGCTGACCGTCCGTCCCGTGGTCGGGAAGTCCAGGCTAATTACTCCATCGCTCAGGAATTGCAGGTCATCGTCAGGAGCCTCAGTACTTCCTTCAGAGCAGAGGAGAACGGTAGCGCCTTGTTCCGTCAGATAGCGTGACAGGGCCAGCATTTGCTTGCGGAACTGGAAAGCATCAGTGGTAAGGTAGCGAAATTGGGTGGCTGAGTCTACAAATACGCGACTCGGCTTGAGCCTTTCTATCTCTCCCTTAATTTTCTCAGTGGTTGCTCCCCTCTCCACTTCCGCAGGAGAGAAAATGTCATAGCTCTGTGACTCGGTAAAGAATTCTGAAGATGGGGTCAGATCCAGAAAGCTGACCCCCTTAAGGTCAAAACTCAGAGATGCCGCATTCTCGCGCACCTGTTCTTCCGGTTCACCTAAGGTGATGAAGAGGACATTCTCACCTGCAGTTGCACCGTTGGTCAGAAAGTGCAAACCGACCGTGCTTTTACCAGTGCCTGGCCCGCCTCGAACAAGGTAGACTCGCCGGGCAACGAGTCCGTGGTGCAGGATTTCGTCCAGACCCGGTACCCCGGTGGATATACGCATTTCAGATTCCTTGTTTTTCTCCACTCTCTCGCTAGGCATTTGTACCTCCTTCAGGTTGGCTAATCTTTACAGGTAATAATCAAAGTCACGCTCACTACGCACACGCCGACGCACGCGCAAGATATGAGCTGGTACAATCTGCGGGTTGAGTTCCACATAGTTTCGTGAGCCCTGCCACAGGTAGCGAGCTCCGCTCAGCAGGTCATGCACCTGGTAGGGTTGCGTGGAATCAAGCCCCAGTATATCGAGAGGGAGTTCTAGCCAGCCCGAGTGGGTATGGTGAGGATCCAGATTCGCAACGACCACTATGATATTGGAAAAATCTTCGGTATGCTTACTGTAGCAAATCAGGCGGTCGTTATCTATAGGGTGGAAACTCAAGTTCGAGTCGCGCTGAAGCGCCGCATTTTCCCGGCGAATGCGATTCACCCGACCGATAAAATCCTTCAAACTGTCTGGCCGGGCAGTATCCCAGTGCTTCACCTCATACTTTTCGGAGTCCAAGTACTCTTCGCTTCCCGGCTCCTTCGGTCGGTTTTCACACAGCACAAAAGCGGGGCCATAAATCCCGTAATTTGCTCCCAACGTGGCGGCCAGGGTAAGGCGCACCATAAAAGCTGCTCGACCACCTGCCTGGAGATACTCCGTCAGGATGTCGGGGGTGTTTGGCCAAAGGTTGGGACGGAAATACTCACGCAACTCTGATTGGGTCAGGTCATCAAAGTACTGAGTGAGTTCCCATTTTGTATTCCGCCAGGCAAAGTAGGTATAGGACTGGCTAAATCCGAGCTCGGCAAGCTGATACATTACGTTGGGTCGAGTAAACGCCTCGGCGAGAAAAATTACCTCGGGGAATGTCTTCTTAATTTCACTAATCAGCCACTCCCAGAAACTGAATGGCTTGGTATGAGGATTGTCGACCCGAAAGATGCGGACGCCTTGCTCAATCCAAAAGAGCATTATACTTTTGAGTTCCTGCCAAAGCTGTTTCCAGTCATCACTTTCAAAATTAAGCGGATAGATGTCCTGGTATTTCTTGGGCGGGTTTTCCGCGTACTGCACTGTCCCATCTGGTCGCCAGGAGAACCACTTGGGATGCTCCTTTACGTAGGGATGGTCTGGCGAACACTGGAACGCGATATCTAGAGCGATTTCTATACCATGTTCTTCGGCGTTAGAAACAAGCCGACGGAAGTCTTCTAGTGTGCCAAGCTTCGGATGAACAGCCATGTGCCCACCTTCTTCGGCACCAACGGCCCACGGTGTTCCTGGGTCACCCGTCCCGGCAATAATCGTATTGTTCTTCCCTTTTCGATTGGTATGTCCAATGGGATGAATGGGTGGGAGATAGAGAACATCGAAGCCCATTTCGGCAATGTAGGGCAGTTGAGCTTCACAATCCTTAAAGGTACCATAGCGTCCCGGCTCTATTGCGCAAGAGCGGGGGAACATCTCATACCAAGTGCTGAAGCGAGCTTTTTCCCGATCCACAACTACCACAAGTTGCTTGGGGTAGGTAGCGACGAACTTCCGGCTAGCGTATTTGTCCATGAGGCTAGCTACCTCATCACTCAAGGCTAGCTGAACCTTATCCTTTTCCATAACCCCTGGCGATTGCAGGTTTTTTACCCACCCTTGCATAATCCGTTTGTCAGCGGGGGCTGCTCTTTCGCTTCCCTCGGCAATAAGTTGCGCACCGGCGAGAATATTGACCAAGATATTCTCCTGGCTAGCCTCGACCCTTTTTTGCAGATCCACTCGCCAGGACTTGAAACGGTCTACCCAGGCTACAATCGTATATACATAGCGCCCGAGTTCAGTTACTACAAAAGACCCTCGCCAGCAGTCATTCCGCGATGGTTCCATTACCGTTTCGGACCATTTGGAGTCGTTCTCTGTGCGATATAAAAGACATGTCGAAAGACTATCGTGGCCATCCGCAAAAACGACCGCCTCGATATTTACCTTCTCACCAATGACCCGTTTGATAGGGAAACGTCCGTCCTCAATCTCAGGCTCCACATTCTTGATAGTTACGCGAACCCTATCTTCGAATTCCATCGTAAACTTCCTTTATATCATCGAATCTATTGAGATTGGAAGAACTTATATGCATTAGTATCCCTTACAGACATTCTAACTGATGCGAACGTAACCTTCAACCAATAAGCCCATATGTCGGGGTATAGTGATAATTTGATATTGGTGCGCCATAATACTCAAGATGACCTTGCGGTAGAAAAGTGTTTAACAATCAGTATAGTATCTAAGGAGATTACAATACAGGGCACCGGAAACATTGAAAGCTCAGATGGCGGAGCTAGAGGCGCAGATCAAGGCTGGCCAGGATGCCATTATCAGTATACCAAAGCTAGAGAGCTTTATTGCGCGTATGTAGGGTCGGATATCTGCGCTGGACTTTGAGAGTAAGCGCCAAGTGTTAGATATGCTCGGTATCACCGTATGAATTGGCGGTGAGTCTGTGGAAGTAACTGGCGTGATAGATACAGAGGCTGTGATTGTGACTGCGACCCCTTATTCTTATTTCCCTTCTCCTCACCAGGAGAAGGGAAATAACTTTTAAAGAGGGGGCTAAGCCCCCTCTTGTATTTACCCACTCTCTCCTCATAAGCTCATAGGAACGTACAAAATGAATAGCAATACCTGTACTACCAACCTTACAGACTCAAGCATGCCTCGATTGAAAGCCAGAATATTTTTTCTTGAAAGGTCATTTTATCACCGACATATCTTGGGTCCCACTGCTCACCGCTTACATCATCACCAACAGCTAGATACTGCCCGAACTTCACATTTCGGAATTCTGCGACGGCAATCAAAGCAGAACACTCCATTTCTACTGTTAGACACTTCTCCATTTTTCTTTGAGAAATTTTACCTCTGGTCTCTCTATAAAAGGCATCAGTTGTCCACGTCCTACCAACTTCGTAGTTTACGTGATACTTCTGGAGTACTCGCTCCAGTTTTTCGACAACCTTCGAGTCCATTTCTATATACCTTGAAGGCGGTGAGTAGTGATACGAAGTCCCTTCATCTCTCAGGGCTGAACTTGGAATTACGATAGCGCCTCTTTTCAATTCTTGCTTTAGCACACCAGCAGAGCCACACGCAACAAACTTCCTGCAGCCCATCGCTATCAGCTCTTCAAGCATTGCCGCAGCAAATGGTGCCCCCACCCCTGGATTTGCAACAATACATGTTTTACCGCCGTACTCAATTTCGTATATGCCCGCAGGCATAATGGAGATTAGTTCGGTACTCGTTTGATAAATCTTTTTTAGTTTGCCTTCCTTTTCAAGTTTCATTATCAAAGACCCATAAATGGGCATGACACAGTACTTAGAGCTAATAACTTTCCCTGAAACTCTCGTTGGTTCAATAATTGCGCTTACATCAGGGTCGAACTCCGTCAGTGGTATCTTTTCCATATAGCGACTCCAGTTATGGTTCTTATCCTCAAGCCGTTTTTTCTTTCTTGAGTTCTTGCCCGACGCTGAAGGCTTTGGCGACAAACTCGCCAAGAGCGTAATAACGGGTCTCCGGCGTGGAAACATAGGCCAGCGGCTGAATCTTATCGATATCCGGCTTGCCGTTGGTCAGGCACTGTTCGGAAACATAGGTCTCCTCAATCCGTCCAATCACCAAAGAATTATTGCCGATGTCCAGGATATGGACTACCTTGCATTCCATGTTGAGCGGAAATTGTTCAATAAGCGGGGCATTACCCAGTTTGCCGTAAAATACTTTGAATTTGCACGCTTCGACTTTATCGTATTTATGGCCGGTAGCGAGGCCGCAGTAATCTACCTCTTTGACCATGTCTTTCGAAGCGATATTAATGGAGAAAGTCATGTTTTCCCGGATGCCTTTTAGCGTGTAGCGGACATGTCTTAACCCAACGCTGACTATCGGTGGGTCGCTGCTGCTCGGGCAACAGTAGGCAATAGTGGTAAAATTGGGCTTACCATTAACATTAGCACCGACCAGTGAGATGGGTAGCGGATAAACCATCGGCCTAGGACCTATTACCGTCTTACTCATGGCTTTTCCTCCTTACTGAAATTTTCTTCTCGTGTTACGGCTGGTTTTTCTTCCGGTAGTATTCGACCATCAGCTTAATCGCTCTCCCCGCCCGGCTCATCGACGCATAAAAAGGGATACCGGCGGTAATGAGCTTTGTCCTGGCTTCGTAAACCGGCTTCCACCAATAGTGGTCGTAATTATCGATACCCGGGCTCCTCTCTCCGACTATCACCAGCAACGGTTTTGCACTATCCTTCTTTATCTTGATGTATTCGTCGATATTGTTACTCAGCCGGGAAAGCATTCTTTCTTGGGTATTAAGAACAACACTTGTCCCTTCATTGAAATTGGCGATAAGCAGGTCGAAGTCCGGGTTAGCAGCCATCATCCGCAGCATATCCAAGTCGGTAAATTTAAACCCGCCCAGGATGGATACATCCGTCGGGTTCCCGACCCAGTCCCATATCGGAATACCTTTACTTTTTAGCTCCTGACGGATTTTATCCGGCAGGTTGATAACGTCCAGCCCGGCCTCTTCGCAATCATCGGCGGAAAGTACGCTTGGTCCGCCGCCTCCACCGACGATACCCACCCTCAGCCCGGCAATCGGGGGCAAGAAATAAAATGAGGTAACAACATCAGCCATTTCATCGAAATTATGAACGGGAATCGCCCCCGCCTGCATGACCAGATTTTCCCATGTCCGGAAAGAGCCGGCCAGTGAGGCGGTATGGGAGGCGGTGGCTCTCGTCCCGGCTTGGCCGCGGCCACCCTTAATGATAATTACCGGCTTGACCGGAGTCACCTTACGCAGGGTCTGGAAAAACCGGCGACCATCACGTACCCCTTCAACATACATCAGAATTATCTTTGTCTCCGGGTCCTACACCATATATTCCAGGTAATCCGATTCATTAAAATCGACTGCATTGCCGTAGCTAATCGCTTTGCTGAAGCGGACACCCCGCAACGAAGCCAAATGGATAAAGTTAGCCGAACCGCCACCGGTCTGGGAAGCTAAGCTGACATACCCCGCCTCTTTAGGTAGGTTATACGCAAAAGAAATCCCCTGTCCGGGATAATATAGACCCATACAATTTGGCCCGATGAGGCGGATACCCAGTCTCTTAGCCTGTTCCAATATTTTCCGTTCGAGGTCAGCTGCCTCCGGACGCCCGGTCTCACTGAAACGGGCGGTATAAAGATGGACGGCTTTGACCCCTTTTTGAGAACCTTCCTCCAGCATCGGAATAACCTCGGCGGCGGGGATACATGAAATCACATAGTCCACAGAGTCCGGTACATCCCTGAGGCGTGCGTATGTCTTGATACCCAGGATTTCCGGATAGCTGGGATTTACCGGGTAGATTTTACCTTTGTAGCCATACTCTAAAAGATGATGGGTATAGCTGTAACCCATGGCATCGGGATTAGCCGAGGCTCCGAGCACGGCAATCGAACGGGGATGGAGAATTTCGTCTAACACGTGTGTCGCCATTAATATACCTCCTCAAGATTGGCACGACGTAAGCGCTGCCGGGAAGTTACATTAGGACTACTTCCTTAAGATCGGGAGCGATGATAAGCTTTGGTTCGGTTAATGCTTGAACCGCTTCAGCATCCCACCCCGGAGCTAATTCTTTCAAGACCAGCCCTCCGGGCATAACTTCGATGACAGCGATGTCGGTAACAATCAAAGCGACGCACTTGGGAGCCGTCAGCGCATAAGTGCATTTTTTGACAATCTTAGGTTCACCGTTCCTGGCAGTGTGTTCCATAACGACAATCACTTTCTTCACACCAACGGCCAGGTCCATGGCCCCGCCGATACTACCGATACCCCTTCCGGGAAGGAGCCAGTTGGCCAGGTCGCCCTGCTCAGAAACCTGCATTCCCCCCAGAACGCAAATATCAATATGCCGGCCCCTGACCATGGCAAAGGACTCATCGTGAGAAAAGAAACTCATGCCCGGCTTGGGGGTCAGGTATTCGCCCCCGGCGTTAATCAGGTCGAGGTCGGCTTCATCGGGAGCCGCCGTCGGCCCGAAATTAAGCGCTCCATTCTCGGTATGGAACAAGACCTCCCTCCCTTCGGGGATGTAGTTGACGCAAAGGGTCGGGATGCCGATGCCCAGGTTGACCACCATGCCGTCCTGGAATTCTTTGGCAACACGCAGCGCCATCGTCTGCCGGTCTAACTTCTGTCTCTCAGTCATAGCGCCGCTAGTGTTCCTCTCTCCGTATCTTTTGTATGATTTTTGTCCTCGCTTCCTGCGGTCTCACCACCACCCTGTCCACATAGACCGCCGGCGTGACTATTTCTTCCGGGTCAAGCTTACCGACGGGGACGACTTCATCGACTTCGGCGATGGTAACATTGGCCGCACCGGCCATGGTAGCATTAAACGTCCGGGAAGTGCCCCGATAGATAAGGTTACCCAGCCTATCGGCTTTGTAAGCCCGGACCAGAGCAAAATCAGACTTGATGGGATACTCCAGAACGTAGGGGCGGCCATCGATGACCCGTACTTCTTTCCCCTGCTCTATTATCGTGCCTGCCCCGGTCGGAGTAAAGAAGGCACCGATACCGGCTTTATTCGCTCTGATTCGTTCCGCCAGTGTTCCCTGCGGCACATTCTCTACTTCCACTTCATGCGCCTGAAACAATTTCTCGAAGGGAACAATTAGTTCCGGTGAAGCGCGGACCGGGAAAGAGGTAATCGCTTTTTTAATCTGCTTATTCTCACAGAGAATGGAGACATCGTCCCACCAATCAGGAAGAGTCCGCCCCATCCTTTTCATAATCTCCCGGCCGAGGCCGGTATTATTGCTGACCATGGTCAGGTTCTTCGCTCCCTGCCTTGCCAGCGCCTGGATAAGCAGGCTAGGTACATTGGCGCCAAATCCGCCAAAGAGGATAACAGCTCCGTCAAAGACATCTTTCACAGCCTCGTCAAAGCTGGCGACCACCTTATTTACTGACATCCTGCATCCCTACCGTAAACTAAGCGGAGATTAATATCCCTCAAAGTAGCATGAGCAAATTTACTTGTCAAACCTGTGGTCAGCCTATTGTAACAATGACCGGGCGATAACCATTCGCTGTACTTCCGATGTTCCCTCGTAAATGGTGGTCAGCTTGGCATCACGGAAATAACGCTGCATCGGCGAGTCCATCATATAACCGTACCCGCCCAAAATTTGAATCCCCTGCGTTGCCGCCTGCATACATAGCTCGGTGGCAGTCAACTTCGCCATGGCGGCACAGGCGGAGAAAGGCTCGCCCCGATCAGCCAGAAAAGCCGCCTTATAGGTAAGCAATCTAGCCGCCTCAAGCTGAGTGGCCATATCCGCCAGCATCCACTGTATGGCCTGGTTATGATTGATTGGGACACCGAACTGAACCCGTTGCTTGGAATATTCAACCGATTTCTCCAACACTGCCTGGGTAATACCCAGAGCTTGAGCCGCAATCCCGATGCGTCCGCGGTCGAGGGTAGCCAGACACATTTTCATCCCCTGGCCTTCCTCACCGATACGGTTACTGGCCGGGATACGGCAGTCCTCAAAAGCTAGCTCGGCATTGGTGGCCGCCCGCATACCGAGTTTGTCGTATTTCTTGCCCTGGCTGAAGCCTGGCGTTCCCTTCTCAACGATAAAAGCCGTCATGCCGCGCTTGCCCAGGGCCGGGATATTAGCAAAAACGACCGCAGTATCAGCCACATCGCCGTTGGTGATAAAGACCTTATTGCCGTTAAGGATATAGACATCGCCTTCTTTAACGGCGGTGGTCTTAATGGCCGCGATGTCACTGCCGGCTTCAGGTTCGGTGATAGCCATAGCGCCGATTTTTTCACCTCTGGCCAGGGGTACAACAAATTTCTTCCGCTGCTCCTCATTTCCGTAGTTGTAAATTAGCTCGGTACATAGACATAAATGGCCATCCAGAATATCGGCGGTGGAAGCGCAAGCCCGGGCAATTTCTTCAGTGGCAATAGCTAGGGAAACAGCATCGGCACCGCCGCCGCCATACTCAGGCGGAATGGTCAGGCCAAGCAGTCCCGCTTCGGCCATGATTTTAAAGTTGTCCCTGGCAAAGGCTTGTTTTCGGTCAAGCTCATCGGCCACCGGAGCGAACTTGTTGCTGGCCAGCTCCCGTACCGTCGTCTGTAACATCTTTTGCTCTTCGGTCAATGTAAAATCCAAGCTTTGTCCTCCTATCATTACTGATGGTGTCTTTGTGATAGCTATTTTAGCAAAGAGCGTACCCACTCCCGTTTGACCCAGAGAGCACAGCCTCCCTCCGTTTCTCTCAGCTCACCATGGTTCCGGCGGATTGCCTCCAGGAATGGTGACTGCAAAGCGTCCTTCAGTGAGGAATCACGCAGGTTTATATCGGAGTAGGGGGCAAAGGGACATGGCTCGACGTTACCCTCGGCACTGATATGGATGAACCCTCGCCCGGCGGACAGACAACCCCCGATTTCATCTTCATCCCCGGGTACGGCGATAAACAAGGCCGGGTACTGTGAGCGAAAGGAGTCCCGCCGTTGAATAAGACCGGCACGCTGCTCATCGGTAAGCAGCCAATCTTCCGTACCGGGTTCGACCGGCGTATATTCGACGAAGAAAAACAGTTTACAGCCCAGATTGACTAGGCCCTTAATAAATGAATCGTCGGTTATCGTGGCAAAGTTCGACCTGGTTACCGTTAAGGACACACTCCAGAAAATGCCCTGTTTCCGCAACCTCCCGGCCAGTTTCTGGAGTCGAGCAAAGACGCCTTCACCCCTTCGCCCATCGGTCTCATTTTCGTCTCCTTCCAGGCTGATTACCGGGACGACGTTTTTCTGCTCCTTCAATTTCTTCAGCATTTCTTCGTCAATGAGGAGGCCATTGGTGAAGACGAGGAAAATGACTTCGGGGTAATCTCCGGTGATGTCCAGCATTTCCGGGCGGAGGAATGGTTCGCCACCAGCGACCACGACAAATGAGATACCAAGCTCCCTGGCCTCACCGATAATACCTCTAAGCTTGTCCCCATTCATCTCGGTACCTGCCGGGACATTACGGGCGTGGTGGTAGCAGCCTTTACAATGTAGATTGCACCGGTTGGTAATGCTGAAAATCATAATCGGCGGCACGTGAGTACCTTGTCCGGCCCAAGCAGCCCTTGTTCGTGCCGCTCGCTGCTGCCACCTTACCGTCCGGAAAAAGAAAAAGGCCTGGGCGGGACGGGTGATGCTGACCCGTAGGGCGTCTTTAAAGAAGATTTTGAGGGATCGGTTAAGGACACGACGGAAGTCGCTGTCCGGCCTGTCTTCCACGCTGGCTTTCAGAGTATCGCTCGCCACAATTTACTCCTCAGCGCTGCAAACTCAAGTATCTTGTTCTAGCCGTCTTCTTTTTGCCAGAATCTGCAGACAGTATAGTGTTTTTTAACCTATGAACGCAACAACACTTAAAGTGGAGTTCAGCCTTGATTATATTAATCAAGGCGAACAGGCCTACTTTACTCAGTCTGTGGCTCTTTTTCAAGCAATGACTTGAGCGCCCGCCAGAGGCTATTGGCATCATCTATCTGTTTATCGCCGGCTTGAAGGTCACCGTAACGCACATCGATATAAAGACGGGTAAGGCCGCTCAGTGGCTCGCCGCTGCCGGGCATTGCCTGTCCCAGCCGAGTGGAGTATTCCAGCGGTGTCTCATCACGTCGTCGGGGAACTAGGCCCAGGTGGGCCGCTTCCCACAGCAAGCGGCGGTAAATCTCCCGGATATCCAGTCTTTCCCGGATGTCCGGCCGGCGGTACCAGTCCGGTATGGTGTCTTCCAGTGGCGGTTTACTTTTAGGAGTCAGGCGCTGCCGGAACGATTTGAAGAACAGGCGCAGGTCAGCCATCAGTCCATCCCAGCTCCAGAGCGACTCATGTATCTCTTCTACATCATCCCTCGTTTGAGCCGACCAGTAGCGAAAGACTGCCCGGCTCAGCAGGAAGAAGACAAATAAAGTTACCAGGACGAAAAGGCCCCACTTCATCGCCAGGACAACCTGCGGGGAAAGGGTCCGGCTCGCAATTTCGGGCAGGTCATTCGGTCCGAGCGGTCCTGATGACTGAAAAGGTTGCGGTGGTTGTCCGTGCTGAAACCAGCCGATGATTATCTGCCCGAGATAGACCAGACCCTGCACCACCAACCCGATGGGGAGAAGTAGGTAATAGAAAGCCTTGAGCAGGAGGTCGGAGGCTGAATTTAAGAGCACGCCGAGAAAGGCAACGACCTGAGACGAGAATACGGCGGAGACAGCCACACCGACGATGATAATCCCGCCAATAATGGCTACGATAATCAAGAGCCAGCGGCGGCCAAAAGCCATCGGCCCTTCCTTCATTCTTGCCTGGATATTTTTCAGGTTATGCAGGGCCAGTGCTGCCAGACCAAAGAAGAAAAAGCCGGTCACATAAAGTCCGATGGCGGAGGCCGAGTTTCCGAGGGAGTAGGCTCCGGCAGTGATTGTCCAGAAGATGAGTAGCATCACTAACGCCGCCAGTCCGACCAGGAAGGCGCGATAGATATCTTCGAAATACAGAGTGGACCGCCCCCACCTTATGCCACGCCACCAGAGGTACACTCCCACCAGTGGGGCGATTGCCACCGGATGGGGGTGAGTAAAACTGTCCAGTAGCAGCCGGCCGGTATAAAGAAACCACCGGCCATCCAGCCAGCCAAAACCTGCCCCGTATTCAACACGTACGGCCAGAAAAATGGCCAGCACACCACTGGCGATAATAGCCAACCGGACCCGCCGCAGCGGCCATCTCTGACGGATGAAGAATTTAGTCACGAAGTAGGCGGTACCGAGTAAGATAATTAAAGCTATCAGACCCAATGACGGGCGTTGTCCGATAAAGGCGGGCCATTTCCCTAACCAGATGAGCCAGGGATAGAGCCAGCAAACTTCCATCAGGATTACGGCCAGCGGGGACAATATAATGGCGGCCTCGTCTAAATTAGCCAGTGAATGAAAAATCTTCGTCCTAATCATATCGGTACTATTGACTCTCTACATTCAATGTTTCCAGTTCGCGCCAGGCCACCGTATCCGGAATATGATATACCGTCAGGCCATCGGTACTTATTACCGGCTCGGTGCCTCCCACCAGAATCAGCGCCAGGCTCCGCCCGGCTCTTTTTATCGCATTCAGAGTGGCGAAAAGTGCCTCCGTTGGCATTGCCGTTATCACCACGATGGTACTGCCCCAGGGAAGGCTCCGGCTTTCACTTGAAATAAGGCGGGATACCGGCATCGCCTCAGTGGGGTGCACCTGCGCCAGGACCTCAAGCAGGCGCGCAAGCTGCTCTGTATGCTGGCTGGGTGGGACCCGGATTGGTTCGTCGGAAAACGACCGGCTCTGGTTAACATACAGGCCGACCCGATAGCCTTCGTCCAGAGCATACTTGGCGATAGAAGCGCTGGCAATAATTGCCAGTTCGAAAAGCTGTGGCACACTGCCCCACAACGGCGGGTTTGTCGTCCGGACATCGAGAAAAATGCCCATGTCTACCGTCGTGGTCGGCTCGAAAATCCTGGTATATAACTGGCCGAGGCGGGCAGTCGTCTTCCAGTGAATTCGTTTCAGACTGTCACCGTACTGGTATTCTCTTACGCCCAGAGTGAGGATTGGGTCCTGGGAAATATGTCTGCGGGTGCGGATATCACCCATCGGCTGCTTTGACGGAATACCCAGCTTTTCCAACGGTAATATCTTGGGATATACCATCAGGGAATCTATGGACGTGGTCTCCGTTTCGCGATTAAAAAAACCGAATAGGTCGCCGGAACGGATGCGGGCGGGACCGAAAGTAAAGAGACCCCGCTGCGAGCACCGCACCGGGTAACGCCGTTTTACACCGTGATACCAGCTCAGTGGCAGCAGGTTACTGAGAATAGCCCGGTTTACTTTATGTGATGAGGTCGTGCTGCCTTTGAGGAGCGTTACCTCTTCCGGTATTTCGTCATCAATCTGGAGCCAGGGTAACGGCAGGAGCTTACGGTTGGCTATTTCTATCTCAAGCTGTACCTCTTCACCGAAGAAGACACGGTTGTCGCTTAGCCGCCGGCGGTAATCAATACGACTCAGGCAATAGCGGCCCCACAGCCTGGCCACACCACCGGCCATAAAAAAGAGCAGAGCGGTCAGCAAGAGCGGCGCCTGACGTAGAATCAGGCTGACGATGAAGAGCAGCGCCGGGATGACTAGCCAGTAGCTGCCGAGCATCTCACTTTTCCTTGGTTTCGACTACTTCTTCGACCGGCACCGGCACAGAATCGATTATTTCGCTGATGATAGCTTCAGCAGTATGGCCTCTGAGGTGGCTTTCGGCCTTGGGCATGATACGGTGGACGAGCACGAAGTTGGCGAGGTATTTGACATCGTCCGGAATAACGAAAGTCCGGCGGCGGAGCGCGGCCAGAGCCTGTGTGGCCCGGTACAGTGCCAGCATCGCCCGCGGGCTGGCGCCCAGTTGCAGCGAAGGGTACTTTCGGGTGGCATGAATGAGACGTATAATGTAATCTTCGACATCAGCATTAACGTGTACCGTGCGGCACGCCGCTTGCATTTGCAGAAGCTCATCAGCCGAAACAACCGGCGCCAGTTCTTCCAGCGGGTCGAACTGTCGGAAGCGAGACAGCAGCAGGCGGTCATCGGCTTCGGTTGGATAGCCTATCTTGATTTTGAGAAGAAAGCGGTCAAGCTGGGCCTCGGGTAGGGGGAAAGTGCCTTCCAGTTCAATCGGGTTCTGTGTCGCCAGCACTATGAAAGGCCGCGGCAGTGGCCTCGTTTCTCCTTCGGCGGTAATCTGGTGTTCCTGCATGGCTTCCAGCAGGGCAGACTGAGTACGCGGAGTTGCCCGGTTAATCTCATCAGCCAGCACCACCTGGGCCATCACCAGCCCGGCTCTGAATTCGAAATCCGAAGTCTTCTGGTTAAAGATATAAGTGCCGGTGATATCCGAAGGCAGCAGGTCGGTGGTGCACTGGATGCGCCGGAAGGTGCAGCCAAGTGAACGGGCGATAGATTTGGCCAGCATGGTCTTGCCGATACCCGGCACGTCCTCGATAAGAACATGCCCTTCGCAGAGAAGGGCAACAATGGCCAGTTCGACGACCTCTCCCTTGCCGACGATGACCCGTTCGATATTTTCCTTTACTTTACTCCCGATATCACTGATGCGGCTAACGGCACTATCTTCCATACCCTCTCGTTCCTTCGCAACAGGTAACCACCTTAGCTAAGGTTATAATGAATGCAGGCAATAGTCAAATAAGCTGGTTTTCAGTCCTTGCCAACGTTTCGTCATGACGGTATCATAAATTGAGTAATGCTAATAGTCGTGGAGCTCTATGAAGAATACCAGGACCCTTCTTTTCGTCGGCGCCCATCCGGATGATGAAACATTCGGTATCGGCGGGACGCTGGCGCAATATGCTGCAGCCGGGGTCAAAGTGTATTATGGCTGCGCTACGCGTGGCGAAGCCGGTGTAACTGACCCCGAACATTTGAAAGGCTACGCTACCTTTGGCGATATGCGCTGGGCGGAACTGCAATGTGCCGCCCGGGTTCTCGGCTTGGCTGGCGTTATCCATCTTGGCTATCGCGATTCCGGTATGTCCGGCACAGAAGATAATAAGCACCCGGAAGCACTGGCAGCAGCGCCGCTGGAACAGGTGGCCGGTCGTATCGTCAAACTAATCCGCCAGCTCAAGCCAGAAGTAGTGATTACCTTCGACCCCCTCGGCGGGTACCGCCACCCCGACCATATTGCCATCCACAAGGCTACAGTGGTGGCCTTCCAAGCCGCCGGTGACGCCAAAGAGTACCCGGAAGCCGGCCCAGCTTTCCAGCCTCAGAAACTGTACTTCTCCGTCTTTCCCAGGCGGATGCTGAAAGTGATGGTAAAATTAGCCCCGCTCTTCGGGCAGGACCCGCACCATTTCGGACGTAATAAAGACATCGACCTGGCCAGCGTTGCCGGAATAAGCTTTCCGGTAAACGCTGTTGTCCGCATCCAAAAACAAAGTGTTCAGACTCGTGACCGGGCGATGGCCTGCCATGCCAGTCAACTGGGCGGCCGCCCGGCACGGGCCGGCCTATTTGGTCTCAGCCGCCGGCTCTCCGGACAGCGCGATTCCTACATGCGCGGTTACCCTCCGCCCGATAATCATCGGCGCGAGACTGATTTATTCGAGGGGACTGATTAAAACAAGAGTGGTTGTTTTGAGCTGCCGGAGTACCAATTTTAGTTCGGTTTACCCGGTAGTCCTAATTCTCTTGCCCGCTCAGCTTTATGGTTCGTCATACCATTCAGTCTAAAATTGTGAGATACTGGTAGTGAGGAATATGTTACCGAAGAAAACCAAAGTCATCGCTACCCTCGGACCGGCCACAAGTTCGACGGCAACCATCGAACGGCTGATAAAATCAGGCATGAATGTCGCCCGGCTCAACCTTTCGCACGGTAGTCTCGATGAACATGCCGACCGTATTATCACAGTGAGAAGACTTTCACAACGTCTCGCTACACCGGTAGCCATCCTCATCGACTTACCCGGCCCGAAATACCGCACCGGCACGGTCCATGGCGGCTCAGTTATGCTGAAGCGAGGCGCTGAGCTGGTCCTGACTACCCGGGAAGTCGAAGGTGACGGGCGGATAGTCTCGGTCAATTTCCCTTCTTTTCCGCGCGACGTCAAAGTGGGTAACACCGTGCTCCTCGATGACGGAGCCATGCAACTAAAAGTAATCAATGTTAGTGAAGATGAAGTCAAATGCCGGGTTACTGTCGGCGGTCGGCTCATCGACCGCCGTGGCATCGCCGTACCGGGTATGCACCACTCCGGCCCGTTTATCACGGAAACATTGGTAGAACACATCGATTTTGCTATCGAGCAAAAGCCTGACTATGTCGCCCTTTCTTTCGTCAGCTGCGCTGAGGACATCGAGCAAACACGGGCCATCCTTCAACAAAAGGGCACCGGTATCCCCATCATCGCCAAAATAGAGCGGGGACAGGCCGTAGCTAACTTCGACAGCATACTGGACGCCAGCGATGGCATCATGGTCGCCCGTGGTGACTTGGGGGTCGATATTCCTTTACAGAAGATACCTCTGGTGCAGAAAGAAATTATATCGAAATGCAACCAGGCCGGTAAGCCGGTAATTACGGCTACGCAAATGCTGGAGTCAATGGTCGAGTCGGCACGGCCGACCCGGGCTGAAGTCACCGACGTCGCTAACGCGATACTGGACGGCTCGGATGCCATCATGCTTTCGGGAGAAACAGCCGTGGGAAAGCATCCGGCTCCGGCGGTACGGATGATGGTACTGATTGCCAAAGAAACCGAACGTCATCTTCCTTATGAATCCTGGCTGAGAGAGCGGAGGACCTGGCTCGAAGCTGAGACCGATGAAATGATTAGCTACAATGCTTGCCAGACCGCCCACCAGCTGGATGCAGCCGCCATCGTGGCTTTCACCCGTTCCGGCAGCACCGCCCGGCGTGTCTCCAAATACCGCCCCCGTGTGCCCATCCTGGCCTTGACGCCTGACCGGGCCGTACTGGGCCAGTTGCTCTTGTGCTGGGGTGTGCAGCCTCAGGAGGCAGATGAACCGTCAACAGTAGACGGACTCTTCGCGCTGGCCGTCAAGCATTGCCGTGAGTCCAGGCTTGCCAAACCCGGCGACTTAATTGTCATTACCGGCGGCATTCCCCTCGGCATATCGGGTACAACCAATCTGCTCAAAGTGGAAAAGGTGTAGTTAGCAAGAGCATAGCCGGACAAACCGCACTATCTCGACGGCGTTTAATAATACGATTTGTCATTCCGTACTTGACACGGATTCATCCTGAAGGTTCATCTTGAAGGAATCCAGTAAACGCAGTCTGAAAATTATGGGACAATTACTTCCGGATACCGACTTCCGCCGGTAAGGGACACATTACTAGACAACCTCCTAATTACGAGGGTTGACACATTTCACCTGTTACTGTACCCTACTTTAAAAAGGGCAATTCGTAAATGGGAAGACCATGGTGGTACGATAACTACTGGCAAAAGGAGAAAAAGCCAGACCGAAAGTTTAGTATTCCCGGAGGACGTCAGTTCTGGGTATGGCTAATATTAGTCCTATTGGCTTTATTACTAACCGCCAACCAGACTGCCTTTCATCCGACCTGGGGCTGGCTATACGGATTTGTCTACTACCTCTGTACTATTCTGGTTTATACCATTCTGGCACGGGTTATCCTTTCCTGGTTTACCATGAACCGCTACAGCCCGATGGTAGCTGTACTCGATGGTCTCACTGAACCAATCATGGCCCCTCTCCGACGGATAATACCGCCACTGGGTATGTTCGACATTACTCCCATAGTCGCTGTCTTTATTCTAGTTATTATCCCATGGTTACTCGAAAGACTTCTTCGACTGTTAGCTTTCCTGCTCTAGGAGCCACGGCGTTTTACCTGCGACTTTATATATTTGTAACCATTTCCCCGTCGATTTTATGACTTTTTAATGTCCCAACAGGCAAAATAGAACATGGGTTTTTGTAGCTATTAGCCGAGGAGGTAACTATGTGGGACTGGAATATGGGCTGGGGTTTGTGGGGAGGCATGGCGCTCATGATGCTGCTGGGAGTAATATTCTGGGGCGGCATCATTGCTCTTATTATCTGGGGCATACTTAAGGTGGTCAGAAGCTCCGGTTCGGGAACAGCCAGCCGACATGACGCGCTGGACATCGCCAGGGAACGCTATGCCCGTGGCGAAATTACCAAGGAACAATTCGAACAACTGAAGAAAGACTTATCATAGAGAATTAAGTGAAACTCACTCGGAGGAAAAGATGGACCTGGAAGCTTTAACCACTATCGGCTACGGTATGTATATCATCGGGGCAAAAAAAGACGGCGAGCTTAACGGGCAGGTGGCCAATACGGTGTTCCAGATAACTTCACAGCCGCCGACGATTGCCGTCAGCATCAACAAGACGAACCTGACCCACGAGTTTATTTCAGCCAGCAAAGTATTCACCGCTTCCGTACTATGCCAGGATACGCCGCTCTCCTTCATCGGGCGCTTCGGTTTCAAATCGGGCCGGGAAATCAATAAGCTCGAGGGAATCAACTACAAGATAGGCGAGACTAAGGCCCCGATAATACTGGACTACGCCGTTTCCTTTCTTGAGGCGAAGGTAATAAAGGAAGTAGATATGGGGACCCATACCATTTTTATCGGAGAGGTTATTCATGCCGAGGTCGTCAGTCATAAGGCATGCATGACCTATGATTACTACCATCAGGTTAAACGCGGCACTACACCAACTACCGCCCCGAGCTATGTTGCAGAAAAGAAGAAGTAGGTGCCAGCAGTGGCTAAATACAAATGCACGGTCTGTGGCTGGATTTACGACCCACAGGTAGGTGACCCCGATGGGGGTATCAAGCCCGGCGTACCATTCGAGCAACTACCCGATAGTTACGTTTGCCCCGTCTGCGGCGCGGCCAAAGACCAGTTCGAAAAAATAGAAGGGTAAGCCAAAACCGGTTTTTAGGGAGGATGTCCCATGAGAGGTTCGGTTAGCCTCGGACGTATTGCCGGCATTCAGATAGGAGTTCACTATACCTGGCTGCTCGCTTTTCTCCTCATCGCCTGGTCGCTGGCGCTGGGTTTTTTCCCCAGTTATTATCCCGGATGGACGAACACCACTTACTGGATAACCGGAGCGATAGCCGCAGTGCTGCTCTTTGCTTCAGTCTTACTGCATGAACTGGCCCACTCCTTCGTGGCTATCAGCCGGGGTATGCGCGTGCGCAGTATTACCTTATTCATCTTCGGCGGCGTAAGCAATATCGAGGACGAACCATCTAAGGCCGGCACCGAGTTCGTCATGGCTTTCGCTGGCCCGCTCTCCAGCCTGATTCTGGCTGGTATTTTTTTTGGGATATGGAAGACAATAACCGATATGGCCAGCCCTCTTTCTGCCACCCTGTACTATCTCTGGCTTATTAACTTACTGCTGGCAGCTTTCAATATTCTACCTGGCTTTCCTCTGGATGGCGGGCGCGTCCTGCGTTCTATCCTGTGGGGTGCTACTGGAAATCTGACCAAAGCCACTAATATCGCCGCTACCGTCGGCCGCATTTTCGGCTGGGCATTGATTGCTTACGGCATCTTTGAGCTATTTAACGGAAACCTGCTGAACGGCATCTGGATTGCCTTTATCGGCTGGTTCTTGAACAGCGCCGCCGATAGCAGCCGGCGCGACCTGACGATGCGAGAACAACTAAGCGGAGTGCGTGTCAAAGAAGTAATGAACGTTAACCCCGAATGTATTAGTCCCAGCACTCAGGTGGATAGTGTCGTCCGGGAGAGTTTCATACAACGCGCTAAGCGGTCGGCGCTCATCTGCCAGGATGAGCGGCTGGCAGGTATCGTCACCCTCGACGACGTCAAGAA
Source organism: Chloroflexota bacterium (assembly GCA_043812795.1). Lineage (GTDB taxonomy): Bacteria > Chloroflexota > Dehalococcoidia > Dehalococcoidales > UBA2162 > JBDRLU01. The sequence goes on from JBDRLU010000069.1 coordinate 103,545, forward strand.
ACTACCTCAAGAAAGGTGGAACCAGACGCCAGTCGAGACCATCATGACCCGCTCACCGATTTTTAGCGTTAAACCGGAGGACGACCTGAACGGTGCCCTTAAACTACTCGCCCAGCATGGACTTAATCAAGTGCCGGTCTTAAGTGACGGGCGTGTTGTTGGTTTGTTGACCCGGGCTGACGTCATCCGCTATATTCAGGTGAGTCAGGAACTGGGCATCAAGCCGAAGTCACCGACTTAGGCATCGATTGCCGTAAAGGACCGTCTGACGGTTATCGGGACGGTAAGTCCAAGGGAGATAGGGATGCATGTATTTTCACGCCGTTCTCTACCTAAGAAATTGGACCGGCTGGCCGAGCTGGCCCTCGACCTGCGCTGGACATGGAGCCATGAAGGTGACCGCTTCTGGAATACCATCAATCCAGAGGTATGGGAACGGACACAAAATCCCTGGTTACTGCTACAGGACCTCTCCCGAACCGAGTTTACGCGGTTGAGCCATAACCCGAAGTTCATCGAAGAATTCGAACGTCTCCTGGCCGCACGTGAAGAGCATGAAAACAAACCTGGCTGGTTCCAGGAGAATTACACTGACGACGTACTTAAACCGGTTGCCTACTTCAGTATGGAATTCGGGCTGGGAGAAGCACTCCCCCTCTATGCCGGCGGCCTGGGCATATTAGCCGGGGACTATCTTAAAACAGCCTCTGACCTGGGCGTGCAACTGGTGGGAGTCGGCATCCTCTACCAGGAAGGTTATTTCCGGCAGGCAATCGACCGTAGCGGCCGCCAGTTAGAAGCCTTCCCCTATAATGACCCGGTCGGTCTGCCTATCAGTCAGGTCTTGGACGCTTCCGATAAGTGGCTTAGGATACCGGTCGAGTTCCTCGGACGGACATTGTGGCTACGTGTCTGGGAAGCGCGGGTTGGCAACGTCTCACTCTTTCTCCTTGACAGTAACGACCCATTAAACAATCCTTTCGATAGAAGCATTACCAACAAGCTCTACCCTGACCGTCCCGAAAGCCGCCTGATGCAGGAAATGGCGCTTGGCATCGGGGGCTGGCGCACTCTCAAAGCTCTCGGGATAGAGGCCGAAGTGTGTCATATCAACGAAGGACACGCTGCTTTTATGGTATTGGAGCGCGCCCGTGATTTCATGCGGCAAAACAGCGAGACATTCGAGGTCGCGTTATGTGCCACGCGGGTAGGTAACGTTTTCACCACCCATACACCGGTCGCCGCCGGCTTCGATACCTATTCTCCGGATTTAGTCGCTCATTACCTGCGGGACTATCTGGAGTCATGCGACATCACACTCGACCAGTTACTAGCCCTCGGCCGCAAGGACCCCGAAAACCAGAGCGAGCCTCTCAATATGGCCTACCTGGCGATGCACGGTAGCATCCAGGTAAACGGCGTCAGCCGTTTGCACGGCAAAGTCAGCCGCCGTATTTTCCAGCCGCTTTTCCCCCACTGGCCGGAAGAAGAAGTGCCGGTGGGCTATATCACCAATGGCGTGCACATGCCATCGTGGGACTCGCAGTCGAGTGATGACCTGTGGACAAGAGCCTGCGGTAAAGACCGTTGGCTACATACCCTGGAGAACCTTCCTGAAGCAATAAATAACCTCTCTGACGCCGATTTGTGGGCATTACGCACTAAGGAATGTCAGGCCTTAATCGACTACGTCCGTCAGAGACTGCTCTATCAGCTCAAGCAGCATGGAGCTGACTCCCGGCGATTGAAGGAGACTCAGTCTATACTTGACCCGGATACTTTGACCATCGGTTTCGCCCGCCGCTTTACCGCTTACAAAAGGCCGGACTTGCTCCTGACCGACCGGGCCAGATTGACCGAAATCTTGACCAATCCGGAACGTCCCGTACAACTAATCGTGGCCGGTAAGGCCCATCCCGCCGATGAAGAAGGGAAAGAACTCGTGCAACAGTTCGTTGAATTTGCCGAGCAGCCTGATATCTCACGGCACGTAATCTTTCTCGAAGATTACGATATCAGCGTCGCCCAGCAACTGGTGCGGGGGGTTGACCTCTGGCTCAACACTCCCAGGCGGCCGTGGGAAGCCTGCGGCACGAGTGGCATGAAAGTGCTGGTCAATGGCGGCCTTAACCTCTCCGAACTAGACGGCTGGTGGGCCGAAGCTTACGCACCGCAGTTCGGCTGGGCTATCGGTGATGGTGAGGAACATGCCGAGCCGGGCTGGGATGTTGTCGAGGCTAACCAGCTTTATCGACTCCTCGAAAACGAAATCGCCCCTGAGTTCTATAACCGTGACGCTAAGGGTATCCCTCATGGTTGGATGGCGCGGGTACGAGGCAGCATGTCCCAGCTGGCAGTTAACTTTAGCAGCAACCGAATGCTCCGTGAGTATGTGAAAAAGGTCTACATTCCCGCCACTAACCTCCTGCGCCAGCGCCACGCCGATAACGGACGCATCGGCAAAGACATCTGTTCCTGGCATACGGCGCTCCAGCAATACTGGTCGGACCTGCGCTTTGGTAAACTGAAGGTCTCTCAGGAAGATGACGAATGGGACTTTGAAATAGCAATTTCTCTCGGTGGGCTTAATCCCGAGTTCGTCCGCGTCGAGCTTTATGCCGACCCTCTTCCCGGAGAGCAGCCCATCCGCATCCCGATGTCCCGCCGCCAGAAAAAGGATGAACCGGACAGCTATTTGTATTCAGGTAAGGCATCGGCTTCCCGCCCTGCCGGGCACTATACCATCCGCATCATACCGGTACACTCTTTAGCCAGTGTTCCACTCGAAGAAGCCCGCATCTGGTGGCAGAAATAAATAGCCAAATAAAGAGCCTCGTCCGTTTTGGGTTGTTTTTCCTTGGAGTCCGACCCTGCCCCTAACCCCTCTCCTGAAAGAAGAAGCCGAATAGATAATCGGCCCTCCGCCATCCCCTTCGCCATAAGTGTTGCTGGAAATATCAAAACCAGTGCCGAAAGTAGATAACCTGTGTGCAGCTTCCAACAATGGTTCCACATGTTGTAGCGAATTTAAGGTGCAAATGCAACCCATTGCACAAAACTGACTATTGTTCAATCGTGCCCACTTAACAAAAAGTCATAAGGTGAAATTTCAAGAACTAGCACGTTTTTAACCATCTCGGAGATCGGGAAAGAATGTTTTAAAAACAGCCTCCCTCAATCACAGGGAGGCTGTTGACATTGCTATGGTGGTATGTAGCCCAATTTACTCTACGAATATTTCAGCGGTAGCACTCATTCCGGCTTTGATCGGTAGATATTCCGGAATATTGAAGTCAATCTTGACCTCATACTCCTTTTCTTCATCCTCGTCTTCAAACAAAACGGCCCCGGGTTCCCGAGCAACTGGAGAGATAAAAGTAACCCGTCCTTCAAGGACCGTCCCGGGCAGGGCATCAACACTGATTATAACCTTCTGCTCGGTTTTCACCCTAACAATATCGAGCTCGTCAATGCGGGCAGTGAGTTCCATATACCTTAGGTCAATAAGTTCAACGATGGTTGTCCCAGCATAGGCTGCGGGCGACAGGAACTCTCCCTCTTTCGCCCCGACCCTAGCTACTATTCCGTCGAACGGGGCAGTAATAGTCGCCTCATCAAGCTGCTTCTGTACCAGTTCTACAGACTGGCAGGTAAACTCAAAAGACTGCTTGGCCAAACTGAGGGACTGCTCAGCTATCCCCAGAGTTTGTTCGGCCAACTCCACGGACTGCTGGGCTACCTCTACCTGCAGTTTCTTGATTGCTACCTCTTTTGTATCGTAGCCAGAGAGCATAGCATTTAACCTGTCTTTAGCTGCATTCAGCCTTGCCTGTGCGTGGACTAGTCGCTCTTGCCAGACCTCATAACCTGGAAGTTTGGAGCCTTCTCCAAGAACATATTCCAGGGTATCCGGATACTGACTTTCTCCGTCTCGCGGTATATATTGGCCCAGCTTCTCTAGGCTATACTCTAGGTAGTCCTTAGCTTCATCGACATCAGCCTGTGCAATCCTAATATCCGACCAGGTATATAAGTCTTGCGCAAATTCTAGATGATATTCGGCTGTTTGCAGAGCCACTTCTGCTTGAGTTACGCCTACCTGAGCTTGGGTTACGGCTATTTCAGCGCTGTTTACGGCTACTTGAGCCTCGGCCTGGGCAACTTTTGCCTGGTTTAAGGCCAGTTCCAGGGCACTGGTATCAAGCCTGGCCAGAACATCATCCTTGCTGACATTGTCCCCCTCTTTGACGGCGATATCGGCTACCTTTCCGCCGCTGCCAAAAGTCAGCTTCGCGTGAGACAAGGCTTCTATGTTCCCATTTCCGGTGACGGTAATGTCACTTTTTACTGCTGGCCGGGTGATTTTCTCTCCGCCACCGCTACAGGCAATAGTCAATATTAGGAGACCAAGTAATAGCATACCCATAATTCCGCGTTTTTTCATTTATTAGCCTCCTGTATTTAGTTTCGAACTGCCATATCAGCTTCTGTAGTTTATTAAGCTGAGCCTTGTATTGCTCCGAATACAAACAAGAATATTCCAACAACTAATACGACGCCGGCGGCCACCATGGAAGTTATGGCAGCTGCATCATCGCTCATGTTCTTATTCAGCTTCATCTTCACTAATTTAAGGAGTCCAGGCGATTTTTTAATGCCTCCAAAATATCCCACCAGGGCTGCGTAAAGTAAACACGCAATTCCTCCTAATAAATAACCAATTCCCATAACAAGCCTCCGTTTTTTCCTAATGATATTTACTGTTCAACACAGTTTAGCTTAGTCCCTTTCTTAATTTGGGAAGAGCTGCGAAGTAGACAATCAGCGACAAGCCGATTACCATCCCGGTACAAAGAAGCACCGTGCCCCAGTCGGCTGTTTTGGATAGTATCAATAGGTTCGCTTTGTATGCCCAGTAGAAAGGGCTCCAGTACACTGTCCAGTGCCAATTTTCCGAAGCGAACTCGTAAACTGCAATTGAACCAGCTATGGGCAGGAATATCATCTTTACATTTCCTGCCGCTTCAATCACATCCCTGCTGGAAAGCCCCTGCAGGAAGCCGATTACAAGGCTTAATGTCATAGGGTGAGACCGACAAGTAAGATCATAAACCAGTTGATATCATAGAAGCCTGTTATTAAAACGGCCCCGATAATTCCCAGCAGTGCCGCAGCACCGCCCAGAAGGCTTTTCCCGATGACAAATCCTGTCTGTGAAAGGGGAGTAACATTGATTGCGTTGATGGTATTCTCGGCCTTTTCCTCAACGATACCCATGGCGATCAGCATACCCGCCAGCATTACGGTCATGGATATCAACATGACAACAAGCATTGTTTTGAGCGGCGGCACTGTTCTGCCGAAGGATATCAACTGGGCAGTGGTTTCCTCCTTGGTAGCTCCCAGCTCATATAACGTATTTAGCTGAACCGCGTATTCCTCCAATATCTCCGATTCGTTACCCTGAAGAATGATTTCGTAGCTATGACCTGTGGGTGCG
>JBDRLU010000070.1:0-25020 GCA_043812795.1 Chloroflexota bacterium
CTGGCTTAGCAAGACCTCGGCCTCACGCAGTTTGTTGATGATTTGCTCTGGTTTGAATGCCTTCCTGACCATCGGTTACCCCCTTTTTTCTTATTCGCCAGTCTAACATGAAAACTGGACTCGTTTTCGGGGGTCAGGTCAGACCTGGTCAGTTATTTCCTCTATGGTAAAAAGCTTTTCCGGTTCAATGTCAGCGGATCTAATGTACTTGTTATTGACATGTACCAGAAAGCATTTTCTTATTTCTAACCCGGCTTTCTGGCAGCAATACCTCTGGAAAGAAACATCGTGAATATTTTCATCTTTAACGCTGGTTGACCCTTTTACCTCATAGATATCCCAACTACCATCACCAATAGGGTTTAAGATATCAAGCCGGGAGTATACACTATCAACGGAAAAGGCCGGCTCAAATAGAGGCCGGTTTTCCTTTAGCAACTCCCTTGTTTGGCTAAGGTTTCCGATGAAGTCATCAGATGGGATATCGACGCCATTCGGGAATAGCTTCTTAGCCAGTTCACCTAAACGATGCCCTTCGTCAAATATGTATTGTGTGCCTGCGTCCGGTTCAGAAATCTTGGCGGGCTCGTTGAAAACCAGCCAGAGGTATTTGGGGCACTGGAGCCCGACCATATATTTGCTTTTAGATAGCAACCGCTTTTTCATGTAGCTACACTGTACCAGCAATAAAGGCGAGGTTCAACTTCAGGAAATAGATTCTAGGAGTTCTGGGTAGGTGTGTAAATCTTCATCTGGCTCTCATCTATCTACACAAAATAGAACCAATTTGGGCAACGCAATGGCAACAAATTGTTTAGCAGGTAGTTGCACTAAATAACAGACTACGCACAAAACAGAGTTAACAGTATAAACTAGCTTATACCTTTTTGTATCTAGAACACCCTGCGTCAGAACCAGCCTATAAATGGGGTTCAGGTGGTCGACGGTTCAAATCCGTCCGCCCCGACCACAGGTACGAAAATAAGCGTCACCCGGACAAGCCTTTATGAACCTGAGGCCTGGGTCACGTCTCCAAACATCTGCTCATCCTGACGGATAATCCGTATGGTCTTTAACCATTGCTCGTTATCCTCATTAGGGTAATCGACTCGATAGTGGGCGCCCCGGCTCTCCGTTCTCATTAAAGCCGCCCGGCAGACCATCTCGGCGACAGTCAGCATGTTGCCGAGTTTCACCGCTTCCGCTAATTGCTGCCCACCGACCAGTGCCAACCCGGCCAGTTCTTCCCGTAAGGCCAGAATTTCCTTCAGGGCACCGTCAAGTTTTCTTCCGTCCCTGACAATACCAACCTTGTCCCACATCGTTTGCTTGAGTGAAGTACGCAACGAATCGAGGTTTACCGGCCGTTTGCCCGAAGCCAGTTCTTTCAGCCTGGCCACCTCAGCCGTTACTTCACCCCGGGGAAGCGCTACCCGCTTCCTCTTAACTGCACAGAGAGCCGCCTGGTCCCCGGCGATAGCGCCGAAAACGAGCGTTTCACCAATGGCATTCCCGCCGAGCCGGTTGGCGCCGTGAACGCCACCACATACTTCACCGGCGGCATACAGGCCGGGGATACCGGTCATCGCGTTTTCGTCGATTACCACCCCACCCATAAAGAAGTGGGCCGTCGGGGCCACTGAGATACTGGTTTCTTTACCCATCACTCCACGATAGATACTCCCGGCTTTCCCACGATCCATTGTCGTCAAATCAAAGATGATGTTATTTTCGACCCCTCTACCTTCATTTATCTCTGCCATGATTATTCTGGTCAGTACATCTCTCGTCGCTTGTGCCACGCTCATATCGTGTCTTACCAGAATATCCTCACCCAGAGAGTTTTTGATGGTAGCGCCGGCGGGCATATACCACTCATACATACATAACTTGCTACCACTTTTGCCATAGGCCGTGGGATAGAATTGGACAAACTCCATGTCCCTTAAGGCGGCACCGGCCTCGTAAGCTAAGGCATAACCATCGCCGGTCGAGCCCGCAGCATTGTTTGTTCTCAGATAAATCTCACCGGTACCGCCGGTAGCCAGAATAGTAGCCTTACTCCCGATAACAAATAGTCTTCCCTGGTGGTCTATGCCGATGGCCCCTACTACTTTACCATCGTGCCGGAGCAGCCTGGTGACTAAAATGCCCTCGATAAATTTGACTCCGGCTTTAGTGGCGAATTGCCGCATCGCCCGGCTGATACGGACGCCCTGGTTGGATATAGCGCTGATTTGCCTAGGATAGGCGTGTCCGGGAGCCTTGGCCACTAATAGCTCTCCATCGCGCCGCTTGAGACTTACTCCCATTTCCAGGAGGTCGTCAACTTGTTGCCTCGCACCGTACGTCAACACCGAGACAAGTTTATTATCGTTGATAAGGCGCCCGGCCTCCATGGTATCCCGGGCGTGGACTTCGGGTGAATCGCCCGGGCCTTGCCAGACGCCGCTGGCGGCGAGGGTCGCTTTCGAGATAGCCGTATTATTTCGATAGCCGGCCGGAGATTGACAGACAATCAGCACATCGAGGCCATGTTTGCTAGCAGCGATGGCCGCTCTCAGGCCGGCAGCACCACCGCCAATTACCAGCACATCGGCGTAAATTTCCTGAATATCATCCATTCCGTTTCCCTGTATTCATGTCATTCTAGGCACATTCGCTGTGCTCAGTGTAAACTCTGCGAAGAATCCGTATTATCGCCACATTCAAAAAACGGATTCTTCGTCGTTTCACTCCTCAGCAATGACAGGGTATCTAGAAGCAGCTAATTTATTGAAGGTATTTACCAAGGTCGATATCTTCAAAACCGGGCACGGTGACTGTTTCGGGATAACCTTTCAGAGGTTTGGTGGCGTCTATCCCCACTTTCCCCACCAGAAAACCGTCCCTTGCCGTCGGGTCGAGAGGATGGCCTTTAGCGTTCTTAATCAGGAAAACATCTTCATCCGCACGGACTCTTCCGGCAATCGCCCGGCAGACACTGGAATCATCGAAAATATCGATATCCGAGTCCACAACCACCACGTATTTGATGAATGGGTCAGCGGCAAAGGCAGCACAGGCAGCATTCTTGGCCTCGCCCTCATGCCTCTTTTCAATCGAGATATAACAGATAAAGCGACAATAGCCGGACGGAGGCATAAACACATCCTTTACCGTGGGGCAGGCCATCCAGACCGCTTTATAGATGGAACTCAGCCGGGGGATGCCGCCGACAAGCTGGTGGTCGATGTGCCCGGAAAGGATATCGAGGTAAATCGGATTTTTTCTCATGGTGACGGCGGTGACATCAATAACCGGGTTCATCACCTGTTTCCCGTAAACACTGGTATATTCGCCGAAAGGCCCGTCTGCCTTCCTTGCCTGAGGGTCGATTTTTCCCTCGATAACAATCTCGGCCATGGCCGGGACTTCAAGGTCGACGGTCTCACATTTGACCAATTTTAACGGCTCTTTCATCAGTCCGCCCACCACGGTATATTCATCGACGCCGAACGGCACGAAACTCAATACGCCGAGATAAAAAGCCGGGTGCATCCCGACGGTAATGGCCACCTCCATGGGTTTCCCCAGCCTGATATATTTCTCATAAATAAGCGAGGAATGGCTGGTCTCAGCCAGATGAATGCCCATCCGTTTCTTGTTGTGCAGCCTATGTCGGTACATGCCGATATTCCTTATTCCTGTTTCGGGGTCTTTGATGACCATCGCCCCGGCGGTAATATAAGGGCCGGCGTCTTTTTCATTGTGGGCGATAACCGGGAATTGAGTGAGGTCGATATTTCCCTTCGTTTGGATAACCTGTTTCACCGGGCCGCTCTTCACCAGCTCAGGTCCAATCTTATTATCTTCCCGGGCGCGGTAGACGGCGTGTAAGTCTTTTTCATCACACTCTAAAGCTAACGCTATTCTCTTATGGTCGGCAAAAAGATTGCTCACCACAGTCATGTCATGACCGCTAACATGGTTAAACAGCACTGCCGGATATCGATTTAAAGAAGCGAGCTTGGCAATCACCGCCGGTAACTCGAATTTACTATTTACTTTCTTATCGACGACCACAAGCTCGTCGGGCAGGTTTTTCTTCAATAGCTCAAGATAGCTCTTTAGGTCTTTTGTTTTCATCGGATTTCTCTTTTCCTTGAAATTGCGCGATTGTGCATTTCGCCTCGCTACTTCTTTCTCTGCAAGGTATGGTAGCCAAACTTTTCCCGTGCCGCTTTCAGGCTCAGGCCACCTTTGACCGCCTCAACGATAAAGTCCTCTGCCTCTTCGATTGTCCTGGCCACCTCAAGGACCCGCTCAGCCATTTCCTGGGGAACAACCACCACGCCGCTATCGTCACCCACCAGAATATCTCCCGGTTTAACCATGACCCGGCCGATATTGACTATCGCCTGTACTGCCTCTACCGTGACACGGTCTTTTCCGGTCATCATAAACTTCCCGCGGGAGAAAATAGGGTATTTTTCTTTCAGGACAATAGGAATATCGCGGCAGACGCCATCGATAACCGTTCCCGAAATACCCCTTGCTTTAGCCGTCACTGTCAAAATATCTCCCCAGACGGTGCAGTCCATTCGGCCATTGTTATCCAGAACGACGATATCACCGGGTAAGACATCGTCAATATAGTCGCCTACCGTTCCTTTCTGGACACCCACGGGTACGTAGCGGATGGTGTAGGCCGTCCCCACCATTTTTACCCCGGTAACGACCGGAGTGATGCCCTGACAGCCTCCGGCAATGCCGAGTGTATCCATGGCATCGGAAAGATTGGAGGTAGAAAAAGATTCGAATTGTTTGATTATTTTAGGGCTTAATCTTTTCTGTTTCATTTTGCTTCCTTTTTCAACATCTGTTCATAGTCGTATTTCTTATCGACCTCCAGGACATCGAGGCCGGAGAGTATATCTTTCTTCATGGCTTCCTCTTTCGCCATGATTTCTTCGGCGGCGGTCAATACCTCATCCAATCTTTCCGGCGGTATGGCGACAACACCATTGATATCACCGACCAGAATATCGCCGGGCCTGACCTGCACGTCACCCAGGCGGATGAGACAGTTGAAGTCTTCCTGCATAATTCTGCCTCGGGCGGTTATCGGGACAACCGCTCGGGCAAAAATGGGGAAGCCCAGCTCCTCACAGATATCCACGTCCCGGGCGGCGCCATCGACGATAACCCCGGAGACACCCTTCATTTTGGCGGCACATGACAATACCTCGCCCCAGCAGTTGTTCTGGGTATCGCCGTGATTATCGATGGCAATCACGTCTCCCTCTTGAGCGACGGCAATGGCTTCGATGCCAAGATGATGCTTGGATTTCACCATGCCTGCGGCGGTAATCTTGATGGTGACGGCCTGCCCGACTACTTTCGGTTTACCGAATACAGGCCTGACCCCGATAACAGCGCCTCTGATGCCGACCTTGTCAAGGGCGTCGGAAAGATTCGTTGTCGATAGCGCTTCCAGCCGCTTGCGGTACTTTTGGTCGAATACCTTTCTCTCCATGCTTGATACCCCCGGAATTATTCTTTGAGCCCCTTACTCTTCAGTATATCTGCAAAACCGTAGAGTTCCAGTGTCGTCTTACCCCGCCTGAGTTCGGAGATAATCTTTTCTTCTTTCTCTTCGCGCTGTCTGACCAGTTTCAGTACCTCGGCGACGTCTTTTCGAGCGACGACAACGACGCCGTCCGCATCGCCAACAATCAGGTCTCCGGGCTCGACTTTCACATCTCCGAAGAAGATGGCATGATTAATGGTGCCAAGGTAAGCTTTGGTCGTTCCCTTCATCGAAACAGCCTGAGAAAAGACCGGGAAACCCATTTTTTCAATTTCATCGGTGTCACGGACGGCCCCGTCAGTGACTAACCCGGCTATTTTTTGCTGCATGGCGGCCTCGGTCATGATGGCTCCCCAGAAGCCACCTTCAAGACAGGAGGAAGTGTCGATAAGCAGTATATCGCCCGGCTTGGCGACATAAATGGCCTTGTGGACAATCAGGTTATCTCCCGGGCGCGTCACGACGGTGACAGCCGGACCGCAGAGTTTCATACCCTGCCTGACAGGTCGGATATAATGGGCCAGTGCCCCTTTTCCACCATAAGCCTCACAGATTGTCGGGGTAGCACACTTTCCCATCGCATCAACAAGGTCTTTTGAGACCCGCTCAATGTCATGAATGACGTAGTTGAAAGGTTCCATTGGCTGCCTCCCGGTTACTTAACTACCTGAATGCCCAGCTCTTCGGCGGCGCGCAGGGCGGCTTCCACGGATGGTTTGGCATCGATAATCGCCACACGACCGCCGCCTCGATTTCTGGAGTCAAGCATCGCGCTCTTCTCGGTGGCTTCGATGCGGATACGTTGCACCTCGGGAATATCCACCTTATTTATCTTAATCTCGATTTTGTTAATCTCGGGAAGCTCGAGTACCTTATGGTACATCTCGACATCATCCGTCTTGGCCCCATAAATAGCCCCCATCAGTATGGCCGGAACGTTGATGGCCCGCCGCGAAAACAGGTCCATAGTAAGGTCTAATTCAATTCTCTTGATTTCTCCCGCTATCATAGCATGACAGATGCGTGCCATGTTCGTCGGGGAACCAACGGCGATACTGCTGCCGCCCACCACCACATCGCCGAACACTTGCGCCAGTGGGCGTGAGGTGGAGAGGAGTTTTCTCACCTCTTCGCGCGCCTGCTTGGTGATGGAGTCAGCCTGCTCTTTTTCCGCCTTCCGAATTTGTTCATCAACAAAAGGCTCAATAATCGGGTTTTTCCTGAAATACGGTTCTAAGTACTGCAGATTAATGGCCGTAATCACCGGGGCCGCTTCGACATGGACTCTGGCCGCCATGGCAATCATCACGTCAACATCCACATCCACCGGCAACGAGGTCTTCAAGACCAGATGGGACGCCTGATTCCCAATCAAGATAGCGCCGCTGATATGGGTCGTGCATAACCCGGCCACCATTACCCGTGGCGTGCAGGGAACGGCAATCGTCGGGGACATGGCTAAAACAATCGCTTTGGCAACCTGGCGGGGAGTACCACCCCGGAGGTCAGTTAAGGCGGCAGCGGTAGCCGCGGCACCGGCACCAAAACCCTCCATGTTGCATCCAGTAGTCTGTTTGCCGGCTCTGAATACACTTCCGACTTTAAGGATAAGCGCCGCTTCAAGAGCAACCTGCTCCGGTGAATGACCCTCTTCTGTCAGTGCCCGGATAAGTCCAGTGTACGGGCAGGAGTCTCCGGTACCGGCGCAGGGTTGCAGGCCGATTTCATGATTGCCAACTTCCGTAGCCAGTGTATAAAGCAGAGCTTTATTAATAAACGAATCACCGATCATGGCGTCTTTGTGCCGGGCTAACTCAGAGATAGCCGTACCAAAAAGAAAACTCTTGCCCCACGTCAGGCCCACTTCCGTTGCTCTCAAGTTATGCTTGAAGGCATCCATAACCTGGGAAAGTATTTTTTCGTAGGAGTCGCCCTGTCTCCCCATGGCCTCCGCCACGATCACCTTGCTCAACGGAAGTTTTTCTCTCTCACCAACTTCCACGAGCTCACCCAGGGTGAGCACCTTTTGAGCAAGTTCACCAGCTAATTTCTGAATCGCTTTATTCCCACTCTCGACCATATCTCGTCACCTATCCTTTGCTTGATTCGTGTCCTGTTACTACTGAACTCATAATCGTATCACGCTCACTATCCAGCGACAATTATTCCAAACAAGCTTCCATTTCGCCACCCTTCCCTTTGCGTATCAAGGATGGCCTGGCATCCTTTGGGTCAGTTTTCGGGAAGTCCGCCCGGTAGTGAGTCCCACGACTTTCTTCCCGCAGCAGAGCCGCTCCGGCAAATATCTCTGCGTTCAGTAACAGGTTGTCATCGGCAATACTCGATACGGAGACCTTCTCACGTAACTCACGAATTTTCCCCAGCAGTTCCAGCAGGCCTTCCTTTCGCCGGACAATCATCAGGGCTTTGTCCATCTCCTCCCGAATATGGCTGAGTCCCTTTGCATCTCTCCGCGCGATAAGCTCGGTCAATGGGAGAGGACCATTAAATTTCCAGGGCCGAGTAGACGCCAGAGCAGCCGCAGCCCGTCCGCCACGGTAGCCGAATACCTGGCAGTCCGCCAGATTATTACCGCCCGGCCGGTCGGCTCCATGGACACCGCCGGAGACCTCGCCCACGGCAAACAATCCCGGGACAGTTGTGGCGGCATTTTCGTCTATCTTCACCCCGCCGTTGAAATTCTGAACGAGAGGGGCAATCTCAATAACATCGGTACACAGGTTGATACCTCTATCCAGGAAGGTCTGATAGGTGATGGGGGCTTTTTCTTTGAGTTGGTTTTCAGGAACGTGGTTCACATCGAAAAATATCCCGCCGTGCTTTGTGCTCCGGCCCTGTGTAATCTCTTGATACATGGCGATATCAATATAGCGGGCATCGGTCCTTGCCGAGAAAGGGAACGACATCGCTTTCAGAGAAAGGGCCTGCTCTCTGGAGAGTCCCGGAGGAAGATACTCATCCAGGAACTCTTTGCCCAGGACATTTTTCAGGCGAGGCGTAAACCGCCACATGTGCGAATGGATAATAAAATTGAGCTTCGGGAAGACAACCCCCGGCCCGATTTGAATGAATTCCATATTAGTAAGAAGAGCCCCGGCCCGGTAGGCCATAGCAAAGCCATCGCCACGAAGGGAGGGATGATTAACATTGTGCGGGAACAGAGCGCCGGCGCCGCCATTCGCCAGAATGACCGCCTTGGCCAGAATATCAATCGGTTTCCCCTGTTTCAAAGCCCGGACACCCCAGATCTCGCCGTTTTCACAAATAAGGTCGAGGACTCTCACGCTTTCAAGGACTCTGACACCTTGGGCCAGGGAGGCATTTTTCAAAGTCGAGACGATGCTTACTCCGGTCTCACCGCCTTTCGATAACGAACGTGCCCGCGTGCACCCGGAAAGTTTACGCTGAATAACTTTCCCACCAGAGCGGTCGAACTCAACGCCGAGGTCGATTAGTTCTAAGATTCGGTCGGCTGATTCATGGGCGATTATCAAGGCGAGTGAAGGGCTTGCCAGTCCCAGTCCGGTTTCCAGAATGTCTTTCAAGAAAATTTCCGGGGAGTCGCCGTCATCGGCCGCATTTAAGGGAGCATTGATACCGAGCGTCTCCGAGGCTTTCCAGACGGTGCTGCCCCCCGCCCCCCACGTGCCATCCACAGCCACAAGGACATCCAGCCCAGGTTCAAGGCGTTTGGCCTCGTAGGCAGCCCGGCTGCCGGCGCCACCCCCGCCGATTACCAGAATATCCGTCTTGATTTCTTCAGACGTCAATTTTGACTCCTTCTGATTAAGGAAGAGGAGAGGGTTCACCCTGATGGGTTCTCCTTCAGGAAGAATCCTTCTGGATGAATCCCTGAAGGGATAAAGGGTGAGGAGTTAATAATAAAGATTATTTATAACGCAACTGGGCCGCATTCTGCGGGCAGACTTCGACGCACATGCCGCAAACATCACAGGCCTTGGGGTCGATGACGGCCCCGGCCCTGGTCAGAGTGATGGCATCATAGAAGCAGCTTCGCACGCAAACACCGCATTTGTCGCATTTCGCGGTGTCAATGGTGGTGCTGACGTTTTTGGGCGCCCGCGGGACATCTCCCGTTTTTACGATATTCGGGAGAGCTACTCCCCGCATCTTGTTAACGCTTTTGTATCGCTTGCCTTCCATCCAGGCTGACATCATCTCAACCCACTTGCCGGTTACCTTGTAACCCTGGAGCATGATGCCAGCCGCAGACTGGACCAATGTCGCGCCGCACATAATATAGGCGACGACATCGCGCCAGTCCCAAACGCCGAGACCGCCGATAATCGGGATTTTGACCTGGTTAGCGGCCTGACTTACCAGCCTCAGCCCGTAACCGATGAGATAGGGGCCGCCGTAACCGGCGATGGAGCCGTAAGGCACCGGGCTGGCGGTTTCGATATCCAGCACGATTCCAGAGAACCGGGCCGACATATTGACGGCATAGGCACCGGCCGCCTCCGCCTGCTTGGCGACGGCCACCGGGTCGTTAGTCTGGGGTGTAATTTTGACGGAAAAAGGCTTCTTTAATATTGCCGCACAGGCTTTTACGGCTTCATACGTGGCATCGACCGCACCGGCACCCATCTTTATTCCCATATCAGCAGCAAAAGGACATGAGTTATTCAACTCGACGAAATCGGCATTAGTCTTGTTTACCAGCGTGCACATTTCCTTCCATTCGTCCAGCGACGAGCCGGAAAGACTGGCAATAACGACACCGTTATCCTTGATGAGGTCTTTGGCCCGGTTAATATCTTTCATGTAAGTCGGATAATCGAAGTGCGAGCATTCCTCGAGGGAACGTAGCGTAAAAGCGTGGGGCAAGACATCCGGGTATCCCGGATACTCCCGATAATCAATCAACTTGTACCGCGGCCGGGGGAAATCGCGACCCAGCCTGCCGCCCTCCCCGAAGAGCGACTTGGCGATGACAGCTCCGGCCCCACCATCGATGCCGTGCTTCATACGAATCGAGTCCATCGTCGGACTCGCCGAACCAACCACGACCGGATTCTTGAATTTCACTCCGCCGATTTCAACCGTCAAATCAACTGCCATCTTGCCTCCTGATTCCTTCTTTGCATTTTGAGCTTAACATAAAAACACTGTTATTCCCGACACTCCCCTCCCCACAAAAACGAATTATATTCCAAGCTGGAAGCCGAAGTCAATTTGCGGGAAACGGTAACCCAAAGGCTGAAGCCTGGTAAAGATGCGGGGCTTTTTCTTTGAATGGTACTAATTTGACCGAATTCTGGCGAAGCGAACAAGTGATAGTTTTGCGACCGATTTTAAGAGGGGTTGAGAAAGAAAGAGTGTTCATGAAAGACTAAATGAATTAAATAAACGGTTAGAATAAAAAGGATTGACGAAGAATGTTACCAAGTCTAAAATTGTGGCTGTGAAAATAACTTCAGTGTTAGTATTCATCGTCCTGTTAATTCTTCCTCTTATCGCTCGCACGATTTATTTACCATTAGCTGCATTATCAACGAGAAAAAAGTTGTTAAGCGACACAGTTAAGGAACGGATAAGAATAAAGAGGAGAAGAATTTTAGTTGGAGCAGCTATATTTTATGGGTTGTTACTAGCGGGAAGTTTTATCTGGGTTCTGATTGAAGTAATTGCTCCGGCAGTAGATGTTTCTCAAATAGGCTTGGTGGCAGCCGGGATATTTTTTATTATTTGGTCTTTAATTTTTTTTGTTGGCGCTTATTATTATTACAAATATTCTCGTAAAATGAACCCAATTCCTAAGGAAGGTTTCAATATTGAATCAAAAAAAGAATGGGATAAGAAGAATTACGAAATAACGGTAAACATAGGATTTAAGAGGTTTCTCCCCATTATGATGGGCGTAACAGTTTTGCTTGGACTACTTCTTGGATTAACAATGTATTTGCTTACTCAGGTAATTTGAACTCAGTCGCAAGCTGTGGTTGAGTATTAAAGAGAATATATTAGAATTGGCTAAAAAGGAAGCAAGCGGCCTCCTTTTCTCCCGGCTACATGGGCTTCGGGCAGTCGGCAGTTCAAATCTGCCAGTCCCGATCATACTTTAGCTTTGAAATTGGTATCTTCGGCAGTCTTTTTCATTCAGTTTCATTAACCTTTGCCTACATTCTGCTAACATTCCTATCATAAGCCTCTTTCACGGAAAGAAACTCATCTAGCCTCTGGGCTGCCGCTTCCTGTAATCCAGCAACTACATGGCAACCTAACAAGTGGTACAACTATCAGAGCCAGGTCAGCCTCCTGTATATTGCCCCTCTGTTTTCTCAAGACCTGAGCTAAGCCCAGTACCAAACCGTTAGAACCTTGCATGCTAGCCCATTTTAGGCTTGCACCGGCGTCGGCCGCTAAGCACCTTAATCAGGTCTCCTACCACCACATCTCTAGTAAGCTCATGCCTTAGTCCGAGGTCAGGATTTGTCTGGAACAAACTACCCTTGCCCGTTCTCTGCCTCTTGATGTATCCCTGAGCCTCCAGGTTATCAAGAATTCTATGCACTGTCCTCTCAGTAACGTTAATTGCCAAGGCCATCTCCCGAGCAGTGCATTGGGGATGCCCTGAAACATAAAGTAGTACCAATCCGTGGTGAGTGATAAATGTCCATTCTGTCATTCAAAGCTCCTCTAAAAGTCTATTGACAAGGTAGCTAAACTATAATATGATATGACATAAATGTCAAGACATATGGGGCATAGGAAGTACGCTCAATATAATACAACCTTTTATGTTAACAGGAAGTCTTAATCTCGAAGAAAGAACCTCCGAGGTTAGACAGACCCCTTTATGATTCAGGATGACACAAGAGCAGACTGACATAGCATCCACAAGATTTTGGAGAATAATAAGATAGAATGAAAAACTTTCTGCAAGAAGCATTGAAATACTTCTGGCTGCCTTTAATAATGGCGCTTGTTTCGTATATTTTTTTTCAGTTACGCGATATTTTGCTGGGAGTGGTAACTCTAGTTGCTTTAAGTTCAACCTATACGATATTGCGGCTCTATTTTCTTCACAAGAAATGGTGGTTACTTATCATCTTAATGGTTGTTGTTCTCGCCTCGACAGGTTTCTTTTTTGCTAGGGCACCAGCAATAACGCTTGTCATTAATGGTCAGAAAGTAACGAGCACCAGCGCCAGTTTTAGTGGAGGCTCAGTATCAGTGAATCCTGGGCCTCAGGTCAATGGCGAATATACTAAAAATACTGTAGTCACACTCACTGCCAACCCAGCCTCCGGCTATGATTGGAAAGGCTGGTCTGGCACTGGTAACGACACATCCAATCCTACCACAGTAACTATGAGCAAGGATAAACGAGTAACAATAACCTTTGAACCGCGTTTCTCACTGGTCGTCAATAACCAACTGGTCATCGGGTCTTTCATGAGCTTCGACGAAGGCTCGGTATCACTAAATCCTGCTCCCGATAGTGATGGTAAATATACTAACGGTACTATCGTTACACTCACTGCCCACCCTGATTCAGGCTACGATTGGAAAGGCTGGTCTGGTACTGGTAACGATACAACTAATCCGACCTCGGTAACAATGAGTAGCGGAAAGCATATAACAGTTATCTTCGAGCCACGCTTCTCGCTAGTCATCAGCAATCAATTAGTTATCGGCTCCAGTGTCGGTTTCAATGAAGGCTCGGTGTCAGTGAACCCTGCTCCCGGAGAAGACGGCAAATATGCTGAAGGCACTAAAGTCACGCTTACTGCCATCCCGGCCCCGGGCTACGGCTGTAGAAGCTGGTCAGGTACCATCAACGATACAATCAATCCCACGACGGTAACTATAAATAGTGATAAACATGTTGCAGTAACCTTTGAGTTGCGTTTCTTGCTGACTGTCAATAACCAGCCAGTTACAGTCTCCAGCACAAATTTTACCGAAGGCTCAGTGTCGGTGAATCTTATCGCAAAGGATGACGGTAAATATCCCAAGGATACAGCCATCACGCTCACGGCTAGCCCAGCTTCGGGCTATCGTTTCGACCACTGGGGTGGTGATGTCTCAGCTAATGTCACCTCGGTCACCATTACCATGAACGCCAACAAGAACGTCACAGCAACTTTCATCAAGATTTACACCCTGACCACCTCGGTGAGCCCCACAGACGGTGGCTCTGTCACTCCCGGTAGTGGCACTTACGACGATGGTACCAGCATCATTCTTACTGCCGTACCAGCTTCGGGCTATCGTTTCGACCACTGGGGTGGTGATGTCTCAGCTAATGTCACCTCGGTCACCATTACCATGAACGCCAACAAGAACGTCACAGCAACTTTCATCAAGTCTGTACCATAACCACTCCGGTGGTCCCCACAGGGAGCAACTCCTTCTCTACCAATAGTGGTACTTATCTACAAGATGGTCAGCAAAATCAAGTCATTTTTTACCTTAAAAGCAACTATGATAAAATCTGAAAGGAGGCAAGCGCCTTCGTCTTGTTTCTCTTGGGCTGGTGGCCAGCCACCGGCAAGCTAATAAGAAAGCCTATGAATTTATCGCTCGTTTCAGGACTCAGCCTAGTATCTTCATCCCGGTGTTATTGGCTTTCGTTAAAAAGCACGTTCCGCCCATATTCGCATCAAGGAAACGCTGTGTCTTTTCTTTGAGTTCGCTCAGGTCTTGGCCGAACGCAAATAGCGCCGACCCCCAGCTACTCATGCCGACGCCTTCCCCGCCGTTCTCCTGAAGAAAATCTTTGCAGCGCAGGACATCATGGGTCTGAGCGCGGAATTCAAATACCTTGAAGCCATATTTTTGCGATTCTTCCAAGGCCTGGCCGAAGGCTTCGAGGTCGCTTTCCAGGACGGCGGGTAACATCTTAAGGAGCACCAGGTGACAGATAGTCCTGACTTCCTCGATGGGTACGGGACAAACGATTTTGAAAATCTGGACTTCGTGGATGCCGGCGGTTTCTTCTCCGGTGGGGACGCATAACAGGATGTCCCAATCAGGGAAATCATAACGGGCCAGTACTGGCGGAGGCCTCAGCCCGCGTACCGCTGATGAAGGAGTATAAGAGTTCTTGCTATTATCCGGGGCGCCGCCGTCGCCGAATTTGTGGCCGCCATCGACAATGAACCCGCCGTGCTCGAAGCTGGCGACGCCGATGCCTGAAGTCCCACCCCGGTTTACCGCCATGGCTAAATCGATGGCACTTATTTCTTTATCCGCCAGCTGGCATAATGCCTTGGCAGTGCCAACGACTAGCTGCGTGCCGCTACCTAGACCTACGTGCACATAAGGACGCTCTTCGATAACTACTCTGGCCGGAGGCAGGTCGAAAAGCTTCATGACCGTACGGGCCGCTTCCTCGGCACGCTTCGCGGCGGGCGGGTCACTGGGGCACTCCACCTCCAGTTTGTCACTTTTGGTGGCACGGAACACCGTCCGCGGGTACTCGAGCGCGATGCCGACGCCGCCGTCGATACGGCCGATTTCTCCGTTTAAATCGATAAGACCCAGGTGCAGTCGTGAAGGACAGGCAATCCTTACTTCTTTCATCTTACCCCCCTATTTGTTGCTCAGTTCCCGAGCAGCCTCTTCGATACTCAAATTCTGGTGAATCATCCGCCACACCACATCCAGAAGCTCTTCAGGATGGGGGCTCTGCCAGATGTTTCTACCCATGACTATTCCTTTAGCCCCGCCGGCGAGGGCGCCGCCAATCATTTTAAGCGTGTCCAGGTCGGTATCGCATTTGGGGCCGCCGGCAATCATCACCGGCACCGGGCAGCCGCTGGTTACTTTTTCGAAACCGGACACCGTGAAGTAAGTCTTAACCATATCGGCGCCATGTTCCGCCGCCACCCGTGCCCCCAAGGCAATATACTGCGGGTCCACGGTCTTTTCTTCCAGTGCCTTGCCGACACCCAGCACGCCGAGCATGGGCATGTCATACTTATGGCATTCGTCGGCGAGCCTGGCCATGTTCACCAGCGTTTCATGTTCGTTACTGGAGCCGATGAAGGCAGTGGTCGCCGGAGCGTCAGCCCCAAGCCTGAGGGCAGCTTCGACACTGGCCGTCAGTCCTTCATGGGTCAGGTCCGGGCCGGCGATAGTGGCCGCCCCGCTCGCCCGGAGGATGATGCCCTGTTTACCATCGGGTTCGAAGCAGTTGCTTAATATCCCTTTGGTCAATAGCCAGGCATCCACTTTACCCGTGGCTGATAACTGCTTGACGGTGGTAGCGATATCGACGATGCCCGTCATCGGGCCCAGAGCCATCCCGTGGTCGATGGCCACAATAAGTCCCTTCCCGGTAGCCGAGCTTAATATCCGGTTCATCCGATTTTTTTTGCCGACGCTCATTTTATCGCTCCCTCTCTTAAAAGAGAATCACTGACTTGAGTCCCTCGTGCTGGCGTGTTTTTTCGACCACGTCCAGCAGCGAACCGAGGTCTAATCTCTGTGAAATAATCGGCTTCAAATCGACTTCCTTGTTCGAGATTAGCCGGAGTGCTTCCTTGAAATCGGGTAGAGAAGACCCGAAAGTACCGGTCAGGATGATTTCTCCGTAATGCAGCCACCTCGGGTCGATGGTCAGGCGGGCGCCCTTCGCCGGCCCGCCGAAGATATTGAAGACACCACCGTTACGTACCATGAGGAGAGACTTCTCGATTACTTCGATGTCTCCCAGAGCACCGATGACCAGGTCGGCGCCGAGCTCGGTCAACGAGCGGACGGCTTCAACGGCGTCCTTTTCTCGACCATTGACGAGATGCTCAGCACCGAGTTCCCGCGCCTTGTTTAACCGCTCGGGGAGGATATCGATGACAATGGTACGGGCACCATGTGCTTTAGCCACCAGGAGGTTCAGCAGCCCCATCGGGCCGGCACCGATGATTGCCACCCAGTCCCCTTTGTTTATCGGTGCCGAATGAAAGGCACTGAGGCAGCAGCTAAAGGGTTCGGCCATCGCCGCCAGTTCGAAGGAAAGGGAATCGGCAATAGGCACGACACCGCCCAGTTTCACCAGACGTTCCGGAATACGGACGTACTCGGCAAAACCGCCATCGACGCCGTGGGCCAGGCCGGTCTCGTAGAGGCAAAGGCTATGTTTTCCCTTGCGGCAGAAGAAGCACTCACCGCAGGAAGCAATGGGATAAACGGCCACCCTTTGATTTAATTCCAGCCCGCCGACGTGCTCGCCGATTTCGCAGACCGTACCGGCGACTTCATGGCCGAGAATCGTCGGCAGATTGCGCGGCGTGCTCTGTCCGGCCAGAATCTTCAAGTCGGTCGTGCACACCCCGCACGCCTTGACCCGGACGACTACTTCGCCGGCCCCGGCATGGGGGGTGGCTACTTCTTCGAGACGGAGGTCATTTTCGCCATGCAAGACCGCAGCTTTCATCTTACTCCTTTATTGGCTTCACGCACCGCCGCCATCAATGCGACTAACTTTTGCGGGTCTTTGGTGCCGGGTGAAGCTTCGACGCCGCTGCATAAATCGACGCCATAGGGGCGGACCTGTTCGATGGCCTGTCGCACGTTCCCGGGATTGATACCGCCGGCCAGAAACGTCCGGACGGGAATAGCTTTGACCAGCTCGGTAGCTACCGTCCAATCGCTCACCTGCCCTGTCCCGCCATAACGTTGTTTATTCCCGGAGGTACTGACGACGGTATCCAGGATAATAGCATCGACCCCGGCTTCAACAAACGAGTTTACTTTCTCCAGGTATTCAGCGGTGTTAATCTGCCCCTGACCTTGAGCGGGGAAATGGACCGCCTTCCAGATTTCACACGTCAAATCTTGCTTCAGAGTCCGGACAAGAGAGGGCGGTTCCAGCCCCTGCAGCTGGATGCACTTCGGCTGCAATGTCTGCACCGCTTTCTTTATCTGCTCCGCGTCCCAGTTGAAAAACAGCGTTACTACCGGTACGACGGAATTTTTGCAGATAGGTCGCGCCTGTTCGATGCTGAGACGGCGGGGGGAGAACTCGATTTCGATGATAACCCCGATATAGTCCGCCCCGGCCTCCGCCGCCCGCAGCGCATCGGCCACGGTGGTAATGCCGCAGATTTTTACTTTAACAGGTTGCTGGTTGGACGGCTTAGCTTCCATTTGAGTCTGGCTAAATTGATAATGAGCCATTTTACCATAAAATCTGTGTTATGGAAATTTATTCGTGGAAAGGGCCTGTCCTTGAGGGACGACCTCATCCCTTTACCCCTTCTCCTGACAGGAGAAGGGGAATTAAGAATAAGAGGGCTTCGCCCTCTTCTGACAACACCTTGGGGGCAGGGGGATGGGCGTTCTTGTTCCGCTGCCCCACCCTCAGATTCTTCGCTACGCTCAAGAATGACAGGTACTCAAAATCTAGATGCCGAGCAGCCGGGCGGCATTACCGCCGAGCATGGCTTCGATGTCGGCCGCGGGCAGGTCTAACTTCCTTATCTCCTCGACGTACTTTTTGACGCCCTGGGGATTATAATCGAAGTTAAACGGCCAATCGCTGGCAAACATCAGTTTTCGGGGGCTGATAGTGGTCAGAGCGCACTTCACCGCCGCCATCCCCACCTCACGCCCGGCCATGTTGAAATAAAGCTTGTCGAAGTACTCTCGCCACGGGCGGGTGATGAGGGGTTTACCGTAATAAAAACTGGGCCAGCCGGGGCCGACGAAGTTCAAATAGGCATCGAGGCGTTCCATCATCGATGAGATACCGCCGCCGAAGTGGTTCATAATAAAGATGAGGTCGGGGAAGTCTTCGAGGGCGCCGCCGAGGCAGAGACGCATGGTGGCCACGCACATATCGACTTCCCGGGCCATGACATAGTAGAGGGCATAAGGCGTATTGAGAACGTCGAGGCCGGCCGGCACCTCGGTGATATGGACGTCGATAGGTATCTTCAGTTGGGCCGCTTTCTCGTAGAGGGGCCATAATTCGCGGGCATCGAGGGCATAGCCGCTGTTCTGCGTCCAGATGTGCACGCCCTTCAGCCCCAGTTGCGTGACGGCCCTTTCCAGCTCGTCGAGGGCGGGCTTGCCCCCGGTCACCGGCGTGGCGGCAAAGCCGGCGAACCGCTTCGGGTGCTGCTTGACGACATCGGCACAGAAATCATTCCATTTCCGGCACTGGTCGAGAGTGGTAATCAGGTTGGGTGACACCACGGCGACATCGATGCCGGCGTCATCCATGAACTGCAGATATTTGTCCGGATTGGAAAAGTCCTGGTATTTCCGGATTTTCAGCTTACCGTCCGTGTCCCAGTACCGCTCGCAGAGCTTGCCCGATTCACTCTTCCCGGGTAATACTTCTTCCGGTACGGTCATGTGGTTTTCCAGGTCGATTATCATCTTGGTGTCCCTCCCCGAAATTCACGGCACACTCATGGCGAACGTACCGCTCGTATTCTTTTGAGACTACACGGTCTACCAAACAATGTCAACACGGGCATGGTTGATATACGATGATATTCAGAATTAGTCAGTTAGTATGAAAAGCCTTGACAATCGTATGTGGCAGCCTTAATCTAAGTCGTAAAAATTCCGTTGGTTGAAGGTGTGGAAGATGTCCGAAAGGCCTAAAAACCATAATACCAGGTTAGCGAATTATTGACAGACGACGGCTTAGGACACAGACTTACGCTTAGACAACTACCAAACTACCGAAGAAAAAGGAGAGCGGATATGCGACTACTTGTATCTCCTTGGACAGAAACCTTTGATCTTTTCGTGCATTCTATTAGCCATGCCGCTTTGATTGTCTCCCCGTTCATAAGCAAGGAACCACTGTCGCGACTTAGCTCAATTCTAGAAAAGTGCAGTTCTTTAAAGGTGCAAATTCTAACGAACTTGGACGTCGGTAACCTCATCCAAGGCTCAACCGATGTAAGCGCGATTGCCTCATTTTGTCGAACGTTACCTTCCACGACAGTAAAGCATCTGCCTGGCCTTCATGCGAAAGTATACGTCGCTGACGACAAGCTAGCTATATTAACTTCGTCGAACCTAACCACAGCTGGGTTAGATAGAAACTATGAATACGGAGTCGAAATAACAGACCATAAGTTAGTGTGCCAGATCTCTGACGACTTAACGGCTTACGGTGATTTAGGGGCTGAAGTTTCTCTATTAGATTTAGACCAACTCGGTAACATTTCGCGGGAGCTGCATGACCGCCAGGATAGGACTCTTAAATCAGCTAAGCGGGTGCTCAGACAAGAGTTCGAAAGAGAAGTACAACTTGCCCATGAAGCTTTGATGTATCTGCGCGCTAAGCCGGGAGAATCTACAAACAAGATATTTTCAAGGACGATTTTATATCTTCTGAGAAACGGCCCCCTTTCTACACAACAAATTCATCCCGCTATTCAAAGAATTCATCCTGATCTATGCGATAATTCGATTGACCGTGTAATCAACGGTGTGCATTTCGGAAAGCGTTGGAAACATATGGTACGTAACGCAGAGCAGGGCCTGAAGAGTGCCAACTTGATTGGATTTGACGGACGCAAGTGGCATTTAATTCCAAACTAGGTCAGCCCTCGTTCCCTTTTTGCCCTGCTTCCCTCGAGTTATTAATAGAACATAGTAAGCTCACCTAGGTACACCATCCCCCAACAACCGCTTGACGGCAGAGGCTTACCCATGTTAGCTTTTGTTGAAATTTACTGGACTCATGCTAGTGGAACAACAGATACTCGACTTTGTCCGTACCGCCTACCAGGCTTTTGGCTGGCCGAGCGTGGTGCTACTGATGGCCATCGAAAGCGCCTGCATCCCGTTACCCAGTGAAATCATCATGCCCCTCGCCGGCTGGATGCTGGTGGCCGAAAGGGGCTTAGGCTTTGCCTATATCGTGCTGGCCGGTATCTTCGGGGCGGTGGGCAATGTCATCGGCTCGCTGGCGGCTTACGGGGTGGGGGCGTGGGGCGGCCGTCCTTTTCTCAACCGCTTCGGCAAATATCTCCTTATCTCGCATCACGACATGGACCTGGCCGACCACTGGTTCGACCGCTACGGCGACCGCATCGTCTTTTTCTCGAGGCTCATGCCCGCAGTACGCACTTTTATCAGTCTCCCCGCCGGCATCGCCCGGATGAACATGACCAAATTTATTATTTATTCTTTCCTCGGCGCCGTCCCGTGGTCCATCGGTCTGGCTTACGGCGGCTACCTACTGGGACAGAACTGGGAAGAAATCGGCGCGATTATCCGGCCTTTCTATATTCCCCTGGGAATAGCCTGCCTCGTTCTCCTCGGCCTGTTTCTCTGGCGGCATATCAGGCGGTCGCTAGGCTAGCGGCACTAAAATAGTCCACCATTCCAGCGAAAGCCAGAATGACAAAGGGGCTGGATACCGACCCCGTATCTGGGGTACGGGGCAGGCTTCCGTCGGTATGGGAAAAACTAGCTAGCTACGTCCCATGACGACATGGTTACGCAGGGTACCGATGCCCTCTATTTTCACTTCAACGGTATCGCCCGGCTTCATCGGCCCGATGCCGCTCGGCGTGCCGGTGGCGATGACATCGCCCGGCAACAGGGTCATGATGTTGGTGATAAAGGCAATCAACTCCGGCACCGGATAGATAAGCTCCCTAGTGTGGACATGCTGCCTGAGCTCGCCGTTAAGATAGGTCTCCAGTATGGTATTAGCCGGGTCGAGGTCGGTCTCGATGCACGGGCCGATGGGAGCAAAAGTATCGAAGCTCTTCGCCCGCACAGGCATGTTGTCCTGGGCCTGGAAATCGCGGGCGGAGACATCGTTCAAACAGGTATAGCCGAAAATACAGTCGCGCCATTTTTCGGCCGGCACGTAATGGGCCCGTTCCCCGATGACCACGGCCAACTCCCCTTCGTAATCGACTCGGGTAGACGACGGTGGATAGACGATATTATCTTCCGGGCCGACCATAGCGGTCGGTGCTTTGAGAAAGACCCGGGGGACGCCCGGCGCCGACCGGCTGGCTTCTTCAACATGGGCGCGGTAATTTAATCCCAAGGCCACGATTTTCGACGGGGCGCAGGGCGATAACAGCTTAACTTTATTTAGGGGGTAATGGTCGGCGGTAGTTTTGATGCCGCGGTAAGGCTTACCCACGATGGCCTGGACTGAGTCGCCGCTCAGTATCCCGTAGCGGGTCCTGTTTTCAGCTTTAAAACGCACAATTTTCATCGATGGCGACAGTTTACCAGCCCGCGTCCCTGATTGCAAGCCTTATGCAACAGATTGAATAGTACTAACCAGGTCTCATTATTTTTGCTGGCAACCTATCCCCCTGACCCCCTTCCCTTGTTTGGGAAGGGGGAGAAACGAAAAGAGAGGGGCTAAGGGGGTCAGGGTTGATGCAATAGCCGGATGGAAGTTGCTAGAAGAGGGCGAAGCCCTCTTATTTTCACTTCCCCTCGCCTTTTAGGAGAGGGGTTAGGGGTGAGGTCATCCTTTGAGGCAATACTAGCCAAATGCAAACGGAACCTTGAAAAGGGAAGATGCATTAGAATTTCTTCCGTGCTATGATTACTCATAAGAAGTCTAATAGCAGGGGGTAAATATGCCGAAGGATAAAGGGAAAAATTTGGCTGAGCAGATTGCTAAAGAGCGCGGTTTCTCCCGCCCATGGCACGGACTACTGGCCGCCCGCGACCCGGAGTTCATGGAAATTTATCACAAAATGGCAATGCACGCTTTCCAGGGAAGGAATGCTTTACCACGAAAATTCAAGGAAATCATCGCGGTCTGCATGGATGCCGTTACTTTCTACGATGAAGGTCTCCGCGTCCATCTGCGTAACGCCCTGAAAGCCGGGGCCACCGAGGACGAAATTATCGAAGCCCTCGAGGTCTCTACTTTGCTCGGCATTCATAATCTCTCCGTGCACCTCCCAGCCGTGGCTGAAGAAGTCGAAAAATACCGGAAGGAATCGAAAAAGAAGCGAAAATAACATTACTCGGCTTTTGCCAACGAGAGTTGAAAGGAGTGGAACGATGAGAAAGACAGACGTAAAATCGAACGAAGAAAAGAACGCCACCAAATCATCCCGAATACCGGTCAAGCCGGTCTATACCCCGGAAGACCTCGGCGACTGGGATTACCACGAACAACTGGGCGACCCGGGGCAATACCCGTTCACACGGGGTATGCCCTTGGTCAAACGGAAGGAAGGCCCGCAGGAAGGCGGCCAATACGCCGGTTTCGGCACCCCCGAAGCCACCAACAAATGGTTCAAATACTTGCTCAGCCAGGGGTCGCAGTCGCTCAGTGCCGCCCTCGATTTGCCCACCCAGATTGGCTACGATAGCGACCATCCTTTCGCCCTGGGGGAAGTGGGCAAACAGGGCGTGAGCGTCAACTCCCTCGCCGACATGGAAACGATGCTGGACAGCATCCCGATAGAAAAAATGGGCATAGGCAGCGTCGTCAGTTCCATCGGGGCGATATTCATGGCCTGGAACATCGCCCTCAATCAGAAGAAAGGCATACCTATCCAAGAGATGCATCTGACCATCCAGAACGACTGTCTGAAAGAATTCATGTGCCGCGGCACGCAGATTTTCCCCATCCGGCCGTCGGTCAAATTCAACTGCGATGCCGTCGAGTACTGTGTCCGCAACAAGATTAAATATGCCAGCCCGCTGACGGTCTGCGGCTCCCACATGAGGCAGGCGGGCGCCAGTGTTATCCAGGAGATAGCCTTCACCATCGCCGACGCCATAGTCTTTTATGAAGACCTCCTCGGCCGCGGACTGGATGTGGATGACTTCGCGCCGTATTTCAGTGTCTTTCTCGGGTCGGGCATGGACCTTTTCGAAGAGATATGCCGCATCCGGGCTTTCCGCAGAATGTGGGCGAGGACAATGAAAGAGCGGTTCGGCTGCAAGACTCCGCCCAGAGTTATTTCCAGCGTCAACGGGCGCCATTTCACCGCCCAGCAACCTCTCAACAATATTATCCGGGGCGTTATTATGCTATTGGGCGGCGCTCTGGCCGGCATCCCCGGCGGGACCGTCCGTTCTTACGATGAGGCACTGGCGCTGCCGTCGGCCGAAGCGGTCAGGGTAGCCTTGAGGACACAGCAAATCGTCGCCCTCGAAACAGGCATCTTCAATACCAGTGACCCGCTGGGCGGCTCATACTTTGTGGAGGCACTCACCGACGAACTGGAAGCAAGAGCCGGAGAACTTTTCCAGAAAGTCGAGGATATGGGTGGAGCTATCCCGGCTCTGGAGCAGGGTTTCCAGCAAATGGAGATTGCCCGCTCCGCCTACGAAAAGCAGCTAGAGATAGAGACCGGGGAAAGGGTTGTCGTCGGGATAAACAAATACGTCACCGACGAGCCGCTGAAAATACAGATCATGAAAGTAGACCCGGAAGAAGAGCGCCGGCAGGTAGAGAAAGTCAAGAAATTAAGGCGACAAAGGGATAATGCTGCGGTAAAGGCCGGTCTCAAACAACTTAAAGAAGCGGCGCAGGAAGGGGTCAATATGGTGCCTGTTCTGGTGGATGTGGTCAAGACCTATGCCACCATCGGTGAGATGTGCGATACTCTCCGCAGTGTCTGGGGAGAATACAAGCCCAGCGGACTATGAGCCTACGGTTCAGGGAGAAGGGAATAAATAAAAAAGAGAGGGGCATGATGCCCCTCTCTTTTTTCCTCGCTAGACCGCCTCAAAACACGTCCAGCAGAGTATTTCACAATTCGAAAGTACCTCATCGCCAAAAGCATCGATACGGTGGATTTCCCATCCGCCGGCACCACCAACTCCCCGGTTTTTCCATTGCAGCGGCTTGCCGCAGCGCGGATAGAAATGACGATGGGTGCGGCGGACACATTCGCATTGTCCTCCCGACCTTTCCCAGGCTTGCTTCACCACGTCTTCAGGGAACGCCATCTTTTATCCTTCGCTAACTTTTACCATATTGTATCGCTGATAAGGGCAGGTTTCCAGTCTTTAAAACAAGTAAGGGCGGGGAGGCCTCCCCGCCCTTACTCCAAGCTAGTTACGCTGTATTCGGCGTCGGAAGACAGCCAGCCAGAGGACGATACCAAGAACTATCACGCCAGCGATGATACCCCAGATAAGACCCCAGTTGGTTGGTGGCTTAGGTGGCGTCACTGCCTGCGGGGCCGTTACGGTGAACTGGGCAGTCTGGCCGTCAATGCTCACGGTATAGCTGCCTGCCTCCGCTCTGGTGGTAGTGAAACTCACCGTCTGGCTCTTACCCGCCGCCAGAGTTACATCCTTTCTGGCCTCCTCGGCACCATTTATCTTGAGGACCACAGTATAGGTACCCTCGCTGCCGCCGATATTGGTGACCATAGTCGAAATCGTGACCTGTTCCGCCGGTTTCACCGTGCCCGGTGTGACGGACAGGCTGCCAATAACAAACTCGGCGGGCGCAACAGCGGGCGGTGCCGGTGGTTTTG
>JBDRLU010000071.1:0-2023 GCA_043812795.1 Chloroflexota bacterium
GCCGCCAATTTGATAAAGGAGTTTTTGACAAAACTACCGATACCACCCACGAAGAACGGAGGAAGCCGTGAAAGCAAATGTACTCATGGTCCAGGGGACTGCCTCTCATGTCGGCAAGAGCGTGTTGGTAGCCGCCCTGTGCCGCATCTTCAAGAACGATGGACTAAAGGTAGCGCCATTCAAGGCGCAAAATATGTCTCTGAATTCTTACGTGACTCCGGACGGCGGCGAAATTGGTAGAGCCCAGGCAGTCCAGGCTGAGGCAGCCGGCATACCCCCCTCGGTGGAAATGAACCCTATTTTGCTGAAACCGGAAGCTAACAGCCGCTCCCAGATAGTGGTCATGGGGCGCCCGCGCATGACGACAACCGCAGCTGACTATTATAAGCTTAAGTCGCAGTTGTGGCCGGTAGTAACCCGGGCACTGGATAAACTTCGTTCCGAGTACGATGTAGTAGTAATCGAGGGCGCCGGCAGTCCCGCGGAAATAAACCTCGCCCGCGAGGAAATAGTCAATATGAGTATCGCCAGGTACTGCCAGTCGCCGGTGCTTTTGGTAGGAGATATTGACCGCGGCGGTGTCTTTGCCTCGCTGCTGGGCACTCTGTGGCTCTTGGAACCTGAAGACCGTAGCCTCATCAAGGCCCTGGTCATAAACAAATTCCGCGGGGACCGGGCACTGCTTGAGTCGGGGTTGAGGTTTCTCGAAACGAAAGCCGGGGTTCCGGTGGCTGGAGTACTTCCCTATTTTCAGAATCTCGACATTGCGCAGGAAGATTCGGTGTCCCTGGAGGAAATGAAGTCCCCGGAAAAAAGTCCCACCATAGACATCGCGGTAGTCAGATTACCTCACATCTCCAATTTTGACGATTTTGATCCATTGAACAGTGAGGAAGGTGTTAGGGTGCGCTACGTGAATTCCGTCGAGAGCATGAATCATCCCGACTTGGTTATCATTCCGGGAAGCAAGACCACAATGGCTGACCTGGACTGGCTGGAAAGGAGCGGGCTGGCCCATCGCGTTACCGAGCTTTATGAACAGGGAACATTCATTATCGGCATCTGTGGCGGCTACCAGATGCTCGGCAAAGGTATTGAAGACCCCGAAGGCGTGGAATCACCAGTTTCATACCGGCAAGGTCTGGGGCTTCTTCCGGTGAGCACGGTCTTTTTGCCCACCAAGGATACCCATCAGGTAAAAGGTGATGTAGCAGCCCATTCCGGGCTCCTCAGTGAAGCCGGAGAGATGTCCTTCGAGGGCTATGAGATTCACATGGGGAGAACAAAATGCGATGATGGAAGTGCATTTCGCATTCTTGAACGCTCCGGGCAGGCGTGTGAAGTGCCCGATGGCTCTCTTGACGCCAGCGGACGCGTTCTTGGGACGTACATCCACGGGTTGTTTCATAACCGGGAGCTACGCAGAGCTATCTTGAGACACATCGCCCGCTCAAAAGACCGGCTTCTCGACTTCGCAAGTGTAGACCAGCGGCGGGAACATGGATACGATACGCTGGCTGAGTTGGCCCGGCAGAGCCTCAGGATGAGCCTAATTTATACAATCATAGGATTAAAGGAGAAATGAGGCAGGCTAACCAGATAGGTAACAGAATAAACAGGGTCTTTTTGAAAAATAAACAGGGTCTTTTTGAAAAATTTCAGGTAGTTTTGGCTCTTATGAACCTTGCACAGTCTAACCAAATATGCTATTCTGACGTAGATTTTTATAGATTTTATCAAGTTTTCATAGGTTATTCTGGTGATGTTCTAGACCAGTTAGTTGAAGTTGAAAACGTCCGTTCCTCTCCGGTGACTCTCAACGAATAACGGGAGAAAAGGCTTGATGCAGGAGCCGTTAATCAGTATCAGTGAAGCCAGCAAAATTCTGGGGGTCAGTGAGGCCGCCCTCCGCCAGTGGACTGACGGAGGCAAGATAAAAGCCTTCATCACGCCCGGGGGACACCGCCGCTATTCTGAGACTGAACTCAAGCGATTCGTCACCGCGCACCAGAAAACCCTCGGC